>JBIOHG010000005.1:0-111192 GCA_044448765.1 Sphingobacteriales bacterium | reverse complement strand
CTCCTAATATTGGTTTGGTTTTCTGGACAACAGTCTGCTTTGCAATATTGATATTCATATTGGGCAAGTTTGCCTGGAAGCCGATTTTAGCCGCTATCAGCGAACGCGAAAAATCGATTGAAAGTGCACTTTCAATGGCTGAAGCTGCCAAGGATGAAATGGCACGCCTGACCAGCGAAAACGATGAACTGCTTAAACAGGCTCGTATTGAACGTGATCTTATTTTACGCGAAGCCCGCCAGATGAAGGACCAGATCGTTAACGAAGCAAAAACTTCAGCTCAAACTGAAGGTGCACGCATGATTGAAATGGCACGTATCGAGATAGAAAATCAAAAGGCTATTGCTATGGCTGACGTAAAAAACCAGGTAGCTAATTTATCGATCGAGATCGCCGAAAAAATATTACGTAAGCAGTTTGAAGATCAGAAAAAGCAGGACGCTTTAGTAACTGACCTGTTGAAAGAAGTGAATTTAAAATAGATATGAGACATTAGATGTGAGATATGAGACAAGAAGGTTCTCAAAATCACATCTCAAATCTCACGACTCGAAAAAATATGTCTGAATTAACAGTTGCAACCAGGTACGCCAAATCAATTATTGACCTTGCCGGGGAGAAAAAAGCCCTCGAAGAGATCAAGAAGGATATGGAACTTTTTTCGCAAACATTAAGAGCCAATCACGAGTTACAGGCTGTTTTGGCAAACCCTATTATTGGCCATGCCCGTAAGATCAGGATACTGGAAGTTATTTTTGGAAGCAAGATCAATAAGGTTACTGATTCTTTTTTTAAGATCATGGTAAATAAGAGCCGTGCGGGTGTTTTGTATGAAACATCAAAGGAATTCATCAACCAGTATAATGTTATCAAACACATTGCCAGGGCTTATGTAACCTCAGCATCTCCATTGTCCGAAGAAAATAAAAAGACAATAAAGGCTGAATTGGAAGCGACAACCGGTGGCAAAATTGAACTGCACACTAAAGTTGATGCCGACCTTATAGGTGGTTTTGTACTTACCATTGGCGACCGGCAGGTGGATACCAGTATATCAAATAGTTTAAGACAATTGAAAAGCGATTTTGCCCACGGCATAAGTCAATAAATTAATAACAAAACGCTAAATAAATAAAAAATGGTAGAGGTTAGACCAGACGAAGTATCAGCAATTTTGCGCCAGCAATTATCGGGCTTCAAGTCAGAATCTGAATTAGAAGAAGTAGGCACTGTACTACAGGTGGGCGATGGTATTGCCCGCGCTTACGGATTAACAAAGGTGCAATCAGGCGAGCTTGTTGAATTCGCAAAAGGGTTACAGGGTATCGTACTGAACCTGGAAGAGGATAACGTAGGTATTGTGTTGCTTGGGCAATCAGATGGTGTAAAAGAAGGTGATACGATAAAACGTACCCAAAAAATTGCTTCCATCAATGTTGGTGAAGGCATGCTTGGCCGCGTGGTTAACACCCTGGGTGCACCAATTGATGGTAAAGGCCCTATCAGCGGTAAAACTTACGAAATGCCTTTGGAGCGTAAAGCACCGGGAGTAATTTATCGTCAGCCGGTAACCGAACCTCTGCAAACAGGCATCAAAGCTATCGATGCGATGATCCCGATCGGTCGCGGACAACGTGAGCTGGTTATTGGTGACCGTCAGACAGGCAAAACTGCCGTTTGTATCGATACCATTATCAATCAGAAAGAATTTTATGCAGCCGGCGAGCCGGTAATATGTATCTATGTGGATTGCGGCCAGAAAGCTTCGACAGTTGCGAACATCGTTCGTACACTGGAAGAAAACGGCGCTATGGCCTATACCATCGTAGTAACCGCCAGCGCTGCCGACCCTGCGCCAATGCAGTTCTTCGCACCATTTGCAGGAGCTGCACTTGGCGAGTACTTCCGCGATACCGGGCGCCCTGCTTTGATCATCTATGATGACTTGTCAAAACAGGCTGTTGCTTACCGCGAAGTATCATTATTATTACGTCGTCCACCGGGCCGCGAGGCTTACCCTGGTGACGTATTTTACCTGCACAGCCGTTTGTTAGAGCGTGCCGCTAAGATCAGCCAGAATGATGAGATCGCTAAGTCGATGAATGATTTGCCTGAATCCATCAGGGGTATCGTAAAAGGCGGTGGTTCGTTAACCGCATTGCCTATCATCGAAACGCAAGCTGGTGACGTATCCGCATATATCCCAACCAACGTAATTTCGATCACAGACGGCCAGATATTCCTGGAATCGAACCTGTTTAACGCAGGTGTTCGTCCGGCTATTAACGTAGGTATCTCGGTATCACGTGTAGGTGGTAACGCGCAGATCAAATCAATGAAGAAAGTTGCCGGTACCTTAAAATTGGACCAGGCCCAGTTCCGCGAATTGGAGGCTTTCTCAAAGTTCGGATCAGATCTTGACGCCGCTACCAAGAACGTAATCGACAAAGGTGCACGTAACGTTGAGATCCTGAAACAAGGCCAATACTCACCGGTAACGGTTGAAAAACAGGTAGCAATTGTTTACGCAGGTACTAAAAACCTGATGCGCAACGTGCCTATCAATAAGATCAAAGAATTTGAAGTTGAATATACCTCGCAGTTAGAAATGCGTCACCCTAAAATACTGGCCGCTTTAAAAGCCGGTAAACTGGATGACGAAATTACAGGCGTACTGGAAACAGTAGCTAAAGAACTGGCAGGGAAGTATTAATTGATGTGCAGATATGCAAATGTGCGGATGTGCAAATGTATATCTACATCAAAATATAAAATAATTAAATGAATGGGCTATGTGCCATCCGCACATTTGCACATCTGAAATTTGCACATTTAAAGAATGGCTAATTTAAAAGAAGTAAGAAACAGGATCGCGTCGGTAAGCTCAACTCAGCAGATCACCAAGGCTATGAAAATGGTTTCGGCGGCTAAGTTGAAGCGGGCTACAAATGCTATTTTACAGTTGCGTCCTTATGCCAATAAGCTAAAGGAAATGCTGGCCAATCTTTCTGCAAGCCTGGAAGATGGTTCATCTCCGTTTTTGCAGGAGCGCGAGCCTACTAAAGTATTGATCGTAGTTGTTACCTCTAACCGTGGTTTGGCGGGCGCTTTTAACATGAACGCCATTAAAACAGCCAATCTGCTGGTATCAGAAAAATACAACGCGCAATATAAAGCGGGTAATGTTTCTGTTATCGGTATCGGTAAAAAAGGACAGGAATACTATCAGCGCCGCAAATACAATGTGATCGGTGATAACAACGAGTTGTTCAATGAGCTTAATTTCCTGAATGTCTCCAAAATAACGGAAGCGATCATGGAGGGCTTTTTGAAAGGTGAATATGACCGGGTTGAATTGGTTTATAACCAGTTTAAAAATGCCGCTGTACAAATCCTGACCACCGAACAATTGTTGCCTGTGCCGAAATCAGAAAAGAAAGTAGATACAACCCACTTGGTGGATTACATACTGGAGCCATCGCAGGAAGAAATTGTGGCACAATTAATACCAAAAAATATCAAGACGCAGCTTTACAAAGCAGTATTGGATTCACATGCTTCTGAGCATGGTGCACGTATGACGGCTATGGATAAAGCCACTGATAACGCAGGCGAGTTGCTGAAACAATTAAAGCTTTCTTACAACCAGGCACGCCAGGCAGCTATCACTACTGAGCTTACCGAAATCGTGAGCGGTGCGGCAGCCTTGTCGGCGAATTGATCAGTATCAACTTAAATATTTTGAAGGCTTCTCTGTAAAAGAGAGGCCTTTTTTGTTGAATTATGACTATACAGATTGGCTACTATTACACAGATTAAATCGGTGAAATCACAAAATAATCTGTGTAATCATCAAATAATTTATATTTTTGTCCTAAATATTTCAATACAAAAAAGAATATGAACAGAACAGAAGAAGCAAACGACGAACGCCATTACCTTTTACTAGTTGTAGCCATTGTTATTGGCATTGTAGGCGTATATTTCCGTTTTGCGGCTGACCCATCTTCCGGGCACCCATTTTTTTACAACTGTGTTGCCAACATCCTGTTGGTACTGGGCGTATTGGTTGCCTTGAAAGCCATCTTCGCAATTCTAAAATAGTCCTCATCTAACCATAAATATAAAAGCGTGCTGATCATTCAGTACGTTTTTTTTATTTTAAAACCGAAGCAACTAATCTCTGATCACTAATTAACTAATCTCTATTTCGGTCTGTATTTCGAGCCATTTAGTATTTTTTGCGCATCATTGTCGGCCATTAATTGCTGTAACGTAACGTCGGGGTGCTTGTCCATATATTCTCTTACGATCTGCCATCCCGTCCAAATAGCCAGCCTTGGCGGCGCATCATTCTTCTCCCCCAAACCCGGGGTAAAAGGGGCCTCGCCCAGGTATTTTTGTATTTTGTTATAGTCGGTTTCGTAAAGCAGGTTTTCCTCCAAAAAATAGCCCCATATCTGTGCTTTAAAATCAGTACACCATTTAACCTGTTTGGGAGTATAACCTATTTTGAGCGAATCAGGCGCGTCAGGTAATATCTTATCCATATAGTACAATATCTTACCGTTATAAACCATTTTTGACAGCAGCGACTTATCCTGGTCACTTTCAGGAAACATATCGTCACGCGCTATTCCTTCAACCACACGCGGTGCAATATTTTCGGGCGTAAACCTGCGGGATATATAATGCGGAAAAAGTTCGGTTATGGCGGCGGCGGTATAAAATTTTGAATTCGCACCCAAAAAAAAGTCAAGCCCTATGCCAAAGTAACCGCTCCCGTTAGCTCTTCCCACCTGGAAACCCGAGAAGTAAGCATATAACTTTGGTAAAGCTTTCTTTGGGTAATAGTATTTGATATGTCTAAAGGCATCTGTTAGTTCTTCGTTTTCTTTGTCAAGGTTCGGAAATACTGAATCCACTTCGTGCTTTACATCATTGTATGGCCCGGCGACGAGTATTTCATGCAGGGTTTTGAGATAACTTGTATCCCTGGTCGTTCCCACCTGGATAATGCGCTCCATAAAATCATTATAAAAAGCGCCGTACTTTTTTTGCATGTAAGCAGCCTGTGCAACCATCGGTTTAGTGCGCATGGCCTCCAGGTCGTGGTCGAAGCGTTCGATAGTCACTTTGACGTCAATATTGCTTACATCCACTTTTTTGGAGTGCCCACAGGCGGTCAATAGCACAGTCGTCAGAAAAATTAGGTAAATTTGCTTTGCACAGCGTGGATAAAAGGCCATTTTTGTTGTTTTAGCAAAATTAATTTTTTAATCCGCATTACCGAAAGCAAATTGTTATCGTCCCTTATATGAAGATCGCCCTGGCACAGCTTAACTATCACGTTGGTAATTTTGAATCAAATACCGCAAAAATTATTGGTCAAATAAACCAGGCAAAAGACCGTGGCGCCGACCTTGTTGTGTTTGCTGAATTGTGCGTTTGCGGCTACCCTTCCCGGGATTTTTTAGAATTTAAAGAGTTTATCGGTCTCTGCGATGAAGCCGTAAAAAAGATAGCGGCTGAATGTATCGATATGGCCTGTATTATTGGATTGCCGACCTATAACCATCATCCAGAAGGAAAGGAATTGAATAACTCAGCTTATTTTATTGAGAATTGCGAAGTAAAGGCCATCGTAAATAAGGCCCTGCTGCCTAATTACGATGTATTTGACGAATACCGCTATTTTGAACCGTCAACTATTTTTAAATGCATCGACTTTAAAGGGCACCGGATAGCGCTGACGATATGTGAGGATCTTTGGAATACAATCGAAAACCCTTTATACATTACACGCCCGATGGACGTGCTAATCAAAGAAAACCCGGATGTAATGATCAATATCGCGGCATCGCCGTTTGCTTATAACCATGACGAAGAGCGTATCAGTATCCTAAGCGATAATGCAAAACGTTACCAATTGCCGCTTTTCTATGTTAACCATGTGGGAGGGCAAACCGAGCTGATATTTGATGGCGGGTCACTGGTATTTGATAATACGGGAGCTTTAGTTGATGAATTGCCCTATTTTGAAGAAAGCGTTGCCTATTATACGCTGGAGAACAAATCGGAAGTAAAATTGCAGCAGCCTGCAACTATGCGGCAAGAAAGGCAAAGCGACATCGAACAAATTCACCAGGCGCTTGTCCTCGGTATCAGGGATTATTTTTATAAGTCGGGATTCAAAAATGCTATTTTGGGATTGTCCGGCGGGATAGACTCCGCCGTAGTGTGTGCTTTAGCCGCCGAGGCACTTGGGCCCCAGAATGTGATGGCTGTTTTACTGCCTTCGCGGTTTTCAAGCGACCATTCCATAAAAGATGCTGAGGACCTGGTTAAAAACCTGGGTTGTATGCATGAAATAGTCCCGATAAGGCATATTACAGAAGCATTTGAATCAACCCTTCACCCGCAATTCAAAAATTTGCCATTCAACATTGCCGAAGAAAATATACAATCGCGCAGTCGTGCGGTGGTACTGATGGCTATGTGTAATAAGTTTGGTTATATCTTATTGAATACTTCAAATAAAAGCGAGGCTGCCGTTGGATACGGTACGCTTTATGGCGATATGTGCGGTGGTATTTCGGTTATCGGTGATGTATACAAAACACAAGTGTTTGACCTGGCCCGGTACATTAACCGCGAACGCGAAATAATTCCGGTAAACACGATAGTTAAACCGCCTTCAGCAGAATTGAGGCCCAATCAAAAGGACACCGACTCGCTCCCTGAGTATGATATACTCGACGCGATATTGATGCAGTACATCGAAAACAGGTGTTCATCAGGCGAAATAATAAAGATGGGGTTCGACGAAAAAACAGTACGCCGTGTGCTGCGCCTGGTTAACATTGCCGAACATAAACGATATCAAACGCCCCCCATACTTAGAGTATCGCCAAAAGCGTTCGGTATGGGCAGGCGTATGCCGATAGTGGGAAAATATTTATCATAAAAATATTTTCCCGGTTAAACCTTTTTGTTTTTAGTAGTCTAATAAAATATATCGAGGAAAATAGCCATGAAAACATCATTCTACCTTACGCTTATATCCTTCATCACTGTTGGTTTATCCGCCTGCAGCAGCTACAATTACTACACTGCGGGCCTAAACAGAACAAACATGAGCGGGTATCATTCATTTGCCTGGCTGCCGCCGCAAGGAAAAGCCAGCAATGCACGTGCTGCTAATACAGCCGATCTGAAGATCAAAGATGCCGCTGTAGCTTCACTTAGTTCGAAAGGATTACACCTGCAAACAAACAATCCGGACTTGCTTGTTACTTACACCGCAACGGTGGGTACGGGTTCCAAAACAGTTTATACGCCTACGTATTATGGTAGTGGATTTTATCCCGGTTTCGGGGCCGGATTTGGCTGGGGCTGGGGGTACCGTCCATATTACTATGGATTTGGTTCTTCCTTTATTTATTACGGAGGTTCAACTGCTACCGGTAAGGAACATTATAAAGAAGGAACTATCATTATCGATTTGATCGATACACACACACGCCGTGTGGTATGGCGCGGATATGGAGTAGGTGAGGTGCACAATAATCCTCAAAAGAATGTTGATGACCTGCCTAAAGTGGTTGATGGCATTATCGGCCAATTGCAGCTTACCCGGCCAAACAGATCTTAAAAAGATTACCCTCTATATATTATTGTTTTAATTATCCCTTCTGTGCGATGTGCGGAGGGGATTTTTTTATTGGATAAAACTAAAGTTTCACAAATTTTGCTTTTCCTACCAGGCTCTGATCCTGGGTATTAATAACCTGTATAACATAAGTTCCGGTAAGCAGATCGCTTACATTCCCTTGCCAACTGGGTTGTGCAGATGTGATGTTTTTTACAATCAGCCCGCTGCTGTTGCTTATGCGTATATTGTAGTTATTAGCGTGGCTGCCAGCCGGTTCTGTAATAGAAAGGTTAATGCTATTTATCGCCGGGTTGGGATATACGTTGATATTATTGCTATTAATAACAGTGTTGCTTAAACCCGAGTAATCAAGCATGATCACGTTAGAGTAAGTAACGTTATTATTGATATCAACCTGCTTAAGGCGGTACAGATTTGTCCCCTCCCTGGGATGGGTGTCAGGCATGCCATATGCGCCGCTCCCGTCGGACTGCATTCCACCAATAACTTCAAAATTATTGCCATTGTCAGTACTCCTTTCAACAGTAAAATAAGTAAAGTTATCTTCATTTTTGGTCTTCCAGCTCAATTGCACTTGTTTTGCCGATTCGGACGACACAGCGGTGAAATTAAGTAAGCTGTAAGCGTAAGCAGGGTCTACGCTAATGCTAAGCTTAAAGCGGTTTGGCCCAAATGTAGTTGTGTCGCTTTGGTCGATCGAAAAACGGTAGTCGGAACTTTCCCGCATATCAACTGAGTCTTTGGCATATTGATCTACAAGCGTTAAGCGATATATCTTCGGGATAGCAACAAGTTTTTTCAACTGTAATTGGTAAGTACCACTCGCAGACGCTTTAACCGATAATGCTATGCTCTCTCTTGTTTTTGGAAAGGGTTGGAGGCTGATCGCAAGAGGAACCTTATCGCTTGACAGGCTATAAAGATTTACCATGCCGTACCCGGGCTTATATTCAGCATCTACGTTCTGATCATAAGTTGTTACTGCGTCATTATTAAAACGAATGAGAATGTCATCAGTGTTAACAGAGTCTTTTGTTAATTGTAACCTGAGATAATGATTTACTGCATTGTTAACAGCCATATCAACACCAAAATCAGTGTGTAAAGCCAACAGAAGCCCTCCTCCGCTAACCTGTGTATTTATTTTGGCTGATTCATTAAAAACCAGGCTTGGCGAGGCAGCAGTTGCCTGCACAAAAAATCCCTGGCCGCTTGGCAATATATTACTGGTATTATGTGTGCCCACACCACCGCTGCCTTTAATATAAGCGCCATAATTTTTGCTTACCGGGTCAAACACATATACGGTATTGCTCACGCCTTGTTCATAAATACCCGAAGTTGTGGTCACGGCATTAAGTAGGTCCCAATTGATTGAACTTGCATACGGGTTGCCAACGAGATTAAAGCCCCTTACGGCAGCATTTCCGGCCATTACTGTATAACCCAAATTTGCTGACGCGGGAGTGTACCAGTCGTGCACCGTTATTTGGCCTTGATTAAGTATACCACTTGTTGTTAGCGTAGTGTTTTCTGGCGCGGTGAATGGCGAAACAGTTTTACTTACTAATGAAGTGCTCCTGTTGCCTCTGAAGAAAAATAAGAAGCCATTACCCGCAGGAATGTTAAAAGTGCCTACTTCACTATCAAGCAGATACCCCGGAGAAGCGGAAATGTTATTGAGCCCTCTGAAATTTCCAACAATGAAATTGCCATTGCCGGGCGCCATATTTTCACGGTAAAGATATATAGTGGGATTTCCCGTTTTATCCCAGCCGCCGCCAGCACCCGTGGAGCCGGTGACATACATAGAGTTCTTTAAATAATTGACACTAAAAACATTATTACTGCTCACGGTGCTGGCGTATACCGGCGATGATAATAAACGATAACCCCTGTATGTAGAGCTTCCGCCGGTTACGTAACGTTGTACATTAACAAAACCTGTAATAGTGGACGTGCCTGAAATGGCTGCAATAGTTGCCGAGCTTGCAGCGGTAGATTTAAGGGTTAAATAGCCGGTAGCTGCGGTTCCCGCAACCAATTTCGCCGGGCTGACCATTGTTAAAACGCCGGTTGCCGAAACGCCAAAATTACCCACGCCAGCGCCCATTGTTGCTGTTCCGCTGCAATTGAAGGTTACATTATTAAACGTTGTGCCGGTTGCTCCATTATCAACAAGTGTTTGTGATGTGCCTGAAAAGTACACAGCTCCGGTTCCTGCGGTAAAGGTACTGCTGTTAGTGTAGCTGCCTTTAAATATAACGTTTCCCGAACCACAGGCCAATGTTCCGGCATTATTTTGGAATATGCCCCCTATTGTTACTGTTCCTGAGCTGGTGCTTACTGTACCTGCATTTATTTGCATGATATTGCTTACCGTAAGTGCGCCGGAGCCAAGGGTAATTGTACTTGAATTATTTTGGAGTGTGCTGGTAACAGTGATGTTCCCGGAGCCTTGCGTAATATTAGCCGAGTTTACCAGGTTGCCTGTTACGGTTACGACAGGATTGTTGGTGCTTAAATCAACAACTCCGGTTCCGCCTGTTGTCCAATCGTTGCCGATGGTGAGCGCTCCGCCAATAACCGTTTTCTTGCTGGCACCACTAAAAGTCAGGTAATCATAATTATAGTTATTTATACCGATGCCGGTGGTGCCGGTGGTATAAACCGTTTGCGTTCCGGCTGTGGCGTCGTAAATAACAGTTCCGGCCCCTGTGCCATTATTGGTAAAGTCTATCGTAAATCCAGTGGTAATTGGTGTCAGGATAGGACTCGCGTTCGTTAGCTCCAGTGTTGATGCCGAAGCGTTGTTATCCATCTGGAAAAGTCCGAGGCCAGGGTAATTAGGGTCACCCACACCACCCGATAAAGGACTACTAAAAGTGGTTGTGACTATCTGGCCATTCAAAGTTATTTTGTTTGCGTCCAGCGAAAAATATGGATATTCAATACCATCGTTAGTACTGTTTCCAACAGCGTTCAGGGTAATGTTGCCATTTACGGTTAACAGGGCTACCTGGCTGCTTACGTTGTTTACGGCGCCAACACCACTGTTGGGCTGTGTATTATCGCCAAGCGTAAAACTGCCGCACGTAATGGTTCCCGTCCCGGCTAATATGGTATATTGATAAAAATTAGGGTCATTTTTTTGGGTGATATTACCGCTAACAGTAAGTGTTCCGGTTACTGTGAGGGTAAAGTTATCGTAAGTGCCGAAGACAATTGACGCGCACGATTCTGCATCAGTAACTGTGGGGTTGTTTGTAAACGAATTTACGGCAATTTGTACAATATCTGTAGCTCCGGGGATGGTGGCAGCGGCAACGCCGGCAACCTGCCAGTTTAACTTATTATTCCAGTTGTAAACTCCGGCGGTCGCAGTTGTGCCTACCCAGTCATAAGTTGTCACACTATAAGCCTTCCCAACAATTACGACCAGCAGTAACCCGATCAGTATTAACCTATGTAATATCGCTTTCAAAGTAGATTATCAGCACTTTAGCTAATCTTTTACGGCAGTTTTTTAAATAAGTTCAGCGCAGAAAGGCCCAAAACAAGCAGGTTACATTAAGTGGGTTTTTGTTGCCTGCTGATATACAGCATGTTATAAATTCGCGAAAAAGTATAAAAAAATACACCTTTTTAATGTCCCGGAACAATAACGGTAAGTGTAGGGACGATTTGTAGCTTTTAGCTTGAAAAGCATGTAACCTGCACCGAAACGTGGTAGTAAATAGAAGTAATATTACAATTTCACAAATTTGGTCTGCCCTACCAATGTATCGGTTTTACTGTTCAAAACCTGCACAATGTAAATGCCTGGCTGCAGGTTATTTACATTGCCTTGCCATTCAGGCTGTGTGGATGTAACCTGTTTTACTACCAGGCCAGAGCTACTCATGAATTTAATATTATACAAATTATTTTCTGTCGTCTGCCCACCGATAGTAAGGCTAATGTTGTTGATCACAGGGTTGGGATAAATACTGAGCCGGTTGCCAACAATGCTATTTATAATGGTGTATTCTATATTTACAACACTCGAGAGCGTGGTAATGCTATTGATGTCGACCTGTTTCAGCCGGTAAAGGTTTTGACCCACTACCGGGCTTGGATCCACCATGCTGTAGCGGCTTACTCCTGTTGCTGAAATGTTGCCCAGCACATCAAATGTTTTACCGCCATTGATGCTGCGTTCCACCGTAAAATTGGTGTAGGCCCCTTCATTAGCAGTATTCCAGTTAATTTGCACCTGCCTTGCATTCTCAAGCTTTTGTGCTGTGAAATTCAACAGCCGGTAGGCATAAGCGGGGTTTTGCCGGATGACCAGGCTAAATCGGTTGGAACCAAAACTGGCGCTGTCACTTTTGTAAATGTTAAAGCTATAAGTTTTAGTTTGCCTGAGGTTCAACGAATCTTTTTTGTAGGCGTCTATCAGCCATACATCAAATAATTGGGGTACAGCAACTATGTCTTTTAACGATAAACTATACACACCATCCGTACTGGCATTTACATTCAAAGCGATGCTTTCTTGTTGCAGCCCTGGCAATGGTACGGTGCCAATGGCAAATTTAACTTTATCGCTTGTAAGACCTGATAAACTGACGCTGCCGAAGCCCGGTTGGTAAATAGCATCCAATGTTGCATCGAAATTCGTACTCGCCTGTTTATTAAAGCGGATCATTGTTTCATCAGCATTGATCAAGTCTTTGGCTAATCTTAAACGAAAATATTGGTTATTAGCTAAATTAGGCTTTGCCATCGCCAGGCTTGTCCGCTTTGCCATGGTTAGGTTGGAACCGGTATTTTGGGAGCTTGTTTTTGCTGATTCGGTAAAAACAAGTTGAGCCGATGTGCTTGTTGCTTTCACAAAAAAACCTTGCCCGCTGGATATGATATTTGTTGCATTGTTTGTACCAACCCCGCCCGAATTTGCCGAATAAGCGCCGTAATTATGGCTTGCCGGATCAAGTATATACATGGTATTACTATTTATAAAGGTGCCGTATATGCCACCGGTAGCTAATGACGTGCCTTGAAAAGTATCCCAGTCAATGGCTGATGCATAAGGGTTTCCAACCAGGTTGAAACCGGCAACAGGTGATGCCGCAGTATAGCTAAGGGTTGGTACGGCAGGAGCAAACCAGGCTTTAACCATAACATTGCCAATATTTAAAGTACCACTGGTGGTTAGAGTAGCACTTTGGGGTATATAATTCGTTACAGTCTCCTGGGCAAAAGTTCTTACAGACCTGTCGCCTCTGAAAAAACATAAAACGCCGTTGCCTACAGGGATGTTTGTTGTAGGGTAAGTAACATCATCCATGCCATAGAGCGGGGTTGTGGTTATGTTGTTAATGCCCCTGAAATTACTTCCTGTAAAACTGGAGCTTGACGGGGTCGTCAGATTTTCCCTATACATGTATAGCGTTGGGTTAGCCGCTGCTACGTTATCAAATCCCCCGCTGGTGCTGGTACCAGTAAGATAAATTGAGTTTTTTAAGTAATTGATGGTGTAATCCCCGCTTCCGGAAGTTACCGGGGACGATATTAAACGATAACTGCGGTATTTGATGAGCCCGCCAGTTATAAAACGCTCTACATTAATTGAAGTGGTAGCTGTGCCGGTAAAATTTGTGCTCGTGATCTGTCCCACAGAGGCATCGCCGGTAGAGTCTGATTGTAAAGTGAAATTCAATGGTGAATTAAGGGTTAGTACACCTGTGCCAACAACGCTCACCAGAGATCCGGGTGCCATATCAACAATTGACGTTGTAGCCGATCCACCCGTAATTACCGGTGCAGCGCCTGTGTTAACGGTCATAGTGCCCTGAACCGTTAAGGTTCTCCCGGCTGCAAGGGTTAAAGTAACAGAGTGGGCCGACCCGAAAGTTAATGAGTTAACGGTAACATCAGCTGCAGTAATAGACGGTTGCCTATTCCTAATGTAATTAGAAACTCCAATGGTGACCGAATCATTTGCCCCCGGTTGGGCGCCTGTGCTCCAATTGCTGCCTCTTGCCCAGGCTGTTGAACTGCTGCCTGTCCAGGCAACTGTACGTCCCACCGCTATACTGATCGTGGTGCTGCTGCAACCGGCGACATTAAACCCGGTAATAGTATAAGTGGTGGCATTTTGTGTAGCGGTAGGGATACCCGAAATCGTCCCGGTGGATCTATTGAAGGTCAGCCCGGTGGGCAAGGTTGTCGGATATATGTTATACCCAGTCCCTATCATCTTGCGGATGACGTTATTGCTGTAATCTGATATATAAATATCGCCTGTAGACTGGTCAACTTCAATTCCCCTGCTGGCGTTAAAGGCTGCAGCTGTGCCTACACCATTGGTTAACGTT
Organism: Sphingobacteriales bacterium; assembly: GCA_044448765.1. Classification (GTDB taxonomy): domain Bacteria; phylum Bacteroidota; class Bacteroidia; order Sphingobacteriales; family Sphingobacteriaceae; genus Mucilaginibacter. Next base: position 97,155 of record JBIOHG010000005.1, on the reverse strand, counting down.
GCTGCCCCACTGCCGGCTACAGTTGTCACAACGCCGGCCGGCGTTATCATCCTGATGAGGTTGTTTCCCCGGTCTGTAACGTAAATATTCCCTGAAATATCCAGGTCAAGGCCGCTTGGCGTGTTAAATGTGGCTGCTGTGCCGGTACCATCTGCTGACCCGGCAGTAGTACTGCCTGCGAAAGTTGTTACAACCCCGGCCGGCGTTATTTCCCTGATCTCCTGGTTGTTCTGATCAGCGACAAATACATTCCCTGAAGCATCGATAGCTATGCCATTTGGTGTATTAAATGAGGCTGCGGTACCTGTCCCATCTGCTGAACCGGTAACCCCCGTCCCCGCAAATACTGAATAGACACCCGCTGTGGTCATTTTTATAATATCGTGGTTGCCGCTGTTAGTGATATAAAGCACATTGTTTACCGGGTCATAAACAATACCTGCCGGAGCGTTAAGCCCGACGGCAATAGTTGATACAGTGGCGGTGGCGATAACTATCTTCCTGACGCAATTATTATTTACATCGGCAACATACAGGTTACCCGCCCCGTCATTTGTGATAGCATACGGGCCGTTGAAGCTGGCGGCGTTCCCAACGCCATTGGCTGACCCGGTAGCTGCGGCTGCATTCCCTGCAAATAAAGTAACACCACCTGCCAATAATTTCCTTATTTCATTATTCCCTGCATCAGCGCAATACATAGTGCCGGAGGCAATAGTGGTCCACCTCGGCGTAGTAAAAGTAGATGTTGCAAGGGTGTTGTTTGCTCTTCCGGCTGTGCCGGTACCGGCATAGGTTGTTACCGTTGAATATACATTTGCCGGTACGGCCCCGCCAGCATTGGTAGGCGTCAAAGTGGCTATTGCGCTCCCTGTGGTATAAACATTGGTGGGAGTGCTATAGGAAATATCAGGGGCTTGTGCCGAAGCGGGGGTAATACCTAAATATAGAAAAGATAGTACCCCAAAATACAATAATATCCTTTTCAAAAAAGCACGGTTTTTGGTATTCGGATTCGAAGTTAAGTATTTTTTCCTGTGATTTTTTTTGCCTTAAACTATAAGTTATTGCAATCTACGGAAACATAAGGGTCTAAGGCACAACGAGGTATTTCGTTTTAAGTAAAGTAGACTATAATTATTAATCTATAAATAATATAATATTTATAGATTAATAATATTAACCTATGATTACTACATAGGATTGGACACTTGTGAGCAACAAATAATGTCGGCCCAACAAATGTTAATATGTTGAGAAATAGATACGATTTTGGGCGTGTTAGAGTTTAATAAACTTCATACTCCCGATGATTTTCTGATCTTTCTGACTAATGACCTTGATCATATATGTGCCTGGCAGCAGGCCGGCTACGTTAGTTTGCCATGTTGTTTGTTGCGAGTTGGCTTGTTTAACAATTAAGCCGGAGCTATTTGTGATGAGTATGTTATAAGTATCGCCTGTAGCGGTAATATTTTTAATCGTCAAATTGATAATGGACTTGGCGGGGTTAGGGTAAATATCAATATTATTTTGTACCAGGTTGTCGCCCGTGTTAGTATAAGCTATCAGAACTATCGAGGAGAAAGTTATGTTATCATTGATATCTTCCGACTGCAAGCGATATAAATTGTTATCTCCCGGTGATTTGTCTGCCAGGCTGTAATTGCCTTGTCCCGATGCTGTCTCAGTTCCTGCCACCTGGTAAGTTTTGCCACCATCCGTACTGCGCTCAACCGTAAAATTGGTATAATTCTCTTCGTTTTCAGTGGTCCAGTTTAGTTGCACTTGTCGCGATGCACTTACTGTTCCATCAACTTTTGTCGCTGAGAAACTAAGCAGGCGGTAAGCATGGGCTGGATTCTGCCTGAAAATAAGCGAGAAACGTTTAGCTCCGTAGCTGTTAGTGTCGCTTTTATACATATTGAAACTGTAAACGTTATTGTGCTTTATATCCAGCGAATCTTTTTTATAATTATCTATAAGCCAGATATCATATAAGTCCGGAACGCCCACGATATCCTTCAAATTCAGTGAATAGACACCATCACCGGGGCCCGTGACGTTTAAGTTGATCTTTTCCTGTGTCTGTTTAGGGAACGGAACTGTATTGATGGCCAAAGCCATGTTATCGCTGGAAAAGCTCGATAGGCTTACTTTACCCTGTCCAGATTTATAGGCAGCATCAATTGCTTCGGTATATTTTTGATCCTTAAGGGTATCATTAAACCTGATCAATATTTCATCGGTATTAACAGAATCCATTCCTATTTGCAAACGCAGGTATTTATTAGCTGCCAGGGCATCGGTCTTTTTTGCAAACAGTAGCTGCGTACCGGTAACTTGTGTATTGGTCTTAGCCGATTCATTAAAAATAAGCTGGGCAGATGCAGAAGATGTTACAATAAAAAACCCTTGCCCGCTGGTGATAATGTTGGATGCATGGTTTGTACCCACACCTGCATTACCTTTAATATAGGCACCATAGTTATGGCTAACAGGGTCGAGAACATAGATAGAATTGCCTACAGACGTACCATAAATACCCGTTGTGGTTGTACTGGTTTGAAAAGTTTCCCAATCTATAGCACAGGCATACGGATTACCAACCAGGTTATAACCACGTGTTGCGGCAGGTGAAGCAAATGTATAACTAAGCGTATTTACAGCAGGGGTAAACCAGTCTCTTACCGCAATTTGTCCCTGGTTTAGCGTACCGGTGGTACTAAGCGTGGCAGATTGGGGAACGTAAGTGGTTACGGTTTCCTGTGCAAAAGTTTTTACCGACCGGTCGCCTCTAAAAAAACAAAGATAGCCGTTACCAACCGGGATATTTATCGACGTGTAGGTGGCATCGTCCATAGAATAGGCAGGAGACGAATTAATGTTATTGATCCCATTAAAGTTGCTGTTTAAAAATGTTGTATATAACGGAATCATATTCTCCCGGTATAAATATATGGTGGGATTAGCTGCCACAGTATTGTCTAAACCTCCCGATATAGAAGTGCCTGTGAGGTATATTGAATTTTTTAAGTAATTGATGCTATAAACGTTATTGGTACCCACCGTGGTCGAATAAACAGGTGAAGAAAACAACCGGTAACCGCGATAAATAGAAGCCCCGCCAGTGATATAGCGTTCAACGCTTACATTCCCGGTGATGGTGTAGCCGCTTGTTATTGCGGTTACATTAGCCGTTTGTGTAGCAGTGCTTTTTAATGTCAGCACAGTAGGAGAGGCGCTGATCACTAGGTTCCCCTTTGTTAAATTCAGCGAGCTGTAAATATCCACAGGTCCGCCGCTTAACGTTACCGTACCGCCGGCACTGTTATTAATGGTCATGGACCCTAATTGTGCAGTATTGGTGGTATTAGTACCAGTGTAAGTTTGTGTTGCTGCTGATCCGTTCCAGGTAATACCCGAGGTATTGCTGCTTCCATAGAGTATCTGGCCGCCTGAGCTGTTATAAATATTGCATCCTACACTTAATGTGTGCCCGTTCAGACTAAATGAAGCGCCATTGGCAATTGTTAAGCCGTATATGCTTTCGTTCGCCGTTAATGCGGGATAAAAGCTTAAACCTGCAGGAATGACAAGTGTTGTGCTACCTGCAAACGACGGCAACTGGTTAGTTGTTCCAGCAGTGGTATTATTCCAGTTATTAGCATTGGTTGGATCTGTAGTGCCTGCTCCGCCTGTCCAGGTATAAGTTAATGCCCCGGGTGTTGAAGCGGCATTGGCCAAAGCAATAGTGCTTGTTGTGCCCACGCTGGTAAACGACACCGGGTTGCCCTGATCCACATACTCAGCTTTGATCCAGTCGGCTGTTTTGGCAACGTTTGATACACGTGGTTCGTCAATTATCCCGTTTAAAAAGTATTGGGCGCCACCTTCACCAACACCGATATAAAACGGGTTTGTGGAGGACGGGTTGTTAGTAGTATTAAAAACCTCATATTGTGTGCCATCAACATAAGTACTCAAAGTCGTTCCCGAGTAAACACCTTGTACATAATGCCAGGTACCGGTAGTAAATGCAGTAGGCGTCGGGGTTGAGCCCCTATCAATAGCCGTCCCCGATTCTGTTTCGGGAATGCTGTTATTAAATATTCCCAGTTTATAGCCGCCTGAAGTGCTGCCCACACTAGTTTGGTTAGTCATTATTTTTTGATCGACACCTACCGTGGCTAACTTAACCCAGGCCGAAATGGTGAAAGCTCCTGTTATCGTTACCGCATTTGAACTAACACTTGTATTGGAACCGTTAAATGAATAAGCTGTACCGATCTTACCCGTTACCAGGTTGGCCGAGGTCATATTATTGGCTGTACCAGTGTGCCCGTTAGACGTACCGTCGGTTACACTGCCGGTATAAGTGGTTTCATTAAAGTGAAATACCGCCTTATAATCGCTGGCCCAGGTGTTATTAAAAAATGCTGTGTTATGTGTTACAGTGGGCGAGGGCGAACCGTAGTAAAAATATATAGAATTGTTGGTTGCGTAAGTTAATGAGGGTATTTGCACCCATACTAATAAGGTGCCGGTTGTTTGGTTGTAGCTTTCAACCTGATAATAAAGTTCTGTTCCGCCGCTTACAAAGGCAAAATCATAATTAGGCCCGTTTGGCGTGGTTAGCTTATCCGTGCAAACGCCAGAAATGATCAGATCGGGATCTGTAATACTAAGCAGCACCGGGAAATTTGTCAGGTTTGATGTTATCCCCAGTGAGGTAGTATTTAAGGTGACCACCTTGCTAAAGGTATAGTTGCCATAAGCAGGCGTATTCACGGTAACCGTTTGGGTCGAACTTGTGGAACAACCGTTGGCATTAGTGACCGTGAGTGTTAAAGTTTTAACGCCGGCTGTTGACCATTGCACCGAAAATGGCCCCTGGCCCGTGCCCGTTGACGGCGTGCCGCCATTAAAATCCCAGGTATAGGTTGATGTAGCGGGATCGGTCCCGGTATAGGTTATAGTGGCATTGCTGTTTACATTTACTAATGAAGTAGCTGTAAAAGTTGCCGATGGCAATGGGTTTACTACCGCAGTTGCTGTAATGGTTGATGTACAACCTGTGGCGGTGGTGGTTACCGTACAGGTGTAAGTACCGGCCATAGCCGCTGTGGCCGAATTTGATACTGTTGGATTTTGTGACGTGGAGGTGTAGCCATTGGGGCCGCTCCACGAGTAAGTTGCACCGGCTACAGTATTTACTTGTAAAGTGAGCGGGTCCCCAACGCATACAGGCGAACTGCCCGCGCCGTAAAGCGAGTAAACCTGTGAAGCGGTAAGTGAGCTTTTATAAATCGCTATATCATCCAGCGATCCGTCAAAATAATAGTCGCTGGGCTCATTGGTCCATCCGCTTAAGTTATCATAACCAACACGCCAGTAGCCATTGGCACCGTATGATTGGCAAGTGGTCATGGTTGCATCTGATGCTTGCAATACCCCATCTACATATAAACTGGATCCGCTTGTGGTCGAGGTAGTAATCACTGCATTGTGCCAGTTGCCATCATCATAAGATGCTGTTGTATTGATCGTTTTTACTGCATTAGGATAAATACCGTAATAGATCTGGCCCGAATTGGACATGTATATCTGCCGGTCGTACATGCTGCTTGAACCGGTTTTTGAAGATCCATACCCCACCAGTTTTCCGCCGGCGTTAGTAGTATTGAACCAAACGCTGATGGAAAAATTTTGCGGGCCTGGTGAAGCGGAAGCGGTAGTAGTAGAAATATACTGATTTGAGCCGTTAAAACTGTAGGCACTATTTGCATTGGAAAAGCGATCATATGTCAGTGGCGCCGCATTTTGCACGGTTCCATTATTTGCGTTTCCGGACCCATCATTTGCATTGCCTGAAAATGCATAAGAAAGATAAAAACTTGCTGTAGGGCTGCTTGGCACGGTTGATATCACAGGTTCAGCGTTTACTGTCGCTGTCACTGCCCTTCGGGCGCTTGTCCCAAATCTTGTATAGGATACATAGTAGTTGGTGGTGGCGCTGATAGTGGCGGTGTATGTGCCGCTGGTTGAACTTTGCAACAACGTACCACCAAACGCAGCGGTATACCAGTTGTAGGTTCCTCCCGCCGGGGTACTGCCCGAGGCTGTTAGGGTTACTGTACCAGCACCGCAAATAGATACGGCGGGCACTGTTGGAGTAGTTTGTGCAATAGCACCGGGAACATATAATAATGGGCTTAATAAAGCCCCCAAATACAACGCAATTCTCTTCAAAACAATTAGTTATAAATAAAATACCTAAAATTTCATCCTGCGTATGCAGTTTTTTCTTTTAAGTATTAATAATAACCTTTTACGAAACATTAAATCTTTAGTTACCAATTTGTTATTTCTTTTTAATTAAAGTGTAGTACATTTAATTAAATATTTGTCAACGAAACTATGTAATAGTTAAAAATTAAGTAATAGTTATTATTACAAAATGCTTATTTTTTCGTATTTTGCGTTATTTAGACACATTCGGAAGCCGGTGTTTAAAATTTGCAGTATCATTTATCAAAAATATAGATATAAAAAAAGCCGGCCTGATTTCTCAGGCCGGCCCATCGGTATCGCAATTAAATTGTTTCTGATTATTCCCGCCTACAGTTTTACAAATTTTGCTTGCCCCACCACGCTGTTATCTTTCTTATCTGTTACCTGTATTAGGTAGGTGCCGATGAGCAGGTTGCTGATATTTGCCTGCCAGTTGGGTTCTGTTATTACGGCATATCTTACTATCATACCGCTGCTGTTGGTTACTTTAACGTTATAGGTAGTATGCCCCGGGCTCTTGGGATCAAAACTTAAATGGATATTATTAAAGGCGGGATTAGGATAACAGCTTAGCCACCCTGCTAAGCCATTATTACTGTTAAAATCAACCTCAACTATATTTGAATAGGTGGTAGTGCTGTTAATGTCTTCCTGTTTTAGGCGGTACAGGTTGTCGCCTTTCAGCGGGTCCTTATCTAACAGGCTATAAGAGCCTGCACTAGATGAGATGACCGTTCCGCCAATCGCATCAAAAGACTTACCATTATTGTTGCTGCGTTCAACAACGAAATTGGTATAATTTTGTTCGTTTTGGGTTTTCCAGGTCAATTGTACCTGTTTATTATTGGCACCTGCCTTTACAGCATCAAAACTTACCAGTTTGTAGGCCAAATTTGGATCCTGCACCACCAACAACGTAAAGCGTTTGGAACCGAAAGTAGTCGAATCTGCTGTATTGATGGCAAAGCTATAACTTGCGGTAGTACGCATGTTTACCGAATCTTTGGTGAAAGCATCCTTTAGCCAGATGCTATAAATTGGGGGTATACCCTTTAAAGCGTTTATCTTTAAGCTATAAGTACCGCTCGCAGTTGCGCCCACCTGTAGTTTAATGGTATCACCTCTTAAAGCCAACGGCATTTGGTTTATAGCTATCTGTACGTTATCACTGGATAAGCTGGCCAGGGTTACTTTTCCTGTTCCCGTTTTATAGCGGGCATCTTCGGAAGGTATAAAAGTGGACTTGGATTGGTTGTTGAAGGCGATGATCGTTTCATCTGAATGAATTGAATCGAGCGCCAACTGCAAGCGCAGCATTTTCACAGTAGTCGTTGGAATTCGTTTGCTCAAAAATAAGTTGTCCCCTGTTACCTGCGTATTTACTTTTGCGCTTTCCGTAAAAGTTAGCGTAGCCGTTGGGTCGCCCGCCTGCACAAAAAAGCCCACCCCGCTGGGTATAACATTGTTCCCGCCATTTGTACCGCCGATCCCGCCTCCGGTATAAATAGCATAGTTGCCCGCGCCTGCGGCTCCTCCCGGATGAAGCATATAGATGAAATTGCTTACATCGAAACCATATATCCCCGCTGTATTATCGGTGTTACTAAATTTATCCCAGTCTATCGAGCTGGCGTAAGGGTTTCCCACCAGGTTAAAGCCCTGGCTCGGGTCGCCTGGATTAGAAGTCCAAAGCAAGTTAGGACTGCCCGGGGTAAACCAATTAACCACATTTATTGTGCCCTGGTTGAGTGTGCCGGTGGCGCTTACTGTTGCCGAGAGCGGAATAGTAGTAGTGGTAAAAGGGTTTACAGTTGCCTGGCTGCCCCTGAAAAAGAACAGGAAGCCGTTACCAATGGGGATGTAAAATGACGGCGGGCTGTCGAGATCGATCGTATAATTTGGGGCGGCGCTAATATCACCGATGCCCCGGTAATTACTGTTCAAAAATGTGGTGAACTGCGGTATTAAATTTTCGCGGTACAGGTATAAGGTAGGGTTGCCGGATTTGCTGGTAGCCGTTGTTGCAAAACTGGTACCGGTTAAAAAAGTATTATTTAGCAGGTAATTAATGCTGTAAATTTTATTGCTAAAGCCGTCCGTTGATGTAGCAGTATATACCGGCGAAGATAGCAAGCGGTAGCCTCTCCAGCTATTGCCGCCAAATATATCCGGCCCGCCGGTTATAAAACGCTGTACATTTACATTGCCGGTAATAGTGCCGGTAACGGTAGTGCTGGTCCCAAGTGGAGTTACAGTAGCCGAACCGTTTGCATCTGACAGCAGGGTTAACACACTGCTTGCCGGAACCGAGGTGCTATTATTTACATTAAGCGTGGTGCTGTTGGTCACATTCAATAAGCCCAAATCTGAAACGTAAAACTGGCCCGTGCCCGACATGGTTTGCGTGCCGCCGTTTTTCATAAACACATTACTGAAGGTAGTACCTCCTGTGCTGTTGTCTGTTAAAGCTTGTGTTGTTGGCTGATTAAAATTAACCGTACCCCCGGTTTGCATAAACGTACCACTATTACTATATGAATTTGTAAAATTGGTAGTACCTGTTGTCAAAGTAAATAATGATCCGCTTAGCGTGTTGCTAAAGGTATTGGGGAACGTAAGTGTACCTGTGCTGTTCTGGATAATTTTGCCATCGTTCGTTGCCGCGCCTGTAAAGGTTGAGGTTCCGCCGCCGGTTTGGGAAAATATCGATGCCGAACCCGAGTTATTAAAAGCAGCTGAAAATAAAATGTTACCGGTACTGGTTTGATTGATAGTCCCGGTATTGGTAACTGCACCGGTAAAAGTGGCAAGAGCAGTTCCGGATTGATTATAAGTACCGGTATTGCTTGTGGTGCTGCTTGCTGTAACTGTACTGCTTCCGGTCTGGTTGTAAGTACCGGTAGCTGTGTTTGTAAATGCACCGGTAAAGGTAATAGGAGCGCCGCCGGAATGAGTAAAGGTGCCACCGTTGGTTGTAGTACCCGGTATCGTCAAAGCTGATGCATTGCTTTTAAGCAGTGTGGTACCACTGGCTGAAGAATAATTTCCGCCAATAGTCAATATTGGGTTATTTGCAGAAATGTCTACAGTCTCTGTCCCGGCTGCAAGGGTAAAGTTTCCTGCAACAGAAAATGTACCTGCAGCTGCAAGTAGGGTTGCCGATTTGGTTCCTGCGCCCGAAAACGTAACATTTTGATAAACGCTTGGGGTATGATCGATATAATTATAAATAGTTCCGGCCGTGCCCTTATATATAAGAATTTCTTGTGTTGCTCCCATACCTGCGAAATTAACAGTAGCTGTTCCTGTACCGCCGGTGAAAACTACTTGGTAAAAATCGACACTATTCTGCACGGCACCGGTTTGTATGCTTAGGGGATTTGCATTATATAAGTTTAGCACAGGACTGTCTGCATTGGTAAAAAGGTCCATGGAAAAAAAGTCCAGCGGCACATAAAAACCGCTCGCAATATATGGAGTACTAACGTTTGTCACTTTTATCTGGCCGTAAACATTCAATGTTCCTGATGCAAATGACAGTTCGGGGTCATTGATACTTATTATATTGGTGCTGCCATCTTTACTTGCCGGCGAATAAAGAGTGAAGTCACCTAAGTCGGTTATAATGAGAGTTGAGCCGCCGCCAATTTTGAATTGCGTTGTGTTCACTACATTGCTTGCTGAAGGTACTGTACTATCGCCAAGAGTAAACGATCCGCATGTCATAGTCCCGGTACCAGCCAGCCGATTGGAAATAGCCCGCCCATAATACGAGCTACCTGTGCCTGCGGTGCCTCCGGTGGAATGCATTTGCGTAAATGCCCCGCCGATATTTAATGCCCCGTTTATGGTTAGAACTATTGAGTAAGTGGGATTTGGTGCCCCGCTTGGCACGGCCGGTATTTTGTTATCGCCCATGTTAAGCGAACCGATGGTGATGCTGCCGCTAAGTAAGCTGGGTTGAAAATGAGTAGAATAGCCATAATTTACACCGAAATCAGCAACATCAGTTGAAGATGCCTGCCCGGGATAAACCGTTGCTGTTAAACCGCCCACCTGCCAGTTAGAAGCAACAGTCCAATCATTACTGGTCGCACCAGTCCAATCGTATACAGTTTGGGCATAACTATGCATCCCGGAAAAGCAGATCAGGATACTTATAAAAAATATGAAGCCTAAATATTTTTTCAATATTTTCATAAGTTATAAGACAGATTAGGCCGCAGAGCGCCAGTGTATATGGCAAAAATCGTGCAAATAACCTTTGAAGGAAGGTGGTTATTAGCGATTTATGGCTTTTTAGGCGACGGGAACGAAAAAAAATATTAAAGCTGCCAGCTTTAATCGGAAAGACTGATTTCTAAGAGGTTCGTTACGTGTGTTTTATTCCCCGATGTGGGAAAGTTTCCCCACGTCGTTAGATACAAAATACCGTTAAACAATACGGGGGTGGCCTTTTTACAGTCTGTAGCCATATATTATTTAAACCATATTTGATCTTATATCTATCGTTGCAATAAAAAAGCCGGCCCGATCTGGTATAATTAATTAATTTAGGTTATAGCTTATAGTTTTACAAATTTTGTTTGTCCGATTATGCTGTTATCGTTTTTATTGGTTACCTGTATCAGGTAAGTCCCTGTAAGCAGGTTGCTTACATTCTGCTCCCAGTGGGGTTCGGTAACCTGTGCAAATTTTACCACCATGCCTGAGCTGTTGGTTACCCTGATATCGTAAATCGTTTTTTCCTTTGATTTTGGCTCGAAGCTTAAATTAATGATGTTGGTAGCCGGGTTAGGATAGGTGCTTATATGGTTTACTACCATATTTGTGTTTTCGGTGTACTGGATATTAACCACGTTTGAATAGGTAACAGTATTATTAATATCCACCTGTTTTAAGCGATACAGGTTATCACCTTTTAACGGATTTTTATCCAGCAGGGTATAAGTACCAACAGCCGATGAAATGGTTTCTCCGAGCACATCGAAAGTTTTCCCGTTATCGTTGCTGCGCCCAACAGTAAAACTGGTATAATTTTGTTCGTTTGCGGTTTTCCAGGTCAACTGAACCTGCTTGTCGTTATTGCCGGTTTTGGCGGCATCAAAACTTAATAACTGGTATGCCATAGCCGGATTTTGTACCAATATCAGTTTAAAGCGGTTGACGCCAAAAGTAGTGGTATCGGTGGTGTTTATCGTAAAGCTGTAAGTGGGAGCTGTACGCAGATTTACCGAATCTTTGGTAAGCGCATCCTTCAGCCATATATCATATATCTGTGGAATACCTGTTATCGATTTAAGGCTTAAAGTATAGTTGCCACTCGCAGTTGCGCCAACTTTTAGTTTTATAGTATCACCCTTTAAGGCTAAAGGAAGCTGATTGATAGCGAGAGATATATTGTCGCTCGAAAGGCTGGCTAAATTAACCTTGCCCGACCCTGTTTTGTAACGCGCATCTTCCATCATGTTATATGCAGATTTTGCATCGGGATCAAAGCTGATGATCATCTCGTCCGAGTTGATAGAATCTAACTTCATTTGCAGATCCAAAATTTGAGCTGTCTTAGCAGTAGAAGGAAGCTTAGCCAGGAATAGAGCCGATCCGGAAGGCTGGGAAGTAACTTTTGCCGCTTCGGTAAATTTTAAAGTTGCCGGGCCGCCGCTGGTTGCAATTACAAAAAATCCCACTCCCCCTGGAATAATATGCGTTGCGCCGTTTGTACTTGTGCCGGCTCCTGTCCTGTTATATATACCATAATTTCCTGCACCTGCCTGCCCCCCGGGTATTAGCATATATATAAAGGGTGTAACATGGGGCGCGTATATGGCAGCGCTTGTGCTTACAGAATCAGCTTTATTCCAATCAATTGAACTTGGATAGGGGTTGCCCACCAAATTAAAGCCTTCTATAGCTGGATCGCCCGAAGCAGTTGTACGCCCCAATGTTGTGGTGCTGGGTGTGTACCAATTGGCAACAGTTATATTACCCTGGTTTAGGGTGCCGGTAGATACCAAAACGGCCGGTTGGGCTAAACTGCCGGAAACGAATGGGCTGGTTGTTGTAGGGCCGCCACGGAAATAAAACAAATAACCGTTGCCAACCGGGATGTTTGCCGTTGGGTAGGCAGTATCATTCATGCCGTATGTTGGTGCTGCGCCGTAATTAGCGATACCGATATAATTGCTATTTAAAAAAGTAGTATACAATGGCGCCAAATTCTCACGGTACAAGTACAGCGATGGATTACCGGTTTTGCTGTTGGCCGAATTAGGGAAACTGGTACCACTGATATAGGTTGAGTTAAGCAGGTAGTTGATGCTGTAAATTTTATTGCCATAAGTATCGGAACCGGCGCTTACAGCTGATGAAAGTAACCTGTAACCACGCGATGTAGATGACCCGCCCGGAATATAACGCTGTACCGTAACATTGCTTCCGCTCACATTGCAGCCATTAGTGAGGGCCGGGATGGTGGCGGTTCCGTTTACGTCTGACATTAAAGTAAGATTGCCACCCCCGGTTGTAACATTAGTGTTAGTACCGCTTAAGGTTAATAATGATATACTTGATATGTTGAAAGTACCGCTCTGTATCACTTTGTTCGACCCACCGCTGCAGGTTACATTATTAAAGTTTGTTGTACCGCCATTTAAATTCTGCGTACCGGTACCAGGAAATAATACATATCCGGTAGATGGAGTGTAAGTGCCGTTATTGGTGAAATTGCCGGAAACGGATAAGTCGCCTGATCCCTGGAGCAGCGTTGTGCCGGCGGCCGCAGTATAATTTCCGTTTATGGTAAATGCTACATTATTTGTTTTTATATCGGCAATCGCATTGCCTGCTATGCTGAAATTACCATCGATACTCAATGTGGCAGCGTCGATAGTTTTTGTTCCTGATCCTGAAAAACCCAGGTCCTGGTAAATAATATCGTTATAGGTGTAATCGGTAGCACTTGTATGATCAATAACCGAATCCGGGGGTAAGGATGCATTATAAGTATATACTCTTTGATTTGTTGTTCCTGTGTAATTTACAGTTGCCCTGCCCGCGCCTCCTGAAGAGAGAAGATTAAAAAAGTCTACGGTATTATTACAAAATATGTTGGTGCCAATGCTTAAGGGCGAGGCGTTTGCCAGGTTAAGTGTAGGGCTATTTGCATTATTGTAAACGTCTAACGAGAACGCGGTAAGGGGCGCGTATTGATAAACTACATATGGAAAGGGATTGTAATTGGTTTCCTTTAACTGGCCATTGATAGTAATAGTGGCCGATTGTACCGACACTTCAGCATCATTATTGCGGGAAACCACCGTTTGGTCATCATCCAAATGATAACTGGCCGAATTAAGGGTAAAATCATTATCAACCTTAAGTATTATTGAGCCTAATAAATAAACATAGGTTAAATTGTTTACATAAGGGTTGCCCGGTACAGTATTATCACCGACGGTAAAATAACCGCAATGCACGGTGCCCGGCCCATAGATCGAGGTATTAATAGCGGTAAAAAAGCTATTCGGATCGTCAGTTACATCCCTGCCACCGCTATTTGCCGCACCACCTGTTGCACTGTGCATTTGTAAAAAGGTGCCGCTTACGTTTAATGTGCTTCCAGAGCCTATACTTAGGTCAATAGAAGCTGAAGAACCTACTGCTGTGTTGTTGTTACCAATGATTACTGATGCCACGGTGTAGGTTACTCCTGTTTTAATGGTTGGTTGCCGCGTGAACGTTGCAATAGAAGTGTTTACGCCGATACGAACAATATCTGTGGAGGTAAGACCAGGGTAGGTGGCTGCCGGGTAAGCCACAACACCTGTGGAGCTGGTTGACTGCCAATTGCCGGGTGTTTCCCAGTTGCTGGTTGTATTAGGCCTCCAGTCGTAGGTATTCTGTGCATAAGTATTAGCACAAAATAAAAGCGGCAGAGCAAATATCAGTAGTGTGGTTAGTAAATGTATCTTCAAAAGCTTCATGAGTGTTCTGCGAGTAACTTATAATTAATTATTCAATAGCGTGCATATTGACAGGCAATAACTGTGCACTAAATGCAAAAAATGGCTTAAACAGAGCGTTTTGCATTATTTTGTGGATAAAATCCCTTGAAATGACCGTTTGGGATAATTTTGCGTTATTGTAACATATAATTTACCGCGTCAATATTCCCCGTTTTGAGAAATTTCCCCCACATAAACACTAAAAAAATGTGGCTTTATGTGCTCAAAAGGCGCTTTTTGTAATATATTAGAGGCTTTTTACAATCATTAAATTTGATCGAAATACCATCCAAAAACCTCTGGAAGCGATGCGGCATAACACCCCGAAAAACAAGTAGTTATGACCGATCAGCTATCGTGGTCTAAAAGGGTGAAAATTTAAGTAAAGGTTAAATGACTGAATGCAAGCAAAAGAATTAAAACGGGCGATATTCCCCACTTTTTTCAGCATGCTCCCCCGGCGGAGATAGTATATTGGCGGTGCTATTATTAAAATATAGCGAAAACTCAGACAGCTCTTTTCCTTTTTAACAACGTAAAGGCAGCAAAAACAGATGAAGCTATAACCAGCACTACTACCCAGGTATCGAGCGGGCAAGTGGCATCAGGGTCGTCACCGCCACAAGGCAAGCCTTGTGCATGGGCCGTGATCACGCTTAACAGGAGCAATACAGATAAACTTATTCCGGCCTTCAGTTTCATGGCTAATAGTTTAAGACACCAATGTTACAAATTTATTTTTACCTGTGATAATTATAACACAGTCTTTATACGAAATGTGTATGTAAAATGTTGCTTCTCATCGTAACATTCCCGGCAAAGATCAAAGAATATATGGTAGGTTACATTTAATTAGTTTTTATGGTGCATATTTTAAAAAGGCATATCGCCATTAACCGGGCAACTTTTCGCTAAAAAGATCTGTAAACTATGGTAAAGAATCCCAATGTGAGCGAAATTCTCTATTATTGACGAGCAAATGAGGATAAGATTTACTTTACTACTTACGGGCATTTTTTTGTTTTTTGTTACAGGCGAAGCCTTTTGCCAGCAGGTATTAGTATCTCCGGATAAGAAAAAGGAACTGGATGTATTGTCGGCGAAAGCCAAAACAGCCTATACTTTGGCCCATATTAAGGCGCTCAACCTTGCGCACATATATGGATGGCCGTTGAGCCGGAAAACCCGCAACGGCGGTTTCCTGTCCTTACAAGGTGTAAACAAATTGGGCTTCCCGGTTTACCTGGTTACTGATGATAACATCATATCTGCAGCCACTACCAACACCACCGCTGTACAACCCGGTGGCTCGCTGGGATTAAATTTATCCGGATCGAGCAGCTTCCTGAATGACAAACTCGCAATATGGGACGGAGGTTCGGTATATACGGGCCACCAGGAGTTTGCGGGCAAAACGATATTGATCAAAGATACTTCGGTTATTATCGATCATGCCACACACGTAAGCGGCACCATGCTTGCTAAAGGTGTTTATCCTCCCGTGAAGGGAATGGCCTTTAATGCAACCACCCTGCATTCGTATGATTTTAATAATGATATTGGCGAGATGGCTGCAGCGTCACCAAGCCTTCTGCTATCTAACCACTCCTACGGCGATGAAGCCGGATGGAATTTTGATGACGCCTATAACCGTTGGGAATGGCTGGGTTTACCCGGCGATACCATAGATTACTCATTCGGATTCTATTCTGATCGTACGCAGGCATTCGACCAGATCGCATATAAAGCACCTTATTACCTCATCGTTGAATCGGCAGGAAACGCCCGTGGCAACACTGGCCCGGCTGTTGGCGCTGATTATTACGGCTTTGTAAGTATCAGCAATCATAATTTTGTTGATAAGGGTGCCCGGCCGGTCAATATCAGCAGTAATAATAGTTACGATTGTATCAGCACTACAGGCAACGCTAAAAATATTTTAACAGTCGGTGCCATAAACCCGCTGCCAAACGGGCCGACTAACGCGCAAAGCATAAGCACAACTTTTTTCAGTAGTTGGGGGCCCACTGATGATGGGCGTGTGAAGCCAGACATTGTGGCCAACGGGCTAAACGTACTTTCGTGCGGCAGCAGCGGCCCCACTAGTTACATTACGTTATCGGGCACATCGCAGGCGGCGCCAAACGTTACGGGCTCGCTATACTTGCTACAGGAATACTACGCAGAAAAGCATGGCGGAGCTTTTATGCGTTCGGCCACGCTTAAAGGGTTGGCTTGTCACACTGCGTTTGATGCCGGTAACGTTGGCCCCGATTATATCTACGGATGGGGACTGCTTAATATGAAAACAGCCGCCCAGGCTATTACTGACAATGGAACTAAAAGCACCATAAAAGAGAGTACTTTAACGCAGGGGCAAACGCAAACCTACAACGTTGTTGCATCTGGCAACGGCCCGTTAATGGCAACTATAGCCTGGACAGATCCTGAAGGTAATATCACACCTGACGGTACGATCAATGACCGCACACCCAAATTGGTGAATGACCTGGATATCAGGATAAGCGATGGCACCACTATCTATTTCCCATGGGTGCTCGATCCGAACAATCCATCAGCCTTAGCGACAAAAGGGGACAATATCAGGGATAATGTGGAACAGGTTTATATTGCAAATGCAATACCCGGAAGGGCGTATACTATTACGGTTTCGCATAAAGGCACTTTGCAGTCGGGCCCGCAGGCTTATTCACTTATCGCAACAGGCATTGGTGGTACAGCTTATTGCGCATCGGGGCCGCTTTCAAGCGCTGATTCGCGTATCAATAATGTCACCTTCTCCAATATCAACAATACGCCTGCAGCCGGATGTACCACTTATTCCGACTATACCAACTTAACGGTGCAATTGGAGCAAAATAAAACTTATCCGCTGAGCCTTATTTTAGGCACCTGTGGTGCCGATCTTAACAAAATAGCCAAAGTGTTTATCGACTGGAATGGCAACGGCGTGTTTGAGGCAAACGAATTGGTTGCCACAACCCCAGTATTGAGCAGTACCGGAACATACACCACAAATATTACCGTTCCGGCTACAGTTACGCCAGGCAATTACAGTATGATGCGGGTGGTATTGTCAGAAACTACCGACGCCTCAACCATTTTAGCCTGCGGTAGCTACGCCAAAGGCGAAACCCAGGATTACCGTGTGCAATTTTTGCAAACCAGTATTGATGCGGGTGTCGTTGCCATCGTAAGCCCCGCTACTGGTGGAGCCTGTTCGGGCGCGGTACCTGTTACGGTTACGCTAAAAAACTATGGCAGCACAACACTCAACTCCATACCGGTTACGGTGTCTGTTGCTTCACCGGCAGGCGTAGTCGCCACTTTTAACGGCACCTATGCAGGTAGCCTGGCACCAGCCGCGCAAGATAATTTTACGTTTAGCAGTCCATTCAATATTACTGCCGGAACAACTTATATTATAAGCGCCGCTACTAACCTGGCGGCAGACCCAGTGACGAATAATAACCAGGTTATAGACACCGTAGTAGTAGCTAGCCCGCCAACAGCAACCGCTCTTGCCGCCAATTTTTGTAATGCCATCAGTTCATATTTGCTATCAGGAACGGGCGATGGCGAGTTGCTTTGGTATCACAACAGTACGGATGTTATTCCATTCGCCTACGGTACGCCAACTATCACCACCCACGCGCCGGTAAATAATACCTACTATGCCGGTTTAAATGACTTTAGCGGAACGATAGGCCCCGCCGCAAAAACGGCGTTTACCGCTGGGGGCTATAACCAATTTACACCGGCAGTGAATGTATTTACGCGTATCCCACTCGTTATTTCGACCGCCCGCCTGTACATCGGTAACCCGGGTAAGATAACTTTTACGGTCGCCGATCAAAATGGCGAAGTCGTTTCATCAACTACTATAAATGCTGTTGCTACCACGGCTTTCCCGCACTCCGGTGCGCTGCCTGATGATCCGACAGATAATGGGCAAGTTTATGATCTTAATTTGCTGCTACCATCGGCAGGTATTTACAGCATCAGCGCTAATTTTGCCGATACTGCAACTATTTATCGTAATAATGGCGGCGTAACCGGCTATCCATTTAAAATTGGCGATGTTTTCGGCATTATTGGAAACACGGCGACATCAACCACAGATACCGCTTACTATAAAAACTTCTATTACTACTTTTACGACATGCACGTGACGAGCCCGGGATGCGCGTCTGTTGCCAAACAGGTAGTTACGGTTGTTAACCCGGTTATTACACAGAGCGGCACGATACTCAGCTCCAATTTTACAACAGGTAACCAGTGGTACCTGAATGGAGTAGCGATAAACGGCGCCACCAGCCAAACATACAGCCCAACGCGAAGTGGAAATTACCGGGTAGATATCCCATTGGCCAACGGATGTGTAGCGCAATCGGCTAACTTTGTGTATGTGGTGCTGGCAGCGAATACGGGGGATAATGATATAGGGCTAACTTTGTTCCCTGTCCCCACAAAAGACCAGTTGAGTGTAGTGTTTGCCTCTAAAGACGCGGCCAATATGAATATCTCTCTTATAAACAGCGCTGGAAAGTCAACTTATTCAACGCAGAAAGCATTGCCTGCCGGAAACTTTAGTACGGTACTTGATGTGAGCCAGCTTCCACCAGGGACGTATGTTTTGAAACTGTTGCTGAATCAAAAGAAGTATACGAAAAAGGTGATTATTGACAGATAGGGTGTTAGTGATCGGTGATTAGTTTTTGGTAGACTGATAAAAAATTGACAACTTTTTGAAAAGCTGTCAATTCTCTCATCTTAAAATTAGAAACAATATTTTATTCCCAATCCAGGTGCGATATCAAAAAACGGCCCTGTGGCCAGTTCGAGCCTGGGGTTAAGGTCAAGGCTAACAGCGATAGGCGATTGCGGTATCACGTATTCGAGGCCAACAACGCCATCAGCACCCAATAATATCTGGCTACTGGTGTACAACTGGTTATCGCCGTTGAACCTTTTGTAAAATCCTGCACCAACAGCGCCTACGTGCGCACCAAAACCATAGTAAAATTTAAACCCTGCAATGTTGGATATCTGATGATTGATCTCGTACAGGCCGGTTACAACAAGCCCGTGCGGCGAGCGAAGACCTAATTCGCCCTCGATGGCGGTGGTCTTGTCCATAAAATATTTACCTGAGAAACCGTTCTCGTAGCCACCGAATTTAAGGCCTGCGGCAAATTGGTAATCTGGTTTGTAATCCTGTGCGTTTGATGTTTTACCGATCAGTAAAAATGCACCTAAAAGAAATAAGATGTAAGCGGCTTTTTTCATAGGTTTTTTTATTGCAAATAACGTTAGTTTTCCCGGTTTAATTATAAATACTTTTAATTGAAGTTTGTATATGGTTGATTATCAAATGCAAAAACTTATTTTTTACAAAACAAAGAAAAAGTAATACCTCCTGTTTCCATTTATCTCAACAATTACACCCACCAATTTGTTACGATTATTTATATAAAAATTAGGTTAAATTAGGCGTCTCAATAAACTTGGCAATGACTCATTTTTCCAAAACCAAACCCTATTATTTGCTGCTGCTTGCATTATGTTTTATTCCATTAAGCTGTGTACAGGGTACGCTCGGCAACGATAACAGCGACGAATACCACAATGGCATGGTAGTATGCGCTTACCCGGATGCCGCTAAAGCAGGGCTGGACATATTAAAAAATGGCGGTAACGCGGTTGATGCGGCTGTAGCTGTACAGTTTGCATTGTGTGTAACCGTGCCGGAAGCCGGAAATATTGGTGGCGGCGGTTTTATGGTTTACCGGTCGGCAAAGGGAAGCACCAATACACTTGATTTTAGAGAGAAAGCGCCGGCTATGGCAAGTCAAAATATGTTTTTGGATTCGACGGGAAACGTCATACCGGGTAAGAGTTTATCTACCCACCAGGCATCGGGTGTCCCGGGATCGGTTGACGGGATGTTTGAGGCGCATAAAAAATACGGACACTTGACCTGGGCGGAGTTGGTACAGCCTGCTATCGACCTGGCGCGTAATGGGTTTAAAATAACCAAACACCTGGCTAATGATTTGAACCGTACTGCTGCGGAATTTAAAAAGCTTAATCCGGGAAAAAATTATCTTTTGAAAGATGGCGAATGGCAGGAAGGCGACTTATTGGTGCAGGAAGACCTGGCAAAAACATTAGAACTGGTACGCGACAAAGGGCGGGACGGGTTTTATGATGGCAAAGTAGCGGATGAACTGGTAGCTGAAATGCAGAACGGCGCCGGCCTGATCTCGAAGGAAGACCTGAAAAATTATCATGCGGTTTGGCGTAAAGCGTTGATAGGACAATACAAAGGATATAAAGTGATCACCATGCCGCCGCCGTCGAGCGGCGGGGTGGCTTTGCTGCAATTACTTGGGTCGGTAGAAAAGTACCCGCTCAAAAGATGGGGCTTTAATAGCGACTCGACAGTGCGATTAGCGGTAGAGGCTGAACGCAGGGTATATGCTGATAGGTCGAAATACCTGGGCGATCCTGATTTTTATAAAGTACCTGTTGACAGCTTGCTAAAGCCTGCTTATATCGCTTCGCGGATGAGCAATTTTAGCTGGGACAAGGCTACATTAAGTTCGGACATTCTTCCCGGGAAATTTGCCGGTTACGAAAGTGACCAGACCACACATTACTCGATCGTTGACCGCGATGGCAATGCGGTGTCTATTACTACTACATTGAACGGGGGTTTCGGCTCTAAAATATTTGTAAAGGGAGCCGGATTTTTATTGAATAACGAAATGGACGATTTTAGCTCGAAACCGGGTGTGCCCAATATGTTCGGGCTGGTGGGTGGTAAAGCCAACAGCATACAGCCCAACAAACGGATGCTATCATCCATGACGCCAACCATCCTGGAGAAGGACGGTAAATTATTTATGGTAGTAGGTACACCGGGCGGCTCAACCATAATCACATCTGTTTTTCAAACGATATTAAATGTAACCGAATTTGATCAAAACATGCAGCAGGCGGTAACTTCAAAGCGTTTTCATCATCAATGGCTGCCGGATGAGGTTTATGTGGAACAGGGGGCATTGGATAGTGCGGTAAAGATCAAACTGGAGAAAAAAGGATATAAAATTATTGAAGGAGGCCCCAGCGGCCGTGTTGATGCCATTTTGAAAACCAAATGGGGATATTACGAAGGCGGCGCCGATCCGCGGGGAGATGATACCAAGCTTGGTTATTAGTTGATGGTTCATGGTTCATAGAGGAAAATGCTGAAACTTTAGTTAAATCAGCCATGAACCATGAACTATCAACTATGAACTTTTCGCTATACTTGCAAAATTATATTAGCAAAGTATGCCCGCTCAGGTAAAACACCAGGAAACTATTGACTACTTTTTGAAGGTTGGGTGGCAAACCATGGCCAACAGGTATAACCAGATCGTTACTGAGTTTGGTATTACACAATCCATCGGTTACCTGCTTATTAATATTGATGAGCAGGAGGGGACAACGGTTTCGCAGGCGGCAGCATTGCTGGGGCTTAAATCAACCAGTTTATCACGCATGCTGAACCAACTGGAAGAAACAGGTTTGATATACCGCGAATCGAACCAGGGAGATAAGCGGTCGGTTAAAATATACCTGACCGATCTGGGTAAAGAAAAACGGCACCTGGCGCGCGTGGTGGTAAAGCAATTCAATAACTACTTAAACAAGCATATTAATGAGCACGATAAACAATACCTGATAGATATGCTCAAAAAAATAAACCGCCTCACCCTCAATTATAAACCCGAACAGAACCTGAAATAAAAGCCGGGGCTGGCCGTTATGTTTTTGGTGACCGGCAACAAATCACACCATAATTCAGGCTATATATTAACCGCCAAATTGATGCTAATTTGTTAAAAAGTGTTAAGCTGTCGTTTTTTAATTTTAAAACAATAAATTTGCCGGTTGAAAATTAGATGAAGTGGCTATTTCTCATATTATTGATCGGTGTTGTGCTGGCAGGTTGCGGGAAAACCCAAAGCAGTTTGGCGCAATACAGGGCCCAGGCCGCAATTGACGATAAGATAGTGGCAAATTACATTGCAGAAAATAACCTAACGGGTATAGCCAAAAAGACTAATGACACTTCGGGTGTTTATTATATTGTATTGCAGCAGGGGCAGGGAAACGACTTATTTACCACATCAACACGAGTAACCGTGAGCGATACAGGCAAGCTGCTGGGCACCGGCAAAATATTTACAGAAACCAATACTTTTCACCCTTCCTATGTGTTGGGCCAGGTTATGTTGGGCTGGCAATTAGGCATACCAAAAATAAATACCGGGGGGATAGTAAGATTGATCATACCATCGCGCTACGCCTACGGGCCGAATGCGCAGCCTTCATTAGGATTGCCGGCAAATGCCATCCTCAATTTTGATATACAACTTTATAATGTAACGAATTAACATAAATGAGATCCATACTTTTTACCCTGATAATACTTTTTACTGTTGGTTTAGCGGCGTGCCGGAAAGACAAGAATAACCCTGATATTAAGACATACGACCAGCAGCAAATAGCCGCCTATATTGCTGCAAACGGTATAACCGGTATGGTGAAAGATACATCAGGGAAGGATACTACCGGTATCTGGTATAAAATTATTACTCCCGGCACAGGTGCTGCGGTTGATTATTCAAGCGAGGTATCCTATGTATATACCATCAGGACACTCGACGGAAAATTTAGCGCAACTGATACCATAATTAACCATTATGAAGGCTTGGAGGGCCATGCTGGGATTAACTTGCCGAACGGTATAATCTTAGCTGTGCACAATATTTTGAAGTACAAAGGCGGCAAAATGCGCGTGATCATACCCTCGCATTTAGGTTACGGGGTAAACGGCACAGGCAGCGGCAGCAGCACAATAGCCAACGCCAGTATAGGGGGTAACCAATGCCTCGATTATACCATCGAACTGACAGATAACCAGGATATTTATGATGATTTGGTGATAAGAAATTATATAAAAGCAAACGGTCTTTCGAGTTATACCAAAATTACATCTGGTGTTGATTCTGGCTTATATTATAAAATAACGACTCAGGGTACAGGAAACCTTCCCGATATTAGCTCTAGGTTTACGACTAATCTCATTGGTTATTTGATGAATAGTACCCAATTTATTAATGATTCGGGGACCACTACTTTTCTGTTTAGTGACGTCAGCGAGTCTATACCAGGCGTAGAAGCAGGTTTATTAATGTCAAGGAATGGTGGAGGGGTATCATTACTTATTCCATCCAGGCTGGCATACGGACCTGGAGGAACTGCAGATATTCCAGCCAATTCATGCTTGAGGTATGATATTACCAATATAGTGATAGCACAATAAATTGCAATCTTAATATGTATTAAGCATTTTAAGTCAAGTCAGGTTCCTACCTTATTTTATTTAGAAAAATGGGTGTTTTCACGGGTTGACGTGGTTGATTTTTTTATGCCTCTTTGTAGAAAAAAATCAATCATGAAAAAAATACTATTTTTTGCATTAACATTATTCTGTTTGACCGGATTTTCTAATCGCTTGAAAGCGCAGGATCTTCGTGTCTATGAGTACTATAATTCAACTCTACAAAGACATTTTTACACAACTAATTTTAACGAATTGGGGAATGGCGCCCAGGGATTTACTTTAATAAAAACAATTGGTTCCCTTTCCTCAAGTGGAAACCCCAGCAACGTCACCGGAACAGCCAGTCGCGCTGTTTATAGATTTTATAACAGTTCGACAGGAGCACATTACTATACTATGCGAGGTACCGTTTATCCAAGTGGGTTCCATTTAGAAAGTATCATGGGCTACACGCCGCCAGTTATATTACTAAATCCAATCCCAGTATATGAATATTATGACCCAACGAACCATGATTATTATTATGCGACCACTAATGGTACTGTAAGCAGTTACACACTGAATGGTATCGCTTATTATGTAGCACAATAATTGGTTTATCGGCTCAACGCTTCCTTAAATGCCTTTAAACAGCGTTCGCGGGCAAAGGTATGATCGATAATGGGTTTTGGATATCGGCTGAAGTCAGCATACTCCGGAACCCATTTTTTTACGTAGACAAAGTCCAGATCAAATTTTTTCGTTTGTGAATCGGGGCTGAATATCCGGAAATAAGGCGCAGCATCGGTACCTGACCCCGCGGACCATTGCCAGCCGCCAACATTGCTTGCCATTTCGTAATCCAGCAGTTTTCGGGCAAAATAGCGTTCGCCCCAGCGCCAGTCTATCAGCAGGTCCTTGCTTAAAAAACTGGCCGTTACCATACGCACCCGGTTGTGCATAAAACCGGTGGCATTCAATTCGCGCATGCCGGCATCTACCAGCGGATAGCCGGTTTGGCCACTGCACCAGGCTTCAAATTGTTTTTCGTCATTTACCCATTTGATACGGTCGTACTCCGGCTTAAAGGCATGGTCCATTGTTTTAGGGAAATGATATAGGATCATCATATAAAACTCGCGCCATATCAGCTCGTTCAGCCAGGTTTTTTCATGATAGCTGTAGGCTTTATGTGCCAGTTCGCGGATGCTTACCGTACCGAAACGCAGATGTAGCCCAATATGCGAGGTGCCGTGGATGGCAGGGTAATCGCGCTTCTCCTTATAATCAGCGATTACTTTTTCATAATGCTGATCAGGAAGCTCCATTTGGCTTTTTTCAAAGCCCATGGATTTCAGGGATGGTATAGCCGGGGTTTTGTGCCTGTAAAGATTGCGCAGGTATTTTTCGGTAGGGTACGATTCGAGGTAGAAAGGCTTCAGCATTTGGTACCATTTGCGCATGTAGGGCGTATAAACCGTGTAAGGTGTGCCATCGTCTTTAGCTACCTCGTTCTTCTCAAATATTACCTGGTCCTTGTAGGTTTTGAAGGCGATATAGTGCTTTTTTAGTTTGGCGGCGATGGCTTCATCACGTTTTGCAGCATAAGGCTCATAATCGTGATTAGTATAAACGGTTTCAACCTGGTATTCCTTTACTACCTCATCCCAGGCATGTTCAGCCTTGTTATATTTCACCAATAAACTGCTGCCATGTTTTTGCAGCTCCTTATCCAGTTGCTCAATGGTTTGATAAATAAAGGTGACGCGTGCATCATCTCTATCCTCCAGCTTATCGAGTATATCGCGGTCGAAAATAAAAAGGCAAACTACGGGGTTTGGTCCTTTCAGTGCGTAGTACAGGCCGGCGTTATCATGCGGCCTTAGATCGCGGCGGAACCAGAAAATGTTTACCGTTTGTTTTTCAGCCATAGATCTGTTTTAGCGCACCTTTCAATTCAGGGTATTTAAATTCAAACCCTTCGTCCTGTATCTTTTGCGCGGATACTTTGGTGCTGCCTAATATAATGATGCTCATTTCGCCCATTAATAATTTAAAGGCAAATGCGGGCACGTTAATGGGCCACAACGGCTTGTGCAATTGAGCGGCGATAGCCTTCATCAATTGTTTGTTGGTTACCGGGTTAGGCGCAACCATATTATAAGTTCCGGTTAGATTGATATCATCTATTGCATGCAGGTACATATCTACGGCATCCTGCCAGTGTATCCAGGGTATCCATTGTCTGCCGTTACCAAACGCAGCGCCTGCAAATAACTTAACAGGTTTAGCCATTTGAGGTAAAGCGCCACCTCTTTTGTCCAGTACCACTCCGGTGCGCAGCTTAACTATACGCAAGCCAAGCGCTTTGCCCTCGTCAATGGCATTTTCCCAGGCAACACAACATTCGGGCATAAAACCGGGGCCCGGCGCGATATCCTCGGTCATTAGTTCGTCGGCCCGGTCGCCGTAATAGCCTATCGCTGCTGCCGAGATAATGGAATTGACTTTATTGGGTTTGTTTTTGATTAAGCCGTAAATTAATCGGATCGAGCTGGTTCTGCTTTCTACGATCTCCTTTTTTCTTTTGTCGGTCCATCGCTTATCCGCAATACCGGCACCGGCCAAATGTATCACGATATCAATACCATCTATACACCGCTCGTCTATTTCACCCTTGGGCACGTCCCATAAGAAGGTTATCACACGGGTATCTTGTCCAGGCTTGCGGCTCAGGTGGCTAACTTTGTAGCCCTTGTCGAGCAGGGCATCGGTTAAGGGTTTACCAACAGACCCGGTACCGCCGGTAATCAAAACATGTATATCAGTCGGGCGATTCTTCATTCAATGATGTAAATACGTAAAATCAGATCAGCACGGTTTCGTCTGTTTTATCGTGGATGAGCTTTAGCGCTTGTTTGAATGCGGTGTACTCGTGAGGCAGCACATCGATGATGCAATTGTCCCGGCACACCGAATCATTGCTGAGGTTTTGCAGCAGGCTTTGCGCCTCGGGGTAGCTTGTAGGCGATAGGAAATTGACCAGGTAGGATGCAAATTTAGAGTTGAGGAAAGGCAGTATGACGATATCGGGCTTCAGATCGATATAAGTTGCGATATAAACCAGCATCATTTGTTTGAACGTAAATATCTGCGGCCCGCCGATGTCAAATTTGCGATTAAAGGTATTACCGTTCAGTAAACAATCGTGCAGGCAGTTCAATACATCCTCAATAAAAACGGGCTGTATAGCAGTATTGGCCCATGATTTTGCAATTACAATGGGCGTATTTTGTGTAAGTGCATTAAAAAGTTCCATGGATATGCTTCCTTCGCCAATGATCATGGAGGTTTCCAATGCGGTAAGTGCAGCCTTCCCTCCGGCCAGGATATTTTCAATATGAGTACGCGAGGTATTGGTAATGTCGCCGACAGTGATCAACTGGGTGCAGTCGGTTTTATCAAGCGCATCCATAAAGTTTTGTGCCGATAAAGCTTCCAGCCCTGCGAACCCCGAAGTTTGCGTCAACCGGTTTGCCAGGTAAAAGGCGGCATCGATATCCTGTGGAAATTGTTCTATACTTTGGGTGCGGAGCAGGTCGCCATTGATAACGGTTACGCCATCATATTTGCTTTGGTTTGAAAAGTATTTCTTATCCCTGGCAATGCAAATAACCTGGTGCCCTTTTTCCTGGAGAAAAGGGATGAGGCGGGCGCCTATATAGCTATTTGCACCTGCAAGTAATACTTTCATAAATGCTCAACAATAAAATGGTAACCGTGTTTTACAAATTCTATTTGCGTACTTAAATTAAAAATAAAACTCTGCTAACAAAACATTATCCGTTAAAATCCTGCTTTTAAGCCAGGTGAACGGTGCGTCATACCGCCGGCCTGGCGATGCCCGGTAAATATTTCCAGCGTATTAAATATTCACATTATCCAGCACCAGCACCCTTGCGCAAAGCGGTTTGGCGTACTGTTCTGCGAAAATAACATGGGTGGGATCATGCTGATAGGCCTCCTCCTCTTCCAGGGTGTTGAACAATAGCAGCAGGGATACGTCATAAGTATTGTCGATCACATCGCGGTTGGTATCAGCCGGTACGCCGATATGCATATCCCGAATATGAGTTATCGGCTTTAGCGTTTCGAGGCCCTCTATTAGTTTGGCTTTATCGGCTTTGTTTTTAAGCCAGAAATGTACGTGGTGTACGAAGGTGTTGTTAAGATACATGGAGTTGATCGATTTTTCGGGTGTAAGATGGGAAGAAAACATAGAGAATACAAAATCAATATAATGATTTGACAAGTTTTAATTTGTCAAATCTACGATCGGTTCCTGGTAAGACGAGCATCTATCTTTAACGGCTCAACAGAATCGACCTTTACAAGGTCATGATAATTAGGATATAGCGGGTTTAACAGAAAATTATACTCCGAGGGGTTTACAGCGGAACGTACCTTGAGTGCCAGGTGTTTTTTTTCAAGCATCCATAGGTCGCCTATCCGCTTATTTTCGAGATTATCCAGTAGTTGCCATGAATTTGGATAATCGTTATCCGGCAATTGATAAACCATGTTTTCGTCAGCTTGTATATTTATGAAACTGATATAAAGATCGGGAGGTAAATCCAATTCATCAAAGTGAACAAGATTTTCGAGATAGGCTAAGGAACTGTTTATACTTGTGTACAGCATATAGGTGCTCTTATTATTCCAGCGGCCGCCATTACTGAAAGCGCCTATCCCAGATATGTCGCGCGCACGCAGTTCTGACTTAGCAATGCGGTAAACAATCATTTTCAGGAATATACGCCATATTCTATACGGCCTAAAATATCGTCAACCATTCCCAGGCCTGTAGGCAGATAGAACAGATCGATAGGCTTTATATTATTCAGTGCACGGTTAGGTGTATTGAGCCATTTTTTAACTTTTTCTTCATCCTCGAAAACCGAGAAAGCGTGCTCAACCACTTTTGCTATTTCTATTACATGAGATGAGGTACGTTTATCCAGTTTGTCTGTACTTTTCTTTCGCTCTAATGTTTTAACGGAAGCGTCAAGAATGTTTTCAGAAAATGCTTTTTTTGAAATACCCAAATGGCCGATCAATGCATCTAATGAAGCTTTGGTTATGCCTTCATTGCTAAGCGATATAATATCAAATTCCGACCTGATGGGTTGAGTAAGAATGTTTTTTCCGCCAAGCAGGTGGATAAAGCTCAAGCCCTGATTTTTTTTAACAGCTATTTTCATTAGCGACAATTTTACCAAATGTAAGGATATAATGTCGCATAACAAAAAGATTTGACAACTTTTAGGAAATTGTCAAATTACTCAGTCTGCATTATCTAAATCAACTATTATTTTCGACCGCTTTTCTAAATAATAAATAATCAAAGAGGTAATTGAAAAAATAGAGATGCTTAATAACCAAAGCCAATATCCAGCCTTGCGTTCAGTTATTGTTGAATAGGCGGCCTCTTCACTAGCAACTATAGTACTGTAGCACAAAAACGATGCGGAAAACAGAGTTGCTATAATACTTAAGATCAGCGCAACCTTAGGCTTAATAAAATAGAAAACCCAGGATAAAAAAATCAAAGGATTGGCAAGCCAGGCAATAGTTGCCCCACCGGCCAATAAGCCGAGCCATCCATTAATTAAAAGATAAAATGAATTCGCCCATGCATCATAATCTTTCCTGTCAATATAAAAGGCAGGCTGTGTTAATGATATGATAAATAAAAAAATAATAAGGAAAATGCTGCTATTTTAATTTTTTTTGTCATGTCTGATAAAGGTAGAAAATTTGGAATAGTATTTGTCGCGAATCCATGAAGTGCACTTTATACCGCTGATCTTAATTTAGGGTCACTGTTAATCCCATGTCAAATAAATGTGTCGGATTCACACTTTAAAATAAAAATTGCAAATTTGTGGGTTGACTGATCGGCGCAATTGCCGCATTTTTTAGAATGAGCGAAAGAACAATATTAGTTTGGTTCAGGAATGACCTTCGTATTCACGATAACGAAATATTGCTTGAGGCTATCAAAAAGGCCGATAAAATACTTCCCGTTTATTGTTTTGACCCCTTTTATTTCAAACAAACTGCTGCCGGTTTAGCCAAGACAGGTAATATCCGTGCCCGTTTTTTGGTGGAATCAGTAGCCGATCTAAGAGAAAATTTAAGAAAGCTGGGTGGAGAATTGATCATCCGCACCGGTAACCCCGCCGAAATATTGCTCCAACTGGCGCAGCAATACCAGGTGAACGAGGTTTATCATCATCGCGAAGTAGCTTTTGAGGAAACAGAAATATCCGAAGCTGTTGAAACAGCTTTGTGGAAAATAAAACTTAACCTGAAGCATTTTATCGGGCACACGCTATACCATAAAGAAGATCTGCCTTTCCCGATAAAAGATATTCCCGATAGTTTTGCCACGTTCAGGAAAAAGGTGGAGCGCGACAGTGATGTGCGTCCGTGCATCGAAACACCAGCCCATGTTGCGACCCCGAATATTGACGATGCCGGGAAAATCCCCACACTTGCCGAACTGGGTTTAACTGAACCTATTGATGACCAGCGCGCCTTGTTCCACTACCAGGGTGGTGAAACAGCTGCCTTACAGCACCTGGAACTATACATTTCAAGCCTCGACTTCGGTCAGAATCAAAAAAATGCGAAGCATACGGAAAGCCCATCAAGACTTTCGGCATGGATATCAATGGGATGCCTTTCACAACGTATGGTTTATCACGAGGTGATGAAGCATGTGACCGGCGGCCATTCGTCCGGTACACCTTTGATCCTGGAATTGCTTTGGCGCGATTATTTCAGGTTCATGTTTAAAAAGTACGGCAAACAGTTCTTTAATCCCGAAGGGTTTAAGGATGAAGCGCCCGACCTGTCAACCGAACAGGATGCTCTTTTTGAAAAATGGAAAGATGGCCATACAGGTGTGCGCTATATTGATGCGGCCATGCATAAATTGAATGCCACAGGTTATATCAGCAACGCCAACCGCCAGGTAGTAGCCGCATTTTTGGTGAATAACTTAAAGGCCGACTGGACAAAAGGCGCAGCTTATTTTGAAGAGAAGCTGATCGATTATTCGCCTGCAAGTAACTGGGGCAACTGGGCTTTTATTGCAGGTGTGGCTAATGATACCCGCGATAACCGCTATTTTGCAGGTGTAAAACAGGCGGAAAACCTTGAAACCAAAAGTGACTTTATTGATACCTGGCTGCCTGGGATCAACGACGATAGCAGCAGCCTGGTAGGTGCAGGACCTGTTTAAGACCTAAAATAGCAGCTTCTTATACCGGCATCAGGCAAGGGGTAACGAAAAGTAGAATGTCGAACCTTTACCACTTTCGCTTTCAGCCCAAATTTCCCCGTCGTGGCGTTTAATAATTTCGGCGCTTAAATACAAACCAATACCAAAGCCAGAGATATGCCGCGTGTGTTCCGTTTCAACACGATAATAACGGTCGAATATTTGAGCAAGGTGCTGCGGTTTAATACCCATTCCTTCATCTTTAACATGCACAATCACCTTATCACCGCTTATTTCGCTGCCAATCTCTATCAGCTTACCTTTTGGGGAATATTTGATGGCGTTACTTACCAGGTTTGATACAACGGAATTGATCTTGTCACGATCGGCATTAACCTTTATTCCGCCTGATGTCAGCAGGGTGACGGTATGTGTGTTCACGACTAAATTGGTTTCGTCAAATATTTCCCGCAGCAATTCATTCAGGTCAAATGTTTCCTTTTCAATAAAGAGTTTGCCGGCCTCCAACCTGGAAATATTAAGGAAGCCATTGATCATGCCCGTCATCCTTTTCACCTGCAAATTTGCCTTTTCCATGGCGCCGGCTAAAAACGCATCGTCACTATGCTTTAATTTTACCTGGGTAACTTGCATTATGGCGCTAAGCGAAGTTAAAGGCGTTTTTAACTCATGACTGGCCATCCCGATAAAATCATTTTTTCGGATATCATCCATTTTTCTTTCCGTAATATCGCGGGCTATTTTTGATAAACCAATGATATTACCTTGCGGGTCCTTAACCGGCGAAATACTCAAGGATACGTCTATCAGCCTGCCGTCTTTTCTCAATCGCTTTGTTTCGAAATGCTCCACCCGATCGCCGCTTTTTAAACGTGATAGTATCATCGGCTCCTCTTCCTGCCGGTCGGGGGGTATCAGTTTATATATTGTTTCACCGATGATCTCATCAGCAGTGTAACCAAACATCCGTTCCGCCGAGTCATTCCAACTGGTGATAACGCTTTCCAATGTTTTGCTGATGATCGCATCATCCGAAGATTCAATGATCGCCGCCAGCCTGGCGCTTTTTTCTTCGGCCTGGGTAAGATGTGTAATATCCATAGCCATCACCAAACCGGCTTCAACTTCGCCTTTATCATTTTTAAGCGGCACCAGGTGTACAACATAATGTTCACCTGTTGGTGCTTTGTGGTCTACCGTAAACTTTTCACCGGCCATCATGCGGTCGTACAAATGTTTAGAGGCATTGTACCGGTCAGTCTGCCCTATTTCGGTAGGATGTTTGCCCTCGTAATCTTTCCGGTCATAACCCATTTTCTCCATCAGGTCACCCTCAACCAGCAGGTACCGGTGCTCTTTGTCAATCACTATAATAACCGAGCTGGGTATATTTACCGCAATAGACCTGAAAAATCTTTCGTTTCGCTGCAGAACTTCCTGTGCATTATTAAGTTCATCAATTGTTGAGGCCAATTCTTCATTTACTGCACTCAACTCCTCGTTCGTCGCGGCTAATTCTTCGTTTGCTGAAGCCAGCTCTTCATTTACAGCATTGATCTTGTCGAGAGAATTAACTTTATTAGTGGTTTCTATACAGATCACCAACACGCCGCCTGACTGGCCATCTTCCATAAAGATCGGGCTATAGGAAAAATCAAAATAACAATTCTCCACATAGCCATTCCGGTCCAGCGGCACCATAAAATCCGGGAAACCGATGGGTTTTCCATTCATTACTTCCCCGAACATAGGCCCGATGGTTTCCCATATTTCAGCATAAGTATCTTTGGCACTCCTCCCAAATGCTTTAGGGTGTTTGGTGATGCCGTTGATGGGCCGGAAGCTATCATTATAAAATTGAATGTAATCTTTCCCCCAACAGATCAGCACGGGAAATTTGACGGTGAGCATCATACTCATCATTTGCTTTAATGCTGACGGCCATTGAACAGGATGGCCAAGTGAGGTAGCAGACCAGTCGGTCGACCTGATCAATTTACCCATTTCTCCGCCGCCATTCAGAAATGGATAGTCATTATCTAATAAGTTTTGAGCGTCGGTCATTAACTAAATGGGGGTATAGATTTAGAACCTAAAATTATAAGAAATTGTTTAAAACTATAAGGAATAATTATTTTGAACAGCGAATTCCTTAAAGCGAAAAGTAAAAGATCGCTTCAGGTAACTTTTATCAAAGTGTGATGTCTTATCTTTACAAAAGATCATGAATCCCTTTGAACAATATACACTTATTATCGGCGTGCTGGCAGTGGTCATCGAAGGGTTTTCCCGGCTTCGTGACCTTGTGCAAAAGTTGGTGCATAAAAGAGCTCGTTAACTTTTTCATATCTGTACTAAGTAAAACAAGTTTTATAAATAAATTACAAAGTTTGTAAAACGGTATGCTTATTTTTGTACCGATTTACAGATTGGTTTCTACATGGATAGCCTGAATTATATTGACAGCGGCAACGCTGCCTACATTAACTCATTATACGAAGCATATACCCAAAACCCCGAATCAGTTGACTATGGCTGGCAAAAGTTCTTCGAGGGCTTTGATTTTGGCCGCGACGCCAAAGGGCCGGTAACCGGTGACGGTGATTCAGAACATTTTCTGAAGGAGATAAACGTGCTTAACATGATAAACGGATACCGCAACCGCGGGCACCTGTTTACCAAAACAAACCCCGTACGCGAGCGCCGCAAATATTTCCCCGGTAAGGATCTCGAGACTTTTGGGTTGAGCGATGCCGACCTGGATACCGTGTTCAACGCCGGTGTTGAGGTGGGTATGGGCCCGGCAAAACTGCGCGATATCCGCGAGATGCTGGAGCAAACCTATTGCGAGTCGATAGGCGCTGAATATAAATACATCCGCAACCCGATAAAAGTAAAGTGGTTTGAAGACCGCATGGAAAGTCGGCGTAATCAGCCTTCGTTTAGTACCGAAGAAAAGCTGAAAATGCTGGATAAACTGAACCATGCCGTGATCTTCGAAAACTTTTTGGGAACTAAATTTTTGGGCCAGAAGCGTTTTTCGCTGGAAGGCGCTGAAGCGCTTATCCCTGCTATGGATTCGGTGATCCAAAAAGGGGCCGAGTTGGGTATACAGGAGTTCATCGTTGGTATGGCGCATCGCGGTCGTTTGAACGTGCTGGCTAATATTATGGAGAAAACCTATAAGGAAATATTCTCCGAATTTGAAGGTAAAAACTACGACGAAGAAGCAGGTTTTGGCGGCGACGTAAAATATCACCTCGGCTATTCTACCGATGTTACAGCGCGGAACGGTAAGAGTGTGCATTTGAGCCTTTGCCCTAACCCATCGCACCTGGAAGCGGTTGACCCGGTGGTAGAAGGGTTAACTCGTTCAAAAATCGAATTTAAATACGATAACGACTACACCAAAATAGCCCCGATACTGATACATGGCGACGCATCTGTTGCAGGCCAGGGTATTGTGTACGAGGTGTTGCAGATGGAAAAACTGGAGGGTTACCGCACAGGCGGTACCATTCACCTGGTGATCAATAACCAGATAGGTTTTACCACTAACTTTAAAGATGCAAGATCCAGTACTTATTGTACAGATGTAGCTAAGACCGTGCTCTCACCCGTTTTCCACGTAAATGGTGATGATGTGGAGGCTTTGGTTTATGTTGTGAACCTGGCAATGGAGTTCAGGCAAACGTTCCATGATGATGTGTTTATCGATATTTTATGTTACCGCAGGTATGGCCATAACGAATCGGACGAGCCAAAGTTCACTCAGCCTGTACTTTATAAAGCTATAGAAGCGCACCCTAACCCGCGCGAAATATATTACCAGCATTTGTTATCGCAGGGAACCATCAATGCCGACCAGGCAAAAGTGATGGAAAAAAATTTCCGCGATTTGCTGCAACAAAAACTGGATGAATCAAAGGCAGAAGACCGGTTTACCGAAAGCCTGCAAATGTTTGAAGGTGCCTGGGAGGGTTTACACCTGGCCGGTGCGCATGATTTTACAAACCCGGTAAATACCTCGGTTTCAAAAGAAGAATTGATAGAGATCGGCAAAAAGATAACGACGTTGCCTAAGGATAAGGAGTTCTTCAAAAAAATTGAAAAACTGTTTGATGAACGCAGCAAAATGGTAACCAAAACCCAGGTATTTGACTGGGCTATGGGCGAACTTTTGGCTTACGGAACTTTATTAAAAGAAGGGCACCCTGTAAGGTTAAGCGGCGAAGACGTAAAACGCGGCACATTCTCGCACCGTCATGCCGTATTGACTTTGGTTGACTCGGAAGATGAGTACACACCGTTGGAAACTTTGGATACCGAAGCTAAATTCAGCATCTACAACTCCCTGCTTTCCGAATATGGTGTTTTAGGTTTTGAATATGGGTACGCCCTTGCGAACCCCAATGCCCTGACGATATGGGAAGCACAGTTTGGCGACTTCCTGAATGGTGCACAAATTATAGTTGATCAGTACATCGCCAGCGCCGAAACTAAATGGCAGCGTGGTAATGGGTTGGTGTTATTGTTGCCACACGGTTATGAGGGGCAAGGCCCGGAGCACTCTTCGGCACGTATTGAGCGTTTTATGGAGCTTTGTGCCGATAATAATATCCAGGTTGCTAATTGCACTACCCCGTCAAACTTCTTCCATGTTTTGAGGAGGCAGCTGCACCGCGAGTTCCGCAAGCCGCTGATCATTTTTACACCGAAAAGTTTACTACGCGCACCAAAATGCGTGTCGCCCATAGAAGATTTTACTGATGGGCAATTCCAGGAGTTGATCGACGATAATTACGCTGATGCCAAGAAAGTAAAGCGTGTATTATTTGTATCAGGTAAACTATATTATGAACTATTAGAAAAACAGCAAGTCGACCAGCGCAAGGATATTGCCATTGTTCGTATCGAGCAATTATATCCTACGCCTGAACACCAGATGCTGAAAGTGAAGGCTAAATATGCTAAAGCAACAGAATTTTTCTGGGTACAGGAAGAGCCGGAGAATATGGGGGGATGGCCGTATATGTGCCGCAAATTCCGCAAGAGCGAATTGCAGCTGGATGTAATATCGCGTAACGAGGGAAGCAGTACCGCAACAGGCTTTGCTAAACAGCACGCTTCACAGCAGTTGTATATTATATCCAAAGCGTTTGAAACACCCGCAGGAGCTGCGGTAGAGAAAAAAGTAAAAAAGATAACCGAAAAAATGGCTAATGTAGCCGCCGATTGATATTCAGGTTCGGTAGCCGGTTCGATTAAGGATTGAAAAATCGCGATCCCCGATCCTCGCCACACAACACTATAATAGACATACAACCTAATACTATGAGTTTAGAAATAAAAGTTCCGCCGGTGGGCGAATCAATAACCGAAGTAACGCTATCGCGCTGGGTGAAAAAAGACGGCAATAGTGTTGCAATGGATGAAGTAATTGCCGAATTGGAATCGGACAAGGCGACATTTGAATTGACCGCTGAAAAAGCCGGGACTTTAAAAACGATAGCTAAAGAAGGTGATATATTGGCGATAGGCGCTGCCGTTGCCAGCATTGAAGACGACGGTGCTGCCGCTCCTGCAAAGGAAGCTAACCCTGTAGCACAACTGCAGCCTGAAGTTGTTGCTAATGCACCTGCTCCGGCTCCTGTTGAGGCTGCTCCTGTTGCATCAGCGCCTGCTGCTACAAATGGTTCATTGCAAGTTAAAGTACCTGCCGTTGGCGAATCGATAACTGAAGTAACCTTATCACGCTGGATCAAAAAGGATGGCGATACTATTGCAATGGATGAAGCTATTGCTGAATTAGAATCAGACAAAGCTACTTTTGAATTGACAGCGGAAAAAGCCGGCGTTTTGAAAACGATAGCTAAAGAGGGTGATGTATTGGCTATTGGCGCGGTGGTTTGTACCATTGAAGGTGAAAGCGCCGCTAAAACTGCTGTACCGGTAGTTGCTGAACAAGCGACGGCTACTGCTCCTGCGACTGCTACTCCAAATGCCGAAAAAACGTATGCTTCAGGCACCCCGTCGCCTGCGGCTGCAAAAATATTGGCCGAAAAAGGCATCGACCCTAAAGCTGTTCCCGGCAACGGTGTTGGCGGCAGAATAACTAAGACTGATGCGATGACCGCTGTTACGGCTGATATGGCTTCTGAAAATCCACAGGGCGGAGGTAAATCTTTGCCGCCAAGCTTAAAAACTGAGGTTAAAGCGCCGGACGCGGCTCCAAAGGCCCAGGATGGAAGGGAACGGCGCGAGAAAATGTCGCCGTTGCGCAGAACAGTTGCACGCAGGCTGGTTGCTGTAAAAAGCGAAACCGCGATGCTGACTACCTTTAACGAGGTGGATATGTCGCCCATTATGGAGATCCGCAGCAAATACAAGGATAAATTCAAGGAAAAACATGGCGTTGGTTTGGGCTTTATGTCTTTCTTCACCAAAGCTGTTTGTGAAGCATTGAAAGAATGGCCCGCCGTTAATGCACGCATAGATGGCGAAGAGATCGTTTACAGCAACTTTGCCGATATATCTATCGCCGTATCAGCACCAAAAGGATTGGTTGTACCGGTTATCCGCAATGCGGATGCTATGAGCCTGGCCGAAATTGAAAAAGCTGTGGCAGCATTAGCCATTAAGGCGCGAGATAATAAACTGACCATTGAGGAAATGACCGGCGGGACCTTCACCATTACCAACGGTGGTGTATTTGGTTCGATGATGTCGACACCTATTATTAATTCGCCGCAATCGGCCATATTGGGTATGCACAATATTATTGAGCGCCCTGTTGCTGTGAACGGACAAGTAGTTATTAAGCCGATGATGTATGTAGCTTTATCTTATGACCACCGCATTATCGACGGCCGTGAATCGGTAAGCTTTTTGGTAAGAGTAAAACAGTTGCTGGAGGATCCGGCAAGGTTACTTTTAGGCGTCTGACCGCTGATTTTTTTGATTAGCAGATCTCGCTGATTTTAAATATTTAAACCCGGTATGCCCGGTTTTTATGAGATATTGATAAGTATATTTGCTTATGACTCAAATTCAAGCTAATGCGCTAATCAGCCGCTACGCACTTGACAAGAAAATAGCAAAGCTTCCAAAAAAGAAACCAATTAATTTGGATAAATATTTCGGCAAAATAAATTTTGGTATTAACGGGTTAAATTATCAAATAAAAGTTAGGGCGAATAGATAGAGCTATTTAAAATCCTCCAAGTCTATCGCTTCGTCAAAATAGGTTTTGAATTTATTGGACAAGTCCTCTCTTGAAAATTTCACGATGGTATATCCGCTGTCAACACAGTCAATTTCAATTTCTGCACCTGAATATTGTATATTCCCATTTTTCCAAATGAGATTATTTCCTTCAACATAAGGCGGATTGTCCTCGTCGATTTTAATTGTGATATGGAGTGGTATGGCTAAAATAGAACCCCAATAAAACTGAAACCGGCTGTTTAAAATTTTCTTGAATTCAATTGGAGATAAAACAAAATAATCATGGTCATAGTCAATTGGCAATCCGTCCAAATTCCCACCATCAATATCCGATAATACCCAATTATAATCTTCAATGTGGTCATTCAACGGTTTAAGAACCTCACTTAAATAAGTGTGGGAAGGCATCTTTTTAGACTTATGAATTATCCAGTTCATTATTTGTTTATACCATTTTTTTCATCGCACCAATCACCCCCGAATGCAGGCCTTCATGAAAGGGCACAAAATTGATAGCATCGTCGATGTTGGCTATTTCAACATCATACCTTGTGTTCCAGGCGGTATAGCCGCCAAATATATTTTTATCGTAATCTGCCTGCAGTTGATCCAAACTGGTAAAAAATATTTCTTTGATGTAGTTTATTTCAGCTTCATCCGCTATCCCTTCAGGTTTGCTGCCCGAACGGTATTTCTCCCAAAACTCATCGCTGATCAGGGTAGGTAGTCCGGCCCTTTTATAGCATATCCCTTGTTGCGCGGCTACCATGTGGCCCAGGTTCCAAATGACGTTATTATTAAATCCGGCGGGTATTTTGTTGAGTTGATCGGCTGTCAGGTCTTTGATGCCTGCAAGTAAGAAAGTCCTTACTTTTCTGATGGTGTCTATCTGGTTGGTCATTGCATTATTTCATTTTATATGGGTTCATAATTAGTAACCCGTCAATTTTTTCAAAGTCGTTAACGTTACGCGTAAGCAAACCCCAATTATTTACTATGGCAGTTGCAGCAATTATAGCATCAGGAAGCTTAACGCGATAAGTTTTTTTGAGTTCGATCGTTTTTAAAATCACAGATTCACTTAATGCCACAACTTCGGCGGCATTTATAAAACGCGTCAATAAAGCATGCTGTTCCTGGCTAATGTTAGGCCACGCTAACAACTCGATTCGTGAAACAACGGATATTTGTACCTGTAAATCATCAATAAATGACGTGGTATTAGCCGGTAATTTATTGTCAAGATAATCAATTACAGCATTGGTATCTATCAAATATCCCTTTCCCATTCGTTTCGGGCGTCTTTTAGGTACGATTGAAAATCTTTGTACTGATCATCGGAGAGGTTAAGTTTACCTCTGAATTCTGATGCTTTTTGCTTTTGTTGCGTTTCGTCTTGTTTCAATTCATCAATATCATACATCAATACCTCTATCTGTTTACCAATAAAGCTTTCAGGCACATGGATCGATACTTCCTGATTTTCGGGCATTATTATCGTACGTATCATACACAAATTTACTAAATTATAAGATAAGAAATCAGGCGACGATATATATTCTGAATAATCTACTAAATTAGCTCGATCCAATTACCGCAATTGATATATAAATGATGAGTTTAAAACGGCTCGCCCTGCCTTATTTGGGTATCGCATTGTTGTTTTGTTCGTGTAAGAATAATAACTCACCGGAAGATACTTCATGGCGTGTATATGGCGGCTCAAAAAAATCACAGCATTACTCGTCGTTGACTCAAATTGATACCAATAATGTAAAGCAATTACAGGTTGCTTGGACCTATCATACCAGCGACGCCGATATCAAAGGGTCGTCGCAGATACAATGCAGCCCTATTATGGTCGACGGTGTACTTTTCGGCACAACGCCGAAATTAAAACTGTTCGCGGTTGATGCTACCAGCGGTGTACCGAAATGGGTGTTTGACCCGGCAGGAAATACAAAATTAGGCCCGATGAATTTCGGTATGAATAATTGCCGGGGCGTAACTTATTGGGAAGATGGCAGCGATAAGCGGATATTGTATTGCGCGGGCTCGTACATATATGCTATTGATGCTTCGACAGGCAAGCCGGTGACGGATTTTGGGCAGAATGGTAAAGTTGATCTGCATAATGATCTGGGTCGCGATGCTTCCAAATTGTATGTAGCCGCTACTTCGCCGGGTATTATTTATAAGAACCTGTATATCATCGGCAGCCGTGTTAACGAGACTGCCGACGCAGCACCCGGGCATATTCGGGCTTATGATGTGCGGACAGGTAAACTGAAATGGATATTTCATACGATACCATACCCTGGCGAAACAGGTTATAATACATGGGAAGATACTGCCGCTTACAAACATATCGGATCAGCCAATAGCTGGGCGGGTTTTAGCATGGATGAGAAAAGAGGGCTGCTTTTTGCCCCTACAGGCTCGGCGGCTTACGATTTTTGGGGCGGGAAAAGATTAGGCCAAGGTTTGTTTGCGAATTGCCTGTTAGCGTTAGATGCCGCCACAGGTAAATTAGTTTGGCACTACCAGGTGATACATCACGATATGTGGGATAAGGATTTGCCGACTGCCCCGGCACTGGTTACCATAAAACACGATGGAAAAGATGTTGATGCTGTAGCACAGCCCACCAAACACGGGTTTATTTTTGTACTCGACAGGGAAACAGGTAAACTTTTGTATCCTGTTAAGGAAACACCGGTAAAGACGGATGGCGTTCTGCCCGGAGAAAAAGCCTGGCCTACACAGCCTATACCGCAATTACCTGTTCCGTTTACACGACAAAATCTGACTGAAAAGGATATCAATCCATATTTATCTGATAGTTCAAAAGCCGAGGTATTGCAGCGACTGAGAAGTTACCGCTATGGCAGCATGTTTTTACCGCCGGGTAAACAGCCTTCGGTTGTTTTCCCGGGGTTTGATGGTGGTGCAGAGTGGGGTGGTCCGGCGTATGATCCGGCAACAGGCATTATGTACATCAACGCTAACGAAATGGCCTGGATAATGACCATGGTTGATTCGAATCCGAACGAAACCAAGCCAGAAAATTTTGAAAAGGCAGGGCAGCGATTATTTACCAATAACTGTATGAGTTGTCACGGGCAGGACAGGAAGGGGTCGGGTAATTACCCTTCGCTTATCAATATACAGGCAAAATATAATGACAACCAGATAGCTGCCTTACTGCAAACGGGCCGGCGGATGATGCCATCCTTTAAGCAATTATCGGCACAGGACAGGGCGGCGATCATCTCATTCATCACGAGCAATAAAGCAACAGGCAGCGCAAACTATGTCGCACCGAAACAACCTATCGACCCGTACCTCAATATCCCTTATCAAATGACCGGGTATAATAAATTTTTGAGCAAAGAAGGCTGGCCGGCAATCTCGCCGCCGTACGGCACGCTGAACGCCGTGAACCTGAGCACCGGCACAATGGTTTGGCGTATTCCTTTAGGTAACTATGATAAGCTAAACCCTAACGCTTCAACCCCAACAGGTACCGAAAACTATGGCGGCCCGGCGGTAACGGCGGGTGGGGTTGTGTTTATCGCCGCTTCGCAGGATGGTAAGATACGCGCGTTTAACAAACGCGATGGCAAACTTTTGTGGGAATATAAACTGCCTGCGCCCGGGTTTGCCACGCCGGCGGTTTACGAGGCGAATGGCAAAGAGTATTTGGTGATCGCCTGTGGCGGGGGTAAGCTGGGGACAACCTCGGGGGATAGTTATGTGGCGTTTGCGTTGGGGAAATAGCATTAATTTGTAGCGA
Organism: Sphingobacteriales bacterium; assembly: GCA_044448765.1. Classification (GTDB taxonomy): domain Bacteria; phylum Bacteroidota; class Bacteroidia; order Sphingobacteriales; family Sphingobacteriaceae; genus Mucilaginibacter. The sequence goes on along the minus strand of JBIOHG010000005.1, from coordinate 55,123 downwards.
CCCTTCAAGTTTGCCAGGGTTTGGCTAAAGCCATTTTCCTTTTCTTTAACTATCCGTCCCATAAATGGGGCGGCAATGAATTTTTAAGCTGACGATTGGATATTTCATTGCCGTCGGCTTTAGCCGACGGATGAGAAGATTACCCCAAAATGGCTTTAGCCTAATTTAAAGCGCAAGATTAATTTAACTAAATTTGGCGAGCATTTGCTTGAATGACAGAAACCCGGCCAGATAACAGCTCCATAACGAAAAACGCAGATAAACTTATCTGGTATTTCCTTGTCGGCTGGACAATTTTAAATTTCATACAGGCCTACACCCTCGAGATACACGCCGATGAAGCCTATTACTGGCTTTATTCCAAATTTTTAGATTGGGGTTATTTTGACCACCCGCCGATGGTGGCCATATTTATTCGCATTGGCGATAGTATTGTCCATAGCGAATTAGGCGTTCGGCTGATGACGGTGCTATCCAGTACGGTATCGCTGTATGTATTGTGGCGCATCCTCAAACAATACCAGGTTGAAGCGAAATGGTTTGTCCTCATTGTGCCGGGGATATTCATTTTCAACCTTTACGGGTTTATGACCACGCCCGATGCGCCGCTGTTTTTGTTTACCGCGCTGTTTTATCTCGTCTTCAAAAAATACCAGGAAGAAAAAAAACTGAAATGGGCGCTGTTGCTGGCATTGGTTATTACCGGTTTGCTTTACAGTAAGTATCACGCAGTATTGCTCATCGGGTTCACGGTATTGTCGGACCTGAGTTTATTTAAGCGGAAGACGTTTTGGCTGATCGTCGTACTGTCAATAGTTTTATTTATACCGCATATTTTATGGCAGGCTAATCATGGCTATCCTTCGGTTAACTATCACTTGTTTGAGCAGTCGACCAGTCATTATGAGTTTTCCCAAACCTGGACTTACTTCCCCGGGCAGGTATTAATGGCCGGGCCGCTCATCGGCTGGTTCCTGTTTTATAAGGCATTCACCATAAAGGTTAAGGATGCTTTTATCCGCTGCCTGCTGGTGAATGGAATCGGCACGTTCCTTTTCTTCCTGATCAGCAGTTTCAGAGGCGAAGTACAACCGCAATGGACGATGATTGCCTTTGCGCCGCTGCTGTTGCTCACGCTTATCCATTTTAAACAGGCCAATTATAATGCATCCTGGTTCAAATGGCTGGCGGTAGTGAATGTTGTTTTTATTGTCGCGGTCAGGGTGTCGATCATCACAGCGTCGCCATTGATCAGGAAAGTAGGACAGATCAAAAGTCTTTACGGTTTTAAGGAGTGGGCGCAAACGATCAAAGACAAGGTTGGAGATAACTATGTGATCCTGAATGATGGGTTTCAGAATGCATCCAAGTACGATTTCTATACCAACTCAACCAAAGGCTTTGCTTATGATGATCGTTATTACCGCTTAACGCAGTTTGATATCTGGCCCATTGAGGATAGTATGCAAAATAAAAAGGCCTACTTCCTGCGTAAAGACCCACTGAAGGGCGTTACCACGGATACTTTAAATACAACCGGCGGTATTTGGTATGGGGGTTGGGTAAACGATGTGCGAACGTATCAGAAAGTAAAAGTGGAACTATCATCTTACAAGCTGAAGGCTACCGCCGACGAAAAGTTGCCGCTCGATCTCATCCTTACAAATCCCTATCCCTATACAATAAATTTCAGCAATAAGGGTTATCAGCATAATGTAGTGCTTAGCGCCTGCACTTTCAAAGGTACCATCATATCAGCGCAGGATGCGGGTGATGATTTTCACAGCATCAGCATAAAACCGGGCCAAAGCACGCATTATAAATTTATATTTGCAGCGCCCTTAAAAAAGGGCAATTACACCATGCTGTTCTCCTTGCTTACCGATCCGTTTACCGGCAGCAAAAACAGCAGGATCATTAGTCTAACGGTTGAATAATTGAAATACATGACTAAAAAATTTTACCTACCCCTGCTTATTTCTCTTTTTTCATGTGCTGCCGCGATGGCGCAAACTACGTTCGATGTTAATTTCAACGGGCTTGGCTTTATGGATAACCGCGAGTATAAGGATTTCATTATCCGCTCGCGAACTTATTCAGGTACACGTACTGCGCTGAATTTTGGTTTGAATGTGGATAGCATGAACCATTTTGTGGTTGGTGCCAACGCCATACACGAGTTTGGCGCACAGCCTTTTTTTAAAACAGTAGATCCGGTAGCTTACTATAGTTTCACCGGTAAACAATGGCTGTTTAATATAGGCGAGTTTCCGCGGGAAGGTAACTTAAGTAATTACCCGCGCGCTTTGCTGAATGATACATTAAGATATTACCGCCCTAATGTGCAGGGTTTGCTGATACAATTTCACTCGCAGCATTTTATGGAGACGGGCTGGATAGACTGGATAAGCCGCCAGACAGATGTTGACCGGGAAGAATTTCTTTGGGGTTCTTATGGCAAATACCAGCCCTGGTTAAACGGGCCGTTTTATTTATCGCATTATGCTGTATTACTGCATGACGCGGGTGCGGCTATTTTAATTCCGGATGACCATATTTCGGAAAACGGGGGTGTACAGGCAAGGCTGGGCCTCGACCTGAGCAAGAAGCAAACACTGCTCGATTCTTTGTCCGTAGAGGCGGGTTATATGCTCACTTTTGCACGTGTGCGTGGTGTTGACGGCTGGCAAAGCAGCCAGGGTTTTATAGCCACTATTTATGCCGGTTACAAAAAGTTTGCCGTTCAAAACGAATTTTATGCCGGCGACCCTGCGCAGAGTATTACCTACGGCGACTCGTTTTACCAGCGCAAATTTTATGATCGTCTCGACCTGATGTGGTCGGCATTTAATGCCAAAGGATTAAGGGGACAATTTATATTCAGCATACACCGCACGCCGGGATTTACCAGTAACCAGGAAGCGTTTAGATTGACGTATGATTTGGGAAGAAAGGTAATTGCGAGGTTCAATTAATATAACGGGTAGATAGACGCAGCGTGTAGAGACGCGATGCATCGCGTCTCTACCGTAACCGTAATTTTTAATTTCCTCCAATATCCCCGCTGCCTGATTTTGATTTGGATACATTTTTAGGGCTACCGCTGTAGTGTATATCACCTGAGCCGCTTACCGAAGCATCAACCTTATTGCTGGCATATATCGATGCGTCGCCGGAACCGCTTACATGCACTGCGGTGTCAGAAGTAATTAAGCCGTGTGCGCTGTAATCGCCTGACCCGCTTACACGTACGGCGGACGTTTGGGCATGACCCGATAATTTTGCGTCGCCTGAGCCGGATATGCCGACTTCCAGCGATTTTACTTCCAATACGCCATCAACATCACCAGAGCCTGACACCCTGAGGTTCATTTTATCGGCATGTATACCGTCCTTAAACGCTACGTCGCCTGAACCTGAAACCACGATGCTGTGAATATCCTTTACTGCAACATAAACAATTATTTTTTTGTGGTGGAACAGGTCGCCCCAATGAAAATTATCGTTGTGTTTATTATAAACTTTAAGCACGCCGTCTACAACTTCGGTTGTAATATGGCTCATCAGTTCTTCGGGTGCTTCAACTTTTACTGATTCGGTATTGCCCTGGGTAAGCCTTACGTCGTATGGCCCGCCAACTTCAATTGCGTTAAAGCCTGAGAGGTGGCGGTCTTCAACTTTTTGTTCGAAGCGGATATTTTTTGCCGGTTTGGAGAACGTATAGGCCGGGCCTGCCACAAGCAGGAAAGCCAAAAAAAGTTTGGTGAATGATCTCATGATTTGTTTGCTTTGTACATAAGACGCCGGTTTATAGAAAAGGTTGCACGAGATGTTAAAGGTTCTGGTGATTTTTTAATTTATAAAGCTCTTTTTTTAAGTAATGTGGCTATTCCGCATCCAATAAGCCCGATAAAAGTATTAATTATTACCATCGTTATGACGGTAAATATCCAAAGTACAAGACTTGGTTCGTCGTTGTTAAATCTGCCCGTATTTGCATGAAGAAGAATAGAAATTTGCCAGCCTATTAAAGGATCGAAGCTTGCTACAGGCAATGCCAATAGCAGGCCTTTTTTTAAATTCTTTTTTCTCGTGCCAATAAAACCAACCGTACCGTAAACAAGGAACGAAGCAGGAGTAAAGTAAACATAATTAAAATCCAAGAGCCTTGAGGCAATTGACCCGACGGTATCAATTAAAAAGATCGCAAATATCCCGGCAAATACTAGCTTATACTCCCATCTCATTTCTACTGGGTTTAGTCAACCAACACCCCAATATAATAATTAAAGGTGTCCACTTCAATATTATCCTTTGTGGCACCATCAATGGCAACCGGTGTAAAACGAGTGGTAGGTTTGATATATTGGTATTCGCCGCCTTTTACCTTTACGCGGACCGGCATATTAAAGCCTTTTGCATCAGCCTGCCAGCGAACTTCTAATTTCCCGCCCCGGCCGGTCATAAATTCCAGTATCGGCAGGTTTTTATAGCGCAGGTATTGGTCGAACACAGGCTTCAAATTAATACCCGATTGGTCGGATATATAATTGACGATATCGTCATAAGTAACCGTTTGATGATAAAATGTCTTATTCAAGCCACGTAAAATACCGCGCCACTTTTCATCGTCATTGATAATGGTGCGGATCATATTCAACAGGTTGCCGCCTTTGTAATACATATCGCCCGAGCCTTCTTTATTCACATTGTAAGGACCAACGATAGGACGGTCGTTCTGGATCAACAGGCGCGTACCGTGTACATATTCCTGCCCGGCCTGTTTGCCATAAAATTTATCAATGAACAAGGATTCCGAATAATTGGTAAAGCTCTCGTGTATCCACATATCGCCCAGGTCTTTTGAGGTGATATTGTTGCCGAACCACTCGTGCCCGCTTTCATGCACGGTAATGAAGTCCCATTTTAAACCCCAGCCCGTGCCCGAAAGGTCGCGGCCTAAGTAGCCGTTCTGGAAATGATTGCCGTAGGCTGTGCCGCTCTGGTGTTCCATACCCAGGTGCGGCGCTTGTATTAATTTATAGCCATCCTCATAGAAAGGATAAGGGCCGAACCAATATTCAAAAGCTTCCAGCATGCGCCTGGCATCTGTAGGCCACCATTTTTTTGCTTTCTCAAGGTCAGCTTTCAAAGGCCAGAAATCCATTGTCAGCTTGCCATTTTCGCCGTTGTAAGTTTCCGAAAAATGCCCATATACACCAATATTGGCTTCGATGTCGTAATTATTGATGGGATTAGCCACAAACCAATCGAAACGGGTATAACCGTCCTTTAGCTTGGTTACTTTTCGCAGGTGACCGTTAGATACATCCTGTAAACCGTTTGGCACGCTGATGCTAACCAACGCACTATCTACCTCATCAGCCTGCTGATCTTTATTTGGCCACCACACGCTGGCACCCATGCCCTGGCAGGCTGTAGCAACCCAGGGGTTTTTAAGTGAATCTGTTGTGTAAACTATACCGCCATCCCAGGGAGCACGTTTGGCAATGGTTGGGTTACCGGAGTAGTAAACGGTAAATTCGTCCTTGCTTCCCTTTTGGATAGTCTCTGGGAAAGTGGTGAACACCGCATTAAACTCGCGGGTGAAAGGCAGCTCTTTCCCTTTGTAAACCACCCTTTCAACCTTAAGGTTGCTGAACAGGTCGAACTGCAGTTTGGTAAAATCGGTCGTCGCCGTAAACTTGAACAGTACGTTGCCGCTTATGAATTTGTTATCGATATCGAACTTGATGTCGAGATGATAATAATTGATATCGTAACAGGTACGTAATGGCGAATTATAGCCGCGCAGCGAATCGGCTCGGGTGAAGGTCTCTTTTAAAGTGCCGAGCTGGGCGAAGGCGTTTGTGCCGATAACTGCTATTAACAGGGCCAGGAAAATGGGTTTTTTCATAATGTATGTTTAATATTAATTAACCATAAATGTCATTGCGAGGAGGAACGACGAAGCAACCTCGTCGCTATTCCTATGGGGGGAGTATACCGACGAGGTCTCCTCCGCTGGTTAGCGGATCGCAATGACAAGGTTTTTATTTTGCTTTTATATACCGTCAACCTTAATATAATAATCCAACATATCCACTTCGAGGTTGTCCTTTGTTGCGCCAGGAATATCTACGGCTTCCAGGTTAGCTGATGGTGTTATAAATTTATACTCGCCGCCTTTTACACGAACTTTTACCGGCATGTTAAAGCCTTTGGCATCGGCTATCCATTTGCAGTAGGGCTTACCATCTTTCCACTCAAACGCTAATGTAGGCAGGGTGGTATAGTGCAGGTATTGGTCAAAAACCGGCGACAGGTCCATGCCCGATTGCTTATCGATGTAATTGATAATATCATCATAAGTTACGGTTTGATGGTAGAAGGTTTTATTCAAACCGCGCAAAATGCCGCGCCATTTTTCGTCATCATTAATTATGGTACGCACCATATTTAATAATACCGCGCCTTTGGGATACATATCTTCCGAGCCTTCCTTGTTCACCCCATACACCCCCACAATAGGGGTTTTATTTTCGATGCCCGGGCGCAGGCCGTATATATATTCCTGGCCTGCTTTTTTACCGTAATGGTAATCCACAAACAAGCCTTCCGAATAACAGGTAAAGCTTTCGTGTATCCACATATCGGCCAAATCCTTTGCGGTGATACTATTGCCGAACCATTCGTGCCCGCTTTCGTGGATGATGATATAATCCCACTTCAACCCCCAGCCGGTTTGCGACATATCATAGCCCAGGTAGCCGTTTTTAAAGTGATTGCCATAAGCTACCGCGCTTTGATGCTCCATGCCCAGGTGTGGTGTTTCCACCAATTTATAGCTATCCTCATAAAATGGGTAGGGGCCAAACCAATGTTCGTGCGATTTGAGCATAGGTTTTACATTAGCGCCGAATTGTTTTTTTGCTTTCGCGAGATCAGATGGTAACACCCAGTAATCCAGGTCGAGCTTGCCTTTTTCGCCGTCGTAAGTGTCTTTAAATTCGGTATAGTTGGCAATGTTGGCTGCTACATCGTAGTTATTGATGGGGTTAGCCACAAACCAATCGAAACGGGTATAGCCATTGCCCAGGTTGGTTACTTTGCGCAGGCGCCCGTTGGATACATCCTTTAAACCCGTTGGCACGCTGATGCTGATCATCATACTATCTACCTCATCGCTCAGGTGGTCTTTATTGGGCCACCAGATGCTGGCGCCTACACCTTCGCAGGCTGTAGCCACCCAGGGTTTGCCGGTTGTGTCTTTGGCATAAACCACTCCACCGTCCCATGGGGCATGTTTGGCTATAATAGGATTGCCGGAATAATAAACGGTAAACTCATCATGGCTTCCTTTGGCGATGGTTTTTGGGAAGGTGATGAACACCGCATTGAACTCGCGGGTGTAAGGCAGCTCTTTGCCTTTATACAGAACTTTTTCAACTTTCAGGTTATCGAAAAGATCGAACTGCAGTTTGGTGAAATCCTGCGTGGCTGTAAATTTGAACAGGTTACTGCCGCTGATGAATTTTTTGTCGATATCAAACTTCACATTTAAGTGATAGTAATTGATGTCATAGCAAGTGCGCAGCGGTGTAAGTATTCCGCGTAGCGAGTCGGCACGTGTGAACTTGGTTTTATCTACCAATAATTGCGCATTGGCATAGCTGTAGATCAGGCAAAAAGCCAATATGATCGAGAGTATTTTCTTCATGTAGCGAACTTAGTCGTATGGTTTAAATTTAGCAACAATAACGGGAATAAGTTGATTTTTGCACATAAGTGTTACAATGCGGTAAGAGTGGGTTAAAATGTGATTATAAGCACGAATTTCACGAATTAGAAGAGGAACGAATTACACGAATTATTAATTGTGCCCGCGACAGGCAGGGCGGTATTGAAAATGAAGTTACCTCCAAATTTACGAAACCAAATTCAATAAAGTGGTGACACTGTTTTGTCAGTATAACTAAATGCAATTCCAGCCTATTAGTACGATTTATAATCCTCAAGTCAACTAATCATTAATTAACCAATCACTAATCTCTAAAATAATTACTTTTGCACCACCAATAAATACAAGCTATGCAATATGATGTTATCGTTATCGGTTCGGGTCCTGGTGGTTACGTTGCGGCTATCCGCTGCGCTCAATTGGGGTTAAAAACCGCCTGTATTGAAAAATATGCCACCTACGGCGGTACTTGCCTGAATGTGGGCTGTATCCCGTCAAAAGCTTTACTGGATTCATCCGAACATTATTATAACGCCTCGCATGCCTTTAAAACGCATGGTATCAACCTGGATAACCTGTCATTGGATATGGCGCAGATGATGAAGCGCAAAACCGAAGTGGTGGCAAAGAATACCGGCGGCATCACTTTCCTGTTCAAAAAGAACAAGATCGACGGCATACAGGGTATTGGGTCATTTAAGGATAAAAATACCATCAGCATTAAAAAGCCGGATGGAACCACTCAGGAAATAACGGGTAAGAATATCATCATCGCAACGGGCTCAAAACCTTCAAGCCTGCCGTTTATACAAATAGATAAGAAAAGAATAATTACTTCTACCGAAGCATTAACCTTAACCGAAGTGCCCAAACACCTGATCTTAATAGGCGGCGGTGTTATCGGGTTGGAATTGGGTTCGGTTTATTCACGACTGGGCGCTAAGGTGTCTGTCATCGAATTTATGGATTCCATCATCCCTACGATGGATCGTGGCCTTGGCAAGGAATTGCAAAAGGTACTCGCCAAGCAAGGTATGGAGTTTTACCTGGGTCACAAAGTTACCGGAGCGACTGCTAAAGGCAAGGAAGTCACTGTAACTTTTGACGCGCCGAACGGCGACAAAAAAGAGCTGAAAGGCGATTACTGTTTAGTTGCAGTTGGCCGGATAGCTTACACGGATGGACTTGGTTTAGAAAACATAGGCCTAAAGGTTGAAGATAGGGGCCGTAAGGTAACGGTTGATGCACACCTGGAAACCAGCGTTAAAGGCGTTTACGCTATTGGTGACGTGATCAGCGGTGCTATGCTGGCCCACAAGGCCGAGGATGAAGGCACATTTGTAGCTGAAAGCATTGTTGGCCAGAAACCTCACATTAACTATAACCTGATACCTGGCGTCGTTTACACCTGGCCGGAGGTTGCCGCAGTTGGTCAAACCGAAGAGCAACTGAAAACAGCAGATGTCAAGTATAAAATCGGGTCGTTCCCATTCCGCGCAAGCGGCAGGGCAGTAGCCAGCGGAGATATGGATGGCTTTGTTAAAGTTTTGGCGGATGCAACGACGGACGAGATATTAGGCGTGCATATGATCGGTCCGCGTGCTGCGGATATGATCGCTGAGGCGGTTTGTGCGATGGAGTTCAGGGCATCAGCAGAAGATGTTTCGAGAATGAGCCATGCGCACCCAACTTATACGGAAGCGTTCCGGGAAGCTTGTTTGGCGGCTACGGATAACAGGCCGATACATATTTGATTTGGGATTTCGGAAATTCGAATGCGGAATGATTTAATATAAAGGATCAGAAATTATTTGAAATAGAAATTGTATTTAAACTCATTGCGAATCAATTTTTCGATTTGGGTATATTTTGTTTCATCGTTGGATTTGTAAGGAAATACAGTGTAGAACTTGAAGCAATGGTATTTATCAAATTTTTTGTACTCTACAACATATAAAGAAAAAGGCTCGTGCATTCCGTGTGGAGGAATATCTTTTTCCTTTTGGGTCTCAACCTCAGCTATTTTCATGGAATCTAGTTTTGCAATAAATCCTTCAACCCCACTTTCGGGGAGCATCTTAGTTTTTTTGTAGAAAAATTGATTTTTCCATTTATGAGATAAGATTCCAATCTCATCAAAATATGATTCTGTGCCAAATGTCGAGTCTTTTGAGATCGAAATTACCCTCTCTATCGAAGTGCCATTATTTATCCAGATTCTGAATTCGAAGGCAGCATCTGATAAGATGACCGGCTGTAGCCTTGAAGCTTCATAACCGAAATTGTAAAACGGCATCACAGATTCTGTCTTTCTTACGGAACAACTAACCATAAACACCAACAATGCAATAAAGGGTAGTCGTTTTTCCATATTATAGGATTTAATATCAGTAAGATGCACAACATTACTAATTTCCATATCCCGAAACCTCAATTCGTAAAATAAAATTACATAGGTCTATCAATGCCGATGGTTAGGCACACCGCAATTCCAACTAATTTTCCGAAATTCGCCTTCATAAATAAATCCGAAATCGTACATCCGACATCCGAAATCCGACATCAGAATGCTCCAAATCCAGCAAAACATATCCCTCAAAAATTTCAACACTTTTGGTATCGATGTTTCGGCAAAGTATTTTGTAGAGATAGCGCATGAGGATGACCTGGCGGAGCTATTTATGGACCCGCAGTGGATGCATGTCAAAAGGCTGGTGATGGGCGGCGGCAGCAATATGCTTTTGGTGAAGGATTTCGACGGACTGGTTATCCGTATCAATATTAGGGGCATTGAACATCGTCTTAATCATAATGATGTTTTTGTTGAAGCGGGTGCCGGTGAGGTTTGGAACGACCTGGTAAATTATTGCGTTGACCGGGACTATGCCGGGATTGAGAACCTGAGTTTGATACCCGGCTCGGTTGGTGCATCGCCTGTACAAAATATCGGCGCTTATGGTGTGGAGTTACAGGATGTATTTAAAAGCTGTAGGGCCTTTGACATCGCTGCTTGCCAGTTCAAAGTATTTAGCAAAGACGATTGCCGCTTTGGGTATCGCGACAGCATATTCAAAAATGAGTTTAAAGAAAAATACATTATCGTATCCGTAAAGCTGCACTTGTCGCTTATTTCGAACATCAACCTTAAATATGGTGCGATAGAGCAGGAATTGTCTAATCGCAATATCACCAATCCTACTATAAAAGATGTATCGCGCGTGGTGTCCCATATCCGCGTATCCAAATTGCCCGACCCTTCAACCATAGGTAATGCAGGCAGTTTTTTTAAGAACCCTATCATTAAAGAAGAGCAATTTGGATCATTAAAAGCTCAATTTCCTGAAGTTGTGAACTATCCCGCCGGGGATAACCTGGTAAAATTAGCCGCGGGCTGGCTGATCGAACAATGCGGATGGAAGGGAAAAGTAGTTGGAAACACCGGAACCTGGAAGAATCAATCACTGGTTTTAGTGAACCACGGAGGGGCAACGGGCGAAGAAGTGTACAGTTTATCGTCGCAAATCATAGACAGTGTGTACAGTAAATTTGGCGTTTTACTGGAACGCGAGGTGAATATCATTGGTTAAAAATATTTCTTTCTAAGATAGTTTTTGGCAATTTCCGATCTTTAAATCTTAATAAATCTACCGCTTTTTTGAATAAAATCGACTATTATTATCGAATAATATGCTGTTTTTCAGTTGATTAATAATTGCTCCTGCTTGTCAAAACTTTTATTGCTCCAAAGCCCGTAATGATTGCACTATTTAGCGCATTTGTTGAAGCGTTTTAAGAACGGTATCAAGTTTGTCTTGTACCAGATATAAAACACTAAGAAAATGACAGCAATCGAGTTTAACACCATGGTACTTCGTCAGGCAACTTCACTGAGGTCTTATGCACTTCACTTTACCCGCGACGCCGATGATGCTAACGACCTTGTTCAGGATACAATGTTGAAAGCCATAACTTATTACAATAAGTTTAAAGAAGGTACAAACCTTAAAGGATGGCTTTACACCATCATGAAAAACACTTTCATCAACAACTACCGCCGTTTTGTTAAGATGAGCACTTTTGTAACCAAGTCGGAAGAGATATCTTCAGCTAACCTGGTGTTCAGCTCAACCAAAAACGTTGGCGAGTCGAAATTTGTGATGGATGACATCAGGAAAGCCCTTGATAAGCTACCTGAAGATTATTATATCCCCTTCACCATGTATTTTGAAGGCCACAAATACCACGAGATCGCGGATCACCTGGAAATCCCTATCGGTACTGTAAAAACCCGTATACACGTAGCACGTAAGCTGTTGAAAAAAGGCTTAAAAGCTTATGACAACGGCGTAAAAAAACCAGTGTACGCTGAGGACTAAAAACTAATCAAACTCAATCATATAGAAAACCTGCTTATTATTTAGGCAGGTTTTTCATTTTTATAGCTGTTTGGACTATATAAGTTTTAAATTAGGCAAGTTTTGAAGATGGACGAACTGCCTGTTTACACCCGATCGCAATTGGCATTACGCAATGGCCAGGATAAGCCCGAAGTATGGATCGCTTACAAAGGCATCATCTACGATGTTAGCCGGAGCCGGTTGTGGCGTAACGGCAAACATTATGAGCACTGGGCCGGGCAGGACCTTACTGCCGAATTGCCGGACGCACCACATGACGAATGGGTGTTTCAGAATTTTGATCCGATAGGGAGATTGGTTTAATGCGGAAGTCGAATTGCCAAATGCGGAATTAAAATACTTCCGCAATCAGCTTATCTCAAATTTCGACAAGTTCACAAACTGCTGTACACGTTCGGATATTTCCAGCTGCGTTAAGTTCTTCAATTTTTCCGTTCCGAATTTTTCTACACAGAACGACGCCAGGGCCGAACCATAGATAATGGCGTTCTTCATATCATCGAAATGGGTGGTGCCCACTTTAGCCATATAACCTATAAAGCCTCCTGCAAAGGTGTCGCCCGCGCCGGTTGGGTCGAAAACTTCCTCAAGCGGTAATGCCGGGGCCGAAAATATTTTCCCCTCGCCAAAAAGCAATGCGCCGTGTTCGCCTTTTTTAATGATGAGGTATTTGGGGCCCATTGCTAATATTTTTTGTGCAGCCTTCACCAATGAATATTCACCAGATAACTGGCGCGCTTCGGCATCGTTAATAGTAAGAACGTCAACTAGTTTTATAGTAGCCAATAATTCATCCAGTGCAATATCCATCCAAAAATTCATGGTATCCATAACGATCAATTTTGGACGCCTGGTAAGACGTTGGATAACCGTTTGCTGCACTTGTGGCGACAGGTTGCCCAGCATCAGGTATTCGCAATCCTGGTAAGCGTCTGGTATGATGGGGTCGAAAGTGCCTAATACATTGAGTTCAGTAACCAGGGTATCGCGACTGTTCATATCATTATGATATTTGCCGCTCCAGAAGAATGATTTTTCACCTTGCTTGATCTGCAAACCTTCGGTATCGATATGATGCGCTTTGAAATTATCGATCTCGCTTTGCGGAAAATCGTCGCCTACAACAGCTACTAATTTTACTTTATCGCTAAAATACGATGCCGCTAACGTAGCATATGACGCCGCTCCGCCAACAATTTTATCTGTTTTCCCGAAAGGGGTTTCAATGGCATCAAATGCCACACTGCCAATAACTAATAAACTCACCTGTATAAATTTAAAATATGCGCAAATATTGTGATTTTAAGCGGGAAATCATATACGGACTCCAAAGAACCAGGTAGAAAACAGACTTGTTATACAGTACATCGTTATGTGTGTCCTATATTATCTTAAATTAATATAGATAATATCTATAGAGGATAAGAATAATCGATTTTTTCCGTGGAAAAAGTGTCTTAAATTTGACCTGAATCAAATTAAAACCCATGGAAAATAATAATTCATCCGAGCCGGTGTCAAATCCGAATGACATCAGCAAATGCCCTTTTCATAATGGAAGTATGAAAAATAATTTGGGCGGCGGCGGCACCAAAAACCGCGATTGGTGGCCCAATCAGCTTAAATTAGGCATTTTGCGCCAGCACTCGTCTTTATCCAATCCGATGGGTAAGGATTTTAATTATGCAGAAGCATTTAAAAGCCTCGATCTTGAGGCAGTTAAAAAAGACTTGACCGCATTGATGACTGATTCGCAAGACTGGTGGCCGGCGGATTTTGGCCATTACGGAGGTTTATTTATCCGGATGGCCTGGCACAGTGCGGGTACCTATCGCATTACTGACGGTCGTGGTGGCGCAGGGCAGGGACAGCAACGTTTTGCACCGCTGAATAGCTGGCCTGATAACGTAAGTCTTGATAAAGCACGTAGGTTACTATGGCCGATCAAACAAAAATACGGTAATAAAATTTCGTGGGCCGACCTTATAATTCTTACAGGTAACGTTGCGATGGAGTCGATGGGTTTTAAAACCTTTGGTTTTGCCGGCGGCCGCGAGGATGTATGGGAAGCGGATGAGGCGGTATATTGGGGAGCTGAAAACACCTGGCTGGGCGATGAGGTTCGCTATGCACATGGCGATGGCGGCGTACAGGAAAACCACGGCGTACTGGAAAACCACGGCGTACTGGTATCAGACGATGATGCTACAGGTGACGTTCACTCTCGCAACCTGGAAAAGCCGCTTGCAGCCGTGCAGATGGGTTTGATCTATGTAAACCCTGAAGGACCTGATGGTAACCCCGACCCTATAGCTTCTGCTAAAGACATCCGCGATACTTTTGCGCGTATGGCTATGAATGACGAAGAGACTGTTGCCCTGATAGCAGGCGGACATACATTTGGCAAAACCCATGGCGCGGCATCATCAGACCATGTGGGTAAGGAGCCTGAAGCTACTGATATTGACCAGCAGGGTCTCGGCTGGCGAAATAGTTATGGTACAGGCAAAGGCGGAGATACAATTACGAGCGGATTGGAAGTGACCTGGACAAAAACGCCTACACAGTGGAGCAATGATTATTTTGAGCACCTGTTTAGCTATGAGTGGGAATTGAGCAAAAGCCCCGGCGGTGCACAGCAATGGGTGGCTAAGAATGCGGGCGATGTGATCCCTGATGCATTTGATCCCAATAAAAAACAGGCGCCCCGTATGCTTACTACCGACCTTGCTCTTAGATTGGATCCCGAATACGAAAAGATATCGAGGCGTTTTTATGAAAATCCAGATCAATTTGCAGACGCGTTTGCCCGTGCATGGTTCAAATTGACCCATCGTGATATGGGCCCCCGCGCGCGCTACCTGGGCGCGGATGTTCCTGCTGAGGTATTGATCTGGCAGGACCCGATCCCTGCAATAGATCACGCCCTGTTAGATAATACGGATATTGAAGCTTTGAAAGGAAAGATATTAGACTCAGGATTGACTGTTTCGCAACTGGTCTCCACCGCATGGGCCTCCGCCTCAACTTTCCGCAGCGGCGATAAACGCGGCGGCGCTAATGGCGCCCGTATCCGCCTGGCTCCGCAAAGAGGTTGGGAAGCCAACAATCCTGCACAGTTAGACAGGGTTTTAGGTGTGCTGGAAGTTATTCAGAAAGAATTTAACACTCAGGCGGGAGATAAAAAAGTTTCATTGGCCGACCTGATCGTACTTGCTGGATGCGCCGCAGTAGAAAAAGCTGCAAAAGATGCCGGTAATAATATTACTGTGCCGTTTACTCCCGGTCGTACTGATGCCTCATTAGAGGAAACCGATGTCGAGTCATTTGAATATTTAGAACCTATTGCCGATGGCTTCCGCAATTACCGGAAAAGAAGGGGAGCTGTGCGTACAGAAGAATACCTGATAGACAAAGCCCAATTGTTAAGCCTTACTGCGCCCGAAATGACGGTGTTGGTAGGTGGTTTGCGGGCATTGAACGCGAATTATGACGGCTCTCCTCATGGCGTGTTCACCAAGCGCCCCGGACAGCTTACAAACGATTTCTTTGTGAACCTGCTGGATATGGGTACTGCCTGGAAACCGGTGGACGAAGGGCGGGAACGTTTTGAAGGCCACGACCGCAAAACCGGCGAGTTCAAATGGACCGCCACCCGTGCCGACCTGGTATTTGGTTCGCATGCCGAATTACGGGCCATAGCCGAAGTATACGGCGATGCAGACGGACAAGGGAAATTTGTGAATGATTTTGTTGTCGCCTGGAACAAAGTAATGAACCTTGACAGGTTTGATTTGAATTAAAAGAGGCCTAATAGGATAGGCAGACAATCGTTTGCCTATCCTATTTTAGTACTACTCAGGCTTTTCAAAATTATTAATAGGTTCTATTTCAAGCGCTTTAGTCTTTTTTTACATAAATTTTGTGAATTTAACCTGTAAATCATACTTTTGCACACTCCAAACCGGAAAATGATTCCTGAGTAGCTCAGCTGGTTAGAGCATCTGACTGTTAATCAGAGGGTCGCTGGTTCGAGCCCAGCCTCAGGAGCATCAAGCCCCGCACGTCTGCGGGGCTTTTTTTTCCATAATAATAGCCTATTTAGAGTAATTAAGCCTGTTTTTGAGTTTTAAGGCATTTTTTACTTACTCATTTTTCAGAGGCTATATCATCAAAATTCTTCCTGTTTCGCAAGGATTTATTGCTAAAATTCACGAAGAGGTGTTACAACTGTGTCACAGAATTGTGTTCTACCTTGTGCTTTCAACGGTGTAAACAAAACTGTCGGCCTTATAGTAGCCCAAATTGAACTCCATGGGGCGCTGACCGTGGTCAAAGACAAACCGCTTGCGAAAAAGAATGGGACTACCTTCGTGTACCCACAGCTTTTTGGCAATATCAGCAGTAGCCGCATGTGCACTGATCTCTTCCTTCGACAAGGTTGCAATTGTTGAATGTTCCTTTTCCAGCATTTCATATAGCGGAAGTGAAAAATCTTCTTCGCCAGTTAGCCCGATCCGCGGATGAAAATAAGAGACGAAATAGACGAATGGCTCCTCCGTGCGGCCACGTACCTTCTCCATTCTGAGTACCATTTTATCTTTCTTGATCTCGAAGAACCGCGCGATCTCGTCATCTGGCTTCACCCAAGTGATATGCAACTCGAAATTACGGATTGTAATCCCCCTCAGCTTCATTTCCTGTGAAAAGCTCAGCCAGTTATTTGACTTAGAGATTACTGTTTATTCCGCAACCCTGGTGCCGGTCTTTTTTTTCCTGATCAACAATCCTTCGAAAACCAGTTTGTTGATCGCCTGGCGCAAAGTGGTCCTCGAAATGGCAAGCTGCTTTGATAAATCGACCTCATTCGGTAAGATCTTGCCACCCTTGTATTCCGGGTCCCTGATGATTTGCCTTAACAGCTCCTCGGCCTGGCTGTGAAGGGGGACGGGGCTTTTATGATCTATCGCGTATTTCATAGGCCCAAAGTAAAGCATTTATTATTATGTTCGAACATAATGGGTTAATTTTTTTTATAATGCCCGCCATAATGGTCCTGAAAATTACCAATTTATGAAAAAAATATTTTTGAAAAAATATTTGCATGTGAAATAAATATCTTTATGTTTGTACATTATAACAAATAATTCAATTTTCGTTGACCAATTGTAATTTTTCAGCTTGTGTTTTTAATACTCTGAAAATCAATATGTATATACATTATAACAAATATGAATATTCTGCCAAGTACGAAAGCTTTAACTGATTTAGAACTGGATGAAGGAATGCCGTTTAGAAAAACCGGGCAGCATTTGATGCCTGGTTCGATCCGTTCTTTCCCTGATCAATCCGGCTATAACATTTACCCGACTTTTAATATTGGCGACGGGCGTATCCATAATGATTATAGCTCCCTGGCTGAGTGGATAAAAATCCATAAGAATATTATCATAGACGGATATGTTGGTGTCTTTTGGGATATTGTAAAAGAGGCACTCGCAAAATGTTTTGAAGGGTCTAAACTGACCGTGAGATGGATTAACGCAGCCGATTTCCTAAAAAAGGAAGAAATGATCGAGAGGCTGATTGAGCCTTTCCTTGGTGCAGATGATTCAGTTTGGGGTACCAAATGCTTATTGAATATTGAAGACCTCTTTGATCGCGCATTACTGGATCAGTTGGCCGATTTGCGGTTTGATGTTAATATCCTTTACGGTACAGGGGCTGCTCTCGCGAATTGGGGAACTCCGGTGGTTTATATCGATCTTCCGAAGAACGAACTACAGTTTCGCATGCGCGCGGGCTCTATAAGAAATCTGGGCTGTAGCGGGCTGGTTGAGCCGTTCCGGATGTACAAGCGGTATTATTTCGTGGATTGGGTATTGTGTAATGATCATAAAAAGAAATTAATAAAACGCATAGGGATAGTTGCTGATGGTCAATGGCCGGCTGGCATCAGTTGGGTCAAAAAGGAGCACATGCTCGCAGGCCTGTCCAAAATGAGCACTTCGGTGATCAGGGTCCGCCCCTGGTTTGAACCCGGCGCATGGGGAGGACAATGGATAAAAAACAATATCTCCGGCCTTAACAGGGACGTAGTCAACTATGCGTGGTCATTTGAGCTGATCGTGCCGGAGAATGGTGTTGTCCTTGAAAGCGATGGAAATCTTTTGGAAATCTCTTTCGACTTTTTGATGTTATGTAACCGGGTAGATATTATGGGAAAACATGCGGAACGGTTTGGTGATGAATTCCCTATAAGGTTTGATTTCCTTGATACCGTAAAAGGGGGAAACCTTTCGATCCAATGCCACCCCAGGCTGAAATATATTCGTGAGGTATTCGGCGAATCGATCACGCAGGATGAAACCTATTATATCCTCGACTGTGAACCCGGGGCCTGCGTTTACCTGGGATTCCAGGACAATATTGATCCGGATGAATACCGCCGGGCACTGGAAGACAGCCAGGCCAATAATGTCGAATTGAATATGACCGATTTTGTTCAGTGTCATCCGGCCCAAAAACATGATTTGTTTCTCATTCCCAATGGTACCGTCCATAGTGCAGGAGCTGGTAACCTTGTACTTGAAATAAGTGCAACGCCTTACATTTTCACCTTCAAAATGTACGATTGGCTGAGGCTGGACCTGGAGGGAAATCCAAGGCCAATAAATATAGAACACGCATTTAACAACCTCGATTTTGAAAGAAAGGGCCAGAAGGCTAAGGACGAGCTGATTTCCAAGCCGGTGATTTTGGACTATTCACAGGACATGAGACTTGTTCATCTGCCTACTCACCAGGATCATTTTTATGATGTCCACAGGATTGAATTCGACAATGACGTCACTGTTTCTACAGATCAATCATGCCTTGTTATGATGCTTGTTGAAGGACAAGCGATTTCAATTGAAACTGAAGATGGATTTGAGCAAAGGTTTGCGTACGCCGAAACCTTTGTCATCCCGGCAGCTACCCGTAGCTTCAAAATGACAAACCTCGGCAAAACCCGCGCAAAAGTTATTAAAGCATTTATTAAAGACGACGAATGAAATCAGCAATCAATCAAAATCGCCCAAAAGCGTTTCTATACCTGGTCTGCCTGATCGCAGCTTTAGGCGGCTTTCTTTTTGGCTTTGATACGGCTGTCATCTCCGGCACTGTGGGACTCGTTAAAAACGATTTTAACCTGGATGCCCTGCATGAGGGCTGGTTTGTAAGCTGCGCCCTGCTGGGATGTATCATTGGTGTCGCTTTTTCGGGAAAATTGAGCGATAAATATGGGCGGAAGGTAGTTCTGATCCTCTCGGCCTTGTTATTCCTGGTATCCGCTATCGGATGTACCGTGTGTTCATCTTTCTCTCAGCTGGTGGTTTTCAGGTTGATCGGCGGATTGGGCATCGGGGTTGCTTCAATGGTTTCGCCACTGTACATATCAGAGTTTTCGCCGGCCAAATACCGGGGGATGATGGTTTCACTTTACCAGTTAGCGCTAACCATAGGAATTGTAGTAGCTTATTTCTCAAATGCCTATATAGAAAGCTTTCATCATGCGGCATATCAAAATGCAACACTTCAGCAGGCGTTTGTTACGGAACCGTGGCGGGCTATGCTTGGTTTGGGCGTTTTGCCCTCGGGGATATTTTTGATTTCCTTATTCCTGGTTCCCGAGTCGCCAAGGTGGCTTCTGTTACAGAACCAAACCAATAAGGCCAGGGCAATCCTTATTAAAATAGATGGCGCGGAAAAGGCTGATGATGAGATCGACGCCTTTTTAGCGATGGATAAAAATGAATCAGCCTCAAATGTGAGCGAGCTGTTCAAGCCTGTTTATCGCAAAGCTTTGTACATCGGCTTGTTGCTTCCGTTCCTATCTCAAGTGTGCGGAATAAACGCAGTTATTTACTACGGCCCCAAGATATTGGAAGGGGCAGGCTTTACCTTAAGCAATGCGCTTGGCGGACAGGTAACGATCGGTATCGTCAATGTTGTCTTTACGTTTGTAGCAATTTTTACTGTTGACAGGTGGGGCAGAAGGCCGCTGTTATATACCGGCATTATCGGTGCTGTTGTTTCGCTGGTTTGCATCGGTTCGCTCTTTGCATTGGGCGTGACACATGGGCCTGCGATATTGATCTTCATTCTTGTGTTTATCGCCTGTTTTGCGTTTTCATTCGGCCCTGTTTGCTGGGTAGTGATCGGTGAGATATTCCCAAATGGCATTCGCGGCAAAGCAATGTCATTGGCAACACTTTCACTTTGGATCGGGAATTTCCTCGTGGGCCAGCTCACGCCGTTAAGCCTCGAGGGACTGGGCCCTGCGGCGACATTCTTCCTGTTTGCCCTCTTTTGCTCACCCGCAATTTGGGTTACCTGGAAACTGATACCCGAAACAAAAGGAAGGTCGCTGGAAAGTATCGATGAATATTGGAAAAAATCTTTTGATCAGGATACAGAGAAGCAGCCGGCTATAAAAAAAATTAAAGTTTATAACAATTCATAACCCTCAAAACCAATTACTATGAGAATCAAATTATTACTCAAAGTGGGAGAATCTGGATGGCGGTTCAGTAAGCCCTTCAGACGGATCATTCCGCTGTTGCTGCTGGCCGCCTGGTTGGTACCCGCTTATGCTGCGGGCAATACCAAAGAAGCAAAGATGCTTGTTCAGAGCAACATTTCTATTTCGGGCCAGGTAACCGACGAGCGCGGTCAGCCCATGCCCGGCGTTTCTATACAGGTCATCGGTACCAGTATTGGAACCATAGCCGACAAGGACGGTAAATATGTGCTGAGCATTCCTGACAACCAGATCTCGGGGAAATTGCGATTTTCCTTTATCGGCTATTTGAAACAAGAGATTTCCATTGAAGGCAAGTTGGTCATCAATGTGACCTTGCAGCCAGAGCCAAATAACGTGCTGAATGAAGTCGTTGTCGTTGGGTACGGTACGCAAAAGAAAGCGACCATAAACGGTTCATTAAATACGGTTGGTGCGAAAGATATTGGCGATAAGCCGGTATTAAATGCCTACCAGGCCTTACAGGGTGAATCACCAAACCTGATCATTCAGCAATCAACACTTGATCCCGGAGCGAATGTAAACATCAATATCCGCGGCGTGGCTACTACAGGAAATAACAGCCCGCTGCTGGTGGTGGACGGTATTGTGTCTCAAAGCGTTAACGACCTTAACCTGCTTAACCCGAATGATATTGCCAATGTAACCGTGCTGAAAGATGCCGGTTCGGCAGCCATTTATGGTTCAAGGGGTGCAAACGGCGTTATCCTGGTGACAACAAAAAGCGGCAAGTTCAACCAGAAAGCCACCCTGACCTATAACGGCAGCTACGGCTTGCAGGTACCCGACGTGTTGATTCACAAGGTAAGCGGGGCTGATAATGCCTACTACAAAAATGTGGCTTTAGAAAATTCGGGCCTTCCGCCGGCGTATACGCCCGAGCAAATTCAACAATTGGCAGCCCAGGGCGACGGTAACTGGAATATACAGCACCTGCTTTACGATGCACCGTTACAATCCCAAAATGTGAGCATCAGTGGCGGCGGTACATCAAACAGTTATTTCATATCCGGGGGGTACCAGAACCAGCTAAGCAATTTTATAGGCAACGGCGGTTCGGGCGATAAATTCGGTTATCAGAAATATAACTTCCGCCTTAATCAAACCAGCGTTGTAGGTAAATTCAAATTCAACGGAATATTAGACTATACCAAGACCCGGAATAAGACCAACAGCGTAGGCGATAATAACATTATTGCTGATGCGAACCGTGTTCCCGCCAATTATAGCTGGACCAATGCACAGGGCAACTTTTTGACCAACACCGTAGCGTCTCAGTACAATGAATATGGTGTTTTAAAACAAGGTGGCTGGAACCAGGCAGACAATGACCGGATATTTGGTAATTTGAACGGTACACTGACTATCACGAATGATCTGAAATTAACAGGCGTGTTTGGCGGAACGATCCAAAACAATGGTAATTTCTTCAGAAGGACCGAAGTGAATTACGTTCCGGGTGGTGTATATGGCAATGACCTGACGACATTTGACAACAATGCAAAATCGAATGCCTTCAACACGCAGCTCTATGCATCTTATGACCACACATTCCACCAGGACCACAACATAAGTGCAACACTTGGTGTGTCCAGTGAGAATTATTATGAGCGCGGTTTTCAATTAATGAAATCACTGACTGATCCGACGTTCGGTACGTCAACCACCGGCACGCTGATCGATCAAACCAATTCATACAATAGTCTTGCTGTTGACGCAAATAGCCTTCTTTCTGCGTTCGGCCGTGTGAACTATAGCTATAAGGGCCGATACTTCCTGGACTTTGTATTTCGCGACGACGCGTCGTCCAAGTTTGCGGCAGGACACCGTAATGGCTTTTTCCCATCGGTGAACACGGGCTGGCTTATTTCAGACGAACCCTTCATGGAAAACATCAGGAAAACGATGAATAACCTGAAATTGAGAGTTACTTATGGTGTGGTTGGTAATAATCAAACGGCAGGTGACTATACCTACCAAACAACTTATTTCAATTATCCGGCCGCTTACGGCTTTAATAATGTGCTCCAGGGCGGAGCAGGTACTAACCTTTCAAATGCCGCCCTGACCTGGGAACGCGCAGCTACATTTAACATCGGTGCTGACTTCGGTTTTTTCAACAACGCACTGACAGGGTCTGTTGATTACTTCAATAAAGTCACCAGCGATATCGAGCAGCAGCCACTCGACGTACCGGCGTTATTTGGCGCAGCACCTCCGGTTGCTAACGTTGCCAAAGTAAGAGATCAGGGTTGGGAAGTGCAGCTTACTTATACTTTGAAAACAGGTAAGGTGACGCAAAGCTTTAGTGCAAACGTCGCCAATACCAAGAATACACTGCTCCAACTAACCGGGGGTACCCAGCAGATCACCTATAATGAGGACGTTTGGCAATTGATCCGCCAGGTTGGCCATCCCATCACAGAGTATTATGGGTATCAGACCAATGGCTACTTTCAAAACCAAAACGACGTAAATAACTATCCGAAACCGGCTGGTGCAGTTGTAGGCGTAGGAGACTTGAAATTTAAGGACCTGAACGGCGATGGAAAAATAGATTCAAAAGATGAAACTTACCTTGGAGATCCATTTCCGCATTATACTTTCGGCTTCACCTACAGAATAGCGGTAGCCGGATTCGATTTAACCGCATTCATCCAGGGTGTGGGAAAAAGGGATGAATTCCTGAGAGGCGAATTGGTAGAGCCGTTCCACTATAACTACGGCGCTACAGTGTATGATCACATGCTTGACTTTTGGACACCGGAAAATACGAACGCGAGGTTCCCGAGACTGGCAACCATCGGTTCCACCTCTAACACCAATAACTGGAGGACCGGTTCCGACTTGTATAAATTTAATGCGGCCTATGTCCGCCTGAAAAATATCAACATTGGTTATACGCTTCCAAAGGAGCTTAGTCAGAAAATCGGTATTGACCGCCTGAGGGTTTCTGTGATCGGTCAAAACATCCTGACGCTGTCAAAACTCAATTTTATTGATCCTGAAACGAGTGAGTTCGATAATAATGTGACAGCTGCGGGCACGTCTTCTAACAGTGCGCGCCAGTACCTGTTACCGAAATTCTATGGAATGGGCCTTGACGTAACCTTTTAATACATATCAACAAGAAAGAATCATGAAAAGATTAAAAAATATAGCCATTCTGTTAGCTGCGGCGGCGATATCGTCGGGTTGCAGAAAGCTGGATATTGCTCCGAACGATCAATATTCCAGCCTGAACTTTTGGACTACCAGCGCCAATGTCTACAATGCGCTGAATAATAATTACAGCCTGATGTATAACAGCAATCTGTACTTTAACCTGGAAGGCACATCAGACAACGCTTATTCGGCTAACAACAGCGACCTGCTGTTGATCGGCAGTGGAACGGCAAACTCCCAAACATCGGAATTTCAGAACGATTGGGCAAATTATTATTCTGCCATCAAATCATGCAATGAATTCCTGGCCTTTGTGGACCAGAACAAAACATTGGATGCAGCGACCTTAACTCGTCTGAAGGCCGAAACCCGCTTTATCAGGGCTTTTGAAGACTTTAACCTTGCTAAATGGTATGGTGATGTTCCGCTGATCAATAACAATATCACAGAAGACCAGGCGAAAGTTGTAACCAAAACACCCCAGGCTCAAGTTTACCAATTTGTTGCCAGCGAAATGGACGCGATCGCTGCTTCTCTTCCATCGAAAGATCAACTGCCCGCTGCAGAAAACGGAAGAATTACGAAAGGTGCAGCCCTTGCGCTTAAAGCACGGGTGCTGCTTTACCAGGGCAAATGGGCAGATGTAGTAACCACTTGTGATCAGCTGATCATTAATCAAAGTGTCAACGGCACTTATTCCCTGGCGCCGAATTATGAAGCATTATTCAATGATCCCCAAACCAACAAATCAAATCCCGAAACCATATTGTCGCTCCAGTATGTACCTGCAACTACCCGTACCTGGACAAACTTCTGGGACTTCGCGCCAAGGAGTATAGGCGGCCGTGTCAGCGCACTTGCGCCAACCCAGGAACTGGTGAATGATTATATTATGCTGAACGGTGACAGTATCAGCCAGGCGGGCTCAGGCTATAGCGAAGCCAATCCTTATGTCAATCGTGATCCGAGGCTAACCGCAACTGTGGTATATGATAAATATGCCTGGAACGGTGAGGGTAATGTTAACGGGCCAAGTAAGACTATCTACATTAAGCCGGGAACTGATCCGGTTCAACCTGGTCCGGATGAATACAGTAAAACGTCTGAAAGCTCATCGCCAACCGGTTATTACTGGAGGAAATATTTCGATCCAAGTTCGTTAGCGAACTTCCAATCTGGTAATAATCTGCACCTGTTCCGTTACGCGGAGATCCTTTTGGACTATGCTGAGGCGCAAAATGCGCTTGGACAGATGAACGCTACGGTTTGGAGCCAGACCATAGGCGCGCTTCGTGCAAGGGCTGGATTTACCGATCCTAATGCACTGAACTACCCCGGGAACACAGATATGACCGTGATCATTCGACGTGAAAGACGTGTTGAATTGGCTATGGAGGGTCTGCGTACGGACGACATCAGGCGCTGGAAGCTTGGAAATATTGTATTGAACGGCTATGCCCACGGTGCACAGTTCTCCGGTGACCCAAGTACGGACAATGGCTATATCAGGGCCCAAAAAAGACAATTCAATCCGCAAAGGGACTACTTATGGCCTATTCCGCTTAACGAAACTCTATTGGATAAAAATTTAACTCAAAACCCGGGCTACTAACCTATATAAAGAAATAATCATGAAATCGATATTCAAATTGGGCAGTATGGTTCTGATAACCATTGTAGCCCTGGCTTCCTGCAAAAAGGATGAACATAAACTTAATACCAATGTCAGCGCCGTATCAACGCTGACAGCGCCGGCCAACCAGGCAGATTTTTCTCTGAGCCCGGGCGGTGGTAATGTAATATTCCAGTGGCAGGCTACCTCTACGCCCGATCCTGTGTTATATGAAGTGGCGTTCGATAAATCCGGCGGAGATTTCACACATCCTGTTTATAAAATTCTTTCGGATGGTGGCGGCGCACAAATACAGGCTACCATCAGCCAGGATACATTAAACAAGATAGCATCGCTGGCCGGTATTGCCTCTTCGTCCACAGGCAGCATGAAATGGACGGTGATCGTCTCATTGGCCACCAATTCACAGTTAAGCGCACAAAAACGGTCAATAACCATAACACGTCCCGCCGGTTTTGCAGTATTGCCTGCAGCGGTTTATTTAAGTGGTACAGCAACAGAAGGTGGTTCTATCCAGATGAAGCAGGTTTCTAACGGTGTGTTTGAATCCTATACCTCGCTTAAACCAGGGGATTATCATCTTTCGGATAAGGCTGATGGAAGCGGTACCAACTATTATATTGACGATAAAGGCGTATTGCAATTAGGAACCGGCAACACGACGGTAACGGCGGCGAAAAAGACGTACCGGATTGTCCTGAATTTTAATGTTGCAACCACGAAGCTCACGGGCATTGATTCGGTTGGTTTATATATGTCAGCTTACAATGCCGAGATTGGTACACTGGATTATATCGGCAACGGTACCTGGGAAAATCCGAAAATCCCTGTAACGTTCTTCCAGTTCTCCTGGGGAAGGGACCAGCGTTATAAATTTATTTTGCATACCGATGACGGGCTTGAATACTGGGGAAGCACGAACGTGGACAACGTTGACCCGGCCGGGCAACCAGCCAGCTATTTTTACGTTGTTCCGGCTTCAAATGATCAGTGGAGCAATACGTATAAATTTCCGGCGGCGGCTGATATGCACAATGTAAAAGTCGATCTGCTATTCCAGGCCACCGGGCCATATACCCATACGGCTGCGGCATTTAATTAATTTGTAATATTGAAAACACGCCCGCTCAGTTCACCTGCGGGCGTGTTTAACATAGACCTATATGAAAAAGAAATTGTTGGCTCACCTCGCGATTCTGAGCATATTGTTGATGTCCTGTGGAAAGACGCATGTAAACCCGGTACCGAATAACACGGATACTACAGGTAATCATGGCGGAACGACGCCTCCGGTTACTTCACCTTACTTCAACAATGCCAAAAGCACCCATAGCTTTATTTCAAATTTTTACTTAACCGCTTATGGCAGTTACCGCGTAAATACGACAACAAACACTACCGGGGCTTTTGAATGGTACAATGCCAGTCAGTTATATGCCGATGCCGCGATGGTTGCAAATGGCGATCAATCCTATGCGGCAAACATGAACAATACATTTAACTGGCTGCAAAACTTATGGGATAAAAATGACGCCAACGGCGGATTTTTTGCGGCGGCGAATCTCGATGGATCAGGCGCCGCCGGTGACAAATATGTCGACGATAATTCTCTTACCGGTGTAACATTCCTGGCAGCTTACGATGTAACGACAGGCAGCACCCAAACACAATATTTAACTGCAGCAGAAAATTGTGCCAAATGGCTGATGAACAGCGGGCTTTGGGATAACACCTTTGGAGGTGGCTTCTGGTGGAGCACACAGAAAACAGTTAAACCAACACAGTCAAACGGGGTGGCGCTGCAGTTGTTCCTGCGCCTCTACCAGATCACCGGCAAATCCGTATACCATGACTGGGCAGTGCAAATTAATACCTGGCTGAACACCAAAATGTATGAAAGCAGCACAGGCTTATATTTCTGGCAGATCGAAAGCAACGGCAATTCGGACACCCAGAAGTTCACTTATGATAATGCGATCATGCTGGAGGCAGACCTGCTTTGGGCAAAAGCAATGAATGACAATACCTATGTGGCTAAAGCGGAAGCTTTGGCGCAATCGATGATAAAAACGTTGTATAGTGCTAACTATAATGGTTTTATTTTTAATACAAGCGATTTGAGGGTTAACCCTTGCTATTGCGGGTGGGCATCCCAGTCTTTTATTCGCTTATATGAAACCGATGGAAACAGCACCTGGCTGACCTATGCCAAGGCGAATATTGACCTGATCAATGTTGTCTTGAAAAATCCGACTAATAATGGTTATTATCAATATGCAGGACTGGACGGAGTTGGCAAATACACTAACATGGAAGGGGTTGACCAGGCATGGATGCAGCGTGTGCAGGTTCTATTATCAAAATACAAATAAACCTATGGTGATGCGATATAGCTCAAAGATTATTAAAGAAATAGTAAGAATTGCTTGTGCGGTCCTGGTATTTATGCAGTTTTCAAGTTTGGGAACTGCGCAAAATTTAAGCAAATATGTTGATCCCAGGATCGGGTCAGTCAATAGCCGTTGGTTCTTTTTTACGCCAGCAGCCGTACCGGAAGGCATGGCTAAACTGGCACCGTCAACAAACGGCCATTATGGAAATGCACAAGGTTGGGAAGTGGTCGGTTACGATCCCCGTCATCATTCGATTGAAGGCTTTGTGCATTTTCATGAATGGCAGGTCGGTGGTGTAAGCTTTATGCCGACGGTCGGTCCGTTAAAGGTACGCCCTGGTGGGTTGGATACTCCCGGTTCGGGCTACCGGTCGAGATTTGACCATAAGAACGAAGTAGCGATACCCGGCTACTATAAAGTGTTGCTTGACGATTACAACATTACGGCAGAATTGACAGCCACAAAACGTGTAGGATTTCACCGATATACGTTTCCTAAGAGCGATGAGGCGCACCTGATATTTGATATCGGCCACGTGCAGGGGGAGAGTGGCCCGGTAAGGAACGCCGAAATTCATATGATCGACAAAACACATTTTGCAGGATTTGTCGAAACTTATCCGAAATACGTCCAGAAATACGACCCGAACGGCAAGGTGTCAATGTTTATTTACGGGGAATTGAGTAAAGCACCGGTCAGCGTTGGCTCTTTTGTCGATAATACCATCCATGAAAACTCAAAAAAGGAAAGCGGTCGGGGAGCAGGACTGTTTCTCAATTATAAAACCAACGAAGGCGAGCAGATAGGCATCAAAGTAGGCCTTTCTTATACATCCGAGGAAAATGCAAAACTCAACCTGGCTAAAGAAGGATCAATGTTAAGCTTCGACCAGGCGAAAGAAAAAGCGATCCAAAACTGGGAGACGGAGCTTGGAAAAATAAACGTTCAGAGCAAAAACGAGCCCGAGGTGGTAAAATTCTACACCGGCTTGTACCATGCGTTGCTGGGACGTGGCGTTGCCAGCGACATTAATGGCGACTACCCTAAGCATGGAGGGCAGATCGGTCATCTGAAACGCGCGCCAAGCGGAAAGTTATACAACTTTATTAATACCGATGCGATTTGGGGAGGATATTGGGATCTGACCCAGTTATGGTCCCTGGCGTATCCCGATTTCTATGAGGATTTTATACATACACAATTGCAGCTATACAGGGATAAAGGGTGGTTTGGGGACGGTATTGCAAACAGCGAATATGTATCGGGTGTGGGCACCAATTTCGTAGGCCTCACTATTGCTGCGGCTTACCAGGCAGGCATACGGGATTATGATATCAACGAGGCGTATAAGGCGGTTCGCGCTAATGAACTGGAGTGGCGCAACAGGAAGCCTGGTTCAGGAAAAATGGATGTCAAAGCATTCGTTCAGTATGGCTACGTGCCGTTCCTTGAATACAAGGGTGGTGATTTTATTACGGATTCGACGGGCTCGGACTTTTCTGCATCGCACACGCTTGAATATAGTTTCAGCGCCTTTGCCGCTGCACAGATGGCCAGGTCATTGGGAAAAACAGCTGACTATAAAAAGCTCATCAAATATTCCAATGGCTGGCGCCTGCTTTACAACCCTGAGAACAAACTGATCGAACCCAAAACAGCGAGCGGAAATTTCATCAACAAATTTGATCCGTACGCGCCATGGCGCGGTTACCAGGAGGGGAACGCGGTTCAGTATACTTTGTTTGTTCCACAGAATCCTGCTGCATTAATTGGCTTACAGGGTAAAGATTACTTCAATAACCACCTGAACGACATCTTCGAAAAATCGAAGGACGAGGGTTTCGGAGGCGGTAAAACCATCGACGCGTTTGCCGGTGTCAGCTCGATTTATAACCATGGTAATGAGCCATGCCTGCATATCAGTTGGTTGTTCAACTTTTCAGGCAAGCCGTGGCTTACCCAGAAATGGACACGCGAAATTTGCAATGGTTTTTATGGCAACGATCCTATCCATGGTTACGGGTATGGCCAGGATGAGGACCAGGGCCAGATGGGCGGTTGGTATGTGATGACCGCACTGGGTTTATTTGATGTGAAAGGCTTTACGGATGAGCAGCCGATCGTCGAGTTTGGCAGCCCGTTTTTTGATCGTGTAGAGATCAAGCTGAGCAATGGGCGCCACCTGGTATTGCAAACAAAAAATAATTCCGCAGAGAACGTTTATGTTCAGTCGGCAGCATTTAACGGTTCTAAACTCCAGAATTGCTGGATGTTCAGACATAAGCTGATGACTGGCGGAACATTAAGCTTTGAAATGGGTAAAGAACCTAATAAAACCTGGGGAACTAAAAATCCGCCACCCTCAAACCAATAAGGACTAAGAATCCCGAGACAGGAACCATGAAGTCAAGATTATTGAGGATTTTATCTTGATTTTTTATAGAAACAATAAATGAAGCTCATGCTACAATATAAAACATCCAACCGTCGTCTGGCGGCTCTACTTGCCTTGCTGATAGTTTTTTCGGTGACTGTTAAGGCACAAAGCTTGTCGGATAAGCAAACATGCCTTTCGAGGGCTCAAAAAATGTACAAACAAATCTGGGATCACTATAGGGTTAAAAAATACCCCGGCCTTTTCCTGGAATATTTTCCGCGGGATACAGCCGGTAAGGTCGATTATGTTGAGGGAAGCGCTGTTCAAGTAAAAGAAGTTAGCTTTCTGTGGCCCTTCTCGGGGATGATGTCTGCAACCAACGCGATGCTTCACAATCCTTCAGTCCGTCGCGAATATGTTCCATACCTGGATTCTTTGGTTGTAGGCATGGAAGCTTATAAAGACAATTCACGTGTGCCGCCGGGTTACCAGGCTTATCCGACTGCAATGGAAAAATCGGACCGCTATTATGATGACAATGGCTTGGTAGGAATCGAATATGCAGAGGCCTATTTAAATACTAAAAAACCGGAATATCTTGAACGGGCTAAGGTAGCCTTCAAATTTATTATAAGCGGCTGGACAGAGGAATTGGGCGGGGGTGTGTATTGGGTCGAAGGTCACCATGACCAAAAGCCCGCCTGCAGTAACGGTATGGCTCTCCTGGTAGCGCTAAAACTTTACCAGGCTACTTCAGACAAATCCTATCTCGAATGGGGTGAGCGTTTCTATAACTGGATGCAGAGCAACCTGAAAGCCCCGAATGGTCTGTATTATAACGATAAAAAAGTGAAAGATGGAACTATCAATCCAACCTTTTGGAGCTATAACACCGGTTCAGTAATTGAAGCATCTGTTCTTTTATACCGGTTTACCAGGGAGGAGAAATATCTGCAGGAAGCGCAACACGCTGCAAAGTCAGCATTCGACTATTACCATGGCCAGCAACATGATAGCAATTTAAGCCTGAAAATTGACCTGCCCTGGTTCGTCACGGTGTTGTTCAGGGGTTATGACGCATTGTATAGGGTCGATAGAAATCCTAAGTACCTGGATGCTATCCATCACGATCTGGATTATGCGTGGCAAAATAGCCGCGATGCCAACGGCTTTTTATCGCATGACTGGACCGCGAGCAAGAAGGAAATAACAAAGCACAAATGGCTTCTGGACGAAGCGTGTATAGCTGAATTATATGCGAGGTTGAGTGAGATTTAAATAAAGATCAGGCATGGATGGAAAGAACTCAGTTCATGCTGTCCGCCTATCGATAAGATACCCGCAGTATAATGAGTGCGGAGATTTACAGTTGATTGATCGGCGCCTTCCTTGTGAGATGGAAGGCGCTTTTTTTGTGAAGAGTTCGATGAAGAAATATAATCCAAGTTTATTAGGTTTAATCCTTGTTCACTAACAGAATATGTCGAATCAGCAGATATAAGTTTAAATTGCATCGATGAAAAGGATAAGGAATATTAGGCTGATCGGATTTATTGGCGTCGGGTTGCTTTGTGCAGGTATACTGTTATCGTTTACCAATCACAATTCAAAAGCGAAAACAAATTCTAAACCCCGAATAGTTAACATCGTCAATTTTATCCGCTTACTTGAACCGCGGGATTCGGCTATTACCGAAGATGTGCTTTACCAAACAGTAGTTAAGCAAGTCGCCATCATGAAAAAGTACAAGTTAGGCGGTACTTTTTTGTTGCAGTATGATGCTTTGCTTGACCCGCGTTATCAGAAATTATTAAAAACGCTTCCGCGTGAATCGTTCGAGATAGGTGCCTGGTGGGAAATTCCACAGCCGCTGGTTGAGCACACAGGCTTAAAATGGCGTGGCCGCTATCCTTGGGACTGGCGTGCGAATATTGGTTTCTCAACAGGATATACTCCTAAAGAGCGTGAGAAGCTGGCAGATGTTTATATGCGGGATTTCAAGAAGATATTTGGCTATTACCCCAAGTCAGTAGCATCGTGGTTTATTGATGCGCATACGCTCAATTATTTATATCAAAAATACCATATCGTCGCTTCTGCAAACTGTAAGGATCAATATGGCACTGATGGGTACACGCTTTGGGGCGGTTACTGGAACCAGGCGTATTATCCCAGCAAAATAAATTCGTATATGCCGGCGCAGCATGAGGCAAATGAAATACCTGTTCCGATTTTCAGGATGCTTGGAAGCGACCCGGTTCGTCAATATGATAATGGACTCGGCACCAGCAGGCAGGGCGTAGTGACGCTTGAACCGGTGTATAAATTTGGTGGCGGCGATTCAACCTGGGTGAACTGGTATTTTAAGCAATTTGTTGAAGGCGAACCAATGGCATTTGCTTATACCCAGGCAGGGCAGGAAAACTCCTTTACCTGGGACGCCATGGCCAAAGGGTTTGAGCTGCAAATGCCGCTTATTGCGAAACTTAGGGATGAGCATAAGATAACGGTGGAAACATTGGCAGCATCAGGCAAGTGGTTTAAGCAGCATTATAAGGTAACTCCGGCAACTTCGGTCACTGTAAACAATGATGTCGAAGGCAGCGACCGGAAAACGGTTTGGTTTGATAGCAGATTCTATCGCGCCAATTTGTTGTGGGAAAATGGCACACTCAGATTCCGGGATATTCATTTATTTAATGAGAATTTCCCGTCGGTTTATGAAACGAAAAAAGCAACATCAAATGAATGCACATTTTTTACCTTGCCCTTTGTCGATGGTTATTTGTGGAGTAAAGCAAATCAGTTGGCCGGGCTAAGATTCAAAGCTGCTATCGGTGGAAAAGAAATCCTTTTAGAAGGGGGCAACCCTGTAATAACTAATCCCTTGCCCGGCAAACTGCATATTGTATGGCCTTTGAACTCAGGTAATGGCAATGTGATCATCGATATGGACGAACGGCAAATAAAAATGAAAGTTGAGGGTAATACGCCAATTAACTGGTTCCTGGATTTGGCGGTCGCTGAGAAAATAAAACTGCCTTTTGCTAAAATTAGTACGCATCAAATAGACTGTTCTTTTCAGGGCATGAGTTATCATTTAAAAGCATCAAAAGGCACGTTTGCTAAATCTGAGGGCGATGATGTTTTCAAGATATATCCTGAAAAAGGCACCTTAATTCTAAACCTGGCCAATTAACGGTACTACAAATAACTCAGCCACCATTTTTGCTTATTCGCCTGTTTGTACGCATCATATCGCTTGCATAAAGGATATAAGGCGATTACGATGGCGATCCAAATCAGGTAAGAAACCGGCAGCGAAAAACCATAGCCTTTCAAATCGGTAGTGAACCAAATGGGCTTTTTGAGGAACCATATCTTCCAGTTCTGCCCGGTAGTTAATGCCGATGCAGTGAGCGCTATTAAGTGGATAACATAAATATGGATCAGGTAGTAAAACATCGGCACCCTGCCATAAACAGAAACCACATTCACAACCGCCCCTTTTAGCTTTTCGGTAAACGCGAGGAATAAACATGCCGCACCGAGCGTAATTAAAAGATATAATAACGATGGCGGGTATTTATTAACGTTAAGAAAAGAAAGAAAAGTGAATAATGCACTTTTTTGTGTGCTCCATTTTACCGGGTCTCCATATACGTTGGCGTAACGCAAAATGATGAATGCCACGATTGCGCCTGCACCGATCATCAATAAGGTTTTCTGCCTTTTCTGAGCGTCGTAATCTGCTTTATATAATGAACCGAGGCAATAGCCTAATGGCATTACAGCCATCAGCGGGATTATGGGATAGCCCACCAAAAGCACTTCGCCATGCCAGTTAAAAAACCGCTGATCGTGCAGGAGCGACCAACCGAATGCCGAAAGCGAACTGCCGTTTACATGAACGTTATCCAAAAGATTATGCCCCGCCACTATAACAATACATATAATGAATATCCATTTAATAGGCAAATGGATAAATGCAGCCAATATGATCATACTTAGGCCCAATGCCCAGATCGTAATAAAGAAAAACATCGGGAAGGTGATATTGAAATTCCAGCCAAAATTGACCACGATCATTTCGAGAAATATGAGCCACAATCCTCGTTTTACCAGGAAGGCGGATAATTCCTTTTTATTTTTCCTTCGCCCCATCAGGTAGGCCGAAGTTCCCGCAAGTAGCATAAATATTGGCGCGCAAAAATGGGTGATCCATCTTGTAAAAAATAAGGCAGCGCTTGTTTTTGTAAGATCAAGCGGATCGAAATAAAATGAGCCGAAGAATAAATAATCCCTCACATGGTCGAGCGCCATAACGATCATTATGGCACCGCGAAGAAAATCGATAGAAGTTATCCGGTTCTTTAAAATTGTGGTCATCCAGGTTTTGTTGAACCTAAAAGTATCGCTTTTACCAAATTGATTTGGATAAATGTTGAATTATTGCTTTTGCCTTACCATAATCACCTCATTTTTAGCTTTTGACGTACTGTTTAATGACAATTGCCCCTTTAGATCAGCTTTTATTATTTGTATAGGCTTTCCGTTAATGGTCAAAAGATACGCAACGCCGGGTTTTAACTGGTGCAGTACGTAAGCCACCGGCTTTGCGGATGTTTGCTGCCATTCCATTTTATCCGTCGTCCAATTTCGCATTGTAATATCTAAATGTGTTGATGACGTCGCGTGTAAAGAAACATTAGCACTATTCCCGTCGAAATAAAATAGGGTATTACCCGCAGTGTAAAATCCAAAATGCTTTGGCGAAGTGATCTTGAAGTTTTTATCAGAAACCGAGTAGCTATTTTCGTTTAAATCTATGGTTAGGCGCTTACCGCGGAAATTATAGTTGAGCGAAGTGCCTGCAAGTTCTGGTGTAATATGAGGGTCGAGATAAAAGCGGTTATAAAGCGGGTTTATACCATAAATTGCCTGGTACAGTCCAACTATCGAAAGACTATTGCCTGATAATATATCATCGCCCTGGCCATCCTGTTTTATGCGTGCATAACGCTGAAAAGCCAGACCGTCTTTGCTGTATTGTTCCAGCACATTCTTTACATATTTGAGTGCAAGCGCAGGGTCATAACTTGCGTACGCCCTTACACCGATAGACCCCCATGAAAGGAACAGGTCACCGTTCTCATAATTGGGGAATGGGAATTGCCAGTCGTTTCCTTCACCTTTTGCGTATGTTGTCATACAAAGCGGCCAAAAGAATAGTTTTTCCTGTTGCATTTGTGCTTCAATTTTATCAAGAATGGTCTTTTTTCGTGCATTATCGTCACAAATACCATAAGCAATGGCCATAAAATTTACCGGGGTAACCATGTTACGACCATGAATGGTTTGGTCCTTATCACGCCAGTGCACATAGCAGCCATTTTCGGCATCCCAAAAGCCCCCGTCTTTAATGTCCTTATTAAAGCTTGCCTTTAATTTGGCAGCGAAAGCGGCGTAATATTTAGCCTTTGGTTCATTATTCAGTTGACGTTCAATATCCGCCCATTTTACCAGCGCATGATATAACTTGGCGTTTATAAAAGCATTTTCGTAGGATGCCCAGATGATATCGATCCAATCGCTGCTTTTTTTCTGACTCATATTGTCAGTCATCATCTCAACAAGACCGTTGTGATTACCATCCCGTTTTAGTATCCAATCCAAAGCTTTTTCACAATCAGCCTGGTGACTTTTAACCCAGGGTTTATCACCGTTCATATCATACAATTCGGCGATGTTGGTCACCAGGTCAGGGTTAGAGTCCATCAAGATACCCCATTGCGCCTCATAAAAGCCGTATTTGTTAAACTGACCGGGCATGGCATCTTCATTGGTATAGGCCCATCTCGGATAAACCCGACCATCTGGTTTGATAGCATGTTTGCAATAAAAATCGAGGCAGCTTTGATAGCCCTGCAGGTATTTAGGATCGTTAATTCCGAGCCCTAATTGAGCAATATATTGTTCGTGCAGGCAAATAGGGCCGTAGGGTGTGTGCCAACTGTTCCCGCCAAAGTGCAGGGAGTCAATTACACCAATCCGGGCAATAGTGTTCAGCACGCCGCTCACCTGGTTACCGTCAACACCTTTAAATTTGCCCCTGCCATATTTTTGCTGAAAATCAAAATAGCTTAAGATTATGGTTTGCCTGCTTATTCCGGCAGGATTAGTAAAAGGCGCCCACACATCAGTGCGACCTCGTACAAACCTTCTACGGTTAGTTCCGCTATCCATTTTAGGCAACATTTCTTTAACAGACGTGGTAATGGTATAAGCCAGTTTATCATCGTTTGTGCGCGAATATTTCATCGCCACATTTTTGCCGGGTGCATCGACGGTAATGTTTAATCCATTTCCGGTTTTGCTGTTCCAAAAATCGGATGAACGTGTATGAACGCCATAGGTGCACAACTTCTCGTTGAAGAGGTAGAACCATGCTAAACCCCCGTACCCTTGGTAAGCGCCTTCCCAGGTATTAATGCTATCAAAGTTGAACACCGGGGCAGCGGATTCGTCGGCAATTAGGGGTTTATCGCAACTTCTTTCTATCGTCCATTTGATATTGTTACCACTGATATTAAACAGCCAGTTTTCCTTAATTTTAAATTCGTCGCTGCCGTAGGTGATGCCGCTAAGCTCGATGATATTGCCGTTTTTAATCAATCTTGGTGCTTGTTTCAAATGCAGCGATGAATAGGTCGTCCCGCCGACGTTCACCGAAGTATATATGCCATCAGAACCACTTATCACTTTTTGCCCGTTGACGATGAGCGAAGTAACGCGGGCTTGCGCACCATAGTTGAGCGTCATGATTATTTGGGGATCCCTGATGGTGATCTCCTGTGCCGGGGATACCGCAGGCAATAAAATAAATGAGCAAAAAATTAGCGTAAGACGGATCGTTTTAATCAACATGGCTTTTCATTTTTGACGCAAACATGCTAATAAAAAGTTTTTAATCGCATTAAAATATCACACCAGTAAGCCTAAGGCAGGGATTGTGAACCTTTGTTAATTAAAGTATTTGTTATATTTGGTTTAATGAAAGCCGACTTTGCAGATCCAAATAGTCCTTCTGATCCAATCTCTCCGCATATTCTCTCATCAAAAAATTTAGCCAAGCTGGTTTGGTCTTTGGTGCGGCCTTACAAAAAGTGGCTGCTGATCATATTTGTCGCCATGCTGGTTGAAACGAGTATGAGCCTGGCTACACCCTGGCCCCTGAAGATAGTTATTGATAATGTTATCGGTCATCATAAATTGCCGGGATGGCTTGCCTGGATGGATGCGATTTTCCCGGGAGAGAACAAGATACAGTTTGCGGCGGTGGCGGCTATCAGCATGATCGTAATGGCGGCAATAGGGTCTCTTGCCAGCTATCTCGACAATTACTTTACCGAAAGTGTGGCGCAATATGTGTCTAACGATCTCCGGAAGCGTATCTATCACCACTTGCAACGCCTCTCGCTGGAATACTACGACACACACCAAACCGGTAAATTACTTAGTACCATAACAACCGATGTTTCCACCATACAGGACTTTGCCTCATCAACGCTGATGAACATTATCGTCGATTCGCTCACCATAATAGGCATGCTATCGTTTATGTTCATTCTCAATTCGGGTTTTACACTGGTAGCAATTGCCTTTACGCCATTTCTGCTGCTATTTGTTTCGCGTTTCAAAAAACTAATGAAAAAGGCAACGCGTGAAGTGCGAAAAGATCAGAGCGATATGCTGGCGGTACTACAGCACGGTTTGGAATCCATTAGGTCGATAAATGCTTTCGGCAGGCAGGAACTGGAAGAAGACCGCCTAAAAAAAGTGAGCCTCGAAACCGTTGGCGCCGCATTGAAGGCGAGGCGCGTAAAATCCGTCATTTCTCCTGTAATGACCATCTCAATATCCATTTGTATCGCATTGGTGATGTGGCGCGGCGCTGATCTCGTACTGAAAAACGTAATGACCGTGGGTTCGCTAACGGTATTCCTGTGGTACATGAATAAATTCTTCTCGCCTGTGCAGGACCTTGCAAAAATGACCAGTACCATGGCGCAGGCAACAATAGCAATAGAGCGCATACAGGCTATACTGGATACGGATATCACGGTATCTGAACGGGCGGACGCGGTTGATCCCGGAAAGCTCGAAGGAAATATCTCTTTCGAACATGTGTCATTTGCCTATAATCTGGATGAGCCAGTTTTACAAGATATCCATTTGACCATTGACCGGGGCCAGCGAGTTGGTATTTGCGGGCCGACCGGCTGCGGAAAGTCCACAGTGGTAAGTTTGATTGCGCGTTTTTATGATCCAAGGCATGGCAGGGTACTGATAGATGGCCGGGATATTACTGATTTTACCCTCGACGGCCTGCGTTCTCAAATCGGTTTTGTGATGCAGGATACCGCCCTTTTTTATGGGTCGATCCGCGAAAACATAGCCTACGGCAGGCCGGATGCAAGCGAAGAAGAAATTATTGAAGCCGCTAAAATGGCAAATGCGCATAGCTTTATCAGCAGGATGCCGCATGGTTATGACACATTGGTGGGTGAAAGAGGTGTGACCCTATCCGGCGGACAAAGGCAGCGCATTGGCATCGCCCGCGCCGTTGTGCGTAATTCGCCTATCCTGGTATTAGATGAGCCAACTGCATCGTTGGATGTCGAAGCTGAGAAAGTAGTGATGGAAGCGTTAGAGCAATTGATGGAGGGACGAACTGTTATTACCATAGCGCACCGCCTGAATACCATTGCCGATGCGGATAAAATAATTGTGCTGAATGAAGGCTACGTCGCAGAAGAGGGCACGCACGACGAGCTTCTGTCAAAAGGTGGACTTTATGCTGAACTTTATGCGCTGCAGTCGGCAGCGAAGCATTCGCCGCACAAAATTATTTCGTAGCTTACCAGCCTGTTTTAGTAGTTAAAAGAATCGGTTTAATAACATGTCCCATCGTTCTATCCTCGTCTTTCCGGATGATACCGTACAAGCAATTGTTGACGCTATCAACAATGCCGAAAAGTCAATACACATCAAAATGTTCCTGTTTTCGGACCCTGAACTATTGGCAGCAGTTATCGCGGCAAAACAACGGGGTGTTGAAGTAAAAGTGATGCTTAACCCGTCGCGCAGGAGCGGTGAAGAGGAAAATGAAGATACGCGCACTAAACTGGAAGCGGCCGGAATAGAGGTAAGGGACAGCAACCCTATATTCATTATCACCCATGAGAAGTCTATGATCGTAGATGAGAAGCTGGCTTTTGTAAAATCGTTAAACTGGGAAACTAAAAACCTAACCGAAACAAGGGACTACGCTATTATTACTTCTAATCTGAATGAGGTTAAAGAGATCATGCTTTGCTTTGACGCCGACTGGCACCGAACAGATTTTGACCCGGGTGAGGAATCGCTCCTGATATGGTGCAGCCTGAACGGCAGGGCGCGGATTGCCAGGTTTATTGATCATGCCAAGCACACTCTTTTTATTCAAAATGAACGTTTCCAGGATTTGGTGATCATTGAACGTATTGTACGCGCAGCAAGCCGGGGTGTTAAAGTTCATATTATGGCCTCACCACCGCATACGCTGAAAAAGGAAAAAATAGTAGAAGGCGTGGGCGGCCTGCGAATTATGGATGATATGGGTATCAAAATCCATAAGTTAAAGCACCTGAAACTGCATGGTAAAATGCTGCTTGCTGATGGTTGCCGGGCTATTATAGGATCGATCAACCTTGCGCCGGGAAGCTTCGACCACCGCAGGGAACTGGCAATCGAGGTGCATGATGAGGATATTGTTGAACGCCTGAAAAAAATAGCGCATTACGATTGGGAAAACTCACATACGCTTGATCTTTCTGACGAAGGGTTATTATATGACCTGGAGCAACGGGGCGAAGGCGGCTCGGATAAACTGGTTTTGGATGTGCAGGAACAAGAGAAAAAGCATCACAAAAAACACAAACATCACGGCAAATAGTTTAAAAAAAGATAGCAACCAGGTAAGCCACCACCGATAGGCCTATCCCGTACATAAATATGTTATAGGATATGTGCAGCAAGCGAAATTTACGCCCCAGTATTTTGCCCTGCCAGTAGATGTCTTTGATGAGGCTGGCATACAAAAACTCGCTGTCATCCATCATCCGGCGAATGCCGTACTCGTAATCCTTTAAGTCCATTTTGTAATAACTTCCGAAAAACAGCAGGTTTACGGTTTTATTATCCACCTGTTCTTTTGTAAATGTACCGTTTGGTATATTTGGCCGGGTTGCCAGTACCGAATAGATGATAGCAAGCATGTTAACGCATAATATTATTATTGTGGGATAAATAAGATGATAAGTCTTCCCCAAATTGGTAATAAACAAACCTATGGCCACCGATATTATAATGGAGTTCACGGTAATCATAATAAACGCCTTATTATCCGCCATAGCACTTAACCGCTGATGGTTGGATGAGGAGTTTTTGAACATGGTTTGTATCCCGCGCAAATGGTGTTTGCTTTTTTTTAATTGCGAGGCATAGCCGGTTTTGCTTTCGGTTGGTTCGGCCGGTGAATTTTCGTTCTGCATTTTAATGTTCCGGTTTTTGTTTCTTTAGCCGTATCTAAGATATTATTTTTATTTTCGATTTATTCCTAATTTCATCAGGTTTAATACGATATCCTTACATCTTGATTTTCACAATTAATTAACAGCCCATGAAACGTTTTTCCGCAGCGATCTTGTTTTTATCAATTGTAAGCGTCAGCAGTACTTATGCCCAACAAGTTGATAAGATAAAGTTCTTCCAGGATACCTCAATGATAAATGCAACGCTTACATTTAATATGAAAAAGGTAATGGCCCAAAAGGATAAGTTGGGTTACAAATTCCCGGCTGCATTTTCCTGTAAGCTGGATAGCTCAAATATTAACGACCACATATTGATCGAAGTAAGGGGTCATTTCAGGAGAGGATATTGTTATTTGCCCCCTTTAAAGCTTATCTATAAAAAGAATCCTTCAGCTGCTTTTTATAAGTTGAAAATGCTGAAACTGGTAAGCGCCTGTATGCCGAGGAAATCGGATGATCAAAATTTGCTTAAGGAGTACATGATCTACAAAATATATAATATGATCACAGATAAAAGCTTTCGGGTGCGATTGCTCAATATGGAATATAAGGATAGCAGCGGGGTTAAAAAAACTATTACCGAACATGCTTTCCTGGTAGAAGATATTGGCCAGCTTGCTAAACGAAACACGTGTGATGATTGGACCGGCAGAAAATTTGCCACTGAGCGAACAGATCGCCGGCAAATGACGATAGTTGCCCTTTTTGAATATATGATAGGCAATACCGATTGGTCGGTACCTGTAGCACATAATATCAAATTGATACATTCGAAAACTGATTCGCTTGCTTTGCCGCTGGTGATCCCTTATGACTTTGATTTCTCGGGATTAGTGAATGCAGGTTATAGTACACCCGACGAACAATTGGGTACTACAAGCGTGCGCGAACGGGTTTACCGGGGCTATCAGCGGACAGTGGGTGAGTTAAATGATGTAATAAACATTTACAATCAACAAAAGGCAAACATCTACGCCGCTATCAACGATTTTAGCTTGTTTACTGTCGCCAGTAAAAAGGATATGATAGGCTACCTGGACGATTTTTACAAAACCATAAATGATCCGTCGGAAATGAAAACAGCATTTATAACTAACGCCAGAACGCCCTAATTGCTGAAAAGCGTCGCAAAGCAGCGTTCCTTGAGTGTGAAAGTGCTTTCGTGGTTTTGCACTTTGATGGTTTTTGACAGCTTCATGTTGTCTTTTTCGTCTGTAATGTACATTTTAAACTCCTTCACTCCGGCAGGCAGTCCGGTTAAATGTACTTCGCGAGATGCAGCATTGTTAACCATGTGCAAAGTATAAACGTGTTTGCTGTTATCGCCCAAAGCAGCGCAGGAAACGGCATCATTATCAGATGTCAGCGGCATATAGAATAGTCCCTCCGGCGTACAGGCCAGTTGTTTCAGGTTCCAAAAACGTTGCGTAGGTTCAAGCGGCCCGTTATCACCAAAAATACCACCGCCTTTTAAGGGCGAGTAATCCGTAGTTAACTGCCATTGTAAAATAGATAGCGGTTGACAGATAGCCAGTAATCGCGTATAAAGATTTATTTCCTCAATGGCATAAGAAGGATCCTGGAAATATGCCGGATAACCCCACGCTGCAGCGTCAATGCTGCCTTCGCCTACTATCAGAGGTTTACCTGTTTGTTTGGCAACATCCGCCCATTTTTGCAGCGTTCCTGTGCCCCATCCGCGCCACGAATGAAATGAGACCAGGCCGATATATTGTTGGGCTTGCGCGTCATTCATGGCCGGATAAACAAACTTCCAGGTCGTGGCGTCTGAATTATCACCTAACAGCAGTTTAGTTTTCAAGCCGCGCGAAGCAAAATAAGCGCCTAAACCTTTGATCAGCTCGTCATGTTCTTCACCGGTTTGCCTGACGTTAATACCCAGGTCCGATTCATTAAAGGAGAAACATTGCGGCTCAACGCCGTAGTGATCCCTTAAATAAATAATGTAATCAGTTATGGACTTATAAATTTTAGGCATGGCAGCTTTGTTCAGCGGATTGCCCCAAATACCTTGCGGCGTTGGCTGAAACTGAAGCTTGCCTTCCGCCGCCCACGCAGGTGGGAACCAGGCGGTCAGGATCACCGGAATATTCATCCGGCCCAGGGTTTGCGCCATAGTCATAGCCCGGCGTACGCGGATATTCAATTTTGAAGTATCTGAGGTGGATGGATCGGCGGATGAATCGGGCTGCCAGGCGCTCCAGGGCATTTCAACACGTCCGTAAGCTACACGTAAATTCTTTAAACAATAATCGATAACCTCCGGATCAAGCGATGGGTTTTGAATACGGAAATTACCGCCCAAACCGGCGAACGCGCGGCCCTGGACAGAAGTATCGAGTGTGATATTAACCGGTGATTGGTCTATGGTGCCCGAAACTTTTATCTCGTAAGTTCTTTCAAATACATCGCTTTTGTGAAGTGTCCCCGAACATATCGGGAAATAAAGGCGGATATATTTTTGAGTTGAACCTGCATCGGGTCTGCCAAAAACGGATGAAACGGTATCAGCTTTTACCCGGATGTTTTGTGATGCGCTTGTAAAGCTTAGCTCTTTAGTATTTTGGTTTAAATAATAACCATTATTATCCAGGTGCGACTGGTCAAGACTGGCTTTGTAAATATCTTCCGGCAGGGATAAGTTGAAATATATACCTTTAACTGTCGTATCAGCATGTACAGTGCATTTCACCGTAACTTTTGCTGCGCCTTTACCAATATTTTTTACAGTTTCGGTGAATTCCAAACTATCGATCCAGGTACTTACGGTATACGCACCGTCAATACGGGTATATTTCGGTTTTTGGCGCTCCTTACCGGTGAAACTAACTTTTGACCAGGAATTCCCTAGCACCACCAGCCGGGTATTAAAGTCCATCAGTTGGCCTTTTACCCTAATGCCGTCTATATTTCCCCAGGGTTTAAACTCCGCCTGGGCAAATAGCTTTTGGGCAGGCAGCAT
Organism: Sphingobacteriales bacterium; assembly: GCA_044448765.1. Taxonomy (GTDB): domain Bacteria; phylum Bacteroidota; class Bacteroidia; order Sphingobacteriales; family Sphingobacteriaceae; genus Mucilaginibacter. The sequence continues at coordinate 11,192 of JBIOHG010000005.1, read as the reverse complement.
AAAAACCATTATCGCCCCTATCAATAGCTTTATTGCGATATGTTTTTTGATGGTTTTCATGCCCGGTGCTTGCTTAATTAACGGTAATGGTAGCAGTTTCTTTGATGTCTCTTGACGACGTCCCTGCCAGTATTTTGTATTTGCCGGGTTCAACTACCCATTTGCTGGTTTTAACATCATAATAAGCCAAATCTTTCACAGGAACGGTCAGGCTAACGTTAGCTGTTGTTCCTGCTGCGATCATCACCTTTTTAAAAGCTTTCAACTCTTTTTCAGGACGCTCAACTACCGAACCTGTTTTGCTGACATAAAGCTGAACCGTTTCTTTGCCGCCTGCTTTACCGGTGTTTTTTACTTTGATGGTTGCTACTATATTCTCGCCCGTTTTGTATGTTTTCTTAGCAGTTTGCAGGCCTGAGTATTGATAATCGGTATAGGAAAGACCGTATCCAAAGCAGTAAAGCGGCTCAATCTTTTTAGTGTCGAACCAACGATACCCGACCAGGATACCTTCCTTATAATCAACCTGCAGATTGGTGCCGGGATAAGCATCCAAAGCGTGTGCAGGCGAATCTTTAAGCTCTGCCGGGAAGGTAAAAGGCAGTTTTCCGGATGGATTTATTTTGCCCAAAAGCACATCTGCCAAAGCGTTACCATTCTCAGAACCATTATACCACGACCAAACGATAGTGCTGTTATTTTTCTTGATCTTGCCTATATCATAAGGCGCACCCCCTACCACAACTACGATAGTATTTGGATTAACTGCCGTTACCGCGTCAACCAGTTCCTGTTCGTGAAAAGGCAGGCTTAGATCTTTCCGGTCGCGGCCTTCACTTTCATAATCACGGTTGCCGCCGATAAACAATATGGCCATATCCGAACTTTTAGCTGCAGCTACCGCCTGTGCCGTCATCGCGGAATCAGGCTTGCCGGCTTTTTTGCTGGTATCGCGGCGGTATGGTTGGTAAACGCCTGAATAGCCCTGTGCATAGTTAATAGTTACCTTATTACCAAGCCTGTTTTTCAATCCTGCCAAAGCAGTTACTTCATATTTTGCTTTCACACCAGCGCCGAAACCACCTAAATGGAAGGTATGTGTGGCATTATCACCAATTACGGCAATACTCTTTATCGATGAAGTATTCAAAGGCAAAAGGTGTTTTTCATTTTTAAGCAGTACGATGGATTCAGCAGCGATATCATAAACAGTTTTGCTGTGCTCAGGTGTATTCATTTTACCTGCAGGAGGATTGGTGCTCATCGAAGTATGGTACATCACCCAAAGGATGCGATGCACTTTTTCGTCGATCACTTTCATGCTTACTTTACCTGCTTTAACCGAATCGAGCAGCTTTTTTGCGAAGAAATAATTGTCATATTTTGGGCCAGAACCCATTTCAAGGTCGAGGCCATTATTGGCTGCGGCAACTGTACTGTGTGTGCCGCCCCAATCGCTGATGACAATACCTTTAAATTTCCATTCGTCTTTTAATATTTTTTGCAGCAGGTAACTGTTTTCGGAACAATAAACGCCGCGCAATTTATTATACGCCGACATGATGGTCCAGGCATTGCCTTCTGTGATCGAAGCTTTAAAGGCCGGCAGGTATATCTCGCGCAAAGCACGTTCATCTACATTTACGCTTACCCGGCCGCGCTCTACCTCCTGGTTATTTACGGCGTAATGCTTTACGCAAGCCGCAATATTTTGACTTTGAATACCTTTTACCGCCTGTACAGCCAGGCGCGAGTTCAGAAACGGATCTTCAGAATAATACTCGTAAGTACGGCCGCATAAAGGCGTGCGTGCAATGTTGAATGCCGGCGCCAGCATAATGTATTTACCGCGAGCCCTTGCCTCTTCGCCCATATCATGGCCAAAGCGGTACGCCAACGAGGGGTTCCAGGTGGCGGCTAATGCCGAGCCATTAGGGAAAAATGTAGCCGAATCGGTTGTCAGGTTTGCCGAACCCCAGCCTTCCTTTACATCCTCGCGCACACCAAGCGGACCATCATCGGTCATCAATCCAGGGATGCCCAGGCGAGGCACACCTGCCGTGCTGAATATGCCGTTGGCGTGCAACATGGCTATTTTTTCTTCAAGCGTTAGCTTTTTAACAATAGCGTCTATTTTGGTATCAAGCGCCTTATCGCTTTTGGTTTGCGCATCTACATGTAAAATTACAAGCATTAGTACGCCGAGTAGTAAACAGGGCAGGGACTTAGTTTTCATGACTGGATAATTGGTGATTATGGGTTTATAACAAAACAAGAATGGCAAGTTAGTGTGTTTTGGACACAAGTTAGTGTTAAATCATCAATTGATTTAATGTTGTTAAGATAGTACAATGATTTGTTAAAATTCTCGGGGTTTATTGCGTACACGCATTCCGTTATTATACAGCCATCCGGGTTAGTAGAGAGCGAAGGGACCACTCTCAATATCGTCGAAGTATACTGATTGTTAATATGTTAATAGATTTAAGTTGGGCAGGGGGAAATATGAATATAACTTTATATAGTTAAATGGTTACTATTTATTTGTTTGGTTAAAGGTTAAATTTCAAATGGGGTTAGCCAGGTGTCGGAGCCTGGCTAATTTTTTTGTGCTTTATGCTTGTTTTCCTATGGTTCGAATAATATTTTCTTACAACCCAATGATACTTGCCCGCTCTCCCTGCGCCTTAAAATGAATAAACGCTTCGGCGGCTTTTACACCAGCCTCAAGTCCCCTGAATTCTTCGAGAGGTTTAAAATAATCATTATAAGTATTTATAGGGTCCTGTGTTTTGTGGGCAAACATGGCTTGTTTTTTTCTTTCGCGTAAAGCAGTAATATCTACGTAGTCGGTTGGTGTAAAGCCCATGGTTTCCACGCCCGTATTTACTTCATAAAAATAGAGGTTAAAAGCCCGTGCAGATCTTACCCAGGCGGTAAGCGCCAGTAAGCCCGTCACCTGGTGGTCAGGATGCCCGTCAACCGGCCATTGGGTAAATAAAATATCCGGTTTTTCAGCCTGGATCAATTTGATTATTGCATCATTTTGCGATTTATCCAGAACGGTACTGCCGTCAATTTGCCCGAAGAATTTGGGCATGGCATTCAATATTTTGCAGGCAGTTTCGGCTTCTTTAGTACGCAACGACGCCATCTCCGCATAAGTTTTATTGGGGTCGCTTGCCTCGCCGCGGGTAAGGTATAAAAAGGTGACTTTATGCCCGGCATCGCTGTATTTCGCCATTGTACCGCCGCAGCCAAATTCCGGGTCGCCGGGATGTGCGCCAATGCAAATGATGTTCAGTTTTTTATCACTCCTGCCCGGCGCGGTTATCAAGTCAGATGCCTTTGTAACCGGCGCAATAGCGGCGCCACCCAAAGCCATCGCGGAAAGCTTAATAAAATCGCGACGTGCGGGGTTGTTATTTCTCATAGCTAAATGTAGATATTCTCCCTATTTCCCCCAAATACCTGAAATGGGCGCAGCGGATTTATCATCCGCAGAAGGCAGGCCGTACATCGCCTCCAAAGTATGCAGCACGTTGTAATGGTTTATGGTGATGGCACATTCGCCATGCTTTAACTTAGCGCCATAAAAAATGGTAGGGATACGGTTGCCATTTTGCGGGTCGTAATCATCCTCATCAAAAGTGACGATCAGCAAACTGTTATGACTTTTGGCCCAGCGTGCGTATTTGGATATATATTGTTTTAGCCACTGATCGCCTCTTTGGATAGCCGCGGCATCTCCCGGGGCGCCAATGTTGTGCATATCGTCATCCATATTCGGGATGACAAATGCCAGTGTTGGTAGTTTTTTTAAATTTTTAGGGAAGTCGGTCATCGGCACGCTAAGCGAAGCCGGTATGGTATTGGGCCCTGTACCAAGCCAGTTTACCCAGGGGGTATGTTTGCGGGCGTACAGGTATGCGAGGGTTAAAGTGCTTTTTTGCGAGGCACATCCCAGGAAGCCTGCCGAAGGCATGGTTTGAGCGTAGCCTTTAAAAGTTAACCCTTTGCTCAATAGCGCTGCCCCCAGGTTAGGTGTTTTATAAGGTGTTAGTTTTTCCAGGCAAATATCATCTGTTACCCCTTGTGTACTGCCTGAAAACAGCGCAAGGTAATTAGGCTGGCTTGGGTGGCCGATGCCATGCGAATCGGTAAATAGTACACCGCCTTTTGCCAGTTCGTTGATATAGGGTGCATTTGCCGAACCGATCAGTTCTTTATAGGCATGGTTTTCTTCTATCACGATGACGACATGTTCATAACGCGGCACATCCGACGATCCCCGGGGTGAGGATGAAGACAAAGTGCCTAAAGCAATCAGGCCTGCAATTAGTATAGAAGCTTTCAATTTTTTTTGAGATTGATATAGGTAAAGATACGATGATAGCCGAATGATATAAAGCTAAAAATTATGTTAACGTTCAGCTACGTTCTGCTTAATATTCACGTGCCCTTACCTGAAGCATTGAAGGACATGGGCTAATCAACTGCACTGCCCGTTAACAAAAAAAATGCAAAAAAATGTCCAATTTTTATAATCTCAATCTTTATTGAATCGTTAATATAATATCTGATAATTAAAATTTAAAAAGATGGAACAGAGATTGAATGCTTTTGAGAAACGCCCGGGGGCACTGACTGCGTTGTATGGTTTAGGAAAATACCTGGCAAAATCGCCGGTTGAAGAATCGCTCTTAAATTTGATCTATTTCAGGGTGTCACAAGTCAACGGCTGTGCTTTTTGCCTTGATATGCACTCACAGGACCTGCGGGTGGCCGGCGAAACCGAGCAGCGACTTTATGTGCTGGACGCCTGGCGCGAGGCACCTTTTTATACTGATCGTGAACGTGCAGCACTAGCCTGGGCCGAAGCCGTTACCAAAATTACAAATGGCGATGTGCCCGACCAGGTTTATAATGAGGCCCGAAAACAATTTTCGGAAGAAGAATTGATCGATCTGACATTGGCAGTCACAACCATCAATACTTATAACCGCATCAACATTGCGTTCCGCGTACAAGCAGGTACCTATACACCGGGCGCGTTCGCAGAACATGCTTAATGAAATGGCAAGCACAACTCGTGTTCAGGATTAAATAAGTGGTCTGACACAGGTTGTGTCTTGAACCAGGTTTAGGGTATTAGATATTCTTTCAATTTATTTATCTTGTGCCATGTATTAAGCCTGGTTATGAAACTAAACCTTACTTTATTCTTCCTCTTGTTTACAACCGTAGTTTTCGCCCAGGATTCCCTGTTTGCACGCCGTATGGTGGATACCTTAACTTCGCCTTACTTTTGGGGCAGGGGCTATACTAACGACGGTATGGGCAAGGCCACCAGGTTTATAACGGGGCAGTTTAAGGAGTTTGGTTTGCAGCCCATGGATGGAAAGGATTTTGTGCAGCCGTTTAGTTTTAATGCTAATACCTTTCCGGGAGCAATGGAGCTTTCCATAAACGGTGTGCCTTTGGCGCCGGGTAAAGATTTTATCATCGGGCCGGAGAGCCGTGGCATCAGAGGGGAAGGTAAACTGGTACAGCGCGACAGTAATCTCTTCGTAGATGCGAAAGACCGTGTTGTGGTGAAGCTTGAAAATAAGCTTACCTGGTCGGTGGAGCAAGCCGTGGCGGATTACACCCTGGTACAACTGGATAAAAAAGCAGTTAAGGATTTACCCTCAACTGTCAATATCAATATTGAAAATAGCTTAATCAAAAACTTTAAAACCGGGAACATCTGCGCAATGGTGCGCGGAACGGCCAAGCCTGATTCGTTCATTGTACTCACGGGCCATTATGATCACTTAGGTGGAATGGGCAGCAAAACTTATTTCCCCGGCGCTAACGATAACGCCAGCGGAATAAGCCAGTTACTGAGCCTTGCAAAATATTATGCGCAACACCCGCAACGATACTCAATGGCTTTCATTTGCTTTTCGGGTGAAGAAGCCGGCCTATTGGGCTCCAAATACTTTACTGAAAATCCGCTGATACCTTTAAGCAATATCCGGTTCCTGGTGAATATGGATATTGTTGGAACAGGCGAAGAAGGAATTACGGTAGTTAACGCGACTGTTTACCCGAAGGAGTTTGCCATGATAAAACAGGCAAATGATGATGGGCATTTCCTGGTTAAAGTGGCATCGCGCGGTAAAGCGGCCAATAGCGACCATTACTTTTTTACTGAAAAGGGCGTGCCTGCTTTTTTTATCTATACCATGGGCGGCATTAAAGCATACCATGATGTGTTCGACGTGAGCAAAACACTGCCGCTGAATGAATATAACCACCTGTTTAAATTGTTGATAGAATTTAACAGCGCATTGATGCGTTAATCATTTTGAAAGATCTCGGGCAAAAAATCTTCGCAGATATTGTTGCGGTTCCGCAAAGCTTGCAGGGTAATTATTTCCGTTCTTTTGACGGGCTAAGGGGGATCGCCATTTTAATGGTTATCTGCCACCATTTTGGCGTGAACCATTTTCTTCACGGAACCGGGATATTTATAGATAGTGATACCGGCGTTCACATTTTCTTTGTGCTAAGTGGTTTCCTCATCACCACTCTATTGCTGAAAGAGAAACTCAACACCGGTGTTATCTCGTTAAAACACTTTTACATTCGGCGTATACTACGGATATTGCCTGTAGCCTATTTGTTTTTGCTGGTATTGATTGTACTGAATGCCTGCCTCCATTTGCAGATACAGCTAATCGATTTTATTACTTCGTTCCTGTTTTTCAAAAACCTGTCTTTACGCAATGAGCCTTATACTGCCCACTTATGGTCGCTTGCGGTTGAGGAACAGTTTTATATTATATTTCCATTTTTGTTATCTTATAATACCAATCGGTATTTAATTCTTGCTTTAACAATCATTATTGGGGTTGCTGTCATTTCGATATTGGGCAATTACCATGTATCGGTGCTTTTTGCTAATCCTGCCATAGCATTTCTGACAAGAGCCACCATGTATTCCTTTTGGAAAGGGCCTGTTATTATCCTTGTCGGGTCGGTGTTTTCCATATTGGTATTTAAAGGGATAATTAAGCCGGAAAAATTGGCATCGAATTACTTTTTGGGCTTTGCTTTGCTGGTGATCGCGATCACTATTCATTCCCAAAACTTTGTATTTTATATCAAGTACTTGTCAGAGTTTCTCTCGGCTATTTTCATCGCTTATGCTATAGTACTCAGTGTCAACAATAAGAATTTCCTTTCGGGCATAATGGAAAACGGTATCCTGGTTAAAATAGGCATACTATCCTACAGCCTTTATATCTGGCAGGAATTATTTATCGGCTCCCGTGCCTGGGAGCCCTGGCTGCAAATGCTCGACGGCAGCCCGCTTTATTTGATTATCGTGATAAAGGTTTGGGCTACATTTATTATAGCCGGACTGTCCTATTATTTGTTCGAGTCGAAATTCCTGAAGTTAAAATCGAGGTTCAAATAAGTGCTGTTCGTGGCCGGTTTCGTGCCATTTCAAATTATATTAGTTTATAATACCGAACTTTAATAGATTTGAGACTCATCATCAATCAACTATAAACTTATAATGAAAAAACTCATCACAGCTTCCTTTGTTGCGGCCGGTTTATTGATAACGGGTGCGGCAAGTGCTCAAAAAGCGCCTTTCAGTACAAAAAATAAATCGGTAAAGGTATATGTTACCGAAAAGGGTACCGATAACCGGCTTACGGAACAAAGCGGCACGCTCACCTTCTCGTCAAAACCACAGCCGGTTGAAACAGAAGTAGCGGTGTTCGTTGACCCTTCAAAAACCTTCCAAACCATGTTGGGCATTGGCGGTGCACTAACAGATGCTTCGGCTGAGACTTTTTACAAGTTACCTAAGGACAAACAGAAGGAAATACTGACCGCTTACTACGACAAAACCAAGGGCATAGGCTATACTTTTGCCCGTACCAATATCCAAAGCTGTGATTTTTCGAGCGATACCTATAGTTATATTAAAGAAGGTGACAAAGCGCTTAAAACTTTTGATGTAAGTCATGATAAAAAATATCGTATCCCGTTCATCAAAGAAGTAATGGCTGCAGCAGGCGGCAAGCTTAATATGTTTGTAAGCCCCTGGAGCCCGCCGGGATGGATGAAGACCAATAATGATGTATTGCATGGCGGTAAATTGAAAAAAGAGTATGACCAAAGCTGGGCAAACTTTTATGTGAAGTTTATTAAGACTTATGAAGCGCTGGGTATCCCGATCTGGGGGCTTAGCGTGCAGAACGAGCCAATGGCTACGCAGTCGTGGGAATCGTGCCTTTACACTGCTGAAGATGAGCGTGATTTCGTTAAAAATTATTTAGGCCCAACCTTGCAAAAGTCAGGGTTATCAGGTAAAAAATTGATCGTTTGGGACCACAACCGCGACCTGATGTACCAGCAGGTCAGCACCATACTGGAAGATCCGGGTGCGGCCAAATATATTTGGGGGGTGGGTTATCACTGGTATGAAACCTGGACAGGCGCCGGTATGAATTTTGAGAACGAACGTTTGGTGCACCAGGCTTTCCCGAAAACGAACCTGGTATTTACCGAAGGTTGTGCGGAAAGATTCGATGCTGCTAAATTGGACGATTGGTCACTGGGCGAAAAATATGGTTTCTCGATGATCAACGACTTTAATGCAGGTACCGTTGCATGGACCGACTGGAACGTATTGTTAGATGAAAAAGGCGGTCCAAACCACGTAGGCAACTTCTGCTTTGCACCGGTGCATGCTGATACGCAAACCGGTAAAATTACCTACACAAATTCATACTATTATATTGGACATTTCTCTAAATTCATCAAACCTGGAGCCAAACGTATTGCCAGTTCGGCCAGCAGGGATAAACTGTTGACTACAGCCTATCAAAATCCTGACGGTAAAATAGCCGTTGTAGTGATGAATAAAACTGACGAAAAGATAGATTACTTTCTATGGATAAAAGGCAAAGCTGCGAAGGTTACCAGCAATGCACATTCGATAGCTACATTAATAGTTGAATAAGCTATTTCTGACTGCATGTGAAAAGGCTCCTTTAAGGGGCTTTTTCTATTTATTGGTCACCGTGGTAAAGCGATACGTGTACGACAATAAAAAGTACCGCCGTAAAAGCAGCGTTTGGCTGTCGTTAATAGTGTTTTCCGAAGCATAATGATAAGAGCTGACCCCCTGGTTAAAAATATCATAACAGGTTAGCCTGAATTCGCCTTTGTCCTTTTCCTGTATATGCCTTGCCACGGAAAGGCCGAGTATATTGGAACTCCGCTGAAATCCCTGTTCCACCAAAGGATTATATTTATAGGCATAATCTACGCTCCAAACAAACTTTTTAGGCAGGAAGAGATCACCGGATAATGTGGCAGTCTGGCTGGTGTAACTTGAAGGGTTATAATTAACCAATTGGTATTTAGTGATTGCCGAATTGATGCTATAAGACGGTTTTATTTCTATAATTTCTTTCCAATTGGCGCTCACTTGCTGCGTAAATATAATGGCGGTGGTATTTTGATAACCATCCTTCCCATTAACCTCGAAAAAGTTGTGCCCGGTAATAAAATATGCATTGGATGATAGGCTGAACCCCCAATCGCCTTGTTTTTTAAATGATTTGTTCCAAAATCCATTTAGGCTGGTCGTAAACCGACCATTGCGGTTTATTGGGGTAGTTATGGTTGCGCCCTCGGCATCCACTGTTTTTTCATTTAGGATGGTATTCGTTTCAACAGTAACCCGTCCAAAAATGCCAATAAACATTTGGCTCTCGGGGTAAAAGTGGTTGAAATTCAGGCCCACGTTGTGTAACCGGGTAGGTTTAAGATCAGGGTTGCCAATAAAAGTATAAAGCGGGCTGTAAGTAATGGTTATAGGCTGCAATTGGTTAATGCCCGGCTGCCTGATATCTTCGCTGTAATTAAGGTTGAGGCTGCTGATATGCAGTTCTGCAGCAGGCAGCAAATAGGCAAAATGTTGGTTGAGGTCCTTGATCGTGTTGCTGAAATGATTGTCGATCTGCTGCAACTGTCCTTCAAATCCGGCTTTCAGCGAAACTTTGTCACTGAAATTATATGTCAAATCAGGATGGAGGGTTTGCTGCCAAACGTATCGCACCAGGTCGCTGCTTTGTTCAGCGTTAAAAATAGAATAAAGTCCGGTTTTAAAGTCTTCATCATAAGTCAATAGGTCGCCTTCGTTACGGTCGTGATAACCTATGACAGCAACATCAAGCGATAATTTTTTGGTTAGCGGATCGTGATATCCTGCGCTTAAACTGGCGCTGTAATCGGTATTGGTATTACGGGAAGACCGGCTTATGGTATCCGATGGCAATGCCGTGCTGTAGGATATAAGGTTGTTGAAATTATAATCGATACTTCTGTCCGGGTGGATGCTAAGCCCGTTACTGATATTGAACGACGCGCCTTTTTTGTTTAAACGACGATAATAACTCAACGTATGATCATATTGAAAAGAGTGGTCGGTGCTATGGTCCGTACTAATATTTTGATTGAGCGGATCGACAAAATTGGTTGACGCATTACTGGTTCCATTGTTGTTACTGCCGTTATAACTGTAATTCATGTTCGGGTAAAACTTGATGGTTGTAAGCGTATCCGGCGTCCAGTCGGCTTTGATGTGCAGGCCCTGGTCGTGCTGGTGATTATGCCGGTTGCTGCCCGAAACGGTGTTGAAAGTGGTATCGCCTATAAACTGCTGTTGTTGCGAACTTTGCTGCGAGGTAGATATCCTGTCGTTTAATTCGTACTCTAAATTCAGCTTCAAATTCTTCCCGATCTTATCATTGAAATTAATATTTGCAATATTGGCCTCAGTGGTACCGCCGCCGCCGCTTGAGCCCACGGGCATATGCATGTCCTGTAAAAAAAGCCTTGTACCGCTTAAATTATCGCTGCCTGCATGAGCGCTTAACTGGAATTCCTCCTGGAATTTACTGAGGAAACCACCGGCGTCGTACCTGTCCTGCGTTCCGGCACCCGCATCAACATTTCCGATCACGCTTTTCTTGAATGCTTTTTTAAACTTAAGATTGATGATTTTTTTTACTTCATATTCGGGCACCAGGTGGTCGGGGTCGTTTTCGCGGTCATCATAAACCTGTACTTTGGAGATCATGTCGGCATCCAGGTTTTGGGTTGCTATCTTAGGGTCG
>JBIOHG010000004.1:0-120282 GCA_044448765.1 Sphingobacteriales bacterium | reverse complement strand
TTTCGCAGCTTTCAAAAAAGCATTTTAAACGCACGCTTTGAGGGTACAAACCGTAAATAAACGATAGTTTGATGATAGAAAATGATACTAAATTATAATTTGGAACGTTTTTTCGCTCATTTTTCGCCGCAAAATGATAGTTGAATTATACTAAATGATACTTTCAATGCCGAAAATGGGTGGTTGATTAAGTAAGATCAAATGCCTACGACGCTATGGTATGCGTATTCCTTTTGATACCCATCTTACGCACCTGTTCTGCTATTGAGTTCGCATCATAACCGCATTCGGCCCAAAGTTCGGGCTGCTCACCATGTTCAATAAACTGATCGGGGATACCCAGCCGTATAACCTCCGCGTGGTAATTATTGTCGGCCATAAATTCGAGTATGGCACTGCCCATTCCACCTTCGATGCAACCATCCTCAATAGTTATCACCTTGTTAAATTTGGTGAAAACTTCGTGCAGCAGATTTTCGTCCAGCGGTTTTACAAAGCGGATATCGTAATGGGCGGGGAAAAAACCTTCGTTACTCAATTCAGTCATTGCCTTTACTGCTTCATTGCCTATTGTGCCGATAGTTAATATAGCTACATCTTCGCCATCGCATATTTTGCGACCTTTGCCTACAGGAATGGTCTTCAGCGGGCGCTGCCAGTCCACCATTACACCGGTACCACGCGGATAGCGTATTACAAACGGCCCCATATCATCCTGTTGGGCAGTGTACATCAGGTTGCGCAACTCTTCCTCGTTCATTGGTGCTGATACCGTCATATTGGGTATGCAGCGCATATAAGCAAGATCGTAAGCGCCGTGGTGTGTTGGCCCATCTGCGCCGGCAATACCGGCTCTGTCAAGACAAAAAACAACGTTTAATTTCTGTATGGCTACATCGTGTATCACCTGGTCATACGCGCGTTGCATAAAACTGGAGTAGATATTGCAAAAGGGCACCAGTCCTTGTGTTGCCAAACCTGCCGAAAAAGTCACTGCGTGCTGCTCAGCAATGCCTACGTCAAAAGCACGGTCGGGCATGGCCTTCATCATCATATTCAGCGAACAGCCTGAAGGCATAGCGGGCGTAATACCCATTATCTTCGGATTTTGCTCGGCCAGTTCAATAATGGTATGACCAAACACGTCCTGGTATTTTGGTGGCTGCGGCTTTTCGGACTTTGTTTTTTTGATCTCGCCGGTTATCTTATCGAATAATCCGGGAGCGTGCCATTTGGTTTGATCTTTTTCGGCTAAGGCATAGCCCTTGCCTTTAACGGTAACGCAGTGCAATAGCTTTGGTCCGGGTATGTCGCGCAAATCGCGTAATACTTTTACCAGGTGCTTTACATCGTGACCATCAATCGGACCAAAATAACGGAACTGTAACGATTCAAACAGGTTACTCTTCTTTAACAGGGTGCCTTTTATGCTTTTTTCAATCTTTTTAGCCATTTTAAAAGCATCGGGGCCTATAGAAGATATTTTGGTTAACACATGTGCAATGTCGTCCCTAAAACGGTTATATGGTTTAGAAGTGGTGATATCGGTGAGGTATGCTTTTAACGCCCCCACATTCGGGTCGATCGACATGTTATTGTCGTTCAGTATCACCAACAGGTTTGAATTTTCAATACCGGCATGATTAAGCGCCTCAAAAGCTAAACCGGCTGTCATAGCGCCGTCGCCAATTACGGCAACGTGCTGGCGGTCTGTTTCACCTTTGTACCTTGACGCAACCGCCATACCTAAAGCCGCAGAAATAGAGGTGGACGAGTGCCCAACGCCAAAGGTATCATATTCGCTTTCGGAGCGTTTTGGAAAACCGCTTATGCCGTTGTACATGCGGTTGGTATGAAATACATCGCGGCGACCGGTTAAGATCTTATGCCCGTAAGCCTGGTGGCCCACGTCCCACACCAGTTGGTCGTAAGGGGTATTCAAAATATAATGCAGGGCTACGGTCAACTCCACCACACCCAAACTCGCAGCAAAATGTCCGCCATTTACTGATACAACGTCGATAATGTATTGCCGCAATTCCTGGCAAACCTTTTCAAGTTGATCTTCGCTAAGCTGCTTTAAGTCAGAGGGGTAATTGATATTTTGTAGTAAATCGCCAGCTGTTACCTGCATTGATATTCCCGTAATAATTCAATTTACAAAAATAAGCTATTTAATTAGCAAAATCGGTTAAAAAACGGATTAATTAATCCTTCTGTAATCAATTACTTACTAATACGTAGGTAAGAATAATGCTTTTTACCGGGACCGTACCTATAAAGTTTTCCACTTTCTTTAGCGATTCTTAATAACTTTTATGGGCACCTCAAGTTATTAGCTTATACATTTGAAACGTGATAACCGAAGAAAGCTTTGAAATAAAATTAGCCCAGTTTGAAGGGCCTTTTGACCTGCTGCTTTTTTTTATCGAAAGGGATGAACTGGATATACAGGATATCCCTATAGCTAAGATAACCGACGATTTCCTGAACTACATCCACCAAATGAACAGCCTTAACATGGAGCTGGCCAGCGAATTTATCTATGTGGCGGCTACCCTGATGCGCATTAAGGCCAAAATGCTGTTGCCACGTTACGAAGCGGAAGAAGGCAGTGAGCTTGACCCGAAAGCGGAACTGATAAGAAAGCTGATCGAGTACAAAAAATTCAAACAAATTTGCGAAGAGCTGCGCCCATTTGAAGAGGAACGCCTGAAACAGGAAAAACGCGGCAATATTGCTTATGACCTGGAGCAGGTGGATAAAGTAACCGTGCCGGGCGAGGAGCTTTCGACAGTTACGTTGTACAAGCTAATGATGATCTATGATAAGGTAACCAAACGTTTTGCCAACAGGAGCGAGGAGGTTACGCATACGGTTGTTCAGTATCCTTACACCATCGAAAATCAGAAAAAGGTGATCAACGACCTGTTACGTATCAATAGCCGGTTAGATTTCAAGTCGATAGCCGGAAAATCTGAAAATAAAGTGCATTTTGTGTACAACTTCCTGGCATTACTCGAAATGCTTCAGCAGGAACTCATCAAGATACAGATAGGGTTGGGATTTAATAATTTTTATATAACGGCGAGTTAGATTTGAGACGTTAGATATGAGATTTGAGACAGGCTCTGATCTTCAATATCTTGTTGTTAAACCTATTATTGAAATCCTTTTATCTCAAATCTCACGTCTCAAATCTCATATCTAATCCCTAAATTAGCGCCGTTTTTAAACCCGATATGAAAAGAGACAAACTGATATTTAAACTGCTCGACGACGAACAACAGCGCCAGGAAGAAGGCATTGAACTGATCGCATCCGAAAACTTTGTGAGCCGCCAGGTGATGGAGGCCGCAGGTTCTGTTGCGACCAACAAATATGCCGAAGGCTTACCCGGTAAACGCTATTATGGCGGCTGCCAGGTGGTGGATGAAATAGAGACGATAGCCATAGACAGGGCAAAGCAGTTATTTAACGCTGAGTGGGTAAACGTACAGCCGCACTCTGGTGCGCAGGCAAATGCGGCAGTAATGTTAGGCTGTTTGCAGCCCGGCGATAAAATATTAGGGTTCGATCTTTCGCATGGCGGCCACTTAACGCATGGCTCGCCGGTAAACTTTTCGGGTAAGCTATATGCGCCGCATTTTTATGGGGTAGTTAAAGAAACCGGGTTGGTAGATTACGACATGCTTAAAAAAGTTGCGTTGAAGGAAAAGCCAAAGATGATCATCTGCGGAGCTTCAGCTTACTCACGCGATTGGGACTACGAATTTATCCGCAAAGTTGCCGACCAGGTGGGCGCACTGGTTTTGGCAGATATTTCACACCCTGCGGGACTTATCGCCCGGGGTTTGCTGAATGATCCGCTGCCGCATTGCCATATTGTAAGTACCACTACCCATAAAACATTACGCGGCCCACGCGGCGGTATCATCATGATGGGTAAGGATTTTCCGAATCCATTTGGACTAAAAACGCCAAAGGGTGAAGTAAAAATGATGTCGGCAGTGCTGGATATGGCTGTTTTCCCTGGCACACAGGGCGGCCCGCTGGAGCATATCATTGCTGCCAAGGCAGTGGCTTTTGCCGAAGCTTTGAGCGAAGATTATATGAAATATATTATCCAGGTTAAAAAGAATGCTGCCGCTATGGCCAAGGCATTTGTTGACCGCGGGTACGAACTAATTTCCGGAGGAACAGATAACCATTTAATGCTGATCGACCTTCGTAATAAAAATATTACCGGCAAGGCTGCTGAAAATGCTTTGGTTGCTGCCGATATCACCGTGAATAAAAATATGGTTCCTTTTGATGATAAGTCGCCGTTTGTCACCTCAGGCATACGTGTGGGCACTGCAGCCATCACTACACGCGGCTTAAAAGAGAAGCAAATGGACCTTATTGTTGAATTAATTGATGCTGTAATAATTGATCCCGAAAATGAACCTTCGCTGCGGAAAATCCGTAAAAAGGTGCATCGGTTAATGGATGTGTATCCATTATACCGGCATACGGATTAATTAGAAAGTGAACAAACATCAACCGGAGTTATTAGAAGACAAACGCTTAACCGCTCTTAGTGCCTACTCTGTTTTAGACACTTCGCCCCAAAAGGAACTGGACGCCATTACGCGCCTGGCTTCTTTTGTCTGCAAAACCCCTATTGCATTAATTACATTTATTGATGCCGACAGGCAGTGGGTAAAATCGAGCGTTGGCATTGATCTGAAACAAATTCCGCGTGCTGATGCTTTCTGCAATCACGCCATTGCAAGCAATAATATACTGGAAATTGAAGATGTGCTGGAGCATGATGCTTTCAGGCAAAACCCCTACGTCGTAAACGATCCGCAGATCAGGTTTTATGCAGGCGCACCCCTTATCGACCCCAACGGGTTTAAGCTTGGTGCCTTGTGCGTGATGGATATGATTAGGCGCAAGCTTACAGGCGAGCAATTAAACGCGCTGCGCACTTTGACTAACGATGTGGTATCGCATTTGGTTCAACTTAAACAGAATAAACAGCTGAAGGAAAACCAGGCAAAGGATAAAGATTTTTTAAACCTGTTCAATACTTCTCCCGGCATTCATTGTGTGCTGGATAAGGATTACCGTATTGAAATGGTTAACAAAGCGGTTACCAATATTTTGGGCTATAACCAGGGCCAAGCCGTAGGTAAAATGTTCTGGAACCTGTTTTCGGAAGGCGTGAGGACATCGTCTATCTGCCAGATAAAAGACGGGTTGGGTAAGGGTCAGCGCTCGTTCGAGATAAAAACACCGCTCATAAATGGTGCCGGCGATATCAAATGGCTCAACTGGACATTGGTATTTAAGGAAAATAAATGGTACGCAACCGGTCGCGATGTAACCCATCTTAAAAAGGCGGAAACAGATCTGGATATACTTTCATTTGCCGCGGATAAATCGCCAAGCGGTATGGTGATAAGAGATAACGAGGGGCATATCATCTGGTTTAACGAGGCAATGGAAAAATTGCTTGGTTACTCCCTGGAAGATGTGAAGGGCCAAACCGTGGGCACACTTATTATTGGCGAAGAAACCGATATGGCTGTGTTTAACAGCGCGGTAACAGCCTTTAGAGAGAATAAGGCTTATGAAGTTGAATTAAAGGTTTATAAAAAGGACGGCACACCTATATGGGTATTTATCTCCAACAGCCCGTTAGTTAACGAAGACGGCAGCGTTGAGCGTCACATCAGTATGATGGTTGACATCAGCGAGCGTAAAAAAGCGGAAGAAGAACGTACTTTATTATCCTTAGTAGCCAGCAGCACCACCAGCGGGGTGGTGATCAATGACAGGAATGGCAAGGTTGAGTGGGTGAATAAGGCATTTGAAAAAATAACCGGTTATACCATCGGGGACGCGGAGAATAAACCTTTGGGCGATGTGCTGAAAGGCGAACTGACCGATGTTTCAGTTATACAGAAGTCGAGAGAACTATCAAAAAATAAACAGTCATTCGAGGTCGACCTGTTGGTCTATCGTAAAGATGGCCAGCCTTTGTGGATATCGGTTATCAACTCCGTTATCCTTAACAGTAAAGGTGAAATTGATAAATATATCGAGGTCATCATAGACATTACCGCCAAAAAGAAAACCGAGATCGAGCTGATCGCAGCTAAAGAAGAAGCATTGCAATTAAGCCGTGCCAAGGACATGTTTATATCGGTAATGAGCCACGAGATACGCACGCCGTTGAATGCGGTAATTGGTATGTCGCACTTATTGCTGGATGACAATACGGTAGAAATACAAAAAGAAAACTTAGGCATCCTTAAATTCTCCGCAGAGAATTTGATGACGCTGATCAATAACGTGCTTGATTTTACCAAGATCGAAACAGGGAACATCGAGCTGGAAAAAACAAGTGTCGACCTGCGCGAACTGGTTCAAAGTATATCCGGCTCCATGCAGTTTAACGCAAACGAGAAAAAGATATACCTTAAATATACGGTTGATGAGGCTGTGCCGAAGTTTGTAATTGGCGATAGCACCCGTTTATGCCAGGTGTTGCTAAACCTGTTAGGCAACGCGGTTAAGTTTACAGAAGCGGGTGGTGTCAGCATTGATTTGCAGGTTATTACGCAGACCGAGAGGGATGTAACGATCCGTTTCGCGGTTTCTGATAGTGGGATAGGCATTGCAAATGACAAAATAAACACCATCTTTGAGTCGTTCAAACAAGCCGAATCGGATACTACGCGAAAATATGGCGGCACAGGTTTGGGCCTCGCTATTACAAAGAAGCTAATTGAACTGCACGAAGCCACGATCCATGTGGATAGCGTGCCGGAAAAGGGATCGACTTTCTGGTTTACCATAAAATTTGATACAGAGGATATCCATACTATAAATAACAATAATAAAGTGGAAACAGGTTTACAATTAAATGTATTGGTTGTTGATGACAACCAGATCAACAGGTTATTAATAAATAAGGTGCTGAGCAAATGGGGCGCTACCATCGAGTTTGCTGAGAATGGCCAGGAGGCTATAGATAAGATCGAAAGCAACCCTAACCTGGACGTAGTACTGATGGATATCCACATGCCGGTAATGGGCGGCCTTGAGGCAACCCAGCTCATTCGCGCTAAAAGCGAAACTTATTACCAGCAACTGCCTATTATTGCTTTAACCGCATCCATGTTAACCAGCGAGGTAAACGAAATAGAAAAAAGCGGCATGAACGATTACATCCTGAAACCATTTGACCCAAAAGGGTTGTATGATAAGCTGACGAAATATCAGAAAGTTAGCTGAGGTTAGAGATTAGTTAATCAGTGATTAGAGATTAGTCCGAAAGTCGGTAAAGTCCGCAAGTCCGAAAGAAGTAATTGAGTCCAAGGACTTGTAATCCTGTCAATCCTATAAATCAAGGTTCAGACTATTCCGCATACGCTATCGTGGCGATACTTAGTTTTAATCCTTCAATTTTTAGTAATTGACTTCCGCAGGCTTCTAATGTTGAGCCTGTGGTGGTTACATCGTCAACCAGCAGCACATGCTGGTTTTTTAATGCTTCAGGATTTTTAACGGTGAATACTTCCTGCATATTCTCAAAGCGCGAGAAACGCGAACGATGGGTTTGGGTTTCGGTGGCCCTTTCGCGTACCAGGTTGTTCTCTATCACCGGGACGTTTAACTTGTCAGCGACGCCTTCTGCAAAACTGGCAGCCTGGTTATAGCCGCGCTTTCTTAACCTGCTTTTGTGCAATGGAACGGGAATAATGGCATCCACGGTTTTGTATACCGGGTTTTGTGCTAATTGACTGCCCGCAATATTCCCCAAAAGGTTCCCGATCTTTTTAACCCCCTTATATTTAAACTGGTGCATCAGGTGCTGCATTTTGCCGCCTTTGGTAAAGTAGCACATGGCGTAACCGGCTTCGATGAGAATTTTACCCCAAAACTGCTGCGCTACCAAATTATCGGGCTTTAAATGGAAATTAGTAAAAGGCAGGTTATAGCGGCAATCGGTACATATCAATTCCTCGCCTGCCACCAAATTAGCGCTACAGGCCTGGCAAAGCTGGGGGAATAATAAGGATATGAAATCAGCTATATAACCGGTCTGCAGCTTCATGAAATGAAAGTAGGAGAAATTTTTAAAAAAGGCTAATCAAATAGCTCTTTGTCATTTTAGTTAAATAATTTAACTATTGTGGTGTTCCAAAAAGTAGTGTACCTAAAAGTGGGACACCTATTTACTTAACTATCAGTTATATATCTACTTTAACTTTTTCTTTAATCGCCAACTGCCCACAAGCGGCATCAATATCCTTACCCCGGCTGCGTCGGATGTTGGTTATAACACCCTGGCTGCGCAGGTAATCGGCGAACGCTTCTATTTTATCTTCGCCGGCATTTGTAAAGCTGGCGAAGGAGATAGGATTGTACTCGATGATGTTAACCTTGCAGGGGATATGTTTGCAAAATTTAGCCAGCTCGGCAGCGTCCTGCAGTTCATCATTAAAATGGTTGAAAACAATGTACTCGTAAGTAACCGCGTTTTTTGTGCGGGCGTAATAATATTTTAGCGCTTCGGCCAATGCCACCAAGGAGTTCTGTTCATTAATTGGCATGATCTCGTTGCGCTTTTTATCATTGGCAGCGTGTAATGATAGTGCAAGGTTGAATTTTACCTGGTCATCACCCAATTTTTTGATCATTTTAGCGATACCCGCCGTAGATACGGTTATACGCTTCGGCGACATATTGAGGCCGTCTTCGGCGGTTATCCGTTCTACCGATTTAAGAACATTGGCGTAGTTGAGCAAAGGCTCGCCCATGCCCATGTAAACAATATTGGTAAGCGGCTGGCTGTAATTTTCTTTCGCTTGCTTATCGATGAGTACTACCTGGTCGTAAATTTCATCGGGGTTAAGGTTGCGCTTGCGCTCCATATACCCGGTAGCACAAAATTTGCAGGTAAGGCTACAGCCCACCTGCGATGAAACACAGGCAGTCATCCGCTCGGGGGCAGGAATTAAAACCCCCTCAATAAGATGTGCATCATGTAATATAAAGGAATTTTTTATAGTTTTATCCGCGCTAAACTGCGAGTTGTTAATTTTTACGTTGTTAATAATAAAGTTTTCGGCCAGTTTAGTACGCAGTTCTTTTGAAATATTGCTCATTTCGTCAAAAGAAATGCATGATTTTTCCCATAACCACTCATAAACCTGCTTCGCCCTGTAACTTTTTTCGCCCAAATGGGTAAAACGGTCTGTCAGTGCATCCAGGGTTAGGCTACGGATATCTGTTTTGTGTTTCGTGCTTGTCACGTCGCAAAGTTACTGAATTTAAAATCATTGCCCGGTTGGTAGGTTTTATTGCCCGGTGATAGAACATAAGTTTAAAACATTTGTCTTGTTTATATAGGACGAAGGTTTTCATCTTTTGTTTGAATGAGTAGTTAAACTTAGCCGAATGAAAATTTTTAGAGCCGATTACGTTTTTCCTGTTAATGCCGAACCAATAAAAAATGGAATTGTTACCGTAGATGATAACGGTAAGATAATTTCCGTTATGGATAGTCTTGGCCCCGAGACAAACGCCGATAAAGCAGAATATCTTAAAGGGATTATCTGCCCCGGCTTTATTAATACGCATTGCCACCTCGAACTTTCGCACCTAAAGGATAAGATCAAACCCAAAGACGGGCTTATCAATTTTATTAAAAATATACAGGCCGTAAGAAATGGAGAAGCAGCAGAAATAGCTGCGGCAGCTGAAAAAGCCGATAAGGATATGTATGAAAACGGCATTGTTGCCGTCGGGGATATTGCCAACAGCAATGTCACCATACCGGTTAAGGTTAAAAGCAAAATTCATTATCACACTTTTGTAGAAACCTTCGGCTTTGCTCCGGTGAGGGCACAGGAGATATTTGATAAAGGACTTGCCTTGCTTGGCGAATTTAAACCAGGTTCATGTTCCATAACACCACATTCGCCCTATTCTGTGTCTAAAGAATTATTTAAGCTGATCAAAAAATACAGTGAGACGGGTACAAATTTGATCAGCATCCATAACCAGGAAAGTGACGAGGAAAACAAGTTTTACCGATATCGCATGGGCGGCTTTATTGAGCTTTATGCGCATTTTGATATTGATATTACCCACTTTAAATCGCAGGCGCGTAATTCGCTCCAATCCATTTTACCATTGCTGACCAATAAGCAAGAGATATTGCTGGTACACAATACCTGCACCAACCTGAAAGATATATATTTTATAAAACGCTTTGACAAAAAAGTACACTTCTGTTTTTGCCCGGGGGCGAACTTGTATATCGAAGATAAGCTGCCGAAAGTGGAACTTTTTGTTGACCAGGGTTTTAACCTTACTTTAGGTACGGACAGCCTGGCGTCAAATACCAAATTGTGCATATTGAATGAGATGCGCATCTTACAAGAGAAATTCCCGTCATTAACTACCCAGCGACTAATGCAATGGGCCACTATTAACGGTGCCCGTTACCTGGGTATTGATGAAGAAAAGGGCACTATCGAACCCGGTAAAACACCCGGGCTGAACCTGCTAACCGGGCTTGACGGACTAAAAATAACTTCGGGCACTAAGGTTAAGCGGTTAATTTAAGTTTGTTGAAAAGTTGTAAGGTTGAAAAGTTGAAATGTTTTGGCTTTTGCATAGAGCTGCAACAAAATCACCCCTCATACTATTAACTTTGCAACCTTCAAACGTTACAACTTTCCAACAACAATGACAAAACACCTCGACATTACTGTTACCGGCCAGGTACAAGGCGTATTTTACCGTGCTTCAACCAAAGCCGTGGCTGATCAATTGGGCGTAAAAGGCACCGTACGAAACGAAGCCGATGGCAATGTTTTTATCGAAGCAGAGGGTGATACCATAGCATTGGATATGTTCCTGGACTGGTGCAAAGAAGGCCCCGAACATGCCAAAGTAATTTCTGTGCAAAGCAATGAAGGCGAATTGAAAAACTATCGTAATTTTGATGTTGTACGAAAAAGCCGTTAATTGATATCGGATTTCGGAATTGGAATTTCGGACGTTTAGTTGTTTAATAATTCCGAAATCGAACATCCGAATTCCGAAATAATATTAGTCTCATTGTCGACCGCTAAAAAATTTGCAGGGCAAACCGCCGTTTACGGGTTAAGTACAATAGTGCAACGCCTGTTAAGCTCCCTGCTTACCCCGCTTTACACCCGGGTATATCTCCCCAAAGTTTACAGTATTTTCAGTACTATGTTTGCCTATGCCTCAATCTTCCAGGCATTGCTGGCATTTGGTATGGAAACTACCTTTTTCAGGTATCTAAATAAGTTTTCTGACAAAAAAAGAGAGGTTTATAACAATGGCTTTTGGGTAATATTTACAGTAACCATTTGTTTTTTACTGCTCACAATTCCGTTTTCTCATACACTTGCCGGGCTCATCAAAATTGGAAAGGACATCCCGCAAAGTGATTTTGAACTGTATATAAAGCTTTTCATTGGCATCCTGATATTGGATGCCTGGTGTGTGATACCATTTGCTAAGCTTCGTGCAGATAACAGGCCTGTGCGATACGGTGTCGTAAAGATCATTAACACCATAGTCACGGTATCACTCAATGTGTTGTTTATCATCTTCATTCCATATTGGTTAAAACATCATTTCGCAGGCTCAGCATGGATATCCGGGTGGTATGTGCATGGCTGGGTTGCTTACGCTTTTTTTTCCTACCTGATATCGAGTTTTATCACCTTGATAATGTTATTGCCCGAATTGCTAACGCTGCAATTAAGATTTGATAAAGCCATATTCAGGCAGATGATCATTTACAGCGGACCGATACTTGTGGCTAATCTGTCATATATTGTTAACGAAAACCTGGATAAAATTTTATTAGGCAAGCTGCTGCCAGCCAATATCAGCGAGCAGGAGGTAGGTATTTATTCGGCCTGTGCACGGCTATCAATTTTTGCCAGCTTGTTTAACCAGGCTTTCCGGATGGGTGCCGAACCTTTCTTTTTCAGTCATGCCAAAAACAAAAATGCCGGCTACACCTATGCCCGTATTATGGATTATTTTGTGATAACCATGTGCCTGATGTTTTTGGGAGTGGTAGCCAATATAGAAATATTGAAGCACTACGTAAATAACCGCGCTTATTGGGTTGGGTTGGATGTAGTGCCGCCTTTGCTGTTTGGCTATGTAGCGCTGGGGGTTTACATGAACCTATCGGTATGGTATAAATTGTCCGATCAAACCCGTTATGGCCTGTACATTTCGTGCGTGGGCGCCATTGCCACTATTATTTTAAATGTTTTGTTTATACCTAAGTACAGCTATATGGCTTCCGCATGGGCATCACTGGCCGCTTATACTATCATGATGGTGCTATCCTACATTTGGGGGCAAAAAAATTATCCAATTCCTTATCATCTAAAAAAGAACCTGGCGTATATCATTATTTCACTTATACTCGTTTATTTATCATTCTATGTATTTAAACGTAATATATTTGTGGGTAACGCCTTGCTGATCATATTCGCCGGAGGCACGTTAATGATAGAAGGAAAAGAATTAAAAGCCATGTTTTTAAGAAAATGAACATCAGGATAATCAACCGTTCGAAAAATAATTTACCCGCTTACGAAACGATACATTCCGCCGGAATGGACCTGCGTGCCGATCTTGATAGTACGGTAACCTTAAACCCATTGGAACGTAAACTGATACCAACAGGCTTGCATATAGAGTTGCCCGAAGGTTTTGAGGCGCAGATAAGGCCGCGCAGCGGGCTGGCGTTTAAGCATGGGATAAGCATTGTTAATTCGCCGGGTACCATAGATGCGGATTACCGGGGTGAGATAAAAGTGCTGCTGGTAAATTTATCAAACGAGCCATTTGAAATTAATACCGGCGATAGAATAGCTCAAATGATAGTGGCGCGCCACGAAAAAGTGAGTTGGGAAGAGGTGGACATATTGAACGAAACATCGCGCGGTGCGGGTGGTTATGGTCATACAGGGATAGGATAATGAAGCAGGTACGGTTTATATTTTTATTGATGTTGGCATTGCCTTTAGCTGTTTTCGCACAAAACGCGAAAAAGAGCAGCGGCAACAAGATAGTTGTGGTTGCGGGGAAGCCGATGACGTCGGAGGACAGCCTGATGGTAAAGCAGCTTTTCTTTTCGGCCATGCGCGAAAAGACCATAGAAAATTTAACCCTCGCTACAGAAATGTTCAACCAGGTTCTGGAAGCCGACCCACAGAATGATGCCTCAATGTATGAACTGGCTAACTTAAAAAAATTACAAAACGATTATCCAACCGCACAGGATCTGCTGGAAAGGGCCGTTACCGTTAAGCCGGATAACAAATGGTACTGGGTTGGATTGGCGGATTGTTACGAAAAAAACAACGAACTGAGCAAGCTGGAGAATGTTTTTGATGAGCTGCAAAGGATCGAGCCTGATGAAACCGATTATTACTTCGGCATGGCTAACGTTTACTTTTTAGAGAAACGCTACGATGATGCCCTGGCTGTTTACGATAGGCTACAGCAGGTTACCGGGCTTACGGATGAGATCGTATCAAAACGAGAGAAGATATACTTGAAACAGGGCAAAGTGGATAAGGCAGTGGCGGATGTACAGAAGCTAATGACTAATAACCCTTCGGAAATACGTTACTACCTGTTATTAGGCGAGATATATAACTCTAATAATGCTCCCGACAAAGCTTTAAAAGTATTACAATCTGCTGAAAAGATAAACCCCAAAAAAGGGCAGGTGCACCTGGCACTTGCCGATATTTACCGTGATAAAAAAGATTACGAAGCCAGTTTTAATGAACTGACTTTAGCCTTTTCCCTATCCGACCTGGATGTGGACCAGGGCATAAAAATAGTTTTGGGCTACCTGCCTAAATTTCCGGACCCTAATGCCAAAGCAAGCGCGCTGGAATTAAGCCGCTTGCTTACCGTTTCTCATCCTGATGATTCAAGGGGGTATGCTTTGTATGGCGATATGCTTATTCAGAATGAAAAATATGCCGATGCAAAGGCCAGTTACAAAACGTCGATAGCTTTAAATGGACAGGTTTACGAAGTACGGGAACAACTGCTGCGTCTCGAACTGGGAGATAACGCGCCTGATGCTGCCATAAAGGATGGTGAAGATGCTTTGTCGCTTTTCCCCAACCAGGCCTGGCTTAATTACCTGGTTGGCATTGCCTGGGAACAGAAAAAAGATTTCAAAAAAGCAGTAAGTTATATCAAAAATGCCACCTCGCTTGAGACGCAGGACAAGGAATTGCTTTCGCAAAGTTATTCCTCGTTAGGCGATTGTTATCACTCGTTAGGGGATAACACGCAGTCAGATGCATCTTATGATAGGGCGCTAACCTATAACCCGGGAAGCGCGTACACGCTGAATAATTATGCTTATTACCTGTCGGTACGGGGCGTTTCATTGGATAAGGCGGCAGAAATGTCAAAGCATTCCAACGAGATACAGCCCAATACAGCATCATTTGAAGATACTTATGCCTGGATATTGTTCAAGCAAAAAAAATATGCGGATGCCCGCACCTGGATGGAAAAAGCAATCTCGCACGATAAGGACCACAGCGCAGTACAGGCCGAACATTATGGCGATATCATGTACAACCTGGGCGATACGGATGCTGCCGTGGCAAACTGGCAAAAAGCAAAACAATATGGCGGGGTCTCGCCGGTTTTACAACGAAAGATCAATGAGAGGAAATATTTTGAATAAGCTGCTCATCCTTTTCGGGATATTGTCCATCATTGCCTGCAAGCCAAAGAAACAAGTAATTGCTGCAAAAAAGGCTGATGTCGTTGCCGTAAATCCCGTTATGGAGAACAAATTAAACAGCATTAAGGCTGCTCAGCTCCATTTCAATACTTTTTCAGGCAGAGCAAAAACACAACTGACGATTGGCAATAGCACCAATAATGTTACCATGAATATCCGGATAGCTAAGGGGCAAAAAATATGGGTATCCATAACCGCTATTGCCGGCATTGAAGTGGCGCGGGCATTAATAACTCACGATAGCATTTTGGTGATCAATAAACTGCAGGGCCTGTATGTGAAAAAGCCATTTAGCTATATCAATGCTTATGTAGGCGACCAGTTGGATTATAGTTCCGTTGAGGCGCTTTTTGTAGGGAATGCCATACCGCAGCTGTTAAATGAGAATGCGCACATGCAGCCAGATAGCGGTAATGTGGATTTAACGGGTAGTCTGAATGATCTGATCTATCAAATGGTAGTTGGACCTGATCTGAAGGTGAAAACTACCCATATAGCAAACCAGGCCGAAGGGCAATCGGCGCATATAAATAACGGGGCTTTTATTCCGTCGGGTAACCGGATCATACCGTCGCAAATTGATATCAGCTCGGCGGTAAACGCTAAAAAAGTAAAAATAAGCATGCATTATATAAAGGTGGATTTTGACCTGCCACTCGAATACCCGTTCAGTATACCCGAAAGTTACAGTGAAGGCCATTAAAATTTATATTTTTGATTGATGAAATTTCTAAAAATTGTTTTCCTGGCGTTTGCGGTGTTTTTTGCCGTAAGGGTGCATGCACAAAGCAGCGACGACCTGAAAAAACGCCGGGACAAATACAACCAGGAGCTTGAAGAACTGAATCGCGAATATGAAGAAACCGCGAACAACAAAAAAAGCTCGTTAAAGCAGTTGCATAACCTGAAGGAGCAGATCAACATCCGTGAAGACAAAATTAATTCCATCAATTCGGAGGTAAGGCTACTGGACAACCAGATATCAGAAAGCAACAGCACGGTACATAACTTACAAAGTCAGCTGGGTCAGCTGAAAAAGCAATATGCTGCTATGATATTGTTTGCTTACCATAACCAAAACTCCTACAATAAATTGATGTTTATTTTTGCGGCCAAGGATTTTAACCAATCGTATAAACGGCTGAAATACCTGCAGGAATTTGCCGGCTATCGCGAGCAGCAGGCACAATATATCGAGGGAACGGAAAAGGACCTTCACATAAAAATAAACGAACTCGACAATACCAAAAAAGAGAAAAGTAATATCCTGGTCGACCAGATAAAAGAAAAAGTTACCCTGGGTAAGCAAAAGAAGGATGAAGCAAGGGTTGTTTCCGATCTATCCAAACAACAGGGTCAGCTAAAAGAACAGCAGCGTGATGTACAACGCAAAATAGCCAGGACCAACCAGGAAATACATGATGCTATACGCCGCGAAGTAGCCGAACAGCGCCGTAAGGCGGAAGAAGCTGCACGTGCTGCGGCAAACGCTGCTAACCCGGGGACCAAAGCAGTTAAGCCAACCAGGGAAAGGACAATTACCAGTGCATCAACTACCAGCGAGGTGCTGAATGCACTCCCCGAGAATGCTAAGTTATCAAGTGATTTCCTGGATAACCGGGGCCATTTGCCATGGCCGGTGGCTAATGGTATCCCCATAAGGTGGATGGGCCCTTACATAATTGAGGGTATACGAACGGAGTGTGACGGGGTAGAAATAAAAACCAATGGCGGCGCGCCGGTGCGTGCTGTGTTTGAGGGCAAGGTGGCCTCAATTAACAATGTGTATGGAACTTACACCGTTATTGTTATACATGGGGAATATTTCACGGCCTACTCAAACCTAAAATCGGTAAGTGTTTCAAACGGGCAAAAACTAAATACCAAACAAATGGTTGGTACAGTAGCAACTGACCCGACAAACGGGGAATCTATAGTTCAATTTTCTATATATAAAGGCATCAATCCTGTTAACCCTAAACAATGGTTGGAGTCTCAATAAAAATTATTCAAACTTTTTTGAAACGTATTTGCGTATATTTGTAAATTATATCAGAGGATATGTATAGTTCGGTGTTATTGTTTTTTAGTGGATCTGATCTGATGGTGATCATGTTTATTGCGTTATTGCTTTTTGGAGGTGAGAAACTGCCGGAGCTTGCACGCGGTTTGGGTAAGGGGATACGCGATTTTAAAGATGCCTCTGAAGGCGTAAAACGCGAGATCAACAACCAGATAAACAGCTACGAAGAGAAAAAGGCAGAAGAAACAGCCGCAAATGCTACACCTGTAACCCCGCAGGCGGCGTTGCCACCGGCTGAGGAGCATATTACCTCAGGTACTACGGTTGATACAGAGGAAACGCACAGCGGTGTAGCTAATACGATGCCTTTTGCTGAAAGCAACAATATTACAGCGGACCGCCATCCGCACGAAACACCGCTTAACCCACAGGGAGAACCAACGGAAGCCAGTGCAGAACCGGTTAAAACAACACACGAATAAATTTATATAACATAAAACACATAAATCATGGGACTCTTAGAACCTTGGCATATTATTATCATCATTGCAGTGCTTTTACTCTTTTTCGGAGGTAAAAAAATTCCTGAATTAATGAAGGGTTTAGGCAAAGGCATGAAAGAATTTAAGGATGCACAGAACGGTGAAAGCAGCGGCAGCAGCAATCCAACCAACACAACCACTACAACAGAAGAAAAACATAAAGACTAACCCGTAAGCGTTAGCTTTGAGGCAGCTTTCTGCTTATAGCTTTTACTAAAACTTATCTGTTGAAATTTCAGTTTCGACGGATAAGTTTTTTATTTTAGCCCCCATGACTAAATTCTATTCCTCTTTAGACGAAATAAAGAGGGAATTGCAAAGCGGTAGCATCACTGTTGCGGGATTGGTGAAGAATTACCTGGCGCAGATCAGGCACTATAAACACTTAAATGCCTTTAATGAAGTTTTTGAGGAGGAGGCTTTATCCCGTTCAAAGGAAATTGATGCGCGCTTAAAAGCCGGAACCGCAGGCAGGCTTGCGGGAATGGTTATTGCGATAAAAGATAATATCTGTTACAAGGGGCACCAGGTAACGGCATCATCCAAAATATTGGAAGGTTTTACTTCCATCTATTCATCCACCATTGTGGAGCGCATATTGGCTGAAGACGCTATTATTATAGGCCGATGCAATTGCGATGAGTTTGCTATGGGCGGCTCGAATGAGAACTCTTACTGTGGCCCGGTAAAAAACTATGCCGATGATACAAAGGTCCCCGGTGGTTCATCCGGCGGATCGGCGGTAGCTATACAGGCCAACATGTGCCATGCAGCTATCGGTACAGATACCGGCGGTTCAGTAAGGCAGCCCGCTTCTTTTTGCGGGGTAATAGGCTTAAAACCAACTTATGGCCGTATATCAAGGCATGGTATTATCGCTTATGCCTCATCATTTGATCAGGTGGGGCCTTTTACCCGCTCGATAGAAGACGCCGCGCTTTTAACTGAGATAATGGCTGGGGCTGACGAATATGACAGCACAGTAAGCCGCTCGGAAGTGCCATCATACAGCACCCTGCTTTCCCCTTCAAAAGGAAAAAAGAAAATAGCGTATTTACAGGAAGCCCTATCGAGCCCCGGCGTAGATGACGAAGTTAAAGGCGCACTCATTAATTATATAGACAAACTAAGGGCCGACGGGCATACCGTAACACCTGTTGCATTTGAATATCTCGATTACATTGTACCAACCTATTATATCTTAGCCACCGCCGAGGCTTCGTCTAATTTAGCCCGGTATGACGGCGTGCATTATGGCTATCGCAGCCCTGCTGCAACCGACCTTATCAGCACCTACAAACGCTCGCGTTCCGAAGGTTTTGGCAAAGAAGTTAAACGCCGCATTATGCTGGGCACCTTTGTTTTAAGCGCAGGCTATTATGATGCTTATTATGCCAAAGCGCAAAAAGTACGCCGGCTGATCAAAGAAAAAACCGACAGTTTATTACAGGAATACGACTTTATTTTAACCCCTACCGCACCCGAACCCCCATTTGCAATAGGCCGGACTGAAAAAGATCCTATTGTAATGTATCTTTATGACATTTTTACCGTACAAGCATCATTAGCCGGCGTTCCGGCTATTTCCTTGCCGGCAGGCACTACAAACAAGGGTTTACCCCTCGGTTTGCAGTTACTAACTAAACGTTTTGCCGAACAGGAATTGTTAGATTTTTCTAAATATTTCTTAGGGCTATAAAAATTTTAGTAAATTAGTAACAAGACGGGTTGATGTCCGTTGATTAAACAGGTAGAAATGAAGAGTTTGTTAGCATTTATTGTTCCACTATTTTTGATTCAGATGGCGAAAGCCGACGGCCACCGTGGCAAAGGCGACGGCGAGGCTGGCGTGATGATGCGTGGCAGCCACGATACGGCCGCTTCGTTTTTGCCCAAACCGGTATCATCCGGCCTTTACCGCAACAATATATATAAAAAACGCCTCGACTCTATCCAGCAGGATGTTCAGCTTGATTTTAATGAAGATGTTCAAAGTTATATTGACGGTTACCTCGCACAGCGTGAAGAAATAAGCCGCGAGCTGGGACTGGCTAAATATTACTTCCCGATATACGAAAAGGCTTTCCGTGATGCCGGCATACCTGACGAAATAAAATACCTTTCGATCGTTGAATCACAACTAAATCCAAACGCAGTATCGCGGGTTGGCGCAACGGGCCCATGGCAATTTATGGGTACTACGGCACGGATGTATGGCCTTAACATGGACAATTACGTGGACGAACGCCGCGACCCGGTACTTTCAAGTGCAGCAGCGGCTGCTTATTTGAAAGACGCTTATGTTCAATTTGGCGACTGGCTGTTGGCCATTGCATCATATAACTGCGGTAAAAGCAATGTGATGGATGCGATTGAAAAGGCTGGTGGCGCTACTGATTACTGGTCGATACGCCAGTATTTACCTGTTGAAACCCGGGGATACGTACCGGCTTATATCGCCATCACTTATGTAATGAAGTATCATAAAAAGTATCACATTACTGTAGAGGAAAGTAACCTGTCGATGTTGAAAACGGATACTGTAGCGGTAGATAAATTTATTTCGTTAAACAGCGTTTCGCGCGTATTGGGTGTAAGCATATCACAACTATCAAACCTTAACCCATCATACACACAAGCGATTGTGAACGGTTCGGCTGCAGCACCGAAAATGCTGGTGATACCACAGTCATTTAAAGAAAAGTATAAAATGCTTTACAGCAACCTGAATACTGAATTGGGCAGCGCCGATGTGCCTGAATACGGCTTATCCGATGGGGTTCAGCCTGTGGAAAAACGTATTCCGGTACATCACAGGGTCAGAAAATACGAATCTTTGGCGTCGGTTGTGAAAGCACATTCAAAGTCGTCGACAGCATTATAGGCTATTACAACCTAACAAAATACAAGGGCCCGGTTCTTAAATTAATAAGAGCCGGGCTTTTTTTATATCAGCCCGAAAAGAATTGTAATTTTGGTACTTGAATTCTCAATAACCATGAATAAACCCAACCGTAAGCAGGACGCGCTTGATTACCATTCAAATGGCCGTCCCGGCAAAATACAGGTAGTACCAACTAAATCAACCAATACCCAACGCGACCTTACGCTGGCCTATTCACCCGGAGTAGCAGAGCCGTGTTTGCGTATTGCCGATAATGTGGAGGATGTATATAAGTACACGGCAAAGGGCAACCTGGTGGCGGTTATCACCAATGGTACGGCTGTTTTGGGGTTAGGCAATATTGGTCCTGAAGCCAGCAAGCCGGTGATGGAAGGCAAGGGCTTATTGTTTAAGATCTATGCCGACATCGATGTATTTGACCTCGAAGTAAACGCCAAAACGGTGGATGAATTTGTGGCGATCGTAAAAGCGCTTGAACCCACTTTCGGCGGTATTAACCTGGAAGATATTTCCGCGCCAAGCTGCTTCGAAATAGAGCGCCGTTTAAAAGCTGAAATGAATATCCCGGTAATGCACGATGACCAGCATGGCACGGCTATTATTTCGGGCGCAGCGTTAATGAATGCCTGCGAGATACAGGGCAAAAAGCTCGATAAGATAAAAATAGTTGTTAACGGGGCGGGCGCTGCTGCTGTTTCCTGCTCCAAAATATACCTGTCGCTTGGCGTGAAAAGAGAAAACCTGGTGATGTTTGACATCAACGGGCTGATAACATCGGAACGTACCGACCTGGATGAGATAAGGATGCATTTTGCTACCGAGCGTAAGGATATTAAAACGCTGGCCGACGCGCTTGACGGCGCCGATGTGTTTATTGGACTTTCAGCCGGGCACGTGGTTAGTCCGGACATGCTAAAGAAGATGGCCAAAAACCCTATCGTATTTGCTATGGCAAACCCGGTACCCGAAATAGATTATGACGTGGCCATTAAGGCACGAAAGGATATATTAATGGCTACCGGTCGTGCTGATTTCCCTAACCAGGTAAATAACGTGTTGGGCTTCCCTTATATTTTCAGGGGTGCGCTTGATGTGCGGGCAACGGCTATCAACGAAGAAATGAAGCTGGCAGCTATAAGGGCTATAGCCGAACTGGCCAAAAAACCTGTCCCCGAAGAGGTTAACCTGGCTTATAATACCCGTAATTTAAAATTTGGCCGGGATTACATCATCCCAAAGCCGATGGATCAGCGCCTGATAACGGAAGTGTCGTCAGCCGTGGCAAAAGCGGCAATGGATTCAGGCGTGGCGCGCAAAACGGTCACCGATTGGGATGCTTATCGTGAAAATCTGAGATTAAGAATCGGATCTGATGACCGCCTGTTACGCAACATAGCTAACAAGGCCAAACAGAACCCCAAACGCGTGGTTTTCGCGGAAGCAGATAATTATAAAATATTGAAAGCCGCACAAATAGTGCGCGAAGAATGCATTGCTACCCCGATATTGCTGGGTAATGCAGCACGGATAAAACAGATCATCCGGCATAGCGACCTGGAACTGGATGATGTGGAGATCATCAACCCGCGCGACGAACCTGGCCGTTTTGAAGAATATGCCGAGTACTTATACAATAAGCGGCAGCGCCGGGGCGTTACACTCACCGAAGCCCGCAGGATGCTTACCCAGCGAAACTATTATGGTGCCTGTATGGTGCAATTTGGCGAAGCTGATGCGCTCATTTCGGGTTTAACCAAAGATTACGTAACCACCGTGAAACCTGCATTACAAATTATTGGCACCGCCAATGGTGTTAACCGCGTGGCCGGCATGTATATGATGCTGACCAAAAAAGGGCCGGTATTTTTGGGTGATGCTACTATAAATGTTAACCCCACAGTGCAGGAACTGGTGGACATTACCGTTTTGATCGACCAGTCAGTGCGGCAATTCAATATCAAGCCTCGCATTGCCATCCTTTCCTATTCCAATTTCGGTTCCAACGAGGGCGATATACCAGTAAAAACGCGCGAAACTGTGCGAATTTTGCATGAAAAGTACCCAGATATGGTAGTCGATGGTGATATGCAGGCCAATTTTGCCTTAAATCCGACCTTATTGGCGGACAATTTTCCGTTCTCAACACTTAACGGCGCACCAGCAAATACGCTGGTTTTTCCGAACCTGGAATCGGCCAATATAGCCTACAAATTATTACAGGAAATAGGCGACGCCGAAGCTGTCGGCCCGATACTGCTGGGCCTGAAAAAATCCGTCCATGTTTTGCAATTAGGCAGTTCGGTGCGCGAAATTGTAAATATGGTAACAATTGCCGTTGCAGATGCCCAGGAAAAGGCCGAAAACGCAACCTCAGGGGCTATTTCACGTACACGTAACTAATAACTGCGGATAAAAATATGTACGCTTATATTGATGGTAAACTGGCTTTCAAAAGCCCTTCGTATGTGGTAATTGAAGCTGGTGGCGTAGGCTATCACATCAATATATCGCTCAACACTTATTCGAGGTTAGGCACTGCCGAAAGATGCAAATTATTTACCTGGCTGCACGTTAAAGAAGACGGGCACACCCTGTATGGTTTTGCTGACGAAGGCGAGCGCAGGTTGTTTTTGCATTTAATTTCTGTTTCAGGTATTGGCCCTAATACCGGCCGTATGATGTTATCATCCATAACACCGGATGAGATACAAACCGCTATTGTAAAAGGGGATGTTCCGCTGATACAAAGGATAAAAGGCATCGGGCCAAAATCGGCGCAGCGTCTTATCCTCGAACTGCAGGATAAACTCAAAAAAGAGGGCCCTGATACGCTGACGATGGTTCCGGTAAGCAAAACTGTTAAGGATGAAGCGCTGTCGGCGCTTATCACGCTGGGGTTTTCCCGCAACGCGGTTGAGAAGGTACTTGACCAGGAATTAAATAAAAATGGCAGTGATTTAACTGTAGAACAACTAATTAAATTTGCACTAAAAAGTTTATAATTACGTATATTTTTACTTGAGCGCTTGATCCGGACTTTTACCTCTAAAGTTGTACTATTTGTATTAATCATTTCTGCGCTCAGCGGGTTCAGAAACGTTTTTGCACAACAGCCGGGGAAAACCGATACTTTAACCATCAAAGCGCCAATAAAAACTACCGAATCGAGAAATAACCAGCTCAAACAAGGCTTTTTGCAACCCGATCCGCCAAACCTGGTTAAGTATGTTGAATACGACCCGGCCACTAATCAATATGTTTTGTACGAAACGGTTGGCAATTACCAATACCGCCCGCCACAATACCTCACTTTTGCACAATATCTTTCATTAAAACAGCACGAGGATATCCGCGTGTATTTTAAGAAGTTGGCCGATGATTTTGGCTATCAATCGCAACAGGAAGGGTTTATCCCTCCTATACAGATCAGGAGCCATACTTTTGAACAAATATTTGGCAGCTCGAATATTACCATCAGGCCGCAAGGGTCGGCGGAGATGATCATGGCGGGACAGATCAACAGTAACCAGAACCCTTTGTTCAATACTAACCAGCGCAGCCAGTTCAATTTTAACTTCAACCAGAAGATACAAATGAACCTGACGGGTTCTATCGGCGACAAGCTGAAGATATCAACCAATTACAATACCGATGCGCAATATCAATTTGAGAACCAGATAAAGCTTGATTATACCGGCAATCCCGATGAGATCATACAAAAAATAGAAGTGGGTACGGTGAGTTTTCCGTTGAATACAACGCTGATCACCGGTACACAGGCGCTGTTTGGTGTCAAAACAAAGTTGAAGTTTGGCAAGCTGAATGTGACCAGCGTTTTCTCGCAGCAACGGTCGCAATCAAAAACCATTACGATAACCAACGGCGCGCAGCAAAATAATTTTAGCCTTACCGCTACAGATTACGAAGCCAACAGGCACTACTTTTTATCGCAATATTTCAGGGATAATTATAACAAGGCGCTGGCTAATATTCCGATCATCAGCTCGAATATCAATGTTACGCGCATTGAGGTTTGGGTAACTAACCGCACCAATAACACGGCTGGCTCCAGGGATATATTGGCGTTCATGGACCTTGGTGAAAACAAGCCTTATAACAAAACTTTGATACAGGGTGGCGCGGGGTTTAGCGGCTTGCCGGCAGCATTTTCGGGACCAGGATTTACGCAGGAGTCCAACTCGCTGTTAAAAAATATACCGGCGGCAGCAAGGCAAACTAATTCAAATGCGATAACCAATTATTTTCAGAACACCGGTGGCAACGACAACTATGCCAAGTTAACCTACGCCCGCAAGCTGACAGATAAGGAGTTTGTATTGCATCCCCAACTGGGTTATGTATCGCTTAACTATCCATTGAATAACGATGAGGTACTGGCGGTTGCCTACCAATATACGGTTAACGGGCAGGTTTTCCAGGTGGGTGAGTTTTCGACAGATATTCCGGTTGATCCGACTACCCCGAAAGTACTGTATGTGAAATTACTTAAGAACTCGTTATTGAAAACCAGCTTGCCTACATGGAAGCTGATGATGAAAAACATCTATTCGCTCGGCGCTTTCCAGATCAGCCCGACCAATTTCAGAATGACGATATCAAGGCTTGATGAAAAATCGGGTATCGCCAAACCTATTATGGACGAAGGTCTGCATACCAAAAGCAAGTTGTGGATACAGCTAACCGACCTTGATAACCTGGATGCACAAAATAACAAGCAGCCCGACGGATATTTTGACTACCTGGAAGGCATTACGATAGACTCGCAAAACGGGCGAATTATTTTCCCGGAATTAGAGCCATTTGGTT
The DNA here is from genome assembly GCA_044448765.1 of Sphingobacteriales bacterium. GTDB lineage: Bacteria > Bacteroidota > Bacteroidia > Sphingobacteriales > Sphingobacteriaceae > Mucilaginibacter. The sequence continues at coordinate 95,134 of JBIOHG010000004.1, read as the reverse complement.
CCGACCTGGCAAAACGGTTTGACCCCGGCGAGCAGGACCTCATCAGCAGGTACGTTTACCAACCGATATACGATTCGACCAAGACAGTAGCGCAGCAATTTTTCCCGCAACTGAACCGCTACGTGATCAAAGGAACCTATACCTCACAGGGTGGTTCGGAATACCAGCTTAACGCGACCAACATCCCGCAAGGGTCAGTAATTGTAACCTCCGGTTCTGTAAAATTGGTTGAAGGGAACGATTATACGGTAGATTACACTGCTGGAAAGATCAGGATCATTAACCAGGCGCTGCTATCATCAGGGCAACCGATAAGCGTTAACCTGGAGAATAATGAGTTATTCGGCGTACAGCAAAAATCGTTATTTGGATCACGCTTTGATTACCAGGTGAATGATAAACTGGCATTGGGTGCCACGGTAATGCACCTGACCGAACAGCCGATAACACAAAATGAAGTCGTGGGCCAGGAGTCAATATCCAATACTATGTATGGGTTCGATGTGAATTATAACTCCCCTTCCAGGTTTTTAACCCGTATGGTTGATAAGATCATCACCACCAAAGCACCGTCTTCCATAAGTTTCAGCGGCGAGTTTGCGCAACTGTTGCCCGGTAGCCCGGCGGCATTGAATTTTGCAGGTTCGAAAAATGGCACATCTTACCTGGATGATTTTGAAAGCAGCCAGTCGGTTATCGATATCAAAAGCGCCTCGACATGGCAAATATCAGGTACGCCCCAACTATTTCAGGAGTCGAAGAATTTCGATAACCTAAGTTACGGCTATAACCGCGCGCGACTGGCTTTTTATAATATCGACCCAATATTTTACAGTGGCGGCACCATACCGGTTTCGCGGACGGAGCTTTCTAAACCCTATGTACGTGAGGTTTTAGAAACGGAGGTTTTTCCATACAAACAATCTGTAACCGGCCAGCCTTTGACGTTGCCTACCTTCGACCTGGCGTTTTATCCAACTATCCGCGGCCCATACAACTACCGCACCGATCAATTAAACAATGACGGTACGCTAACCCTTCCCGCAAACCGCTGGGGCGGTATATTCCGCGGGATATCCACCAACGATTTCCAGGCGCTGAATGTGCAGTACATCGAGTTTTGGGTGATGGACCCCTTCATCGGCAAACCAAACTCAAAAGGTGGCAGTCTTTATTTTGACCTTGGTGATATATCCGAAGATATACTGCTTGACGGGCGTAAAAGTTTGGAGAACGGCATACCGGTTAACGGCGACAAGAGCCAGGTGGATACCACCGTTTGGGGCAGGGTGGCCAAGGTACAACCCGTGGTTAATGCATTTGACAGTAACCCTACTGCACGCGTGATACAGGATGTGGGCCTCGATGGATTAGGTGATGCTGATGAACGTGCAAAATTTGCGCCTGTTGTAACGACGGTTAAGACGCGGGTTAATGCCCAGGCGGCGGCGGCATTCGCTAATGACCCTTCATCTGATGATTATCAATATTACCAGGGCCCGTTGCTCGACCAGCAGCAGGCCGGCATATTGCAGCGATATAGCATGTACAATGGTACGGAAAGCAACTCCAAAACATCCGAACAATCGCAGGCGGCGCTTGGGATAGCTACGTCCGCTTCGACCTCATTACCCGATGCCGAAGATGTAGACCGCGACAATAACATGAATACTGATGATCAGTATTTTGAATACCATGTGCCAATAACTCCACAAGGTATGGTAGTTGGACAAAACTATATTAATGATAAGGTTACTTCGCAGGTGAAGCTGCCCAATGGTACTACGCAAAGTGTAACCTGGTACCAATTCCGCATACCTATTAACAATTATACGCAGGCTGTAGGCGGAATACAGGATTTTAAATCGATACGGTTTATCCGCATGTTTATGACAGGTTTTGCCGATACAGCTATCCTGCGTTTTGCGACTTTACAATTAGTAAGAGGCGATTGGCGTGCCTTTAACACCGAAAATAACCCCGCAAACGTAATTGCCGATCCGGCCATTAACAATCCGCCGCTTGATAATTCGGCATTGGATGTAGAGACCGTGAATATTGAAGAAAACGGTAACCGCACCCCCATACCTTATGTGGTACCACCGGGCATTACGCGCCAGCGTAATTACAATAACCTGCAAACCAATACGCAGTTGAATGAACAGTCGCTGTCGTTAAATTTCAGTTCGCTGCGCGATGGCTATTCACGCGCCGCATTTAAGGATTTTAATAACGACCTGCGCAAGTATAAGCGCATGCAGATGTTCATACACGCTGAGGGCAGTACCTTAAGAAATAACGATGTAAATGCCTTTATACGCCTGGGTGTTGATTATACCGACAACTATTACGAGTACGAAATACCAATGCAGCTTACCCAGCCCGGTACAGCCGATCCGAATTCGATATGGCCGGCGTCAAATGAGCTTGACCTGGAACTTTCGTTGCTGACAAATGCCAAGCTTGCACGCGATGCCGCCAAGCTTAATGGGCAGCCCTGGCCGTTAACGGTGCCATTTACCTTAAGCGACGGGCATAATAAGATAACCATTAAAGGGCAGCCGGACCTGAGCCGTGTTGAAACGGTAATGGTGGGTGTACGCAACCCGTTAAAAGGAAATTCGACAACGGGTGTGGACGACGGGCTGGATAAATCGGGTATTTTATGGTTTGATGAATTAAGGCTAACTGACTTCGACAACAAGGGCGGATGGGCTGCTACAGGAAGACTGGATGCCAAGCTGGCCGATTTTGCTACCGTAACCGTGTCGGGAACAAAATCTACTGTAGGGTTTGGCACGCTCGATTCGCGGCTTGCCGACCGCAACATGAATGACACCCGGGCAGTAAATGTATCGGGCAACGTGGAGTTAGGTAAATTCTTCCCGGATAAAGCGGGTGTGCATATACCATTGTATGTCAATGTATCGCACCAGGTAAGTACGCCTGAATACGACCCAGCGCAACCCGACGTCACGCTGAAGCAAAGCCTTTCAAGCGCGGCAAGCACCAAACAAAAGGATTCAATTCAAAACGCGGCCGAAGACTACACCCTGCGCAAAAGCTTTAACCTAACTAATGTGCATAAGGCGAAAACAAATACGTCGGCGCCAAGCCATTTGTGGGATATTTCAAACTTTAATGCTTCCTATTCGTACATTGAATACGACCATCATGATTTTACTACGCTAAGTGATTTTGAGAAGACCTACCATGCTTCGGTGGCCTATAATTTTGCCATTACACCAAAATATTACAGCCCGTTTGATAAGATCATTAAAACCAATACGCTTGCGCTAATACGGGACATTAACATCGACCTGTTGCCTTCGCGTATAAATTACAGCATCAATTTTGACCGTTTTTACTCGGAAAACACCTTGCGGAACAACGATCCGACCAATATCATTGATATACCGACCACTTTTAATAAGACCTTTAACATCACCACGGTATATGGTTTGGGCTGGAACCTGACCAAATCGCTCACGATGAGTATTGACGCGACCAACCTGGCCACGGTAGACGAGCCGGCGGGCCGCGTGAACGGGCTGAAACGCGATACTCTATGGGATAATATTTTGAGACTTGGACGAACCACCAATTATAACCATACGCTACGGTTTGACTATACGGTGCCAATAAGCAAAATACCTTATATGGACTGGACGAGCCTGATAGCAAGCTACAGCACGCACTTTACCTGGCAGGCGCAACCGCTTTTCGCTATTAACGATCCGGCGTACAATGTAGGTAACAGCATCCAAAATGAGCGCACTATACAGTTGAACCCAACATTTAACCTGGTAACGCTATATAATAAATTCCCTTTTATAAAGCGGATAACTTCCACTGCCAAGCCGAAGGACGGTGAGGCACAACCCTCGGGCCTCAGTAAGTTTTTAGTCGGTTTGCTCACGAGCGTTAAGAGCCTGGGCGGGTCATACAGCCGTACCGACGGTACGTTTTTACCAGGGTATCTGCCCAATAGCGGTTTGGCCGGCGAGGATCTTAATTATAACGCGCCGGGCATTGGATTTTTGCTGGGCAGCCAGGCCGACCTGAGGCAAAAAGCAGCCACAAATGGCTGGCTGACAACTGATACGCTGCAAAACCAATTATATGTACGTACGCTGAGAGAGGAACTTCACCTCAAAGGAACCCTGGAGCCTTTTAAAGATTTCAGGATCGAGCTTATTGCTTCGAAAACACAGGACCACAGTTATCAAAGTAACTTTAAATATTTGCCGACAACCAGCAGTTTCCAGGACCTGGCACCAACCACTACGGGCGATTACAGCATTTCTTATTTCTCTTTAGCTACGGCTTTTTCTAAGGTAAGTGGCATCGATAACACATCGCCAACATTTCAGAAATTTGAAAGCAACCGAACAATAATATCGGAAAGGTTAGGAAAACTAAATCCTAATTCAACCTCGCAGGCTGGTGGCTATGCTGATGGTTACGGTCCGAACTCTCAGAATGTAGTAGTGCCGGCATTCCTGGCAGCTTATTCCGGTAAGAATGCCGTTACAATTGGTTTGAGCGGCTTCCCAAGTATTCCAATACCTAACTGGCAGATAACTTATAACGGTTTGAGCCATATACCTTTCTTTGCTGATTTGTTTGAATCAGTTGACCTGCGTGATGGTTACCGTTCAACCTATACGGTGGGCAACTATACTTCGCTTTTGCAGTACCAGGCTATCAACGGTGCGGTAAGTTCGAGAGATGAGAACAATGACTTTTTACCATTTTACCAGTTTTCGTCCGTTAGCATATTTGAACAGTTTGTGCCTTTACTGGGTATTGATGTGCGGTTTAAAAATAACGTGACTGCGAATATCGAATACCGGCAAACCCGCACGCTTAACCTGAGCCTCTCCAATAGTCAGCTGGCGCAGCAGAATGAAAATGACATCGTATTTGGGTTTGGATATAAGACGCGCAATTTTGTATTCCCGTTTGGCCTGTTCAACGGTAAAAAACTGAATAACGACCTCACGTTTAAGGTCGATTTTGCGCTGCGTAATAACAAAACATTGGTTTACCAGGCGGATGTGCCGGGCGCGCAGGTATCTTCAGGTGCGCAAAATATTACCTACAGGCCACAAATAGATTATGTCATCAGCCAGCGGTTCAACCTGAGCCTGTTTTACGATTCGAACATTACACGACCGTTCACTTCGCAAACGTTTAATACGGCGTTCTCAAATTTTGGCATCAACCTCAAATTGTTATTGCAATAAAAGAAGCCGTCTTGGTTTCACGGCTTCTTAAGTATGCATAAGTGTTAGTTTAATCTTCTTTCGTAACCCTGCCCGAGCCGGTTGTGTGGCTGGTAACACTGGCGTTGCCCGAGTAAATAACGCTTCCTGAACCGGTGATGCGCCCCACAACACTTTTATCGGCTGCGACGTAAATATTGCCGGAACCGGTGATAGTTGCGACAACAGAACTTGCCTTTAGGTCTTTTCCTTCAATTTCACCTGAACCGGTTACTACGAAATCACCCTCGCCTGTACTGCCCGAAAGCTTGATGGAACCTGAACCACTGATCACAGCATGCATGCTTTCGGATTTAACCGCCGTGCTGATATTGCCCGATCCGCTTAAAACAGCTTTGAAATTACCGGCTGAGATAATGCCGTCAACTTTAACGCTTCCGGATCCGCTGTTGAGCAACTCGTTGAGTGATTTAGCTTCCACATAAATTTCCGCCTTATGAATATTGCGGTGGCGCCATTCGTGATCTTTAAACCTGATCTTTAAAGTGTTACCTTCTACAACAGTTTCGATATCGTTGATGATATCGGCGTCAGCATCCACTTTTACGCTTTCATTGCCACCCATTTTGATATGGACATTGAAAGGCCCGGCGGATGCTACCGAACTAAAACCCGAAACCTGGCGCGACTCCTGCGCCGAGGCATTTATAGTTGCTGCTGAAACCAACACTACAACAAACAGAACAAAAACTAATCTTTTCATAATGAAATACTTTTAGCTAAATGACGTACCGAATATAAGAACGTTGCATGGTTGAATAAAGAATGTCGGTTACACAATTTAATTGCCCCCGGCCTGCTTCTCCGCAGCCTTCTGCTCTTTTTTCAATTCGCGTTTGGCACGGCGTTCGGCACGACGTTGTTTACGTATTGCTTTTTTAGCCAGCCGATCCACCTTTTTCACTTTCATACCGGCTATTGCGGCTTTAATACTACTCTGCTTTTTTTCGTCGAGGCCCGCGCAGGGCTTAATGCCTGCAAGCAGCGTTTGCCAGATGCTTGAGAAAAAGGATACCGTGTCGGCGCGGGGATTGCGGACATTAGCCGACCGCGGTTTTTCATCATCCTTATCAGGGTTATCATGTTTTATAACCAAAAGGTTAGCAAACAGCGAGGCAATTGTCATGTGTTTTAGCCTGTCGTTTGCTGTATCGGCTTTTAATACGGTTAGCTTAAGGCCGTTATAAAGTACGGTGACTTTGCCATTTGAAGTTTTTCGGTTGGCGCTGATATCAAAGTCCATTTGTTTTAATTTCCCGGTATTAAACTTTAAAAGCGCAAGCGGCATGGTCGCCTGGTTAATAACTGGCAGGTCCATGGCACCAAGTTTTCCTTTATAAGTATAGGAAGCATTTTTATCCGTAAGGTTAAATTTAAAAAGCACATCCAGTTTGCCCCTATTCATAAAATAACTGCTTATACCGGCCGTACAGATATTATTTTTTTGGAGCGAATCCTTATTCGTAGTCACATTTATTATATGCCCATCAGAATTTTTAAAAGTGATGGTGCCTGTTTTCTTCGATTTGGTATTAAACTCGGTGTAAGAAATATCAATATGGTGCGCATTGATCGTATCAATATTTATGTTAGTCGTCATTTGCTGTAAGGCGAAATGCGGAAAGCTCTTTATCCTGTCGGTTTGTACCGGCGATTGACGGGGGTTGCTAAATATCTCAACATCGCCGTTGCTGATTATTAGCGAGCCGGCATCTACGATGCGGTACTTGTGATAGTTGAGGTAATCGAAATGGTTTAACTGTACCGAATCGAGATGTATCTTAAAGCGGTCATGGTAAGTTTTATCAAAAAACACCTCCGGTTTAACCGGGCTAAGATCAAGGCCATCGATATTCAACCGGGATGTTTGAGTTGACAGGCGCAGCGATTTTATTTGATACTTATATAACCCATTTGCCGAGCGGCCCGCATAATTATTCAATTCAGCTTCAATATTCCTGCAATACAAAAGCCTTGATTTATCAGTTTGCGTGTTGGAGTCTATCAGCAGATCAGTTGCGCTCACATTCATTTCCTTCAGTTCGGAGATAGCGAGTTTATGACCGGAGTAATCCTCGTACTTAAATTTTATGTCGCCCAGCGAGATTTGCCCGATATGGATAGAATGCAAAGTTTTGGACATTTTTTGCCAAACGGTACGGTGATCTTTCGAGGTAGTGTCTTTAGTATGGTTCAGCTGGTAGCTTACCATGATCTCAGGCTGGTCAAACATTACCTGGCCAATGTCCAGCTTATGATGAAAATATAAGCTAAAAGGGTGGATATGGTATAATATAAGTCGCTTTACATGCAATTCGACCAGGTTATTAGGTGCGAGATGCAATTTTTTGCGACGATTATAAACAGCAGTATCTGGCTTAAGGGTTAAGTCATAAATATCAATTTCACCTTTCAGAATGTGCAGGTCCGCATCGGAAAAATTGATGTTATAGAGGCTATCGCTGCTTTTTAGTACCGCCTTTTTTACTTGTTTTGCCAGTATGGGCGACCAATATGCGTTAACCAACAGTGCGAGGATCAGGATAACACCGATCACAGCACAGGTAATAATAATTCCGATCTTGTGCGGCTTTCGCAGTTTAGCCTTCATGCTTCAGTTTCGGTTGATGCCATGGATATATACAACGGCATTTGCAATTTGTTGATTTTTGCGCGATAAAATATCATAATAGAGTCTGGATTTTGTAAAACGTGACAAAGTGTCACGTTAAATCTAAAAATTATGTATTTTTGCAATCCAATTTTTAAGATAGATGATGGATTTTGCTTTAACCGATAAGACGCATGATGAGAGCAGGCAGGGTGAGGCTTTAGTATTGGAGCCGGCGGGAAAAAATAACGGTCGTAAGCTTTATATTGAAAGCTATGGCTGCGCCATGAATTTTTCCGACAGCGAAATTGTAGCTTCTATTTTGGCTAACGACGGGTTTGAAACTACCGGCGATTATAACACCGCCGACGTTATATTTATCAATACCTGCTCTATCCGCGAAAACGCTGAGCAGCGTGTGCGCAACCGTCTGAAAGAATTTGCTGTTACCAAAGTGAAAAACCCGGGTTTGGTTGTGGGTGTGCTGGGCTGTATGGCTGAAAGGCTGAAATCCAAATTTTTGGAAGAAGAAAAATTAGTAGATGTAGTGGTTGGCCCCGATGCTTACCGCGACTTGCCAAGCCTGATCGGCCGGGTAGACGAAGGACAGAAGGCCATAAACGTTTTACTATCCCGCGAGGAAACCTATGCTGATATAAGCCCTGTACGACTGAATAGCAATGGCATCAATGCTTTTGTGTCCATCATGCGGGGTTGCGATAACATGTGTTCGTTTTGCGTAGTGCCGTTTACCCGCGGACGTGAGCGCAGCCGTGAGCCGCAATCAATTGTAAAAGAATGTACCGAACTTTTTAACCAGGGATACCGCGAGGTTACTTTGCTGGGACAGAATGTGGATTCGTATAAGTGGAATGGCGCAGAGCGCGAGGCGCAAGGCGAAAATGATGCAGTTGAGGCTAAAACCGTCAATTTTGCAAACCTGTTGGAAATGGTTGCAGCCATAAACCCTGATCTGCGCGTTCGGTTCTCAACTTCGCATCCTAAGGATATTACCGATGAGGTATTATATACTATTGCCAAACACGATAACATTTGTAATTATATCCACTTGCCGGTACAATCGGGTAACAGCCGTGTGCTGGAGCTGATGAATAGGACTTATGACCGGGATTGGTATATCAATCGCATCGATGCTATCCGCAGGATAATACCGGGATGTGCAATATCAACCGATGTAATCACGGGCTTTTGCAGCGAAACTGACGAAGAACATAAGGATACCCTGGGCATGATGGATTATGTGCAGTACGATTTTGCGTATATGTTTATGTATTCGGAAAGACCGGGCACCTTGGCCGCCAAACGGTATGCCGATGATATTCCGGATGTGGTAAAAAGCAGTCGTTTAAAAGAAGTGGTCGCCAAACAACAGGCGCATTCTTACATCAGGCTGCAATCGCAGTTAGGCAAAGTACAACGGGTGCTAATAGAGGGTTTTTCAAAAAAATCAGACAATGATTACAGCGGGCGAAGCGGCCATAATGCGATGGTTGTTTTCCCGGTAGATGAAAAATATAAACCAGGGCAGTATGTGAATGTGCTGGTTGAAAGAACTACTACGGCGACGTTGATCGGTTCTATAATTGATTGATTTGCTAATTTGGAGATTTGAAAATGACTTACATCTTCAAATTTTCAAATTGCCGAATTTTCAAATTGAATAAATGGAAATACAAGAAATAAAACAACGCTTTGGGATCATCGGCAGTTCGCCGTTGCTGAACCGGGCTATCAATATAGCTAACCAGGTTGCGCCTACCGATATTTCTGTTTTAATAACAGGGGAAAGCGGTAGCGGCAAGGAGGTTTTTTCGCACATCATTCACCAAATGAGCCCGCGTAAGCACGGGCCTTTTATAGCGGTGAACTGCGGTGCTATCCCGGAAGGAACAATTGATTCAGAATTATTTGGTCACGAAAAAGGCTCTTACACAGGCGCAGTAGGCGAGCGTAAGGGGTATTTTGAAACCGTAAATGGCGGCACGATATTTTTGGATGAAATAGCCGAAATGCCACTGGGCACACAGGCGCGTTTATTGCGCGTTTTGGAATCGGGGCAATATATAAGGGTGGGATCGTCCAAGGTCGAAAAAACCAATGTGCGTGTAATAGCCGCTACTAACGTAGATGTTTACGAGGCGGTTAGGAACGGTAAATTCCGCGAAGATCTTTATTACCGTTTAAATACGGTTCCATTGCGCATTCCGCCACTGCGCGAACGCAAAGAAGATGTTTACCTCCTTTTCAGGAAGTTTACCTCCGATTTTACTGATAAATACCGTACGCCGCCTATCCTGCTGGATGACGATGCGCAGCAAATGCTGGTCAACTATTCGTGGCCGGGCAATGTGCGGCAGCTGAAAAACATTGCCGAACAATTGGCTGTGTTGGAACGCGACAGGCTGATAACTGCACCGATATTGTCCAATTATATTCCTCAGGAAGCAACTGGCAGCAACCTGCCCATGCGGGTGGGTAACCAAAAGGAGGATATATCTGAACGCGACATATTATATAAGGTGTTGTTTGATATGAAGCGGGACATGGTGGAGCTGAAAAAACTGGTTGCCGATATGATTGAGCATGGCGGCGTTACACCTGGCTATGCCGGGGCCGCACAAACTTTATACCGCGATATTGAATTGCCCGGAAATAACCAGGAACCACAATTTACCATTCAGCAGCCCGTTATAAACAACAATAATATGCCTTTCAATATCACGCATGAAGCTGAGGAGGTTGAGGAGTCGCTGTCGCTGATCGAAAAGGAATCGGACCTGATACGGAAGGCGCTTAAAAAACACAAAGGCAAACGCAAGCTTGCCGCCAATGAGCTTGGGATTTCCGAGAGGACATTGTATCGTAAAATAAAGGAATTGGACCTGTAAATTGATGAAGAGAATATTTTTGGTTTTGTTTGTTTTTGGCTTATTTGCACTGTTAAATTCATCCTGCACGGTAAAGCTCAATGGTGAAACTATTCCGGCGACGATCAAAACCATTAACGTTGAGTATTTTGAGAATAATGCACCACTTGTAGTTAACTACCTGAGCCAGAATTTTACCGAGGCAATAAAATCAAGGATACGTTCGCAAACAAGCCTGTCTCTCGTACAGGGCGAGGCCAATGCGCATATGTCGGGCAGTATAACGGGTTACAGTATTGAGCCGGTTTCGGTACAGGCAACTAATAATAATGTGGCGCCGATAGCCGGCGCCGAGCGCCTTACCATTACGGTTAATGTGACCTTTAAGACGAACACCAATGCTTTAGATAGAAAAGCGATGGACTTTACGCAGTCGTTTTCTGAGCACCAGGATTTTACCGGCGATATATCTACACATGAGCAAGCCCTGATCAATACGATCGTTAAGCAATTAACCGACGATATTTTTAACAAGGCCTTTGCTAATTGGTAAGCAATTCGTAGTTTCACGCCTCGTGCATCAATATCTCAATAACCGGCAAAACGAAATTTTATGGAAACTATTGGCCAACCCGGCTGATAACGGCCATTTGTATGGATATAACCTGCAGCAATTAGTTAAAGATTTTCCACAAAGCGGGCTTTTACAAGCTTTGCTTGCACGTGCAAACAAGGGCGAGGGCATGCATCATGCTGCCGCTTCGTTTAACCCGAAGGTTTTGTACGTAATGATGAATGCCTACGATAACCTGGCGGATGTATCAAACGGACAAATTATTCAGCAATTGAGCAATTCAGTTAATTATGCAGGGGTTTCGGAAACCGGGCAAGCACCGGACCTGAATGATTTTAGCGGCAGCCAGTTAAAAGACTTATTAGGATTTGAACCTGAAAACGGACAAAAAGAAGGGCCCGGAGGCAAGGTTATAATAGGGGATGATGAGCAGAAAGAGGTTGAGATCATCGCTTCGCAGCAAGCTACCGAACCGGAATTAGCCAACCCGGATGCTACCGTAGAAACGGAACAGGCCGACGAGCAGCAAATGGAGCAGTTAATAGAATTGCCGGATGTTGAAACGGAAGAAGAGCCGACCGAACAGATAGAAGAAATTACTGACAAGACAGAGCCTGCAGCAGAATTACCGGCTGAAGATAATAAGGCAGAAATGCACAGTTTGCCTTTTGAAGAAGAAATAATTGAACGGCACGAGCGGGTAACCGAAACGGTTGCCGAAGAAATTGAGGAAGCGCCGGAACATGAGCCTGTAACCGAAGCACCTGCCGACGATCATAAGGTTGAAATGCACAACTTACCCTTTGAAGAAGAGATCATTGAATTTGAAGAACTGGAGGATGAAACCCTGTCGTTAGAAGCTGATGAAGAAGCAGCCATTGAACCAGGGATAGAGCCAGCCCCACAGGATTTTTATCCTGAAAAAGAAACGCCGGCCTTTGAGGAAGAGATAAGCAGTATGGTAAATGATGGGGAGCAAGCCGATATAAAAAATACTACCGAATTGCCGGAAGGCATTGATGATGAGGTGTATGATGAGATAGCAGATATTGATTTCAGTTCGATGTTTCCCAGGAAGGTAACGGAAGAAACTGTGCCCGAAGTTGCTATAGCGAGTGCGGAACAGCTTGATGAACTGATACCTGAGAGCATGGCAGGGACCGATTATTTTGTGTTTGAAAAGGCCGAACCGGTTTCTACACAGCCTGAAGTGGTAGAAAATGAAACTTTTATACAGGAATATGAGCCTGTTGCTGCGCAGCCTGTTTTGGAGGCAGAGACTAACAATGTATCCAAATATCATGATGAGAAAATGCCGTATAGCTTTATGTGGTGGCTGGATAAAACCCGTAAGGAACATGCCGGGGTTTATCAGCCATTTAAATTGGATACCAGCCAGGCAATAAGGCATACCGCTGATGATACTTTGCAGCAGCAGTATTACGAAAACATTTTCCACGTCACTACTGTGGCCGAACTGGATGCTTCAAAACAAACCATCCCCTTTGACCCTGAGAACAAGGAAGACCAGATGATAAAGAAATTCATTATCGAGGAGCCGCACATTGGCGCTCCAAGCAGCGACAAACTGGATAATGAAAATAAGGCAAAAAAGAGTGCCGTAGACCAGGATGAAATAGTGACCGAAACATTGGCACGTATTTATGTTGACCAGATGCTTTATCACAAAGCCATAAATACTTACAAAAAATTGGTATTGAAATTTCCGGAAAAAAGCCGTTACTTTGCCGACCAGATTGAATTGTTAGAAAGAAAAATCAATTAATAGATAAAGAAATGTATTTGTTATTAGTAGTCCTGGTTGTTGTTATATGTGTATTATTAGGGGCCATTGTGTTAATTCAGAACCCTAAAGGCGGTGGTTTAACTTCGAATTTCTCCAGCCAGTCGCAATTGATGGGCGTTCAAAAAACAGGCGATTTCCTTGAAAAAGGTACCTGGGTATTGGCTATCGCACTGATGGTATTATCGCTTGCTATCAATGTTACTTTAAAAGGCGGTACTGCAACAACAACCGGCACCAGTCCTGATAAGGCAAAAACCTACGATAAGGTGAATAAACCGCAGCCAACTGCACAGCCGCAACAGGGTGTAACTCTTCCGGCCGCACCTGCTGCAACCGGGAAAAAATAACAAGGGTTTTGCATTGATGGAATACAGGCTTTGGAATTATTCCAGGGCCTTTTTTGACTAAAGACTAACTGACACGATGGCATTCAGAAGATTGAGCTATCGTTAAGAAAAAACCGAAGGGTGACATTTGAACAGGTTAACTGTCAATATAGGATAAACCGTTTGCTTGGCATAATTGATGAGCGAATGCATACACAAACTTAAATTACGTAAATTAAAAAGTATAACTATGTCATTAAACATTAAACCTATCGGAGACAGGGTAGTAGTGGAAGCTGCTCCGGCCGAGACAAAAACTGCTTCAGGTATCTATATCCCTGAAACTGCGCAGGAAAAACCGCAAAAAGGAACAGTAGTAGCTGTTGGCGAAGGTAAAAAAGATGAGCCCCTGACCGTAAAAGCAGGCGACCAGGTGCTGTATGGCAAGTATGCCGGTACCGAAATTACCTATGAAGGTAAGGAGTATTTAATTATGCGTGAATCGGATATTTACGCGGTATTATAATAATGAGCGAATTGTGATTGAGCGAATGAGTGATTACTCATCGCCTTAAATCAATCACTAATTCAGCTATTCACTAACTCACTAATTAAAAAAATATGGCAAAGCAAGTAAGATATAATGTAGAAGCGCGCGACGCTTTAAAGCGCGGTGTTGATATTTTAGCCAATGCGGTTAAAGTAACCCTGGGCCCAAAAGGTCGTCACGTTATTATTGATAAAAAATTCGGTTCACCGGCTATCACTAAAGACGGTGTAACTGTGGCAAAAGAAATTGAACTGAAGGACCCTATTGAAAATATGGGTGCCCAGATGTTAAAGGAAGTAGCCTCCAAAACCGCTGATATTGCAGGTGACGGTACTACTACCGCAACCGTTTTAGCGCAGGCTATTGTTACCGCAGGTATTAAAAACGTAGCTGCCGGTGCAAATCCAATGGACTTGAAACGCGGTATTGACAAGGCTGTTAAGGTTGTTGTTGAAAACCTGCGGTCACAAAAACAAGATGTTGGTGACGATTTTGACAAGATCAAACAAGTTGCAGCTATCTCTGCAAACAACGACGAAGTGATCGGCGAAATGATAGCTGATGCGATGAAAAAAGTTGGTACCGGCGGTGTAATTACTGTTGAAGAAGCTAAAGGAACCGAAACTGATGTAAAAACAGTTGAAGGTATGCAATTTGACCGTGGTTACCTTTCTCCATACTTCGTAACCAATTCTGACAAAATGGAAGTAGAGCTGGATAACCCTTACATCCTGATCTACGACAAGAAAATATCATCCATGAAGGAATTGCTTCCTATCCTGGAAAAACAAGTACAAACCGGCAAACCATTGCTGATAATTGCTGAAGACCTGGATGGTGAAGCATTGGCTACTTTGGTAGTTAACAAGATCCGCGGCTCGCTGAAAGTGGCTGCTGTTAAAGCTCCTGGCTTTGGCGATCGTCGTAAAGCAATGCTTGAAGACATTGCTATCCTTACCGGTGGTACCGTGATCTCGGAAGAAAGAGGTTACAAACTGGAAAGCGCTGACCTTAGTTTCTTAGGCCAGGCTGAAAAGATATCTATCGATAAAGACAACACTACCATTATTGATGGTATGGGCCAGGCTGATACTATCAAAGCGAGGGTTAGCGAGATCAGGTCACAAATTGAAACTACAACTTCGGATTACGACAAAGAAAAACTACAGGAACGTTTAGCCAAATTATCGGGCGGTGTTGCTGTGTTATATATTGGCGCTGCATCTGAAGTAGAGATGAAAGAAAAGAAAGACCGTGTTGATGATGCATTGCATGCTACACGCGCTGCTGTTGAAGAAGGCATTGTAGCCGGTGGTGGTGTTGCTTTCATCCGCGCAGTTGAGGCTTTGGCTAACCTGAAAGGTGATAACGATGATGAGAATACTGGTATCCAGATCATCCGTCGTGCTATCGAAGAGCCTTTGCGCCAGATATGCGAGAACGCAGGTATCGAAGGCTCTATCGTTGTTCAGAAAGTAAAAGAAGGCAAAGCCGATTTCGGTTACAATGCCCGCACTGACAAATACGAGAACCTGATCAAAGCCGGTGTTATCGACCCAACTAAAGTAGGCCGTGTAGCATTGGAAAATGCGGCTTCAATTGCAGCGATGCTGTTGACCACCGAATGTGTGTTAGCTGATGAGCCTGAAGACGAAAAAGGCGGCGGTATGCCTCCTATGGGCGGCGGCGGCATGGGCGGCATGATGTAATAAAGCTTAAAGCAGAAGGCCTAAAGCTAAAAGCATGACAATGCAAATTAGCTGGCAGCTTTCTAAGCCGATACTGACAAGAAACCCTGTCTGAAATTTCAGACAGGGTTTCTTTTTTTGTGAACCATTGGTTTGTCATAAGCCGGTAAACGGACTGTCATTTGTTAATCAAATGATTAATTATCGTAATAATCCGGTTACCATTAAGCTTATTTTTGTATTGCAAGTCGAATACGTAATTAACGGCATAGCAATTGAATATATATTCATATCTACGAATATGAAAGCGATACAGGATACGGCAAAACACATCAAAACTCAGTTATGGGATTGGGTATTCATTAAAGGCCCCGAGTTGTTTATTACCATCTACGGTAAATAATTAATCCTTAATTTTGGCTTCTGTATGAAGCCTGAAGAATTCTATCACCAATTTCATGTTTGGCTTGTTGAGAACGGCCAGAACTATATTTTCGGAATAATCCTTCTTATAATAGGTTACCTGGTGATCAGGTTTATCAAGATGCGTCTTCGTGTACGCATGGCCCGCAACAGTGTACACTCTACGTTAAGGCCGTTCTTCCAGAGCCTTACCATCATAGCACTTTACGTATTGCTGATCCTCACGGTATTTAAGATCATCGGGTTTGAACTCAGTTTCCTGAGCGTTATTGTCGGATCATTTGGTGTGGCGGCAGGTTTGGCCCTATCGGGTACCTTCCAAAACTTTGCAGGCGGCGTATTGATCCTATTGCTTAAACCTTTTGAGATCGGTCACGAAATTGTGGCTCAGGGCCAGGAAGGCGTTGTAACCTCCATCCAGCTTTTTTATACAGTTGTACTGACCTATGACAACCGCACGGTGATCATCCCCAATGGCAAGTTATTTAACGAGGTGATCATCAATATCAACCGCGAAGGTAAAAGGCGCGTTGATTTTGAACTGAAATTAGGTTACATAGTAGACGTGGACCAGGTAAAAGGGATCATTGAAGAAGCCATTAAAACTTTCCCCGCTATAATACATAAGCCAGCGCCGTTCGTAGGGGTAGTCGCCCTGGAACTGGATGGCATCAGGTTTAGTGTGCGGGTTTGGGTAAATGCTAAAGATTATTTTACTACCAAAGTAAAGCTCCAGGAAAAAATAGTAAAAGACCTGCGTAACGCCGATGTTAAACTACCTACCCATCACCTGTTACCGGGCACCTGACCTATATTTTTTGTTTGGCTTTGAGTTCCAAATACTGATTGACCGTATTTATGGTAAGATTTTGCGGCGTAGTTAGGATTGACAGGATACCATGCTTTGCCAACTCTTTCACGATCAGCTTTTTATCGTAGGCAAACTTTTCGGCGATGGTTTTGATATAGATATCCTCCACATTCCCGGCAGGTGCTTCGCTTAGTTTTTGGAGTTCGGTATTTTCAAAAAACACAACCAATAATAAATGGAACCGTGCTATGCGTTTTAGAAAAGGCATCTGCCTTTCCAGTGCCGACATGCTTTCATAATTGGTAAAAAACACTACCAGGCTGCGTTGTTTAAGCACGTTGCGGATGGTAACGTACAGCAACTCCATATTGGTTTCCAGGTACCGGGTTTTCTCTTTGTACAACACCTCCAATATCTTATTTAACTGCACGGGTCTCCTATCGGCCGGAACGACTGAGCCTATCTTTTCGGCCACAGTAATTAAGCCAGCCTTATCCTCTTTTAACAAGGCTACATTTGACAATACCAGGCTAGCGTTGATGGCGTAATCCAGCAGGCTTAACCCATCGAACGGCATTTTCATACTGCGCGACTTGTCAATGACACAATATACATGCTGCGATTTTTCATCGGTGTATAGGTTGGTCATCAGGCTGCCATGCCTTGCAGTGGCTTTCCAGTTAATGGTGCGGTAATCATCTCCGGCAACATAGTTTTTAACCTGTTCAAATTCAAAGCTATGGCCCAGCCGCCTGATCTTCTTTATCCCGAATTCATTGAGCCTGTTGGAGATGGCCATCAGCTCGTATTTCCGCATTTGCAGGAATGACGGGTACACGGGCAAAACCTCGTCCTGGCTAAAGCTGTAACGCCTGCGGATAAGCCCCAGCGGCGATTTAACATATATCCTTAATGCCCCAAATTCATATTCGCCGCGCTTGGTAGGGCGCAACTGGTAGTTTATCTGCTTATGCTCCTTTGCGTTTAACGATGTTTTAAACCATATATCCCTTTTCTGGAACTGGAAAGGGATCTCATCAATAATACCAACGCGGACGTTAAACAAATATAAGTTTTCAATATAGATACCCAGTTCGTTCTCATCGCCGTTGCTTAAACGTTCTGGCGCCAATCGTTTTGCGAAAATACCCTTTGAAGTTTGGTAAAGCATCAGGATGTCCGTCATCAAAAGGAATATCAAAGCCCAGAAAAATATTTCGGGCAGTATCCCAAGCCATGGGAAAAAGAATAGTAATAAAAAGAATACAACGCTGCCGACCAGCACGGCAAAAAACCGGTTGGTTAAAAAAAGATCTTTATAAAATAACCTGTATAGTTTTTTCACGCGCTTTATCGTGGGATTTCAATTTTTTGAATGATTTGTTTGATCACCTCGTCCGGACTAACGCCTTCCATTTCTTTATCCGGGGTAAGCATAATACGGTGCCTTAGTACCGATGGCGTTACCCAAACAATATCATCGGGCGTAACAAAATCACGCCCACGGATAGCCGATAAAGCTTTGGCCGCGTTTACCACTGCCAGTGATGCCCTTGGCGATGCGCCCAGGAAAAGCGATTTACTGTTGCGCGTCTCGTAAATGATTTTGGCTACAAATTCTAATATCTTAGGTTCAACATGCAAGCCTCTTACCAATTGTCGCAGCGAAATGATATCCTTTTTTGATAAAATAGGCTTGATATCGGCCAATTGTTGATTGGTTACCTGTTGGTGCTGTTGGGTGATGATCACAATTTCCTCCTCAAGAGTAGGGTATTTCACCTCGATCTTGAACAGGAACCTGTCTAACTGTGCTTCGGGCAGTCGGTAGGTGCCTTCCTGCTCAACCGGGTTTTGTGTAGCCAGCACAATAAACGGATCTTCCATGGGGTACTTCTTTCCGTCAATAGTTATCTGCCGCTCTTCCATTACCTCGAACAATGCCGACTGTGTTTTGGCGGGCGCACGGTTTATTTCATCGATCAGGATGATGTTACCGAAAATGGGTCCCTGTTTAAACTCAAAATCAACCGTCTTTGGGTTGAAGACCGACGTGCCCAGCACGTCGGAAGGCATCAGGTCGGGCGTAAACTGTATACGCGAATATTTAGCGTCAATAGCTTTGGCGATCAACTTTGCAGTAAGCGTTTTGGCTACGCCAGGGACACCTTCTATTAGTATGTGCCCGTCAGCCAATATGCCGGCTATCAGCAGTTCAATCGTATCCTGTTGACCCACAATGATCCTGCCCAGCGTAGCTTTTATTTGTTCAACCGCAGCGTTCAGTTGGCTTAGGTCTGTTCTTGGTCTAAATAATTCGTCTTCCATTGTCTCCTGATTTGATATAAAATTGTTCGATAAGTTGGTTCAGTAATATAAGTTCGTTGTCGCTGATATGATTTTGTGAGTTAATGTAATTTAGCTGGCCTACAAGGTCTTTCGAAAAAGACATCTCAATTCCGGTTTTTTGCGATAATTTCTCAGCAAACCCGGCATCAAGGATATTTGTCTTTAAAAAATATCTCGCGCGAAGATGCTCAAGGAAAAAAAGCACTTTCTTCTGGCTGATATTTACATTGTTTCGTTGCTCGTAATACACCTGGCCAACTACATTAACAAAATCTACGGTGGAGTTTTTTAAAGGTTCGATGACCGGTATAATTCGCTGGCGGCGTTTCATTTCGTACAATATAAAAATCACCATCGCTGCAATACTGATATAGTAAGCCCATTCGAGGCTTTTACTGCTGAAAAAAACGCGCAGAGGCGATGAATCTTCGCTAATGTCGCCATTCTGAAGGTGATCCCAGTAAATAACCGGCTTCACCGGCATGTACGATAGCGCCTTTGCCGCATAATCTGCACCCTGGTCGGTCAGTAAACTATAATTGGTAAATAGTTCAGGATTTGCGCAAAGGAATAAGCTGCCCTTCCCGAATTTATAACAAACAAAATTGGCGTAGCCTGCTTCGTTCCTGCCTAAAACTATAGCGCGAGTGGTATCTAAACGGCTGAAATAATCACTTGCAATACCATTGTCGAATTTATAGTCCCTTGTTTGATGTAGTACGGGGTTAGTGAAATTCAAATGGGTTATCCTTTGTTTAATGATATATTCGTTGGTTTCAATTTTCAGGGTATCAGCCAGTACGTTCCTCGAAGCTCCTACCGTACGCGGAAATGCGCTTGTAGCTACAAAAGCAGTATTACCTTTCTCTAAATACTTTCTGAGTGCTGCAAAATCATATTTATTAAATGTTACCTCATTTGCTATAATGATGTAATTACTGCTAATCGCGCTGCTATCGCGAAACTGGTCATGAAAAGCATTATTTGTTCCTTTGATTTGTGCACCGGGGAAAAGCCCTTTTACCTCCCTGTACATAATATAAGTGCCAAAAGGTATCTTATCATTATATGATAAGGTTGGCCTCCAGTCAGTAGGTTTGGGTTTATTATATTCGGCCACCAAATAAATAATTAGCAGGGAAATCGCGACAGCATAGAATATTTTCAGGCTTCTCATACAGCACGTTTATTAAAATCCGTAAAGGATAGGTTTATACTGTCATAAACGGTGCCGTCAATCAGGAAGTCGCCATACCATACGTACTCAAACTGCCTTGTTAGTAAACCGAACAAGGTTTTCTTCTCAACGTCTTTGATCTCGTTAATGTAATCATAGTTGGTTTTATCTATCTTCCACTCTATCAGGCCCGAGTTGCTAAGTTGTTTAAGGCATTTAAGGTATAATAACCTTACTGCAAAACGATAATTATGTTTGGCTACGGCATTCTCTATTTCTGCATCAAAATCTATGCTATTAATGTCCTCAAAAAATTCCGAATACGGTACATTTACACTGGCTGACTTACGGCGCATGATATTATTTACATCGATGCCTGCCGATTTAAGAATGAAGTATATCAGTGCGGCAACCCCTCCCAATAGCAATAATATTTCAACGATCTGGAATATCAAACCAAGGATGGAAAAACCCTTTGCCGATCTGAAAATAAATAAATGTTCAAGCCAGTGCCAAAACCACATCCAAAAGCGGTCCCACAATGAAAGACTTTCCTTTATCTCGTTGTATTTAAACGCTGGCAGTTTGCTGTATTTAGTTAACGCGGTAGTATCAAAATGGCGTATTTGTATAGTCGCGGTATCGGTTTTTAATACTGCTTTAACAGGCTTCGGGTCAGTTTTTTTTAAAACCGATCCATTTGCAAGGTTTACAGCCAGTATAAGTAATATAAGGTATATAAAACGCATATTAATATTCTTCCGGCGCTGCATCGGGTGTTGTATCTGTAGAGCCAAACTGATTGATGCGTTCCATTAGCGCGGTCCCTTCCTTGGTTTCTGCCAGGTTGAAATAGCAAAGGCTTACGGCTACTATCATTAAAATACGAAAAAAACTGGCAATGGAATCGACCGCCGCGGTAAGAATAGCAACCGGTAAAGATAATGTGGCGCTTCGTTTTGTGATATGCAAAAATACGTTGCCCGCGCCAAGCACCATTGAAGGTATTGAAACAGCCAGGTTAAGCACATATAATATAATAGAAATAACTATTATAACCCCGAACGTTACCCACCAGTTGTCTTTTATCAGCCGGAAGCTTTTGTTAAAAGCGTATCCAAAACTTGTGTTTTCCATGATCATAATGGGTGGCACAAGTACAAATACAACCGAAAGGTAGATACCCGGAATGATACAAAATACCATTCCAACTATTATCAACAGGTACAATAAAATGGTGCACCATAGTATTCTTAAATAAAAGTATTTGATATAGCCCCACATTTCTTCTGAGGTGGGAATAGTGTTCTGCTTTTGCTTATAAAGCGTAATAAAGCATAAAACGGTTACATTAACGGCAACGTACTCAAACACCATAAACAATCCTAACAAAAGGTACCCCCATAGTAATGAAAATACCCGCGTAAAGGCATTTCCTTCATTAAAATTATCGGGGTTATAACTGCCGACGATGTTGATCGCTTTGATTTGAAGCACAATGGTTACTGATGCTGTAACAAGAACAAAAAAACCGCAAAAAATAAAAAAATATTTTAGCAGAGGTTTAAAATTTTGACGGATAAAGGTGAATGTATCATTAATGATCTCTCCAAAATCGCGGGGGGTTGCAAGTTCAATGTTGGTTGCCATATAAGGTTTGGTTTTTATAAAGTTTGTTTGGATAAATAATTACATACCAGGTAATGAAAATTAAGGATGACGCCAAAATGGTTATACTTAACCATACCGGCATTTCGGTATGGCGGGTTACAAAACTTTCGAAGAATGCTGCAATAATAAATAGAGGCGCCAGCCCTACAGCCATCTTCATACTATCCATGGCGCCTTTTTTTAGCGATTCTATCCTGGTAAAGGTTTTTGGGAAAAGTAAGCTATTGCCCAATACAAGCCCGGCTCCGCCTGCAATAATAATCGAGGATATTTCAATAGTTCCATGGATCCATATGACCAATATGGACTGTACGCCCAGGCCTTTGCTAAAAAAATAATACTCAAAGGAGCCAAGCATCAACCCATTTTGCAATAAATAATAAACTGAGCCAACTGAAAAAATGATTCCGCTAACAAATATCATGAGTGAGACGAATATATTATTGGTAGCAATGTAAAAAAACATGCTCCATTCGTCATGGCTTTTATATACGCCAAAGGGATCGCCTCTTGCAATATTCTCATTGGTCATGTCCACATAATCAGACCCAAGAATAAGTTTAAGAAAATTTTCATCGTATTTGGCCGACAGGACGCCCATCAAACAAAATACAGTAAAAAAGATGAATGAATACAAAAGCTGTTTCTCGTATGTTTTGAATAGCAGGGGAAGCTCCAGTTTCCAAAAAGTAATAAATCGGCTTCGTTTTTCCCTTTTGTTTTTATAAATGGATTGATGAAGCGTAGCGGCTAAGCCGTTCAGATATTCTGTTGTTTTTGATTTTGGATAAAACGTTTTGGCATAAGCCAGGTCGTCGGTGATTTTTATAAAACGTTCGGCAATCTCATCCGGATCGGTTGAACGCTCCAGTTCAAAGCTTCTCCACTTATCGGCATTTTGTTTAACAAAAAGTGGCTCGCGCATGGCTTACGGTTAGGTTTAAATTAATGGCTTAAAATAATTACAATAATTTTATCTTTCAACTAAAAAAGTATATTAGTGTCTGATATTTGAAAATATGCAAACCATCAGGATAACTACCTCGCAAAATATAGATATTGATTACGAAGTTGCGGGTTTAGGAGAACGTATCCTGGCGCGGCTCATAGACCTTGCCGTCCTGGTATTGTTGTTTTTCGTCGGGCTTATTTTCGGTGCTATGACAGGCATATTTTCTGGCCCGGGCTCTGATACGGTAGTAGGGATAGTAGTGTTCGCTTATTTTGTTATAGCCGCCTTTTACGACCTGCTGTTCGAGATATTCATGAATGGGCAAAGCGTTGGCAAACGGATCATGAAGATCAAGGTTATCAGCATTAACGGCGCACAACCCAGTGTTGGTCAGTATTTATTGAGATGGCTGTTTCGCATTGTCGACTTTTTGATCATCGAACCGGGCCTTGTTGCCTTAATTGCGGCAGCTGTAAGCGAAAAGCCTCAAAGAGTAGGTGATATGGTTGCCGGTACGATGCTGATCAGAACGGTTCCGCGCACGCAGATGAACAGTATAGTTTTTATGCCTGCATATGATGGTTATCAGCCTGTATTTAAAGATGCTGGATCATTAACTGACAGAGACATTGAATTGATACACGAAGTGATCAATAACTACATAAAAACAGGCAATAATATGATTGTTTACAATATGGCAGTGCGAGTTAGGGAACACCTTAATATTACCCAGCCAAATGGCATGAATGATATGTTGTTTTTACAAACCATCATCAAAGACTACAGCCACATAAGCGCTCAGGCAGATATGCTGTAATGGCCATACAATTTGTACATTTTTATAGCGTAACTCACCAGTATAATGGTGCCAATTATCATGAAAGCTGATTTTTTAACAACCTCTTTTTTTGTATCAAGATGCAAAAATCGGTCGGCAATACCGTAGGCGAAAAAAAGCAGTAAGGGAATAGTTGCAGGATAAAGTACAAAGCTTTGATGCATATCGCCATCGAATAACGCCAGTACTGAGCGTTGAAAACCGCAGCCCGGGCAATCAATACCTGTTATATATTTAAAAGGGCATATTAATAAATGACCCTGCAACCATTTGATAAAACTCAGCTGGCAGCAGGGTGCATGTATATTGATAAGCTTTAATAGCATTAAGCTTGTGGTGGCGGTGGTGGTTGATTACCGAACGGATCTTTATAACCTGCAGCAGGGTCAATTGGCCTGATGCCACCAGGTGCACCGGCAGGGCCCAAATATTGATAATTGCCAAAAGCCAGCATAGGATAAAAAATAAAACTCAACAGTAAAAGTCCCACCGTAAAACCTTCGCTTTGCCCGAAGCTTTTACTAAGTAGATTTGTTGCCCAAATAGCGAAAATAAACGTTGTACAAGGAAATATTATTAAGAATATCCACCATATGGGTTTTCCTATTATTTCGAGCAAGACAATTATGTTATATATTGGGATAAGTGATGCCCAGCCAGGTTTCCCCGCTTTTTCGTAAATTTTCCAATGAGATATTATTAAAATTACGCTAACGATAATGATAGGAATGATACATAGCACGATGGCGGCAACTATTGCTGCTGCCATCCCTTGGGATGAATTGTACTGATCCATTGTAATGAGGTTAAGTTTAAAGGTTTGTTTTAGTTGGATTGAATCTAAAAATTAATTTTCAGAATACCAAATGTTTGGCTTAACATTCTCCGTTCTATACGTAAGTTTGCAATGATGAAAAGGGAACAAATTTCTGTTTTTGACATTTTTAAAATAGGTATCGGGCCGTCAAGCTCACATACCCTCGGTCCCTGGCGTGCGGCGCAGCAGTTTGTACAATTGCTGGATGAAACCCGGTTGATGTTTAAAGTAACCGGGATAAAAATCCTGCTTTATGGCTCATTAGCCAAAACCGGCAAGGGCCACGGCACCGACATCGCTATCTTGCTTGGCCTCAGCGGCGATGACCCGGTAACCTTTGATGTAAATGCCATTGATGAGAAGATCAGCGGTATAGAAAAATCAAACATTTTGCAATTGAACGGCGAAAAGGAGATCGTTTTTTCAATTGAAGAAGATTTGCTCTTTTTATATAACGAACAATTGCCTTTCCATCCCAACGCAGTAACTTTCCAGGCTTTTTTGAACGACGGTAAAGCCGTTTCGGGAATCTATTATTCCATAGGCGGCGGCTTTGTGGTGAAGGAAGGTGAGACAGGTCAAAGCAAAAACGAGGTCGACCTGCCGTTCCCCATTGAAACAGCCGGCGACCTGCTCCATTGGTGCATTAAAACCGGGCTTAAAATATCAGAGGTGGTGTTGGAAAATGAGTTGGCATGGCGCAACGAAATGGAGACGCGCGAGGGTGTATTTAATATCTTCCGCGTGATGAAGGAATGTATGTACCGGGGCTGCCACACCACTGGTTACCTGCCGGGAGGATTGAACGTGGCCCGGCGCGCAGCAACGCTTAACCGTAAATTGATAGGCAACAATCCTTATCAAAACTATGATGAATGGATAATGGCTATCCGCGAAACCGGCAATACTTTTAAAAATACGTTGGATTGGGTAAGTTGTTTTGCCTTAGCAGTTAACGAAGAAAATGCGTCTTTTGGACGGGTTGTTACTGCTCCGACAAATGGCGCCGCAGGCGTAGTTCCGGCTGTATTACAATACTTCATTGTTTTTTGTGACGGCTATAGCGATGACAAGATCATGCAGTTTATCCTAACAGCGTCCGAGATTGGTAGTATATTTAAAAAAGGAGCCACGTTATCGGCAGCGATGGGTGGATGCCAGGCCGAGATCGGCGTATCATCAGCAATGGCTGCCGCCGCACTAACAGAGTGCCTTGGAGGTTCGCAGCGCCAGGTGTTGATGGCAGCTGAGATTGCGATGGAGCATCATTTGGGCATGACGTGCGACCCAATTGGCGGGTTGGTGCAGGTGCCCTGTATCGAGCGTAATACAATGGGAGCCATCAAAGCCATTACTGCATCTCAACTTGCATTGCAAACTAACCCGGATAATGCCAAAGTGAGCCTGGACGCGGTAGTAAAAACCATGTGGCAAACCGCTTTGGATATGAATTCAAAATACAAGGAAACATCCGACGGCGGCTTGGCGATCAATATCCCCATCAGTTTGCCTGAGTGTTAAAAGTTATTTGATAACCTGCCGGATGATAATAACCCCTCGCAAAGTATCCACCAGAATATCGTGACCAGTATCACCCGCAAGATCGAGGCCACCGTATTTGGCACCGGCGGCAATTTTAGTATCAGTGTTCACCATCTCACCGTTGATCTGCAAGATTTGTTTAGGAGAAATGGTGCCATCAACATTGTGCTTGAAAATATCATCATAATGCATCTTGAACGCCGTGCTAGTTACAGGCCCGCTTTTAACGGTATCCATTGTTTTCCTCTTTGATTGGCCGAATGTTGTAATGGCAAAGAGACATAAAACAGTTGCCAGGAAGATATTTTTCATTTTCATAATGATTGATACTTAATAACCTTTGCCCGAAGGATTTTGTTTCAATTGATGTGTAAGCCGTTATTGTTTCTTACCTAAAATAATGCCTAACTTTAACTTATGATGAGTAACGATCGCCGCGTATTTCTGAAGCAGGCCGCCACCCTTGCCGGTGCGTTTTCTGCCGCCAGTTTGTTTAACCAGGTTCATGCTGAAGAATGGAAAAGAGCGTCCAAAAGAATGGGCAACCTGGATGCCACTCAAGTCGCGCAGGACGAGGATTACTGGAGCATCATACAAAATGCTTACACGGTAAACCCCAGCATCATCAACCTGAATAACGGTGGCGTATCGCCATCGCCATTGGTTGTGCAACAAGCCGTGGCGCGATTTAACGACCTGTCAAACGAAGGCCCCTCATATTTTATGTGGCGGATACTTGACCAGGGCCGTGAGCCTTTGCGCGCGAAGCTGGCCGATCTGGCTGGCGTGTCCCCCGAAGAAATAGCAGTTAACCGTAACTCGACAGAAGCGCTAAACACCATTATTTACGGACTGCCGCTGCAAAGCGGCGACGAGGTGATCGGCACCAAGCAGGACTATCCGCATATGATACAAGCCTATCACAAAAGGGCTTTGCGCGAGGGTATCGTTTACAAGCAGATCAGCTTTGATTTTCCTATAGAGAATGATGAGCGGATAGTAAAAGGATTTGAAGACGCCATCACACCCAAAACAAAATTGATACACGTAACCCACATGATCAATTGGGTGGGACAGATATTACCAGTAGCCAAAATATGCGATATGGCACACGCGAAAGGCATCGAGGTATTGGTGGATGGGGCGCATTCTTTTGGCTTGCTTGATTTCAAAATTCCTGACTTGCATTGCGACTATTTTGGCACCAGTTTGCACAAATTTTTATCAGCACCCATAGGCAGCGGTATGCTCTGGATAAAAAAAGAAAAAATAAAAAAAGTATGGCCAATGGTATGCGGTGATAAGCCTAACGATCCCGATATCCGCAAATTTGAAGATTTGGGCACACGTAGTTTTCCGATAGAGGAAGGAATAGGAGAGGCCATTAATTTTCATGAAGGGATAGGCAGTAAACGCAAGGAAGAACGCATTAGGTACCTGAAAAACTACTGGGCAACCAAAGTTAAAGACATACCGAAAGTAAAACTACATACTTCTTTAAAGCCCGAGTATTCATGTGCTATATGTGGTGTGAGCATTGACGGAATGACACCGGGCGAATTAGACAACGCGCTTTTCAATCAATACAAGATACATACTGTTGGCATTGTTTGGGAAAACATCAGCTGTGTGAGGGTAACGCCGCATGTTTATACACGAATACAGGACCTGGATAAGCTGGTGCACGCAATAGATGAAATAGCAAGCAAGACAAAAGACCCGAAGAGCAAATAAAGCGTGTTAATTGCTTTTGACCTTCGCCTCTACCAAAGGTACCAGTTGCTGCACCCAAAGCATATACATTTTACCCGAAGGATGCAAGCCATCCGGTGCAATCAGCGTTGAATCAGTAGCAGCTTGTCTCGAAATGCCTGTTATATCCAAATAATTTACTCTGGCAGCCAGGCTTATGGATTTATTAATAGCATTAAACTGATCGATCAAAGGGCCAATCCGCGCGTCATCTCCACGAGCAAAAGGTGTAACGCCATAGTCAGGTATTGATAAAACAAATACATGGGTTTTATTGCCGCCTGCAAACTGTATAGCCGTATTCAGCACTTGCTGGAACTTTATCTTATAACTATCCTGGCTAAGCCCCTGGAATTGGTCATTTACACCGATCAGCAGCGTAACCATATCATAGGTTTTTCCTTTGACGTCGGTATTTTGCGCTATAGCATTGATCAAATTGTCGGTGGTCCAGCCGGTGGTTGCAATGATAGTAGGGCTCGCCAATTTATAATTTTCCTGTTTAAGCGCTTGCCAAAGCTGATACGGAAAGGAAAGATTATAAGGCTCTGCTTCGCCTATGGTATAGGAATCGCCAAGCGCCAGGTAATGCTGTAGAGAGTCGTCGGCAACTGTAGCAATGGTGTCTTTTTTGGTCATAGTCACAGATGTGGTGTCAGCTTGTTTTTTAGCGCATCCGGATAATGTTGCAATAGTAAGTATGATCGAACACAGTAACCTCATAATATCTCCATACCAAAAAGTACGGAAATATGCTGCTTTAAGTTTTTCTCAACTTCTTTAATATCAACTTTCCTGCCAAGCTCTCTTTGCATGGAGGTAACATCTTTATCATCAATTCCACAGGGCACAATGTTTTTGAAATAATCCAGGTCGGGATTTACGTTGAAAGCAAAGCCATGCATCGTTACCCAACGACTGCAGCGTACACCCATAGCGCAAATTTTGCGGGCGTTCTCGTTGTCCGCATCGAACCATACGCCAGTATAACCGGGATAACGACATGCATTTAAGCCGTAATCAGCCAAAGTGAGTATAACTGCTTCCTCAAGCGTACGTAAATACAGGTGTATATCGGTAAAAAAATTATCCAGGTCCATTATAGGATAGCCGACAATCTGTCCCGGCCCGTGATAAGTGATGTCGCCTCCCCGGTTAATAACATAATAAGATGCGTTTTTTTCTTTCAGGCCTTTTTCATCCAGCAACAAGTGTTCGGGTTTGCCGCTTTTGCCCAAGGTATATACATGAGAGTGCTCGCAAAACACCAGGTAGTTTGGGGTGGGCGTATATTCCGCGTATTCATCACCTTCGCTGGTGATCAGGCGGTTACGTATCATGGTTTTTAAGGCTACAGTTTCGCCAAACAAAGCCTCCTGTTTGTCCCAGGCTTCCTTATAATCAATAAGGCCCCAGTCCTGGAAAATTACTTTTTTGTTTTTCATGTCCCTATCCCTTTACATACCCTATCATGTAATCTTCATACTGCAGGTAATCTACCTGGTAATCCAGGTTTATGATCCCTTTTTTCAAATGAGCAGTTACCTTTCCTTCTTTAGCAAAATTAAATGGTTCCAGCGAGATATTATCAGCGAAAGACACTTCTTTTTGTCCATAACACTTATAAACAGCCTCTTTGGCGCACCAACAGGCATAAAGTTGGTCTATTTTGTTTGTATCGTCAACAAATGCAAGTTCTTCAGGCCGCATAAATTTAAAGGCAATACGTTCAACCTTTTCTTTTATCTGCTCAATATCTATTCCCACTGGTCGTGTTCTGCTGATCATTACAGCAGCATAATCAAACGAGTGGCTGAGCGATATATGGTAAGGTAGGGTGACAAGATATGGCTTGCCATGGGAGTCTACTTTACAGTCAATATACTCGCTGATATTTAGCATGGTGCGCAGCAACACACGTGTACCCAGCCAATGTAAATGCCGTTTTCCATGGCTCAGTTTTTCGACATAGGCCTTCTCCTGCTCATCAAGCTGTAGCTGATTATATAATTCTTCAGCTTCCTCTTCAATCCGCCAAAGAGCAAATTCGGTATCGGTATCCACCTGCTTTCGGTATGCTATCGCCATAAAAGTAAAATTGCAAAAAGGATGGCAAACTTATGTCAATTAATTCTAATTTAGGCCAATTATCGCACCGGAATATGATTTTATCTGACAAAAGGATCCTTGAAGAAATTGACAAGGGACACATCATTATTGAACCGTTCAAACGGGAATGTTTAGGCACAAATTCGTACGATGTTCACCTCGGAAAACACCTGGCAACTTACCGCAGCCGTGTATTGGATGCTAAGGTACATAATGAAATAGACGGCTTCGAAATTCCGAAAGAGGGCTTTGTGTTACAGCCTAATACCTTATACCTGGGCGTAACTATGGAATACACCGAAACGCACGCCCATGTGCCTTTTTTGGAAGGAAAATCAAGCACCGGGCGATTGGGTATTGATATACACGCTACCGCAGGTAAAGGCGATGTAGGGTTTTGCAATACCTGGACGCTTGAAATATCATGCGCGCAACCGGTGCGTATATATGCAGGCATGCCTATCGGCCAGCTCATCTATTTTGTAGTAGAGGGTGAGATCGAAACCATGTACAATACCAAAGCTAACGCTAAGTACAATAATCCAACCACCCGCCCGGTTGAAAGCATGATGTGGAAGAATAAATTCTAATTTGTTACATAAATGCTGACGTTTTCGTCGGCAGGTTCTTGGAATTATGGGTAAAAATTGGTATATTGCATATACTAAATCTTCCTATGAAACCCCCTGTTTTATTTTTCGTTTTCGTCTTTTTTAGCTTGTCATCATTCGCACAAACTGACAGCGCTTTCCTGGCAAAAGCCTCCAAATCTTTATCGGACTACATCAATATAAACCCCGTTGAGAAAGTATACCTGCATTGCGACAGGCCCTATTACTATGCCGGCGATACCATCTGGTTCAAGGCTTATACTGTAATTGGCGAACATCACCAGTTATCGGCGCTTAGCGGTGTACTTTATTGCGAACTGGTCAATGGCGATGATTCTATTGTCGTACGTCACGCCCTCAAACTGACAGCCGGTATAACCTGGAATGATTTTACTATCCCCCGTTCCTATAAACCGGGCAATTATCACATCCGGGCGTATACCAACTGGATGCGAAACGCTGGTGCTGAATACTTCTTCAATCAGCCCATACGAATAATAGGCCCGCAGCGAACTTTGACACTTAAAGAACAAGCTACAGTTCCAAATAAACCGGATATCCAATTTTTTCCCGAAGGAGGTGAGCTGGTCGAAGGCTTGCGCTCAAGGATCTCTGTAAAATCGCTTGGCCCCAACGGCCTTGGTGAAGATATTAGAGGGGTCATTGCAGATAACGAGGGGAACGCGGTTACCTCATTTACTACACAGCATTTGGGTATGGGCGCTTTTGCCTTTACGCCACAACCAGGAAAAACTTATAAAGCAAATATAACCCGGGCTGACAGTTCAAAACTAACAGTTGATCTGCCGGCCGCTCACGACACGGGTTTTACATTGACAGTCAATAACAGCAATACGGACAGTATTTACATAAAAGTCGCGGCTAATGATAAGCTGTTCCAGGCAGCACAGAATACGGTATTTTACATGGTGGCTCAATCAGCCGGGAAAGTTTATTATACCGCGCAGTCGAAATTATCTACGCCTGTTTACACAACGCAGATAGCCAAAAACCGTTTCCCATCCGGGATACTTCAATTCAC
Organism: Sphingobacteriales bacterium; assembly: GCA_044448765.1. Taxonomy (GTDB): domain Bacteria; phylum Bacteroidota; class Bacteroidia; order Sphingobacteriales; family Sphingobacteriaceae; genus Mucilaginibacter. The sequence continues at coordinate 63,308 of JBIOHG010000004.1, read as the reverse complement.
CCTTTTCTCGCAAAGCGGAGAACCCTTAAATGAACGTATCATTTTTATACAGAATAATGACGGGTTAAAACTCACTTTATCGTCGTCTGCACAAACCTATTCCACCAGCCAAAAAGTTAAAATTGATTTAAATACAAAATCAGATACCGGTAAGGTAGCCATGGGTAGTTTTTCCGTAGCCGTGGTTAACGAAAGCAGGGTCCCGGGTGATGAGAATGCTGAAAGCACTATCCTTAATAACTTGTTACTGACATCGGATATGAAAGGGTATATAGAGCAGCCAAACTATTATTTTACCGATATTAATGATAAAAAGCAGGCCGACCTGGATCTGCTGATGCTGACACAAGGCTACCGGCGGTTTGAATGGAAGCAGGTGTTTAGTCATACCCCGCCAACTATCGCTTATCAGCCTCAAACCGACCTGGAACTACAGGGTACTTTGAAAACACCGTCCGGTACCCTGCTGCCAAAAGGTAAGGTAACACTTGTGGCCACAAGAGACGGTCTTTTAACCGATACTGTTACGGATATTAACGGCATATTTAGGTTTACAGGCCTTAATATTTCGGATACGGCTAAAATCGTACTGCGTGCCAGGAAGGAACATAACGGCAGCAATGTGGCCATTTATGTAAAACAACCAGGCTATCCCCCAGTGGTGAAAAATACCAAAGATAATATAAGAATAGAAGACAGCTTGACGCCCGAAATGCAGAAGAATATAAATGCATACAGGGAGCAGCGAAAGCAGGATTCGCTAAAAAATGGACGCGTATTAAAAGAGGTGGTTATCAAAGGTAAAAAAGCGCCTAAACCGGATACGTACAATGGCTATGGTACTTCTTATGAGTACGATGTGGACATGAAACGCTTAAATCGCGAGAATACGCTAAAGGATGCGCTGCCTATGATAATACCCGGCGCATGGTACCAGATGGGTAAGATAACCTATGACTTTCACCCTGTAACGTTGATGATTGATGGCCTGGTGCAAAAGGCCGATCAAATAGATCAATATGCGCCCCGTGAAATAGATAATATCAGGATGATAGATGCAACAAATATGCGCCCGGCCATGCTCATCATAACTACCAAACGTTTTGCCGGGACAGATACCGCATCGACCACTTTAAAAGAGGTGGTTATTAAGGCCCACCGGATAGTAAAAGCGCCGGACCTTTCACAATCTCAGAGCATCCATCCGGGTGCAGCAGACCAGGTTATAATGGAGGATCAATTGGGGCCAGGTATATATCTATCGGATCGGTTGACGGGAAAGGCGTTTGGTATTTCGTTTACACCCAATGGTGGCGTCATAAATAAAAGGGGTGGAAATTTCCACCCAAATATGTCAGTTATAGTTGATGGTAATGTTTTGTCTTCCGTTTCATTGAATGATATCAATGGAAATGATGTCTATAGTATTGAAGTGTTGAGAACCACTCATGCAAAAGCAATTTATGGAAATAGTATTGAATCGGGTGGCGCATTGGTGATCACCATGAAACATGGCGGCGAGGACAAATATCTTACCAGTGCAGATCCGGCAGGGTTGATCACTTACCGGTTTAATGGTTTTCATAGGGCCAGGGTATTTTATTCGCCAAAGTATGATCATCCTAAAACTGAAACCGAGCCATTTGATTCGCGCACTACTATTTATTGGAACCCTAATATTATCACAGACAAAGATGGTAAAGCATCCTTTGAATATTATAATGCCGATACCAAAGGCACTTACCGGGTGGTAGTTGAAGGGATAGATGAAGACGGCAAACTGGGAAGGGCTGTTTACCGGTATAATGTTAATTGATCTCCCAGGTTATTTTCGAATAATTTATTGCTCCGATTGCGTAAATTTGCCGTTACACATGTCAACAGAAACACAGGAAGAGACCTTAACCTTAGAAGAGATCCTTGCCAGTCTCAAGGAAATGCATCGTTTGGTCTTATGGAATGATGATATAAATACCTTTGATCATGTGATCTTTTGTATGATGAAATATCTCGATTATTCGGAAGCCCAGTCCGAAAAAATAGCCTGGAAGGTACACAACGAAGGCAAATGCGGAGTGCTCGAAGGTTCATTTAATGAGATGGAGATATACCGAAAAATACTACAGCAGGAAGGCCTGACCGTTTCTGTTGAGTAGAGACGCGTAATTTGCGTCTCTACGGATTATACCATATAATTCCAGCCATGCGGGTCGGGCGCATTACCGTACCGGATGGCATCCAGGGTTTTCAATACTTTCTGCGAGAATTCGCGTGTAGACGGATCGCTTAAAAAGTGCTCGTCGCCATTATAGCTTATCGAGCCCACGTTAGCAATAGTTGCGGCAGTGCCGGCGCCAAAGGCGTCGGTCAGTTTACCGGTTTTAGCGCCTTCGAGAATTTCGGCAACGGATACACGGCGTTCTTCAACCGGCATGCCCCATTCGCGGGCAAGGGTTAAAACGGTATCACGGGTTACGCCATCCAGTATCGTATCACGGGTTGACGGTGTTACTAATTTACCATCCAGCACAAACATTACGTTGGCTGCTCCCATTTCTTCAACGTAGGCGTGCTCTTTAGCGTCGGTCCATATTAACTGGTCAAAACCTTCTTCGGTTGCTTTGCGCGCAGGCAGCATAGCGCCGCCATAGTTGCCCGATGATTTAGCAAAGCCCATGCCGCCTTCGGCAGCGCGGGTAAAATGCGATTCGATCTTAACTCTTAAAACCTTTGAAAAATAAGGGCCAACCGGTCCCACCAACACTATGTATTTATATGTTTTAGAAGCTTGTACACCTAAAAATGGATCAGTCGCAAACATAAACGGCCTGATATACATCGAGTGGTTCGGCTTTGCCGGGATCCAGTCGCGGTCAATATCTACCACAGCAGCAATACTTTGAATAAATATTTCTTCGGGTAATTCGGGCATGCACAAGCGTGCTGCCGATTTATTAAATCGTGCCGCATTTTTGTATGGACGGAAAACAGAGACCTGTCCATCAGCATGTTTATAGGCTTTCAACCCTTCAAAAAACGATTGTCCGTAATGTAAAGCTGAAATAGCGGGGCTTAACCCAATTTCGCCATAAGGGACAATTTGAAAATTTTTCCATTCGCCATCTGCATAATCGGCCACAAACATGTGGTCGGAAAATGTGCGTCCGAATTGAAGGTTGTTAAAATCCGTTTCTGCCAAACGGGAATGTGGTGTTTTGGTGATCTTGATGTCCAGCGTCTCAGTCATAGCCTTAGTGTATTGGTATTGTAATGTTGCAAGGTAGCGATTTTGCCGGAGAGTTCATAGGTCATGGCTCTTAGCTCACGGAAAATGGTGATAATGACTTGTTTTTGACCGAAAAGTCGCCGGGCATCAGTACAGTTGTCGGGTGTGACTACTAATTAAACCGCACAAAAAAGAACCTGCTGCCACCAACAAAATTATCGCTGATGGTTAAAGTATCATTTTTGATAACAACGATACTTTGCGAAGAAGCCCCGTCAAAACTGATAGCGGGGTGTATTTGTCCATCAGTGATGCTTTTCGCCTGGCCCATCTGAAATGCTCCGTTGCGCTGGCTCTGGGAAGAAAAATAGTCAACATAGGTGCTGTTTTCATTAAAAATATAGTGCCAGGAAATATCTGACATAGCCTTAGGTTCGCCATTTAAGCCTGTGACGCTTACAGGTTGCCATTTGCCCGCAAGGTCGCTGGCGGATACGGGAGCTACTGTGCTTACAGGTACCGGTTTTGCATTGTTGTTTTTGTTGCATGAAGTAAACAATGCAACGATTATTAGTGATGAAAGAAATGCCTTTTTCATGTTGTTGAATTTATAACTATTACGCGGTTATAAGGTGCAACGATACAAGTATATTGAGGTCTAAGTGGCGAATTAGGCTTTTAACTACAAACAACTGGTAATTACTTACCAACAACGCTTTCCACCCAACTCTTTCCCCAATCTTGTATTTGTTCTTCTGACCACAGCGACGGGTAAAATATCAACTTTTGAAAGCGCGGGGGCAGGTACTTTTGCCAGTTTGTACCGCCTGTTGCTTTTATTTCGTCGGGCTCACGATTAAGGTAACGTACGGCTGATTTATAATGCACCAAAGGCCAGTTTACGTTTGCGTTCACATCAAATTGCCGCAGTTCATTCTCCAATGCCGGGGTTGATGCCCCGTCGTATTGCAATTGCCGCAGCAAAGCGTTAAAATTATGTTTAGCGTTAACTTTTCCCAATTCGATGAATGTTTTGGCGTATTTCTTTTCGAATTGCTTCAGCGTCAGCGTTTTTTTACCGGTGGACAGCTCGGTAGCGCCGGATTTCCAGTACAGGTCATCAAATTGCGTTTCTATTGGCGCGCTGCGCAATCCTTCGCGTTTGTCTTTGGCTACCAGGTTGATGAAATCAGTTCCATAGATCTCTATCATCCGGTACTGCCCGCTCTGGAAACCACTGGCCGGCAATAATGACATGCGAAATTGGAGAAATTGGTCCTTTTCCATCCCATCCACCATGATATCAAACGATTTGATCAACGCCTCAAAATAGCTGTTGATGCGTTTTAATCGTGCGGTAAAAAAATCAGCGGTCAAATGCTCGCGTTCAGCTATTTGTTTGCATTCGTGCAGCGCCAGCTTAAAATACAGCTCCGTGATCTGGTGATACATTATAAATATCTCCTCGTCAGGGAAGGGCGTTTTTGGGCTTTGCAGGCTCAATAGCGTATCTAAATGGATATAATCCCAATAGGTTAAAAAGTCTGCGTGCAGTAAACCATCCAGGTAGGAGGTCATATCCTGGCCCATGGCCTCGTACTTTTCCTGCAAAAGTGCCAGGCGTGATTCTATTTCAGGTGTGATGCTCATGCGGTCGGTTTGGCTACAAAGGTAATAAAGCTTGCAGATACAGAAACAAAATCGCCGTTTTTGTGGTTTATCCTACTATCATGAAGATACAGAAGATCCTGATCGCCGTAGATGACAGTAAAATATCAGAAAATGCAGCTTCTTATGGCTTCGAGCTGGCACATTGCTATAAAGCACATGTGGGCCTGGTAAATATTGTGGAGCCGATAGCTTATACGCCAACAGAATCTGACGGGATAATTGGTATGCCGTTTATTCCTAACACTGCTGATGATGCCGAATTGATAAGGGTACAAAGCGCGTCTTCGGAAAACATTATACAGCGCACCATTAAAACTTTTGCTAAGGGTTTATTGGTGACTCAATTTACCGATTACGGCTCAACTGCCGAGGGCATTTTAAGCTGCAGTAAAGAGTTTGGCGCCGACCTGATCGTTCTCGGCACGCATAGCCGTACAGGCATTGACAGATTATTAATGGGCAGCATAGCCGAAGATGTGGTACGCCATGCGGAGGTTCCGGTGATGGTAGTTCCCCTTCGGGAGTCCGAAAGTCAGTAAAGACCGAAAGTCCGGAAGAATATCTTTCCGACTTGCGGACTTTCCGTCTTCCCGACTAATATAACAACCTGAATTTGATGGTATGATCTATCGCCTTCAACTCGTTTAGTACCTGCTTTTTATAGCCTGCATTCACGTCGGTTATCACATAACCTATCTGGGCATTAGTCACCAGGAACTCGCCAACAATGTTAATGTTGTGCCTTGCAAATACCTCATTTATTTGCGCAAGTATACCCGGCACGTTTGTATGAATATGTATCAGGCGGTGAGCATTATCGTTGCGGGGCGGCTGCAGATCAGGGAAGTTACAGCTCATGTGTGTCTTGCCTTCATTCATAAATGCTATAACCCTTTTAGGAATAAAATCCACGTTTCGTGGATTGTACCTCGGGTCGTCAAATATGATGATGCCATTTTCGCAAGCGGTCTCCGACAACTTTCTGCTTGCCACGCGGCCAAGACAGCCTATCACTTTCAGCCGGCCGGCGTCTTCTAATTGTTCGGGTGTTGGCTGGTGCATCTCGTCGCATAATAATACACCGGCTTCGCTTAGATATTGTCCGTCGATCATTTCCTTATGACGGATGTCATATCCCTCCTTGCGCATTTGTTCCAGGGCCTCTTCGCCCACATCACCTACAACCAGGCATTTAATGCGATTTTTGGGGTAGGATATTGCCCTTGGCAGCTTGTTGATATACAGGAACTCGTCGAAACTGGGTGTTACGTAGTCGGCTTTTTCGGCAACTGATTTGCGTTCGATATTCTCAGTAAAGGCAAAGAACTTTTTAATCATACCCGACTCCTTCAACTGGAAATCAGAATAACCATCGCCAATGCCGAAAATCTCGCCCTGCAAATTCATTTGCTTCAGCAATTTTACTTTGCCGCCTTCCTGCGATAGGGGATTTTCGCGGTCGTAGCCAATAATGTTGTCGTTTTCATCAAAGACAAAGGTATTGGCGTAGATATTTTCTTTTTTGATGAAGTAATCGGTCACCACAGGAGTGATAAATTCCTTAAACCCCCCCGATACGATGTATACGTTATCCTGGTGCAGCTTAAAAAAATTGCTGTTTCGCAGAAACGAGGTTGATACCTTCTTCTTGAGATGCGTGATCAGTTGTTTCAGATGTTCTCGGTTGGCTTCCAATAATTTAACGCGCTTTTGCAGGCTTTCGGTAAAGGATAGCCGCCCTTCCATAGAAGCGTTGGTCAGATCCTCTATCTGCTTATAAATGTTTTCCCTGTCGGGATGTTTTCGGAGTGAAATTCGGGCAAGTTCGTCTAAAGCCTCAACCTGTGTAAATGTGCTATCGAAATCGATAATAAAGTACTGGTCCATTTACCTGCAAATGTGTAACTTTTGATCGATACATCATAGCAAAATGTTGAGTTTGTTGATAGATATTATTGGATTGCTTCCAATCTCAATTATTATAGATCGTATGATCGTCGGTAATATCTTTGGCATTCAACACACGAAAGGCTGTATCCAACTCAAAATGGTAACGCATTACCTTCTTCTTAGTGCCTGAGTCGACCCGGAAACTATAGGTAAGGCTGTAATAAAACAGTTTTCCTTTTTCAATGCTGTCCATTTGGCGGATGTTGGCAGGCGCGCGGTCGGGACGCTGGCCATTTTCGCTGTCCACATACTTTTCCATTTTTTTGTGGTCATCCGGGCTGATGTGCGCAAAGTTCAAGGATGAATCCAGCGGGGTGATATAACGTTTCTTTTCCAGCGGACTAAACGCAATGGTCTCCAGGTCCTTCGGACCAAGAACGTCTTTGATATACTGTTCGGCAGCATGATGCGCGCGATTGTTCCGCTCGCTGTAAACGCATCCGCAGATCAATAAAGCCAATAGCAGGTATCTTTTCATTGGTTAAGCTAACAGAACGAAGTTAAGAAGTTTTGGTTTTAAAATGCCTATTCAGGCCTGAGCGCCTCACAAACCTCTTTAATAGAAATGCTCAACGGTTTAAATTTAACCCCTGTAGCTTTTTTTACCTTGCTGTTATCAAACCGTTTTACCACAGATGCTTCCTGTGCTGATACCTTGTCTATTGCTGGCACCTTACCCGTAATTACTGAAGCCATTTTCGCCCCGCGCCAGGCTACATCCATCATCCAGGGTTTTGCAAGTTTGGCTGGTGGTTTTATACCAAAATCGCGAGCTATTTGAGCAGTTATATCTCTATAGGATAGGTTTTCGGCATTAATAATATAACGCTCACCGCTGGTCCGGCTGTTCATTAATGCAATCATACATTTAGCCACATCAACCACATCAACAAAACCCATTCCACCGTTGGTATAAAACTTCAGCCCTTTTCGCACAGTTTCAAACAATGCCCCGCTGCCCTCTGTACCTGCATTCGGCCCAATAATAATAGACGGATTGACAATTACTGCATCCAGTCCTTCAGCCACACCGCGCCACACTTCCATTTCACTTTCCAATTTGGATATAGCGTAGCCATCAGTTTCTGTAGCCGAGTCGAGATGGTGTTTTTCAGTGATCAGCTCACCGGGTTTGGCCTGGCCAATAGCAGCGATTGAGCTTACATGAAGCAGCCTGCACTTTTTTTGCAAACAAAGGTTTACCAGGTTGCCTGTGCCGGTAACGTTGGTATATATCATTTGCTTTTTATCTGCCTGTCGTAGCGATACCCAAGCTGCGCAGTTATATACCTGTGTAACGTCATCAAGTGCATCTTCAAGCGTGAAAATATCCAGCAGGTCAGCCTCTACCCATTCAATTTGCTCCTGTAAAGGAATAAGAATAGCGGGTATAGTTGATTGCGCTCGCTTAGTACAACGAACGCGGTTGCCTTGCGCTACAAGCTGTATTACTACTTCCGAACCCAAGAAACCCGTTGCGCCTGTAACTAAAATCATTTAATATCCAGATATGCTGATGTGCAAATGTGCAGATAGAACGGCGGATGTACAAGTTGAAAATTCAATCGCATTTATCCGGTGGCAACAGAAATCAAAATTTTCGTTGAAATAAAAAATCTGCACATTTGCACATTAAAAATCTGCACATTAGCAAAATGTCTTTATCCGATTTCTTCGCGCCGATCGACCTAAGCAAAATAACGCCTAAAAGCGGGTATTATGTGAGCCATTTAGGCGAAAAGATAGCACATTATTCAACCAGCTTCCCGGATATTGAACAAAAGATAGATATAGCGATAATTGGTGTACAGGACGACCGGAATGCCATCAACAATTCAGGATGTGCTTTGGGCCCCGATTATGTTCGAGAAAAGTTATACCAACTTTTTGAGGGCGCTTACAAAACCAAGATTGTCGACTTGGGTAACATAAAGCAGGGTTCAACTGTTACCGATACCTATTTTGCGGTGAAAACTGTTGTACATGAACTGATAAAGAAAGGCATTTTACCGCTTATCATCGGCGGCGGCCAGGATATCACCTACGCCCAGTATATGGCTTATGAGGATCTGGAGCAGAAGGTTGATCTGGTTGTAGTCGATTCCCGGTTCGACCTGGACGACGATGGCTCCATAGATAGTTTGGAAACTACTTCAACATCGTACCTAAATAAGATATTCCTGCACGAACCTAATTACCTGTTCAACTTCAGTAACCTGGGCTATCAAACCTATTTTTCGAGCCAGGAGAGTTTGCGGGTGATGGATAAATTGTATTTTGATGTACACCGACTGGGCGAACTCAGCGGTCAGGTTGCGGTAGCCGAGCCGATAATTCGCAACGCCAATATGATGAGTATTGATATGGGAGCCATTCGTTCGTCTGATGCTGTAGGAAATGCCAATGCTACCCCAAACGGCCTTTACGGTGAAGAAGCCTGCCAGGTCGTTCGTTACGCAGGTTTCAATGATAAATTGAGCTCCATCGGATTTTATGAATTTAACCCGGCTTACGATAACAATGGCCAAACCGCCACTTTGCTGGCGCAGATGATATGGTATTTTATCGATGGCTTTTATAACCGTAAAAAGGACTTTCCGCTCAATCCCAAATCACAATATCTCATCTACAAAACCAGCCTGAAACATGAAGACCACGAAGTGGTATTTGTAAAAAGCAAAAAATCAGACCGCTGGTGGATGCAGGTACCCTATCCCGCAGGCGGCTCCATGAACGAACGTTTTCACCTGGTGCCGTGTCAATACGAAGATTATAAAACCGCAGTTGCCGGGGAAATGCCCGATCTTTGGTGGCGTACTTATCAAAAATTAAACTGACAGCAATTCATTAAACAATAAAGCGTTATAGAAATCGTGATGAAAAAAATATTTTCTTTTTTGGTGTGCCTTATGCCGTTAGCGGTGATTGCCCAAACCCCTCAGCCTTTTACTGTAACGGGCAAACTGGGTAAATTGAATACAAAATTATACATGGCTTACCAGTTAGGCTCCAATAAAGTACTCGACTCGGCACAGTGCGTAAATGGGGTTTTCGAATTCAAGGGCGACCTGATATACCCATCACTTGCAATATTGATTGCAGACTATAAAGGAGTTGGGGCAGCCAATGTTGATGTATCTAATGGCGATAAGACGATATTTTATATTGATAAGGGAACTAACACGCTGCAAAGCCCTGATTCGGTCAAGAATACAAAATTTGTCAATTCGCCAATCAACGATCAATATAAGCAACTGGTGGCTATCAACGACGATGCTACCGCAAAAACTAATCAACTAATGACCGATGAGTTAAAGTCGGCAACAGACCAAAAACCTTCAGCTGACCATCAGAGTCAAATGCAGGCCAAACTAAAAGTGATACAGACGGGCTATCACGACGCACTTAAAACCTTTATTATTCAAAACCCGAATAGTTATATAAGCCTGATAGCGATTCAAAAATTGGGTGGGCCATCTCCGGACCCCAACGAAATATTACCATTAATAAATGGTCTTTCAGCCGACTTGCAACAAAGCGAAGAGGTGAGGACGATGAAAAACGCGCTTGAAAGTTTAAAGAGTACTGAAAATGGCGCAATGGCGCCGGATTTTGAACAACGCGATACCACAGGCCATCTGGTAAGGTTGTCCTCTTTCAGGGGCAAATATGTGCTGCTTGATTTTTGGGCGTCATGGTGCGGGCCCTGCCGACAGGAAAGCCCAAACCTGGTTAATGCTTACAATCGTTTTAAGGATAAGAACTTCACCATTGTCAGCGTTTCGCTGGATAAGCCCGATGGCGGGTTCGACTGGCTGAACGCTATAAGGATGGATCATTTAAACAACTGGACACACTTATCGGACCTTAAATTCTGGAACAATGCTGTAGCGCAGCTTTATTTTGTACAGGGTATACCTAAAAACTTTTTGATAGACCCGACTGGCAAAATAGTAGCGCAGGACTTGCGTGGCGATGACCTGACGACAAAACTGGAAGAAGTACTGGGCAAATAGTTGCAATAAACCCGGAATAATCCTAATATTGAATTCTCAATAACTAAAAAAATGAAGAAATTTATTTTAGCTGCTGCGGCCCTACTGCCCGTAGCTGCACTTGCGCAAGGTGGCGCTTATACAGTACAGGGTAAAGTGGGGAATTACAATGCCCCTGCAAAAATGTACCTCCAGTACCAGGATAAAGGCAAAGTAGTTACTGATTCTATTGTCCTGAAGGATGGTCAGTTTCAGTTCAAAGGCACTGCCGGCAATAGCCCTAACAATGGTTACTTGATACTTAGCCAAAAAGGCGATGGCGCCAAGTATAAAGACTACAAGTCGGTTTATTTGGAAGCCGGAACAATTAATGTTAACGCTGCCGATTCTGTATCTAAAGCTACGATAGCCGGTACAAAAACAAACGAGGATAATACCCGTTACGAAGCCATAATGGCGCCTATAAACAAGGTAGAAGATGAGGTTGATACCCGGAACCGTAAAGCTACAGACGAGCAAAAGGCTTCTGAAGAGTTTAGAAAAACACAGTTCAAAACCGAAAAGGATGCGGAACACCAGGAAACAGTTGCCGAAAAGAAGTTTATCCAGGAAAATCCTGATTCCTATATCAGCCTGATGGCGCTGGAAACATACTCTTACTATTCGGATTATGCGGAGATCGCGCCATTGTACAACGGCCTTGCCGACCGAATAAAACAAACTGAAGCAGGCAAAGCATTTGGTGACAGGCTGCCGAAGCTAAAAGCGGTGGCTATAGGTGCTATGGCGCCTGAATTTACCGAAGCGGATACTGCGGGTAAAATGGTTAGCCTTGCATCGTTCAGAGGGAAGTATCTTTTGGTTGATTTTTGGGCATCATGGTGCGGCCCATGCCGCCGCGAAAACCCAAATGTGGTACGTACTTATAACATGTTCAAGAATAAGAACTTCACTATTCTTGGGGTATCGCTTGACAGGCCAACTGCCAAAGATAAATGGTTGGCCGCTATCCACAAGGACGGGCTTACCTGGAACCATGTATCGGATCTGCAATTCTGGAAAAGCAAGGAAGCTGATCTGTATGGTGTACGTGCCATCCCGCAAAACTTCCTCATTGGGCCTGATGGCAAAATCATCGGCCACAACCTGATGGGTTATGATTTGCAGGATAAATTGACGGAACTATTGGGGAAAGCGAACGGGGCACCAAGCGGAAGTAAATAGAAAAGACTCGAATAGCACGAATTAATGCGAATTCCACGAATTAACTTACAATAATTCGTGGAATTCGTGTTTTTAATGGGTGGAATTCGTGTTATATCAAATCAAACCCAATATCTTTCCTGAAATACATACCGTCATAGTAAATACGGCTGGCATCAGCAGTGGCTTGTTGCAGGGCACTGAAAAGATCATCCTGCAAAGTAGTAATGGCCAATACCCTGCCCCCTGTGGTTATAATGTTGCCGTCCTGGATGGATGTACCGGCATGGAATACTGTTGATTCATGGATATTTTCGATACCGGTTATCACCTTATTCTTAAGGTATTCGCCGGGATAGCCGCCTGCCACCATTACGATTGTTGTTGCAGTTTTATCAAAGATGATCAGCTCTTTTTCGTTCAGATTACCTTCGGCCACACCCTGGAGCAAATCAACAAAATCTGATTCGATCCTCATCATCACGCTTTCAGTTTCCGGGTCGCCCATGCGGCAATTGTATTCAATCACATAAGGCTCGCCATCGCAATTCATAAGCCCGATAAAAATGAACCCTTTGTAAGGGATATTTTCTTTTTTCAGGCCCTCAACCGTCGGAATGATCACCCGGCCGGTCACTTTTTGCATAAATTCTTCATCAGCAAACGGAACGGGTGAAACGGAGCCCATGCCGCCGGTATTAAGGCCGGTGTCGCCCTCACCAATACGTTTGTAGTCCTTCGCTTCGGGCAATACTTTATAGTTAGTGCCATCGGTCATCACAAAAACAGACAACTCTATACCCTGCAAAAACTGTTCTATCACCACTTTTGAGCTTGCATCGCCGAATTTTGCTTCGGTCAGCATTTCAGTAAGTTCCAATTGTGCTTCCTGCAGGTTGGTGCAAATGAGCACACCTTTTCCGGCCGCCAAACCGTCAGCTTTTAAAACAATGGGCAAACCGGCTGTGGCAAGGTATTCAAAGCCTTCCTGCAAAGTGTCGCGCGTAAAAGTTTTAGAAGCGGCTGTCGGTATATTTTGCCTGAACATAAAATCCTTCGAAAAATCCTTGCTGCCTTCCAACTGTGCGCCTTCTTTTTGCGGCCCTATTACCGGTATATTTTTCAATTGCTCATCAGCCAGGAAAAAATCATGGATACCTTTAACCAAAGGCTCCTCGGGACCAACTAATACCAAGTCGATACCATTATCTAATGCAAACTTTCCAATCGGCTCAAAATCGGTCACTTTAATGTCCACATTCTGCCCATATTGCGGAGTGCCGGCATTACCGGGCGCTATAAACAGCTTCGAACATTTTGGGCTTTGAGAAATTTTCCAGGCGAAGGCACTTTCCCTTCCACCCGAACCGAGGATCAGGATATTCATGCGGGCAAATGTAAAATTTAATGTGCAGATGTACGAATGTGCAGATATGCAAATGATACCTTGCAACATCAAATATTCAAGTTAATTTTACGGGATGTCGAAAAGAATTGAAAAGTACCGGAAGCTTCCTGTTTTTAAGAAGGCAGAAGAATTGCTTGACCTGGCCGAAGCAATAGTGGAGGCAATTAAAGAAGACGACGGAAAAGAATGGCTTGCCGGTGAGATAGTCGGCAATGCAATGATCGTACAGGCCAAGATAGCAGGCGCTGAAGGGGCAGGACTGTATTCACTACGAATGGAAAATGCTGTGCTGATAAAATATGCCGTATATAATATGCGCAACGCGGTGATAAGCACCGAGATGTTCGGCTTGAACAATGAAGATTATGTAAACCTGATGCGCGAAAAAATTGAAGAGTTTAGAATTGAATTTGTGGCATGGATACGCGGATTCGATAAAAGCAATGATATACCCGACAATTGGGCCATCCGCTTCGACACCAGCACCCCCGAACAGGAAAAATTAGAGGAGTTGATGTTTGACGACGATAAATTCGATTTTGGCAATTTCGACGAAGATGATTTTGAAGAGGGTGAGGAAGATTAATGTGCATATTCCAGATGTGCAGATGTGCAAATGTTTTTATCAAAGCGGACCATTCGAAGATATTACCATTGTATCATCCGCACATCTGAAATCTGCACATCCGCACATTTCCTTTCACCCTTTACCTCAAAAACAGTACCTTTGCCTGCCATTATGACCTCATAAATTGCTATGGCGCAATTGTTGAGTTCGTGGTATTTATATCGAATTAAATATGTTAGAATTTATCAGCAAGCTTTTCGGCAATAAATCGGAACGCGATGTAAAAAGTATACAGCCTATAGTTGAGAAAGTAAAAGAAGCTTACTCAAAACTTGATGGCATAAGCAATGATGATCTGCGCGAAAAAACCATTGGTTTTAAAGAAACCATACAGCAGGGACTTACCGGAATAGATGCTGAAATTCAGGAAATTAAGGATCGGATCGAGGCCAATCCGGATATGGACGTAAGCGAAAAGGTAGAACTTTACACCCAGGTTGATAAACTTGAAAAGGACCGTAATAAAGAGCTTGAAGTTATCCTGATGGATATTTTACCGGAAGCTTTTGCTGTTGTAAAGGAAACTGCCCGCAGGCTTAAGGAAAATAAAACGATTGAAGTTATTGCAACTCAATTCGACCGTGATCTGGCAGCCCGTAAAAGCAACGTGCTTATAAAAGGCGACAAAGCAATTCATCATAATACATGGCTGGCAGCGGGTAACGAAGTGACCTGGGATATGGTACACTACGATGTTCAGCTGATAGGCGGCGTAGTATTGCACCAGGGGAAAATTGCCGAAATGGCTACTGGTGAGGGTAAAACGCTGGTTGCGACTTTACCGGCTTACCTCAATGCATTAGCCGGACAAGGCGTTCACATTGTAACCGTAAATGATTACCTGGCACGACGCGACTCGGAATGGATGGGACCACTATATGAGTTTCATGGCCTTTCTGTAGATTGTATAGACAGGCATGAACCCAACTCGCAGGAGCGCCGCAATGCTTATTTAGCTGATATTACTTTTGGAACCAACAACGAATTTGGTTTCGACTACCTGCGTGACAATATGACACGTAGCCCGGAAGAATTGGTGCAGCGCAAACTGCATTATGCCATGGTGGATGAGGTTGACTCCGTGTTAATTGATGATGCCCGTACACCATTGATCATATCAGGACCTATTCCCCGCGGTGATGAACATGAGTTTTATGAGCTGAAACCACGTATCGAACGTTTGGTTAATGCACAAAAAGCCTATGTCAATACAGTTCTCAATGAAGCCAAGAAAGCTATTGCAGAAGGTAAAACAGGAACAGATGAAGGCGGTTTGGCCTTGTTCCGCGCTCACCGTGGTTTACCAAAAAGCAAAGCACTGATAAAATACCTGAGCGAAGGTGCAAACAAGACAGTTCTGTTAAAAACAGAGAATCATTATTTGCAGGATCAGGGTAAAGAAATGCCTAAAGTAGATTCGGAATTGTTTTTTGTGATCGACGAAAAAAATAACCAGGTTGAATTGAGTGAGAAAGGTATCGAACTAATCACTGCATCTGGTGAAGATCCGCAATTTTTTGTGATGCCGGATGTCGGTTCGGAAATTGCTGAAATAGAAAAATCTCATCAGAGCAATGAAGAGAAAGTAGCTCAGAAGGATACGCTGATGCGGGATTTTTCCATCAAATCAGAACGCATCCACTCCGTAAACCAATTGTTAAAAGCGTATACCTTATTTGAAAAGGATACAGAATATATTATTGACGAAGGCAAAGTGAAGATCGTTGATGAGCAAACCGGCCGTATTTTGGATGGCCGCCGTTACTCGGATGGTTTGCACCAGGCGATAGAGGCTAAGGAGAATGTGAAGGTGGAAGACGCTACACAAACCTTTGCGACCATCACGCTACAGAACTATTTCAGAATGTACCACAAGCTTTGCGGTATGACGGGTACTGCCGTTACCGAAGCAGGTGAGTTTTGGGAAATATATAAGCTGGATGTAGTTGAAATTCCAACTAACACGGCCATAATACGCGATGACCGGCAGGACTTGGTTTATCGTACCATCCGCGAAAAATATAATGCTGTAGCCGATGAAATAGTAAAGCTGACAGAAGCCGGTAGGCCAACACTCGTAGGTACAACATCGGTTGATATATCAGAATTATTGAGCCGGATGCTAAAACTGCGCGGCATCAAACATAATGTACTGAACGCCAAGATGCACCAAAAAGAAGCCGATATTGTGGCCGAAGCCGGGCAGGCAGGTACTGTAACCATCGCCACCAACATGGCTGGTCGTGGTACGGATATAAAGTTGGGGCCGGGCGTGAAGGATGCAGGTGGTTTGGCTATCGTAGGTACTGAGCGTCACGAATCCCGCCGTGTCGACAGGCAGTTACGCGGTCGTTCAGGTCGCCAGGGTGACCCGGGTTCTACACAGTTTTTTGTGTCGCTTGAGGATAACCTGATGCGTTTATTCGGATCGGAACGTATATCTGGCCTGATGGTACGGATGGGTATCGAGGAAGGCGAAGTGATACAGCACTCGATGATCACTAAATCTATAGAGCGTGCCCAGAAGAAGGTTGAAGAAAATAACTTCGGTATTCGTAAACGGTTGCTGGAATATGATGACGTAATGAACTCACAGCGTACGGTCGTTTATTCAAAACGTAAGAACGCCTTGTTTGGCGAACGGCTGGAAGTGGATATCAATAATACCATTTTTGATGTGGTTGCCGATGTGGTTACCGAGTATAAAGAGGCCAATAATTACGAGGGCTTCCAGTTGGAGATCATTCGTGTATTTTCTGTTGATACAGCTATTACAGAGGATGAATTTTCTTCAACTACCCTGAATGGTTTGATCGATAAAGTATTTGCAGAGGTTACGTTGTTTTACAAACGCAAGGCTGAAGGTGTTGCACAACAGGCGTTGCCGGTTTTAAAAGATGTTTATGCTACCCGCGGCGAATATGTCGAGAACATTGTGGTGCCGTTTACCGATGGTATACACGGTATACAGGTTGCCGTTCCGCTTAAAAAGGCGGTTGAAAATAAGGGCGCTGAGGTATTCAGGTCGTTTGAAAAGAACGTAGTGTTATCATTGATCGATGATGCCTGGAAAGAGCACCTGCGCGAGATGGACGAGTTAAAGCAGTCTGTACAAAACGCGGTTTACGAACAAAAAGACCCTTTATTGGTTTACAAATTCGAAGCGTTTGAATTGTTTCGTGCGATGCTGACTAATGTGAACAAGGAACTTGTAAGCTTCCTGTTCAGGGGCGGCATACCGGTACAGCAGGCCGAGGAAGTAAGAGAAGCCAGGCCGCAGCCAAAGCTTGATCTGAAGAAATTTCGTACCTCGAAACCCGAGCTGGTAGGCGAAAGCAATAGCGGTATGCCGATGGAGGATACCCGCGAACTGCAAAAGCCAATGCCGATACGCGTTGAACAGAAGGTGGGTCGTAACGACCCATGCCCTTGCGGTAGCGGCAAGAAATTTAAAAATTGCCACGGCGCAGGGCAGGCGTAATCGCCCAAAAGTTAATGTGCGTAACTGGCTTATAGATAGTTGTTTAAGTGTTCCACTTTTAGGGGCTATACTTTTTGGAACACCACAATAGTTAAAGTTTTTAACTGTAACGATCTTATAAAATGAATAGAACAGCATCCGATATCAAGGCCTTGGTCAAAATAACAGGATGCTGTTTTTTTATGCTTTTACTTTTGGGTTCGGCTTCGGCGCAAACCAGGGGGAAGGTGGAAGTAATTAAAGACCCGCGTATAGATACCTTGGCCGCACGCAGGGCCGAGTTAAACCGTACCTTAGGTACCGAAACCATAACCGGTTTCCGGGTTCAGATATTCACCGGTACAAACCGCAAAGATGCTTACAGCGCGCAGGAGAAATTCCAGGAAGAATTTCCCGATATTCGTACTTATATAATTTACAGCGATCCTAATTTTAAAGTTCGGGTGGGCGATTTCAGGACAAAAGCGGACGCTGAAAAATTAGAGGCTGATCTAAAAAAATGGTTTGACGGTATGTTTATTATCCAGGATAAGGTCAATCCACCTAAACCAGAAAGCACAGATGAATAAAGAACAGATACAGGAACTTTCGCAGAGCATTTTTAATGAAGTAGTGGCTAACCGCCGTCACTTGCACGCGCACCCGGAGCTTTCTTTTCACGAAACGGAGACTTCTGCATATGTGGCAAAAAAGCTGGACGAATTGGGCCTGGAGTATCATCGCATGGCCGAAAACGGCTTGGTAGCTCTGATAAAAGGCGAAAAACCTTCCGACCAGGTGGTGGCACTCCGCGCCGATATGGATGCCTTGCCTATCACCGAAACCAATGATGTGGCTTATCGGTCTCAAAATATTGGCGTTATGCATGCCTGCGGGCACGATGCGCATACTTCTTCGTTATTGGGTACAGCAACAATACTGACACGCTTAAAAAGCCAGTTTGCAGGTACCGTCAAATTGATATTTCAGCCGGCAGAGGAAAAGCTGCCCGGAGGCGCCAGCCTGATGATCAAAGAAGGCGTGCTCGAAAATCCAAAGCCGCAGGCCGTTATCGGGCAGCATGTGATGCCACTGATCGATGCGGGACAGGTCGGCTTCCGTTCAGGGAAATACATGGCCTCGACTGACGAGATATACGTTACGGTAAAGGGCAAAGGTGGCCACGGTGCACAGCCGCAGGCCAATATCGACCCCATTATTATTACGGCGCACATGCTTACCGCGCTGCAAACCATTATTAGTCGGTATAACGATCCTAAAAGCCCGTCGGTACTTTCATTCGGGAAAGTAATTGCCAACGGCGCTACCAATGTGATACCAAATGAGGTTTACCTGGAAGGCACCTTCCGCACCATGGACGAAGCCTGGCGCGCTGATGCCCACAAAAAGATGAAGAAAATGGCTGAAGGCATTGCCGAAAGCTTTGGCGGCAGTGTTGATTTCAACATCATGCGCGGTTATCCCTTCCTCATCAACGAACCAAAGTTAACCGCAGCCACACGCAGCCATGCCGAAGATTATTTAGGTAGAGAAAACGTGCTCGACCTGGATATCTGGATGGCCGCGGAAGATTTCGCCTATTATTCGCAAGTTGCTGATTCCTGCTTTTACCGTTTAGGAACACGTAATGAAAAACGGGGCATTACATCATCGGTGCACACGCCAACCTTTGATGTGGAGGAAGATGCTTTTAAGATCAGCACAGGTTTAATGGCTTATTTAGCGTTGAAGCAACTCGGAAACTAAACCTATCTTCAAAAAAAGTTTAATTGCTTTAGTCATGGAAACAATTGAAAGTCAAAGAAGCTTCTTTGGGTTTTATTTGAAACTAACCGTTTGGTGTATTTTCTATGGTGCATTGGGTTTCTTTACAGGCGGTTTGTTCATCCATCAATACAATTCACCTGATTTTGAACCACGGAACTATGGATTAATTCCATTGCTTTTATTCCTTGTTGCTGGGGCAATTTATACCATATACAAGTATTGCAAGACTGCGCCGACTATTGAGATCAACAATGAGTCGATAACGTTTAACCATTCCTTGACCTATTTTTGGAGAGACCTGGAATGTGCGAAGCTAACCGGGAAAAGGCCTTATTTATTTTTTACCTACAGAGAAGGAGTATCATTAAAATTCAAAGGCCGGGAGGAAAGAATTTTTTTAGACAAAATGTATGAAAACTCGCCCGAAATGAAAGTTTTTATAGAGGCTATGGTTAGTGATAAGATAAATTCTGTTGAAGCAATGACAAATGCCGAAACTTCCAAGTTTTATACTACAATTCCAGAATCATTTGACAACAAAAGTAATCCTGTCCATAATGATTTTAAAGTACAGAGTAGCGGTCCAAATGGCAATGTCAAAGCAAAAGAACCTAAAGGAATTTTCTACTTCAAGGGGTCTCCAGTATTTAGTTTCGAAGGGATAATTATGTGGGGTCTGATAGTCTTTTTTTGGATTATGGGCGTGTTCGATTTTATAAAAAACCATCATTTGGACGGTATAGTGGGGCTCTCTATATTATCGGTCTTATTCTTTATCTTATTTTCAAGGAGATTCTATTATTTTTTGGTTTCGAATGATACCTTTTTTATAAAGCACTATTATTTTTTTTGGATAACGAATGAATATCCATTAGCTGAAATTAAAGAAGTGGTATTTGAACAACAGAGCAGAATGCCGATCGAACTCAGAATAATTAATAAAGATTTTACGACAGCAAAATATCCGGCGGCATCGTTATGGAGCAAAACATGGATGGATCTGAAAGCTTATTTTGAGCAACATAATATTAAAGTTCGAAATGAATGTGGTGTGTCATATGAACCATTCAAGTTTAAGTTTTTTAATGACGATTAGCTTCCCTGTTGACACCAGCCAACCATTGCTCGAATCTGATTTATAAAACTTGCGTCAGGATTTGGATAAATTTATAATATGTTTATTTTTGATACAATGAAACCAACCCTTATTGCATTTTTGATCATTGGCGTATTTACTATCAAAGCCTATGCGCAGGATGCCCCTGCATCCCTCCCTGCAAGTAAGAAGAACCCCGTTAGAATAGAATACGCGGATAACGTCATGTTGGATAGCGTATCGAAAGATGTGCTTTTTCAGCGGTCGCTTGATTTTATCAATAAGAACTATTCGCACCCGAAACAGGTGATTAAGACCCAATGGGCCATTTCCGGTATACTAACAGGGTCGGCTGAATTTAATGCCGGAAAAGGTATCCGACCGTCTTATGAAATAGAGATCGTTTCAACGAATAAGGGTTACCACTATAGTTTTTTCTTTATCAGTTATACGGATGATTTTGTCCCTAACGTTATGCGGACATTGTCCGTAACCGGATCATCCGGAATTCGTCCGAAAGATTGGATAGTGGTAAGCAACAAGATTTCCGATACCATGACGGGCCTGGTGGCAAAGCTCAAAAAGACGATGTCAGGGCAAAAAGATTAGCGTCGATGCTGTTCCTGGAATATTTGTAACTACTTGTTTCGATCTCATAGTTTAACTTTTCATTATATTTGATTGAAATTTAAACGTTTTCAAAATTAGTACCGGGTTGATGGCTTATTTGGCGTTGAAGCAATTTGGGGAATTAGGTTATAGTTCATGCTTCATAGATCATACTAAACTTTATAAGATATGAAAACATACATTATCATTTGCGCCTTAGTTTGTTTAGGCTTCAATGTAGCTTTTGGCCAAGCTTCTGATAAAATTCCTGTTCATGTTGTAAAAGAAAACAAGGCGATTGATCAATTGATGGACTTGGTGTTGAATCCCAAAAACCCAGATGGATTCGAACGACCAAACAGCTCGGGGGATAGTTGTTTCATGATCGCTATTTTTAAATCTGGAGATAATGTTTTCTCCTTTCAAATCGAAAGAAACTCCAAATCAGTGACTGACACTCTTGTTAATCTGTTGACTTACAACCGTGCTAATTTTGGCTATTTTCAATATAAGAATTACAAAGTATTCGCTTACACAAAAAATGATTTCTACGATTTTTTTAAAGGGACATTTGATACAGTGACTTTCGATTTTATCTCGCGGATAAAGGTTACACATACACTTTCTTATGGGCACTACTCTGGAGTATGGCACTATCAATATGTAAACGAAAAGTTTTCCGTCGAGGGGCCACCGGCAGTGAAGGAACTGGAAAAAAATTGAGAAGTAATACTTTAATTTTCCGCAGTTTCCTTTATCACCCTATTCCTTTCTTCCAAAAGCCTTTTCATATAAGTTGTTAATATCACCCAATTAAATAACCTGCCCAAAATCCCCAAAGGCGATTCAAAAACAAATACATCTTTCATTAAAGTTTGGCCATTAACGGTCGAGAAATAATGCTCATGTCGGAAGCTTTTAAAAGCGCCTTTCACCATTTCATCTACAAAAAAATTCGGCCCGTCAAATTCAGTGATCTTTGAAGTAAGCGTTTTCCAGATGCCAAAATGCTTTGCCCGCCAGGTAACGGTTTCGCCCAATTCGATCAAACCGCTGGTTTTTCCTGCGATAGCTTTTTCGCCGGTTTGTTTGGTCGACTCCATATGCAGGTTGATGCTGCGGGCTAAGTCAAATACTTTTTCAATTGGAGCATCAATGAAAATTGAAAGAGTAATTGTAGCCATATATCCTATTTTTTAAAAGACATATAGATCGACATCGAATTCTATGTCCAATTCCTGGATGAGTTTATTATAACGGGAATTTAAGTGTACCCAAGGCGTACTTTCGCCATTATCTCTGTAAACAAATAGCCCGCAGGAAAATTCACAGTCGTATTTTTTACATAGAGGTTTAAAAAGGTCGATTTTAGATTCGATGATATTCAATATGGAATCCAATTGACTGTCGAAATCGGTAAATACATCAAGGCCCGAAGCCATTGTCCATTTGTTTACCTCGATCAATGGGCTATCCGGATTTCTCGGATTCTTTTTTTCGCCTTTAATTCGGACATGAGAAGGCTGAATACCCAGCATTTGAGTGATTTCGTTGTGGGTTATATCATTGAAATTAGATATGCAGAAACCTAAATGAATCTCATTTTTTTTCATTTGGATTAGTCAATCAGTGTAATCTGCCGAATCATTCTAAATCAACGGTCAAAATTCCGCATTCTTCGGGAACCTCGGAAAAGGTATCACATCCCTGATATTACCCATCCCGGTAACAAACTGCACCATACGCTCAAAACCTAATCCAAAACCGGCATGCGGACAAGCGCCGAAGCGGCGGGTATCCAAATACCACCACAATTCTTCTTTTGGGATACCCATTTCGTCCATGCGTTGTTCCAGTTTGTCTAAACGCTCTTCACGTTGTGATCCGCCTACCATTTCGCCGATGCCGGGAAACAGGATATCCATCGCACGAACGGTTTCGCGGCCTTGTGCATCTGGTTCATTCTGGCGCATGTAAAATGCTTTGATAGACTTTGGGTAGTCGGTCAATATCACCGGTTTTTTGAAATGTTTCTCAACCAAATAGCGCTCGTGTTCCGATTGCAGGTCGGTGCCCCAGCCTTCGATGGGGTAGGTGAATTTCTTCTTTTTATTCGGGGTCGATTCTTTTAATATCTCAATAGCCTCTGTATAAGTCAGTCTTTCGAAATCGTTATCCAGGCAAAATTTCAGCTTGTCTATCAATGACATATCCGAACGCTCGTTTTGCGGCTTTTGTTTTTCTTCTTCTTCCAAACGCTGGCTCAAAAACTCGATATCTTCCGCATTATGTTTTAATGCTTCCGCTATCAGGTATTTCAATAACTCTTCGGCCAGGTCCATGTTATCAACCAGGTCATAAAACGCCATCTCCGGTTCTATCATCCAAAACTCAGCCAAATGACGGGTAGTATTTGAATTTTCAGCCCTGAATGTTGGCCCGAAAGTATAAATATCGCTCAATGCCATCGCACCCAACTCGCCTTCCAACTGACCGGATACGGTAAGGTTGGTTGCACGACCAAAAAAGTCCAGTTTAAAATCCACTTCTCCGTTTTCGATCCTTGGCGGATTAGCCATATCCAGGTTAGTTACATGGAATGTCTCGCCTGCGCCTTCCGCATCCGATGCGGTAATGATAGGCGTGTGCAAATAAACAAAGCCACGCTCCTGGAAAAAGGTGTGTACTGCAAAGGCCAGCGTATTACGCACGCGAAAAACCGCGCCGAAAGTATTGGTGCGGAAACGCAGGTGAGCGATCTCGCGCAGAAACTCTAAACTATGTTTTTTAGGTTGAAGCGGGTATTTTTCGGGATCGCTGTCGCCTAATACTTCTATTTGTTTTGCTTTGATCTCTACTTTCTGGCCTTTACCTAAAGAAGCAACCAGTTGGCCAGTTACGCTAATAGCCGCGCCGGTAGTTAAGCGTTTTAAAAGTGCAGAGTCAGTGTTCTCAAAATCAACTACGACCTGTATGTTATTATTGGTCGAGCCATCATTCAAAGCGATGAACTGGTTATTCCGGAAGGTGCGTATCCACCCCTTAACCGTAACCTCAATGTTGGTTTGTTCGCTTTGTAATAATGCTTTGATCTTTATCCGCTGGCTCATTTAAAAAATATTTGAGCGGCAAAAATACGATTATTTGATTTATTGAAGACAGAGAAGCCGCTAAATAAAACTATCGCGGCATAACCGCATAAAAAGTGGCGTTTGAAATGGTGATGCCTGCCGGATTATTGGGGTCAATAAACTTAATATCAAAGGTGCCCTTCATCTCAACCGGATCGGGGGTGGGCGTGGCAGGATTATCAAGTTTTTGATAACTGGTAATGTTTAGCACATTGTTATAGGTAGTATCGATATTATAACGTGTTGTGGCGCCATTGGCGAAAGTGGCATAAAACACGCGGTTGTTATTAAGTTTGTAAGTCCCGGTGCCTGTAAAGAATATTTTTAAGATCAGCGTGTCGGTTTTAACAAAGTTGGTACCTGTCGCGGTTCCGCTCACTGCTGCAATTTTGAGGGAATCGATGTCAGTCAGCACACCATTAACGTATTGCGGGCTCCAGGCTACACCATTTTTAATGGCATCAATTTCGGCCCATCTATGCGCCACGTCACAACAGTAACGGACCATCGGTTTGCATGCAAAAGCGGTAAAAAGCAATACGCCAAAAATAAAGCAGGTTGATTTTTTCATAGGATATGGAGCTATTGACTCAAAAGTGCAGTAAATTTTCCATTGGAAAATGTAACGCTTGTGGTGTGAGCGGGATCGACGAATCTCAGGGTAAATGTAGCTTTCAACGCTGTCGGGTCTGGCGTTGTACCGGGGGGATCGTTGGGCACGGCGAATTCCGTAATATTAATTAAATTATAAAAGGTTGTATCCAGCACGTATTTAGTCTTTACCCCATTCGTAAAAACGGTGTAACCCAATTGCTGATCGGTGGGGGTATAACTTCCCAGGCCGGTGTAGGCAAGACTAATGCTGAGCGAATCTTTGGCCGTATTTAACAAGTAAGGCCCGACAGTTGATACGAAGATATTTTTATCGTTCGAGATGGTACCTTTTATGATCGGCAATAGCCAGGCATCGCCATTTTTCTCTGCGGTCATCACGGGTGGCGGCGGTGGTGGTGTACAGCATTTATCATGCTGGCATGATACATTAGATAATGCAAATGCTGAAAATATAACGAGAACAAGTTTTCTCATGACGGCCGGTTTTTTGAATATACGAACGATTTAGTTATTCCGCTACAATCTAAAATAATAATAGTGTTTTCCCAGCTATTCAAACCCGATTTAACTAAGTTTGCCCTACATGAATCCCAGGGTAAGCCTCATCATTGGCATTATTTGTATTTCCTTTTCACCAATATTTGTAAAGCTTGCCGTTTCGCCGCCCATCACCTCCGGGTTTTACCGCATTTTTTTTGCCTGGCTGGTGCTCGCGCCTTACTGCATTTTTACCAAACAACTTAAAATAGGTTATAAGGACCTGGGCATTGCGGTGTTGGGCGGTGTAGTTTTTGGCGCCGATATAGCCGTATGGAACCTGTAGCTTTTGAAGATCAGCGCTACGGTTTCAACACTGGTCGCCAACCTTGCCCCGCTTTGGGTGGGCCTGTTAAGCTATATTGTTCTCCGTAAAAAGTCGGGCGCATTATTCTGGGCAGGTACCTGGATAGCCATTGCCGGTATGGTGGTGTTAGTAGGATATATTGACATTTTACACCTGCAATTCAATATCGGCTTAATATACGCGCTTATCGCCAGTTTTTTTTATGCCATCTATATTATGATCACCAAAGGCATATTGCAAAAAATAAGCACGGTTACGTTTATGTTTTACAATATGCTGGCAGCGAGTATGTTTTTATTACTGATATGCGGCTTTCGGCATGATGAACTTATCCATTTTCCGCTCAACACCTGGCTCTGCCTTATCGGGATGGGGCTTATCTGCCAGTTAGTAGGCTGGATCACTATTAATTACTCGCTCAATTACCTGGAGGCTACCAAAGTATCCATCGCGTTGCTCAGTCAAACGGTGATCGCCTGCCTGTGGGCAACGATTTTCCTGGCTGAAAGACTGGAATTAAAAGAGATCATCGGCAGTGTTATTGTGCTGGCAGGGATAGCTATTACTTTCCTTAAGAAAAAGCAAATCGCCAAAACCTACTGACCCGGCACCGCAGGCGTTTGTATCCAGAAGGAACCGTTGGTAAAACTAAGTGTGTTATCGCCCGGGCCAGAAACCTTTATAAAATGTAGTTGAAAAGAGCCCTGCGCAATATTGGTTTTTACATCAAATCGATTGATGATTACCGTATTAGTCTGCGTGGGGTCTAATGCATAAGTGTTTATTGCACCTGCCTCCATTGTAACAACGTATGCTGCCTGGTTTGCATCCGTAAGTGTATAACTACCTGCTCCCCCAAACCGTATTTTGAACGATAGATTTTGAGTTCCCGTTAGCGGTACACCTTTTGTTCCCTGGATAACTAAAGTATCCCTGTTCGCAGTGTATGAGGTGGAGGGCTGTGCCAGCCAATCGGTATTTTTTAATGTAGCGCCGATAAATAGATCATGTGGCTGATTCTCTTTCTTGCACGAAAATGCAAAAACTGCAAAAACTGCAATGGTTGTTATTAATATCCTTTTCATAATTATCCCTGTTTAAATACAAATACGACAAAATAAAACTTGTTGATACAATCGTGTATAAATTTATTGGCACGATTAAGAAACTGTTAAAGGGTAAAAAACTATTTTTGTGATCGTGCCTTTACGCCGCGTTACGCAATGATCACCAAACCCACCGTTGACCGTATTATGGAAGCCATCGACATCGCCGAGGTGGTGGGTGAGTTTGTGCAGTTGAAAAAACGCGGCGCCAATTACGTTGGCTTGTCGCCCTTCGCTAACGAGAAAACGCCATCGTTCACGGTTTCTCCCGCCAAGGGTATCTTTAAGGACTTTTCATCCGGTAAAGGCGGCTCGGCCATTACGTTTTTGATGGAGCTGGAGAAGTTTACCTACCCGGAAGCACTGAAATGGCTGGCCAAGAAGTATGGTATTGAGGTTGAAGAAACCGTCGACTCGAACGAAAATAAAGAAGAAGAAAATCACCGCGAAAGCCTGATGATCGTAAGCGGTTATGCCGCCAAGTTCTTTCATGAAAGCATGCTCGAAACCGAAGAGGGCCAAAACATCGGTCTGAGTTATTTTAAAGAGCGCGGTTTTACTAATGAAACCATAAAAAAATTCGAGCTTGGCTACTCGCCCGATCAATGGGAAGCATTCACAGGCAAGGCATTAAAAGAAGGCTACCAGCAACAGTTTTTAGAAGAAACTGGCCTCTCCGTAAAACGGGATAACGGTAGCTTATACGATCGCTATCGCGGCCGCGTAATGTTCCCGATACATAGCTTTACCGGCAGGGTGATCGCGTTCGGCGGGCGAACATTAAAGAATGACAAGAACGTTCCAAAATATGTTAACTCGCCGGAGTCGGAGATATATCATAAATCCAATATCCTATATGGTCTTTTCTTCGCAAAAAAGGCAATAAGGGACGAGGATAATTGTTACCTGGTTGAAGGCTACGCCGATGTGCTATCGGTGCACCAGGCGGGGATAGAAAATGTGGTAGCGTCGTCAGGTACATCGCTAACGGTGGAGCAGATACGGCTGATAGGCCGGTTCACCAAAAACGTTACCATATTATATGATGGTGATGCAGCCGGTATCAAGGCATCACTGCGCGGTTTGGATATGATACTGGAAGAAGGGCTCAATGTAAAAGTGGTGCTTTTCCCCGATGGTCATGACCCAGACTCATACGTGCGGCTGCTAGGTACCCAAGGCTTCAAAAACCATATCGCCCAAAACAAAAAAGACTTTATCCTTTTTAAAACCGATATCCTGCTCAAAGAAGCCGGCACCGATCCCATCAGGCGTGC
This sequence comes from Sphingobacteriales bacterium, assembly GCA_044448765.1. Lineage (GTDB taxonomy): Bacteria > Bacteroidota > Bacteroidia > Sphingobacteriales > Sphingobacteriaceae > Mucilaginibacter. Next base: position 35,301 of record JBIOHG010000004.1, on the reverse strand, counting down.
CGAAGTGATACGGGAAATTGTGGAAAGCATTGCAAAAATCCCAGACTCAATAAAGGCATCGGTATTTATAAAAGAATGCAGCCACATACTACAGATAGATGAGCGCGCGCTGCTTACCGAGCTGAATAAAATGCGGCTCAATAAAGCCAAAAAGGATTCGCAGCAGCAACAATCGCGCGAAGCGGAAGAAAGAAATTTCCCGGTTGTTGAAGAGTTTGCCCAGGAAAAAGAAGCTAAAGATGATTCCAACCAGGAAAAAGAAATTATACGGCTTTTACTGGTTTACGGCAACCGTATGATCGATTGGGATGGTATCGCCAACACTTATATCGGTCCGTTTATGGTTGCCGAACTAGGCGACGTGGAGTTTGAACATCCGCCAAGCAAAAAGTTCATCGATGTTTACAGCAAGGAGCTGGAGAACGGAATTTTACCCGAAGAACAATATTTTATCCATTATCCCGATAAAGATATTGTGGATCTGACCGTTACCTTGCTGGCAACCAAATACACGCTGAGCGAGAACTGGTACGAGATGCACAAGATACTGGTGCCTGATGAGCAGGTGAATATGAAAGCGACTATTTTGGGGGCGATATTTCATTTAAAAAAGCAAAAAGTAGGCAAGATTTTGGATAACCTGCGCAGCGAACTGCAGAATGTGGAGGGCGAGGCAGATACCGAACTTTTGCTTACCCAATACATGCACATGAAAAAGGTAGAGAAAAGCATCTCGGATTATTTAGGTTCGGTAATACTTAAATAATGGCACAGCACCTCGACCTTGGCCGCAAAGGCGAAAGCCTTGCCAAAACATTTTTAGAGGGAGCGGGTTGCGAAATACTGGATGAGAACTGGACACACGGCAAATGCGAGGTTGACCTGATCGTTTATAAAGATGGGATCATCATATTTGCAGAAGTAAAAACGCGTACCGGCAACGGTTTTGGCGAACCGGAGGATTTTGTGGACGCGCGCAAGCAAAAATTATTGGTTGAAGCAGCAGATGAATATATTTACCTGATGGACCACAAAGGCGAAGTGCGGTTTGATATCATATCCATTTTGTTTGACAGGAATGCTAATTATACATTAAAACATATCGAGGACGCCTTTTGGCCGTCTTCCATTTGATCTATGAAAACTAAAATTCTTCTTTTATCGGCGATTGTGGCCGTGGTTTATGGCTGTTCGAGCTGTAATAAAACTGAGAAACCTATTGATATCACGCTCAGTCCCGAAGCCGGCACAAATTACAAATCAGGCGACGCCGTACAGGTAAAAATAGGATACCCGGCAGATATCAAACCCGACTCCATTGTTTACCTGCTCGATTCAGTAAGAGTTGCATCTAAAAAAGATTCGTCCGCAATAACGCTGAAGACGGACACTATGAAGTTCGGTCCGCGGGGCATAACTGCCAAATTTTACCAGGGTGGCAAAAGCCAGGATATATCAACCAATATTGTTTTGCTTCCGTCCAAAGCGCCCGAAGCATACGGCTTTAAGGTGGAGAAAGTTTACCCGCACGATACCAGTTCCTATACAGAAGGTTTGCTATACCAGGATGGCTATTTGTATGAGAGCACCGGTCAGAAGAAACACTCGACGCTGCGAAAAGTAAACCTTAACACCGGTAAAGCGGTAATGGTGACCAAATTGGATACGCAATGGTTTGGTGAAGGCAGCGCCATCATCGGCGATAAAATACTGATGCTTACCTATAAAGACCCGCGCGTAGGCTTTGTATTTGACAAAAACACCTTTAAACTCTTAAAGACATTCCCTTACCATGTTGGTGTTGAAGGCTGGGGCTTAACCTTTGATGGCAATAAATTATATACCGACGACAGCACCAACCGAATATGGTTTTTGGATAAAGACACTTACAGGTCGATCGGATATATCGACGTGTATGACGACAAGGGCCCGGTTAATAACCTGAATGAATTGGAATATATCGACGGCAAGCTATACGCCAATATCTGGGAAACCGATAACATCGTAGTGATAGACCCTAAGACAGGTGCCGTACTTGAGAAAATTGATCTGGCCAGCCTTTATCCCGAGGATAAGCGAAACGCTCATGACGACGTTTTGAATGGCATAGCCTACGACAAAGCTGGCAAAAGAATATTCCTCACTGGTAAATATTGGAGCAAGCTGTACCAGTTGAAGTTTGTGAAAAAATAGTTTGCAGTTTTCAGTGCGCAGTTTGCATTCCTGCCCACTGCTAACTAAAAACTGCTAACTGAACTCACCGCCACGCCTTATACAGATTGATCAACCCATTAGTTGATGAATCATGACTTTTTACTTCATCTTCATTCTTCAATTCCGGCAGAATTTTACCGGCTAATTGCTTGCCGAGTTCAACACCCCATTGATCAAAGCTGTAAATGTTCCAGATAATGCCCTGCACAAATATCTTGTGCTCGTACATCGCAATAAGCGAACCTAAAGTGCGCGGTGTTATCTTTTTAATTAAGAAGGAATTGGTTGGCCTGTTGCCATCAAATTCTTTAAACGGTGCCAGTTTGGCTATTTCCTCCGCAGTTTTGCCGGATGCTTTTAATTCGGACTTTACTTCTTCAATGGTTTTCCCATTCATCAAGGCCTCGGTTTGTGCGAAGAAGTTGGATAGCAGCATCGGGTGATGATCACCAAGAGGATTGTGCGTTTGTGCCGGTGCTATAAAATCACAAGGGATCAATTTGGTGCCCTGGTGTATCAGTTGGTAAAAAGCATGCTGACCATTTGTTCCCGGCTCACCCCAAATGATCGGGCCGGTTGAATAATCAACAGCATTACCATTACGGTCGACATGCTTGCCATTGCTTTCCATATCGCCCTGCTGGAAATATGCCGCAAAACGGTGCATGTACTGATCGTAGGGGAGGATGGCACTGGTTTCGGTTTCAAAAAAGTTGTTATACCAGATGCCGATGAGTCCTAATATAACCGGGATATTATCTTCAAATTCTGTGTTCAAAAAATGCTGGTCAACCTGGTGGGCGCCGGTAAGCAATTCAACAAAGTTATCGTAGCCCACGCTTAACACAATGGACAACCCAATGGCGCTCCAAAGCGAATAGCGGCCGCCAACCCAATCCCAAAACTCGAACATGTTTTTGGTATCGATACCAAATTTGGAAACCCCTTCCGAATTGGTTGAAAGCGCTGCAAAATGTTTAGCTACATCAGTGTCTTTGCCACCGCCCGCCACAAACCAGTCGCGCGCGCTGTGTGCATTGGCCATGGTTTCCTGGGTAGTAAATGTTTTAGATGCTATCAGGAATAAAGTGGTTTCGGGGTTTAGTGTTTTTAATGCTTCGGCGATGTGTGTGCCGTCCACATTAGAAACAAAATGCATTTGCAGGTGATTTTTGTATGGGCGTAAAGCTTCGGTCACCATTACGGGGCCCAGGTCTGAGCCGCCAATGCCGATATTCACCACATCCGTTATAGCCTTTCCGGTAAAGCCTTTCCAGGCACCTGATATAATGGCTTCACTAAAAGTTTTCATGTGATCAAGCACACTATTTACATCAGGCATCACATCTTTGCCATCAACATAAATAGGCTTGTTGCTGCGGTTGCGTAAGGCAATATGCAGCACCGGGCGATGCTCTGTAGCATTAATGATCTCGCCCGAAAACATGGCTTCTGCTGCCTCTTTTACCCTACATTCTTTAGCCAGTTGTAGCAATAACGCCACGGTTTCGTCATCGATCCTGTTTTTCGAATAGTCGACTAATATATCGTTGAACTGGATGGAAAACTTATTAAAGCGTTCACTATCAGCTTTAAAAAGGTCTTTCAGGTTCTTTGAGGTGATATCGATAAAGTGGTCGGCTAAATACTTATAAGCCTCTGTGGCGGTAAAATCAATGTTTGGCAGCATAATTGATGTTTTTTACAAAAATAGAATTAAAAACACTGGTGTACATCAAATCTACAATTAAGTACAATTTGTGTTTGAATAACACACCTTTTCGGTGTCAAAAACACACTCAATTAGCGTGTAAGATTAACACACCCTACTTAGTGTTCGTTTTACACGGGTTCAATTGAGAAAATGTGAAAATATTTTGACATTTCTTTTGAAATTAAGAATAAATAATAAATATATTTGTCTTCTTGATAAATAATTATACCATTTGTCATCAATTTATCAATACACTTAAAGGCTAAAATTATATGTTCGAAAAACTGTTTCTGCTTGTAAAAAATAACGCCGGGAAGGCTGTTATCGAAAACCCTGAGATACCTGAAAAATATCGTGAAGCGATCATTAACGACGCATCGAGCTCTATTATCGAGGTTTTAAAAGGCCAGATGGAATCTGGGAAATTGAAGGACCTGGTAAAGTATTTCCAGTACCCGGATATTTATCAAAACCCGTTGGTTACAAGCATCGTTAACAAATTTGCCAATAAGCTGAATAAATTTTATGACATCGACCCCGCATCTTCCCTAAAAATTGCGAATTCGCTAATGAAGCCGGTTATGCTTGATTTGATCCGTCAAACCAAAAATGAGCAAAACAAAGAGTTTGCATTAAGTTCATTTTTATCCAGGATCAATGGCAACCGCGCCGATCTGAGCGGCATTGTGCACGATATGATCGTCGCCGTTTAAAAAGACACTCTATCTATAAAACATGTTCAAAGGGGCTGTAATTGATTTACAACCCCTTTGATGTTTTGGCTGGACGCTCTAAAGTTTCATCCGCACATCTGCATATTCGCACATTTGCACATCCAAAAATCTGCACATTAAAACTATCTTTGCCCCATGACTAAAGAACAAGTTCAGGATTTAAGGGATAGAATAGTTTCCCTGAGGAGGCATCTTTGACATCGATACCAAACTCGATGCGCTGCAAAAAGAGCAGGAAATAACTGTTGGCCCCACCTTTTGGGACCATCCTAAAGAAGCCGAAAAAGTACTGGCTTCCATCAAAACAAAAAAAGTCTGGACGGATGCTTTTCAGAAAGTAGCTTCTATTGTGGAGGATGCCGGTGTATTCTTTGAATTTTACCAGGCTGGGGATGCCACAGAGGCCGAAATGCAGGAGCAATTTGATACCGCTACCAAAGCTGTTGAGGAACTGGAGTTCAAGAACATGCTTTCGGCAGATGAAGACCAGTTTAATGCCGTGCTACAGGTAACGGCAGGGGCGGGTGGAACAGAAAGCTGCGATTGGGCCGGCATGCTGATGCGCATGTACATTATGTGGGGCGAAAAAAACGGCTGCAAAGTAACGGAACAGGATTTCCAGGAGGGTGATGTTGCCGGTGTAAAAACGGTTACCCTGCAGATCGAGGGCGATTTTGCTTACGGCTATTTGAAAGGCGAAAATGGTGTGCATCGTTTAGTGCGCATCTCTCCGTTCGACTCTAATGCCAAGCGCCATACGTCATTTGCTTCGGTATATGTTTATCCTTTGGTGGATGATACTATAGAAATTGACATTAACCCTGCGGATATTGAGTTTGAAACGTTCCGCTCGGGCGGTGCAGGCGGGCAGAACGTAAACAAAGTGGAAACGGCAGTTCGTTTATATCACAAACCATCGGGTATCATCATCAAAAACCAGGAATCGCGCTCACAGCTTCAAAATAAAGACAACGCCATTCGTTTACTGAAATCTCAATTATATGAGATCGAGATGCGTAAGCGCCAGGAAACAAGTAACGCGATAGAAGGGAACAAGAAAAAGATCGAGTGGGGGTCACAGATCCGTAACTATGTATTGCATCCTTATAAGTTAGTGAAGGACCTGCGCACGGATTACGAAACCTCAAACGCACAGGCGGTATTGGATGGCGAACTGAACGATTTCATAAAAGCTTACCTAATGGAATTTGGCGGCTCGAAGTAATTAAGAAATCTGATTTTCAATGCTTATCTTTGAATAAGAACAATGATAAAAAGGGTTTACGTTGACACTTCTGTATGAAAGCTACAATAGACAAGCCCATTGAAAATGTAATACAAACAATGAGGCAGATCAGGGAAGAAGTCAGCAATGAGATAAAGGATATGTCATTTGCAGAGGAACGTGTTTTTTTAGATAAACTATTGGACGGTGGAACTTCGAAGATCGATCCTGAAGACCAGCGTAAACGAAACTTACCTTCGTAAGTTTAATGGTATAACTGTTAGCAAATATTCTATAACCACTATGTTCAAAAACTTTTGCTTATTACTCTCAGTAGCCATGCTATTTTCAACCCTTGCTTTTTCACAGGAAAAACCTATACTGCTTTATCCTCACGGGGTGCCTAATTCAAAAAAGGCGCCCGCAACTTATGTTGAAAAGCGTGACGGAGATATAGTGAGCCTGGTTACCCAACCTACCATTACACCCTATTTCCCTGCAAAAGGGAAAGCCACTGGTACGGCCATTATCGTATGTCCGGGCGGCAGTTATTTTAACCTGGCAATGAATCACGAAGGTGATGCTATAGCGAAGGAGTTTAACAAGATAGGGATAATAGCTTTTGTTTTGAAATACCGCTTGCCTCATGATGATATTATGGTTGATAAGACCATCGGCCCGCTGCAGGATGCAGAAAGAGCGATACAAATTATTAGACAAAGATCCACAGAATGGGGTATAAACCCTTCCAAAGTTGGTATTATAGGTTTTTCGGCAGGCGGCCACCTTGCATCCACGCTGGATACTCATTTTGATAAAGTAGTAATAGATAATAAAGACAATATCAGCCTCCGGCCCGATTTTGCCATATTATTATACCCGGTTATCAGCTTTGGGCCTTATGCGCATGTTTTTTCGCGCGAGAATCTTATTGGTAAAAATCCATCGGCTGCAACACTCGAATTATACTCTAACGAAAAGCAGGTAACTGCCAATACACCGCCAACATTTTTGGTGCATGCCGAAGATGATGATGTGGTGCCGGTTCAAAATTCGCTTTTGTTTTACGATGCTTTGGTTAAGAACAAGGTGAAAGCAGAGATACATATTTTCCAGGAAGGCGGGCATGGCTTTGGCCTGAATAACCCAAAAAGCGTGGAGCATTGGTTCAACTGGGCTGCCGACTGGCTAAGCGCAAACGGATTTTAAGAGGGATTACACCGATTTAGGAAGGGTGATTAAACCGATTGATTTTCGATTATAACAGTCTTTCGGACTTATGCGGACTTCCGGACTAACTAACTATCTCCAGCAACTCATTTAACTCCGCTACTTTTTCAACCGATCCTAAATTTTCATAAGCGCTGATGAGATTGCGCAGGATACGCCGGATAATATCTGCATTGGAGCAAGGCTCGTAAAATTGCTTTTCGGCGTGTAGCTTCAGTTGCTTCAGGAACATGTCCACATCGCGCCGGCCGAATATCAACCCACGGTTAAAGGCGTTGATATAAAACAGAATGCCGCCTTCAAACTCGGTTTCCATACTCTCATCCACGTAAGCCAAAATAAAGTGCTGCGGCAGGTTTACACCATAAACAGGTATATCCAGTTTTTGGGCGATGATGGAATAAATAATAGCCAGCGATATCTGGTTACCCTTTTTAGTGTCCAGCACCTGGTTCAGGTAGCTGTTTTGCGGGTCGTGGTGATTGGTGGTATTGCCGCTAAAACCGTGGATATTGTAAAAAACGTGGTTGATCAGTTTTATCTGTTCCGCCGGACTGGCATCATAGATCATTTGCAGCCATATATCGCGTTTTATGGCCTCTATCTGGTTGATGATTTTTTGCTCGTCCAGGTCGGGGTATTGATATTTATTGATGGTGAGCACCCCCTGCAGCAGGTCAAATGATCCTCCCTGGTACCACAATTTGAGTTCTTCTTTGACGATACCGAATTGTATCTCGTGAACTAAATTGGCAATACGTTCCGCCTGGATGGGATCAAAAGCTTCTTCCCAGGCTGATTCGAGGTATCCGATAGCCTCACTGCCATAGGAAGCAAGCTTGCTGTGGATATGCTCGAAAATTTCCTTGTCCGGGTCGTCAAGCAATCGTATCAGGGATTTGATCTCAATGGGGTCTATCATCCAAATGCTAAAATAATAAACGTTTGTCTAATTTTACGGCCATGTTAAACTTTAGGTTCGCCAAGGATTACCTTTTCCACCGCTTGAAGGGTAAAACCCGGCACGGTACGCATTCACCATTTATTTACCGGCTGTTAGATAAGGTAATTTACGATTTTAACCCCAAAAAAGTATATGATGAGGTTGAAAACCAGCGCAAAGCCCTGCTTTCTGACGAACGGATTATAAATGTAACCGACCTTGGTGCGGGCTCGCACGTCAATAACAGCAAGCAAAAGAAAGTGAGGGAGATCGCAAAAAACGCGCTCAAACCACCCAAACTGGTGCAATTGTTATATCGCCTGGTTGCAGATATGCAGCCGGACAACATTATAGAGTTAGGCACTTGCTTTGGCACAACTTCCCTGTATTTACAAAATGCTGCCCCTAAAGCCAAAATATTCACACTAGAGGGCTGCCCCGAAACCGCTAAAATAGCTGCTGAAGTTTTTAAGAAAGCCAATGAAAGCCATATCCAACAAGTAATTGGCAATTTTGACGATACGCTGCCCGATGTCATCAATAAACTCGATAAACTGGATTTTGTATTTGTAGACGGTAATCACCAAAAGGACGCTACCTTAAAATATTTCGAATGGTGCCTGCCGAAAGTGCATGAAAATACGCTCCTTATTTTTGATGATATTTACTGGAGCGAAGACATGAAAGAGGCCTGGGCTACCATCAAAGCTCATCCGCAGGTAACGGTTACGATGGATCTGTTTTGGATAGGATTGGTTTATTTTAAGAAAGGGCAGGAGAAGGAAGATTTTACCATTAAAATTTGAAAATGAGATAATTTGAAGATTTGAAAATTACATTGTCCGCGCGCAGTCATCTTCAAATTTTCAAATTGACTAATCATCAAATCAAAAAGATTGCCCCAATCCAATATAAAAGCCGCTTTGCTGTGGTTCTCCAGCAACTTTTTCACCAACCCCATAATCAGCACGTATGCTGAGACCCTTTTCCGTATCAAAGAAATAACGCACACCGCCGCCATAATTTGGTTTTAAGGTGCTGATAGAAAACTTCTGATGCGCTACCTCGCCCGTCCCAACAAATCCAACGAATCCAATCCGATCGCTGATGCGATACCGCAATTCCGTTTGCCAGGCGATAAAATTGCGGTCGCGGTAACGGCCGTTGTAGTAGCCGCGCATCATTTCATCACTGCCTAATTCAGGCAGCAGGTAAAAAGGGGAGAGGCCGCCCACTAAACTTTGCTCCTGTATATCGAGACCGAGGACCAGCTTTTTATTCAGTGAGAAAAACTGCGAGTATTCAATATTGAGGAGACCGCCTGCGTAACCGCTGTTCGACCCAATGCCCTGCATGGCATTAAAATAAGCATTAATGATGACACCGCGAGTGCTGTAAGTATTGTTATCGCGGCTGTCAAAAAGCAGGTTCGGGCCGATATAAATACCCGCGCTGCCACTCGCATTTTCTACAGGAGGTTCGTTATAAAAATGATCATTTTCAAGATTAATATTCGTATATTTGTAATTGAACCCGCCTGTTACCAAGCCTGCATAAAAGTTTTTCGCGACGAGCCAGCTCGATCCCAAATTCAGCTTAAAGCGTTTTTCAACAGCATTTTCAGCATCAGCTTTGCGTGTACCGTTGCCGATACCATAAAAATTAAAAGGGTAATTGATATAACTGATTGCACCGGTATAGTTTGCCAGGTTTTTCGGCGTCCAGTAACTGGTGCTCACACTGAAATGACTCTGTCCTTTGGTAGTTACGGAGACATAAGGATAAATGTCCGACACCTTGGTGCCATGCGCGCGCACCGTATCGCTGTAGAAAGAATATAAGCCTGCGCCGCCGATCTCAAAACCTGTTTCGGGCGCCGAAGTCAGGATAGGCAATATTACAAAGCTGCTTTTGCGCGTACTGTCCTTATCAAAATACATCCGTTTGATGAAACGGGACACGGCATTTACCTGCGCCTGCGATTGCAAACAAATTGTAAAAACAAACAGGGTGGTAAACAGTTTCTTCATAACGGTGAGCGGGCGCTAAGATAACCTCAAATATTTAATTGTGGTATACAGCCTTCAACTCTGTTTCTCTGTGAAAACCTTTGTGGTCTCTCTGTGGTTAATTTTATGACTGAATATAGAATTTCAATTAAGAATCCCCGGATTGAACAAATTATCTAATTTTGCGCAAAATTCTACATCAACAAAAATGAGCAGCACTCGGGGACCCATCTCACAATTTATCGAAAAAAATTACCTGCACTTTAATGCCGCAGCATTAATGGATGCAGCCAAAGGATACGAAACACACCTGGCCCAAGGCGGCAAAATGATGGTAACCCTCGCCGGCGCCATGAGCACCGCCGAATTAGGTATCTCCTTAGCCGAAATGATCAGGCAGGATAAAATTGCTATTATATCGTGTACCGGCGCAAACCTGGAAGAAGACATCATGAACCTGGTGGCGCACTCGCATTATAAACGTGTGCCGCATTACCGCGACCTGAGCCCTAGAGATGAATGGGATCTGCTCGAAAACCATTACAATCGTGTAACTGATACCTGCATACCAGAGGAGGAGGCTTTCAGAAGACTGCAAAAGCATATCCACAAGATATGGAAAGACGCTGATGATAAAGGCGAACGCTATTTCCCGCACGAATACATGTACAAAATATTGTTAAGCGGCGAATTGGAACAATATTATGAGATAGACCCCAAAAACTCGTGGATGCTGGCTGCTGCCGAAAAAAACCTGCCGATAGTAGTACCGGGATGGGAAGATTCCACCATGGGCAATATTTTTGCATCGTATGTGATCAAAGGCCAGATAAAAGCTTCCGCAATGAAAAGCGGTATTGAATACATGGCCTGGCTGGCAGACTGGTATATCAAAAATTCAGGCGGCAAAGGCATAGGTTTTTTCCAGATCGGCGGCGGTATTGCCGGCGACTTCCCGATATGCGTGGTGCCCATGCTTTACCAGGATATGGAGATGCCCGAGATACCTTTCTGGAGTTACTTTTGCCAGATATCCGATTCCACCACATCTTATGGGTCATATTCGGGGGCTGTGCCTAACGAAAAAATAACCTGGGGAAAACTGGATATCGATACACCGAAGTTCATAGTTGAATCGGATGCAACTATTGTTGCACCGCTTATTTTTGCCTGGTTATTAAAACAATAATTTTTAATTCAAAAAAAGCTAATATTGTATAACATTTCCCAATTATGCCTATTGGTTTAAATAATGCCCTGGCCGCACTTTAAAGGGCATTTTATAATTTATTTAGAACGATTATAAATTATATATAACTGTCATTAATTTGTCAGCTATACTGTAATAAATTTTACTTTTGTGGCTGAAAATCCAGAACTATTAATACGTCTGCAGTTGATTTCAAACATATAAAACGAAATAATATTTAGCATAAATACACTTTATGAGAAGCATCTCATTGATTTTAAAACAATTCTCAAGGTCGGTTCTGCTGGTAGCGGGTTTTGCTATTTTGGGGTCTTCCGCTTATGCACAGGGAGACGCCGCCAAAGGCGAAGCCATTTTTAAGGCAAAATGTACCACCTGCCACAGTATCAAAGATCGCGTAATAGGTCCGGCATTAGGCCCGCAGCTTACTTCCGAGACTGATGATAAGTGGCTCACCAAATGGATCCAGAATAACCAGGCGCTGATAGCTGCCAAAGATCCTAAAGCAGTTAAGATATTTAATGAGTTCAATCAGTCGAACATGACTGTGTTTGCTGACCTGACTGACGGGGATGTTACTAATATCATAACCTATGTACGTACTACATGGACCGACATGCAAAAAAAAGTGGTTAATCAGCCACCTGTTCCGGTTGAAAAGGGCCCGAGTGACTTGGTGATCTTTGCATTGATCGGTGTTGCTATTCTTGTCCTTATCGTAATACTGGTATTAAACAAGGTTATCAAAGGCTTGGAGCGTTTGATAGTAAACAAACCTGAATTACTGGAAGAAATTGTAGCTGTTGAAACTACGCCTGTTGACCGCTTTGCTACGGTAAAAAAACTGGCTAAGAATAAAAAGTTTGTATTCTTTGTATTGATCTGTATTTCGATAGCAGCAGGAAGCTGGACGTGGATGACCATGTGGAACACGAACGTTCACCAGGGTTACCAGCCTGTTCAACCAATTAAGTTCCCGCACGATCTGCACGCCGGCGTAATGAAAATCAATTGCCAGTACTGCCACTCGGGCGCTTACAAATCAAAAAACGCTTCTATTCCTTCACTGAATATCTGTATGAACTGCCACAAGGTAGTAAAGACGGAATCGCCTGAAATTCACAAAATATACGATGCTTTGGGTTATGACCCTAAGACTCAGAAGTATGACAGCACTAAAGCAAGGCCAATGCAATGGATACGTATCCATAACCTGCCTGATTTTGTTTACTTCAACCACTCACAGCACGTTAAGGTTGCCGGCTTACGGTGCCAGACCTGCCACGGTCCGGTTGAGACCATGAAAGAAGTTTACCAATATTCGCCGTTGACGATGAAATGGTGTATCCAGTGCCACAAACGCACAGGTATTGATGATAAAAATCCTTACTATAAAGATATGGCCGAAAAAATGATCAGCATACACGATCGCATCAAACGTGGCGAAAAGGTAACTGAAGCAGAAATGGGCGGTATAGAGTGCGGCAAGTGCCATTATTAATAAATATTTAAGAAACATTACAGTTTATATAGCTTAAATGGACAGCAATAAAAAATACTGGAAAGGTTTAGAAGAACTAAACAACGAACCGGAATTTGTTGAGAAGAATAAACACGAATTTGCCGAGCCGCTTCCTATTGAAGAGCTGCTGAGCGGATCAGGTTTGATGGCTAAAACGCCGCGCCGCGACTTCCTGAAGGCTTTAGGTTTTGGTGTGGGGGCGGTGACCCTGGCTGCTTGTCAGAAAGTACCGGTACATAAATCTATCCCGTACCTGATCAAACCGGAGGAAGTAACCCCCGGTGTAGCCAACTACTATGTTTCTACTTACGATGGCCACGCTATCCTGGTTAAAACCCGTGAAGGCCGTCCTATCAAGATCGAAGGTAATCCTAATGACCTATTGTCAAAAGGTGGCTTGAGCGCGCAGGCGCAGGCTTCAGTGCTTGACCTTTATGACTATAACCGTATAAATGTTCCTACATTGGATGCTGATCCTTCAAGCTGGAACGAGATAGATGCCCTGGTAAAAAGAGAGCTTGGGCTTATTAAAGCAGGCGGAAAGAAAATTCGTATTGTTTCTTCATCGGTTAATAGTCCTTCCACCTTAGCGGTTATAGCCGACTTTATTACACAATTCCCTACTACTAAACATATTAATTACGACGCGGTATCATACACCGGCATCATCCAGGCAAATCAAAACAGTTTCGGTAAATCAGTATTGCCGCACTATAATTTTGATAAAGCCGATGTGATCGTAAGCTTTGGCGCCGATTTCCTGGGTACCTGGATATCGCCAACCGAGTTTATGAACCAGTGGGTTCAAAACCGTAACAACAAATCGCTGCAGGGCAAAAAAATGTCGCGCCATATCCAGTTTGAGTCGGGTATGAGTTTAACGGGGTCAAATGCCGATACCCGCATCCTGGTGAAACCATCGGAAGAAGGTGTGGCATTGATCAATCTGTATAACGAGATATCCGGTACAACTTTGCCGGGAAGCAAAGCCACGGGTAATGCCAATACAGACAAAGCCATAAAACTGGTTGCTGCCGAATTAAAAGCGGCAAAAGGTAAAGCATTGGTGGTTTGCGGATCGAATGATGTAGCAAAACAAACAGTGGTAAATGCCATTAATGCGCAGTTGGGAAGCTACGGATCTACTATCGACCTGGATAATTATTCCAATCAATATAAAGGTAACGATAAGGAATTTGTTGATTTTGTAGCCGAAATGAATGCCGGCGAAGTTGACGCTGTGTTCTTCCTGGATGCTAATCCTGCTTATGATTATCATAACGGCCAGGCTATAAAAGATGCCTTAAAGAAGGTTCGCCTTAAGGTATCATTTGCTGACCGCAGAGACGAGACCTCTGACCTTTGCGGCGTTGTTGCTCCAAAACATTATTATTTAGAATCATGGGGCGATGGCAATGCTATAGAAGGTTATTATACTATAGTACAGCCAACAATTAACGCGGTATACGATACCCGCCAGGCCGAACAAAGCTTGCTTTTATGGTCGGAGAACGCGGTGAAAGATTACTATACCTACGTAAGAAATAATTGGGACAAAAACCTGCTGTCGAAAGGCGGCCTGTCAGGCCAAAGCGGCTGGGAAACCTTATTACAAACAGGTTTTGTAAATGCTACACCTAAATCGTCAACAACTTATTTGTTTACACATGACTTGAGCGGTGTTGCACAAACAATACTCAATCAGAGTGCTAAATTACAGGCGTCAGGCAGTGATGCATTTGAGTTGCAGTTATATCAATCTGTAGCTATGCGTGATGGCAAGCGTGCCAATAACCCATGGTTGCAGGAACTGCCAGACCCGGTATCAAAAGTAACCTGGGACAACTTCGCGGCTATGTCACCAACAGATATGACCAAATTAGGTTATGTACAGGGTGACGTGATCACTATTGCTGTTGATGGACATTCATCCGTTGCGTTACCTATCCTGGTACAGCCAGGCCAGGCACAAGGCACTATTTCGGTTGCGCTTGGATACGGCCGTACCGTAGCCGGTCCGGTTGGACAAAGCGTTGGTCAGAATGTGTTCCCATTCCTCAATTTTGTTAATGGTACATTCCAGGCGGCAACGGTTGCTAAGATCTCCAAAACCGGTGATAACATTATTTTAGCTCAAACTCAGACACACCACTCTATTGAAGGGCGTGCTATAGTACGCGAGACCACCTTTAAAGAATATGTAAAAGACCCATCGTCAAACAGCGGTGGTTCACTAAAACATAAAGAATACGAAAGTTTGTGGGACGAATACCAGCGCCCGCAGTACGATTGGGTAATGGCTATCGACCTTAACGCCTGTACCGGTTGCGGTGCCTGCGTGGTTGCCTGCAGCGCCGAAAATAACATCCCGGTTGTTGGTCGTGACGAGGTTCGCCGCCGCCGCGAAATGCACTGGATACGTATTGACCGCTATTACAGCTTCAATGAGGATGGCAGATCGGTAACGGAAGAACGGGAAATATCCACACTTAAGGATTTTGATAATGTAGCCGTTGCATACCAGCCAATGCTGTGCCAGCACTGCGACCACGCACCTTGCGAAACTGTTTGCCCGGTATTGGCTACGGTACACTCAAGCGAAGGGTTGAATCACATGGCTTACAACCGCTGCGTGGGTACTCGTTATTGCGCAAACAACTGTCCGTACAAAGTGCGCCGCTTTAACTGGTTCAACTACTGGAATGATGCACGTTTCGACAATTACCTGATCAACGAACATACGCACTTAGTACTTAACCCTGATGTGGTAACACGTTTCCGTGGGGTGATGGAAAAATGCTCGATGTGTATACAGCGTATCCAGGCCGGTAAACTGAAGGCTAAAATTGAAAAGCGACCTGTTAAAGATGGCGATATCAAAATGGCTTGCCAGCAAACCTGCCCAACAAACGCAATTATTTTTGGTAACAGGAATGATCCGAATTCGGAAGTTTCAAAAATGCTTAAGGGCGAAAGAACTTTCTATGTACTGGAAGAATTAGGCGTGGAACCGGGTATTGGTTACCAGGTAAAAGTGAGGAATACTACTACTGATATACAAGCATAATTACGACAAGAGATAAATAACATATATGGCATCTCATAATGAATCAATAATAAGGGAACCGTTAATTACCGGGGAGAACATCACCTACGCTAAGATAACGGAAGATGTTTTACGCCCGGTAGAAAATATGCCCAATAAAGCCTGGTGGATAGGCTTTTCCGTTGCATCACTTGGTGCTACGCTGTGGGTTTTTGCCGTAAGCTGGACATTTTGGTTCGGTATAGGCGAATGGGGCTTAAATAAAACCGTTGGCTGGGCATGGGATATTACCGGTTTCGTGTGGTGGGTGGGTATTGGTCACGCCGGAACACTGATCTCGGCTATCCTTTTACTGTTCCGTCAAAACTGGCGTAACTCCATCAACCGCTCAGCGGAAGCTATGACCATCTTCGCGGTAATTTGTGCCGCCACTTATGTAGTATCACACATGGGACGTCCCTGGTTAGCTTATTGGCCTTTACCACTGCCAAACCAGTTTGGGTCATTATGGGTAAACTTCAACTCGCCGCTGGTATGGGACGTATTTGCGATCTCTACATATTTCTCGGTATCCTTAGTATTCTGGTACACCGGTTTATTGCCTGACTTAGCCGCTATCCGCGACCGCGCAACAGGTATCCGTCGCAAAATATATTCAGTTTGCTCATTTGGCTGGACAGGCTCAGTAAAAACATGGCAGCGTTTTGAGACCGTTTGTTTGATATTGGCAGGTGTTTCGACACCGCTGGTGCTTTCGGTACACACCATAGTATCCATGGACTTTGCTACCTCGCTGGAACCAGGATGGCACACTACCATATTCCCGCCATACTTCGTTGCAGGGGCTATCTTCTCAGGATTTGCGATGGTGCAAACGCTGTTATTAATAACCCGTAAGGTGCTGGGGCTGGAGAATTATATCACCATGTTCCATATCGAATCGATGAATAAGATCATCCTGTTAACAGGTTCTATCGTTGGTGTCGCTTACTTGACAGAATTTTTTATCGCTTACTATTCAGGCGGCGAATACGAACAATATACCTTCCTTAACAGGTTTATCGGGCCATACTGGTGGGCAGGATGTATGATGTACGGCTGTAACGTACTGATGACGCAATTAATGTGGTTCAAAAAAGTAAGAACCAATATTCAGGTAGCATGGATGCTTTCTATTGTAGTTAATATAGGTATGTGGTTCGAGCGTTTTGTGATCATCGTAGTCTCGCTTCACCGCGACTTCCTCCCGTCAAGCTGGGCAATGTTCTATCCAACCTGGGTTGATATGAGCGTGTTTATCGGTTCAATAGGTTTGTTCTTTACTATGTTCCTGTTGTTCTTAAGGGTATTGCCTTCGATAGCTATTGCTGAGGTGAAATTATTGCTGAAGAGCTCGAGCGAGCAGGCCAAAAAGAAATTGCTGGCAGAGGGTCATTTGGAACCGTCACATGCCGAGTTCTATAAAGAGTCATTAACAAAATTTGACAGCGTTGACCTGTCAACATATAATAAAGGACAATAATGAGCAGCACAAAATATATATTGGGTCTTTTTGACGATCCTGATGTGATGATGCACGGGATAGACAGATTACAAAAAAGTAGTGTCCCTATTTATGATGTATATACCCCAATGCCTATACATGGTATTGAAGCTAAACTGGGCATTAAACCATCGCGGTTAGGGTATGCTGCGTTTATGTTCGGCTGCCTGGGCGGTACAACCATTTTTAGTATAATTTATTACACGCTGGTGCACGATTGGCCGATGAACATTGGTGGTAAACCTGCTTTTACAGTACCAAACTTTATCCCTGCTACTTTTGAATGGACTGTATTATTTACCGCTTTTGGTATGACGATAACCTTCTTTTTTGCCACGCACCTGTTCCCGGGCCGTACGCCGAGGGTAATGGATTATAGGGCAACCGACGATCGTTTTGTTATCGCTATAGATGCACAGGGCAATGTGCCGCATGAAGAAATAACAAATATTTTAAAAGAAGCCGGTGCAATTGAAGTAAAGCATAACGACAGAAAATATGTTAGCTATGAATAAAATAAAAATATTGGGGATAGCGGCTGCAGCAGTTACAGTTGCCGTTATAGTTACCTCGTGCAAGGATAAAAGAAGCACAGGTTGGGAATACGCCCCCAATATGTATGAGCATATTGCGTATGATCCTGATCAGCCCAATCCAAATTTTAAGGATGGAAAGACGGCACAAAAACCACCTGCCGGTACTATACCCGTTGGCTTTGTAACCTTTGATTATCCAAACACAAAAGATGGCTATGAAGCTGCCGGTGCCGCTGTAAAAAGCCCAATGCCGCAAACGCAGGAAAACTTTGCAGATGGACAAGTATTGTTCGAACACTTCTGCTCTCCATGCCACGGTATGCATGGCCAGGGTGATGGATTGGTGGTACAACATGGCTTTCCGGCCCCGCCGTCATATTCAAAAGGACAGTCATCACGCGGTGGCGCTATGAAAGATTTAACTGATGGTAAAATATATCATACCATAACCTACGGTGTTAATGCAATGGGCTCCTACGCTTCGCAGCTAGCCCCCGAAGAACGCTGGAAAGTGATTATGTATGTACACCATTTACAAAAACAATAATAATATAAATGAAGACTCATAATAGTTTTGACGAGCAATATCAGTTCACAGGTAAAGCAAAAACCTGGAGCCTGGTTGCTATTGCTATAGGTGTTATTACAATTATAGCCGGATTTTTAACCGGCCACGAGCAGCGCACGTTCTCGAACCTGCTGCTGATGGGATATTATTTTACCTGTGTTTGTGCAGCCGGAGTAATGTTTTGCGCCATACAATATGCCGCCCAGGCAGGGTGGTCTGCAGCTATGCTGCGCATACCGCAGGCATTTGGCAAGGTATTGCCGATTGCTGCGCTATTGCTTGTAATTATAGTAGTAGCCGGGTTATCCATCACCCATACTGTGGTTGACGGCGGTGGTAACCACGTTGAACCCTACCTGTATGCACGTTGGGCAACGCATGATCTACACCTTAAAGGCAGCGGCATTTATGATGCTGTAATAGTAGGCAAAGAAGGATTCCTGAACAAGCCATTCTTTTTGATCAGGATGGTAGGCATGCTGGGCTGTTATAGCTTATTTGGCTGGTTATTATACAAATATTCAAGCAATGAAGATGAAGTTGGCGGAATGAAATTCTACAACAAAAGCTTCCTTGTTTCCTGTGTATTCCTGGTGCTGTTCGGCTTCACCGTTCCGGTATTCGCTTTTGATACCGTAATGTCATTAGAAGCGCGCTGGTTCTCCACTATGTTTGGCTGGTATAACCTGGCCGGGCTGTGGGTAAGCGGTTTGTCGGTAATGGCATTAATGATGATCTATTTAAGGAAAGCCGGCTACATGTCGTGGTTAACGGAAGACCACCTGCACAACATGGGCTTGTTTATGTTTGCATTCTCGGTGTTCTGGACGTATTTATGGTTCGGT
Source organism: Sphingobacteriales bacterium (assembly GCA_044448765.1). GTDB lineage: Bacteria > Bacteroidota > Bacteroidia > Sphingobacteriales > Sphingobacteriaceae > Mucilaginibacter. Next base: position 15,962 of record JBIOHG010000004.1, on the reverse strand, counting down.
CAGTTCCTGTTAACGTATTATGCCAATATCCCTGAAGAATCAGCTTATTTCTACAGGAGATGGGAGCCCGACTTTATGGTTTGGTTCTGGCTTAACATCGCCATCAACTTTGGCGCTCCTTTGCTGATATTAATGTCGCGTGATTCAAAACGTTATGTTGGCACTTTGAAGGTGATGTGTATCATTTTGATCTGCGGCCACTGGCTGGATTATTTCCAGATGATCGCTCCAAATACTATAGCGCCGCATGCGCACTGGTACTGGAAAGTTATCAGCCCGATAGAGCCGGGAATATTTATCGGCTTTGCCGGATTATTCACCTTCCTGGTCCTGAATGCATTAAGTAAGTTTAAATCGCTTATACCGAAGAAGCATCCTTTCCTGGAAGAGAGCCTGCATCATCACATCTAATAATTGTTAAATTTGCAACCCGGTACAGAAATACCAAACTGATATAAAAATGGGATTTAAAAAATTCATAGATTCTAAAAAACTACTCTCGCTTTTTGCCGCGTTTATCTTGCTTGGCACCAACCTGGTAATGGCCCAGACAGAGACGTCAGGTTCTGCACTTCCGGCAGATACTGAATCAAAGTCAGATATGTGGCTTGGCGTAGGTTACTATACATTACTCTTCCTGCTGGTATGCCTCGGAGTTGCGGTAATTGGTAAAATATTAAAGATATACGACCTGAGCCTGCAGATGCAGGGCAAAAAGGGAATGAACTGGAACAACATTATAGGTGTTATATGTATTATCTTCCTCGTAGTAGGGTTATACGGCGCTTATTGGTCATTAACCGAACAAGGCAGTATGCGTTTGCCCGAGTCAGCTTCGGCCCATGGCGTTAAGATAGACGAAATGTTTTGGGTAACTACAGCAATTACACTTGTAGTATTCTTCATATGCCAGATATTGTTATTTGGCTTCGCGTTTAAATACCGTGGTTCCGACAAGCGTAAAGGCTATTACTACCCGCATAATAACACGATCGAAAAAATATGGACCATTATACCGGCTATCGTTTTAACCGTATTAGTGGTATTCGGATTTTTTACCTGGCGCGAGGTTATGAATACCACCGACGTAAAGGGGGATATTAATATTGACGTAACAGGCCACCAGTTTCAATGGGAATTTAGATATCCCGGTAAAGATGGAAAGTTAGGAGAAACAGATTATCAAACGTCTTACTCTCAAAATAATTACCTGGCTGTCAATTTTAAAGTGAATAACCATGGGTATGATGACCTGAAAGCCGATACATTGGTATTGCCGGTGAATGCGTCCATCAGGCTGAATATTCATGCACAGGATGTGATCCATAGCGTATTTATGCCGCATTTCAGGTTGCAGATGAATGCTGTACCGGGATTGCCGACATTCTTCAAGTTCACGCCAACTATTACAACCGCAGATATGCAGAACAGGCTGAATAACCCTGACTTTCAATACTTGCTGTATTGCAACAAAATATGCGGGGGCGGCCATTACAATATGCAAAAGATAGTGCGTGTGGTTACACAGGCAGAGTACCAGGATTGGCTGTCAAGGCAAAAGCCTTACCTGAGCGATCAGTTAAGAAAGGATCTGCACTTAGCAGATGCAGTTCAGCCAAAGGGATTAACACAGAATAGGGTAGCATTAAACAATTAATCTAAGAATAACGCTTATGTCAACATTAGCAGTTCACGATCACGGAGTAGAACATCATGACCATGATCACGAACATCATCATCACGATACTTTTTTAACCAAATACGTTTTTAGCCAGGATCACAAAATGATCGCCAAGCAATTCCTTATTACAGGGATCACGATGGCGGTTATCGCAATGCTGTTGTCAATTCTTTTCAGGATTCAACTGGCCTACCCTGATAAAAGCTTCCCGCTGCTCGAAACGCTGCTGGGCCGTTTTGCCCCCGGTGGCCGTTTAGATCCGGAATTTTATCTTTCGCTGGTAACTATACACGGTACCATCATGGTATTCTTTGTGTTAACAGCCGGCTTGAGCGGTACCTTCAGTAACCTGTTGATCCCTCTGCAGGTTGGTTCGCGCGATATGGCCTCTCCGTTTGTGAACATGTTATCCTACTGGTTCTTTTTAACAGCCAGTATCATCATGATATCTTCATTCTTTGTACAAAAAGGCCCTGCCGGTGCCGGATGGACCATCTATCCACCGCTGTCCGCCCTGCCTAAAGCAATGAAAGGTTCCGAGTTAGGTATGACCTTGTGGCTCATCAGTATGGTATGCTTCATCGGTTCATCACTAATGGGTGGTATTAACTATGTAAGTACAGTATTAAATATGCGTACCAAAGGTATGGACCTTTGGAAAATGCCTCTAAGCGTTTGGGCTTTCTTCCTGACGGCTATATTGGGTGTATTGTCATTCCCGGTTCTGGTAGCCGGTGTGGTATTGTTGATATTTGACCGTAGCTTTGGTACCAGTTTCTACCTTTCCGACATTGTATTAAATGGTAAATTGATGCCGTTCTCTGGTGGTAGCCCTATCCTGTTCCAGCATTTGTTCTGGTTCCTGGGGCACCCGGAAGTGTATATCGTAATTATGCCGGCAATGGGTATTGCCTCGGAAGTTATTGCCGTAAACTCGCGTAAGCCGATATTTGGTTATCACGCGATGGTTTACTCGTTGATCGGTATTACAACGCTGTCGTTCATCGTATGGGGCCACCACATGTTTGTTACGGGGATGAACCCATTCCTCGGTGGTGTATTTATGATCACAACGCTCATCATTGCGGTACCATCGGCAGTAAAAACATTTAACTGGATCGCTACTATGTGGCGTGGTAATATACGCTTCACACCGGCTATGCTATTTGCAATTGGCCTGGTATCTTTCTTTATCTCGGGTGGTTTAACCGGTATATTCCTGGGTAATGCTGCTTTGGACATCCCATTACATGACTCCTACTTTGTTGTCGCGCACTTTCACCTGGTGATGGGTTCGGCGGCTATATTCGGAATGCTTGCGGGTGTTTACCATTGGTTCCCTAAATTATTTGCGGGCAGGCTGATGGACGAAAAATTAGGCTACCTGCATTTCTGGATTACCTTTATCTGTGCTTACCTGGTATTCTTCCCGATGCACTTTATGGGTCTTGACGGCGTTCCGCGCCGTTATTATGCAATGACAGCGTTCCCGTCATTTAACCGCTGGTTATCAGTAAATACATTCATCACCTGGGCGGCTATCTGCGCGGCTTTGGCACAGGTTGCTTTCCTGTATAATTTTATACATTCCATTTTTCGCGGAAAGAAATCCGGCCAAAACCCATGGAATTCAACCACGCTGGAATGGACCGCGCCTATAAAACATATCCACGGCAATTGGCCTGGCGAAATACCTACAGTTTACCGCTGGCCGTATGATTACAGCAAGCCGGGCCATGATACTGACTTCATACCACAAACAACGCCTTTTTCAGAAACGATGAGTTCAAACTTGCCTCATGATTTCGAAGATAACCCTGCCGGCCTTGAGCAATACAACGCATGGGCAAAAGCCAACAGGCCAAGTGAGGAAGTAAAATAATTGCTTACGACTCCGATCATTTAGGGTATCTGTAACGGAATTGTTTCCCTGGCAGATGCCCTAAATTTTTTAGGTACTTATACATGAATAAAACAGTATTCCAAAACAGGTTTCAAAAAACCAATCTGATTACCATTATCCTGCTCTTTATTTTAATACTTGCGGGTGGTGTGGTACGCAGTACGGGTTCGGGAATGGGTTGCCCGGATTGGCCAAAATGTTTTGGGTGTTTAGTGCCGCCTACCAGCGTTTCGCAACTGCCAAAGGATTATAAAGAGCAATACGTTGCCGGTCGCCTGGCTAAAAACCAAAGGTTTGCCAAAACGCTCGATGTATTTGGCTTTAGCGATTTAGCTACCCGGTTGAGGCGCGATAAATCGATACTGATCCCGGAGGAGTTTAACGCCGCCAAAACATGGACGGAATATGTAAACCGGTTACTTGGCGCTACTACAGGTTTAGCCTTGTTTGTTACTGCGATCTTTTCATTAAGCTATTGGGAAAAAAGCAAGGCCATCATTTTCTTAAGTATATTCAACTGGATACTGGTAGGTTTACAGGGATGGCTGGGCTCAATCGTCGTGTCGAGCAACCTGGTATCCTGGATAGTTACGGTTCACATGTTATTGGCTTTAGCCATACTGGCGGTTGCCATACTTACCTATCATTTAGCCAGAGTATATGGCAAAAGTCAACTTAAAACCTTGCCGCTTATTAAGATCATCACCGGGGCCTGTTTAGTAATAAGTATTGTACAGATTGCTATAGGAAGCGGTGTGCGCGAAAGCATCGACGCTGTTGCTGTAAGGTTAAGCGGGCACAGGGATGGCTGGGTAAACAGCGCCGGCGAAATATTTATACAACACCGGAGTATGGCCATATTGGTATTACTGGCCAATATTATGTTATATGCTTTAATACGCCGCCACTTTAGCCGTCATTCCGTTCAGCAGCAATTAATGAGCTTCACGTTCCTCATCATCATGCTGCAAATTGTAACCGGCATCATATTATCGTATTTAGCATTGCCGCCTGTTGCGCAGGCATTGCATATCGTTTTGGCCAGCTTAATGTTTGGCGCACAGTTTTACCTGTTGCTGAACCTATATAGATCGGCAGGACTTTCGGAGGTACGCAGATGAAGTGGAAGGATTTTTCTAAACTGATCAAATTCAGGCTCACTTTCCTGGTGGTGTTTTCGGCGTCGGTAACTTTTCTGATCGGCAGTAAAGCAACAGGGGGGCCTATTAACTGGCTGCACTGGGGAATGCTGATAGTAGGGGGCTTTTTGGTTACAGGTGCCGCTAATTGCTTTAACGAAATTATTGAGAAGGACCTGGACAAGCTGATGAAGCGCACTAAGGACAGGCCCATCCCATCGGGGCACATGACCACCGGGCAGGCATTAATATTAGGGTTAGCCATGGCTTTGGCCGGCACTTACCTGTTAGGGTATCTCAACCTGCCAACCGGGTTGCTATCAGTTTTCTCAATATTATTTTATGCTTTTGCTTATACACCGCTAAAACGCATCTCACCTATAGCAGTATTTGTAGGTGCCATACCGGGTGCTTTGCCGCCGTTGATTGGCTATGTAGCCGGTTTTGGTAAGGTAGATGAGGTCGCCCTTATTGTGTTCGGTATCCAGTTTGTTTGGCAGTTTCCGCATTTCTGGGCCATTGCCTGGGTAGTGGACGATGATTATAAGCTGGCAGGATTCAGACTATTGCCTACAGGTAAGCGCGATGTCGGAAGCGCCGTATTTACCTTTATATCAACTTTAATACTGGTGCCGGTAAGCTTGTTGCCAACTATTTATCATTACGGTGGTTATTGGGTAGGGGGTGTGTCATTAGCGTGCAGTTTAGTATTTTTGTACCTCGCTTTAATGTTGTTATTGAAGCGCGATATTCCATCGGCAAGGAAATTGATGTTTGGTTCATTTTTTTACCTGCCGGTAGTACAATTAATGTTTTTGTTTGATTTTTTAGGAAAGTAAAATGACGGCCCAGGTACAACAGGAAAAGGACAGATTGCAGTTAGCACCCAAAAAATTTGTGGTGTGGCTGTTCGTATTTGCCTCCTTTATGATTTTTGCAGCGCTCACCAGCGGCTTTATTGTATATGCAGGCGGTAAGGGCCATGCAATGAACGTAATATTACCAGGTATATTTTTATACAGCACATCGGTGATCATTATAAGCAGTGGTACTATGTTCATGGCATCGAGGGCGGCCAAAAGACTGGAAACTGCAAAGCAACGCATGTTTTTATGGCTTACCATGTTGCTGGGAGTGGTGTTCTTTTGTTTGCAACTTTACGGCTGGTATATACTGACTGCTAAAATGGGCATCTATTTTGTAAATCCAAATGCGTCGCAATCGTTTATTTATGTGTTGAGCGGTGTGCATTTGATACACATCATTGCGGGTTTGTTATTCCTGCTCAATGCGCTTATCGGAAGCTATCGTAATAAGCCACAGGCTATAAATTTATATAATATGGAAATATCCTCAATATTTTGGCATTTTGTCGATATTGTATGGATTTATCTATATGTTTTTTTACTTTTGAACCAGAATTAATCATCCAACAATTAAGTACAAATGAGTACAACAGTATCACAAATAGACGAAGTTAAAACAACACCGTGGGCGGGTGGCAGATCGCCATTTTCTGTTGAATACGGCAAAATGATGATGTGGTTTTTCCTCCTTTCGGATGCGTTTACCTTCTCGTCATTACTGATATCTTACGGCGCACTGCGTTTTAGTTCAAGTGCATGGCCGGCACCGGATATCGTTTTTAAGGCATTCCCTTACGTAAGTGAGAATGCGCCGCTGGTATTCGTAGGCTTAATGACGTTTATATTGATCATGAGTTCCGTGACGATGGTATTGGCTGTTGAAGCCGGCCATCGCAACGCGAAAAAAGAAGTGGTGTGGTGGATGATCGGCACTATAATCGGCGGTTTAATGTTCCTTGGCTGCCAGGCACTGGAATGGACACACTTGCATAGTGAAGGTTTTTGGTGGGGAAGTGTCCCTAGTTTAGAAGAATTAAAGCATTTTTATAGCCCTGAAGCTCTGCAGCATGCCACCCCGGTTGTAATGAATACATACGGGCACCAGTTTGCTAATTTGTTTTTCACCATAACCGGGTTTCACGGATTTCACGTATTCAGCGGTGTCATTATTAATATTATTATTACCATCAACGTATTAAAAGGCACTTACCAAAAACGCGGCAGTTATTTGATGGTTGAAAAGGTAGGCCTTTATTGGCACTTTGTAGACCTTGTGTGGGTATTCGTGTTTACTTTCTTTTACTTAGTTTAATTACAATCGCATGTCATCAGAACCTATTCATACAGAAGCTCATGCCGAAGAGCATGAAGGAATGACCAAAAAACGTATCTGGAATGTTTTTTGGGTGTTAGTGGCCATAACAACCGTCGAATTTATCATTGCACTTTATTTGGTGCCTATCGGAATTGGTGGGCATAAAATGCCTTATAGCACCGCTAACCCCATATACATAGTTTTAACTTTGGCTAAGGCTTTCTTTATTGTGGGATACTTTATGCACTTGAAATTTGAAAAAAGCGGTTTGATATTTGCCATTATAGTTCCTGTTTTATTTATAATCGGATTGATCCTGGTGCTTACAAACGAGAGTCACCACTGGATCGATTTGAGGCTGTAATGAATATAATTCGCGTAACAAAAAAAATTATAGTCCTGGTAATGATTCTGATCTTACCGGGATTTTTATATTATTTGCTAACCGTAAAAGGTAAAAACAGGTATCATCCGTTGCCAATTTACGGCGCCAAAGTCGTGGCAAAAACCACGCACCGCAAAGGCAACAAGAATGTGCCTGATACAATATATCATCAACTCGGTGATTTTCATTTGACCGACCAAAATGGCAAGCCGGTGTCGCTGAAATCAATGGACGATAAAATATTCGTGGTCGACTTCTTTTATACCCATTGCCCCGATGTTTGCAGTACTATAAATGGGTATATGGATAGCCTGGCTATCGGATATGCAAAAAATAACCTGGTGTATTTCGCCAGTATAACGGTTGACCCAAAACGTGACTCAGCCAAAGCACTAAATAATTATAGTAAGCAATATCATATACCTGCATCCAAATGGCAGTTTTTAACCGGCGATACGGCTACCGTATATCGCCTGGCGCGTCAGGGTTTTTTAGTTAACGCATTGGATGAAGGCAATGGAAATTTTATCTATTCGGATAAGATCATCCTGATCGATTCGCATAAGCGGATAAGAGGCTATTACTCCGGGACATCCCTGACAGATGTTACGCTATTGAATGATGAGATCAAAGTGCTGATCTCGGAAGAATTATTGACAAAAGAAGCGCCACTATACTAGTTACTGAATTAATGATTGATTGAATCACTTTGGCAGTTGACAAATCACTAATTCAATAACTCAATAATTAATTATAACATGACCGATAAATTTATATTCCGTTTTGTTGCCGCTATATCTGTATTTGTGTTTTTAGTGGTTTTAGTGCTTAACAGGCACCTGATTCCAGCGCCCTCTGTTGTACCATCTTTCGCTATTTATTTGCCTGAATTAAATGCGATCCTTAATGGCACCTGCACCATACTATTGCTTACATCCCTGTATTTCATCAAACAAAAAAAAATCGCTACACATAAGCGTATTAATATTGCAGCGTTCATACTATCATCACTTTTCCTGGTATCATATATCCTGTTTCATTATTTAACACCCGAAACCAGGTATGGCGACGTTAACGGTGATGGTATTGTATCGCCTGCGGAGCTTGCTGCTGCCGGTAGTATGCGAACCATATATTTTTGTATACTGGTACCACACATTATATTGGCTGCCGCAGTGCTTCCGCTGATCCTTTTAAGCTTCTACCGCGGGTTAAAGATGCAAGTTGAGAAGCATAAGAAATTGGTAAGATGGACCTTCCCGATATGGCTGTACGTAACCATCTCGGGCGTTGTGATCTATTTGATGATATCACCCTATTATCATTTTTGAATTTAGCCGCTATCCAGGCGTTTTAAATTCGAAATTGAACATTCACAATCCGAAATATATAAGTAATTTTGTACCATGAAAAGCATTAGAAGAATATTGACCCTTATCGCAATAGGCTTTATCACCTTTGGTGCTGTTGAAGTAAAAGCGCAGTGTGCTGCGTGTGCTGCGGCTGTTGCATCGAATAATAAAAGTGGCAGCACAACAACAAAAGGATTAAATCACGGTATTATGTACCTGCTTGCTGCACCATACCTTGCCGCTGCGGCCATGGGCCTGATATGGTATAAAAAATACCGTCGCAAGGATGTGAAACTGGACGTTCCGCACGAAAAGCTTAACCTGAATTAAATAAGAAGCCTTTCTTATTAAGTAAAAATATGCCCGGCAAGGGTTAACATTTTGTAGACTTTGGTTTGGCTTTCGCGAATAAGTTTCGGATATTCACAACTGATATTACCACGTCAACAGTCTTTAACAACCTATGCGGATCTATCCAGAAACATTCGGATTTCTAAAAAAACTGGTTGAGAATAATAACCGCGAATGGTTTCAGCAACATAAAAGTGAGCATGATAAAGCCCGCGAAAATGTTATTGAGTTTGCAGCTGAACTGATCAGGGCATTGCACCATGCCGATCCGCAGGTTAATGCTGATCTCGACCCCAAACGTTGTGTACAACGCATCTATCGCGACATACGGTTTAGGAAGGATAAAACACCTTATAAAAACAACTTTGGCGTAAGTATCCCAACCTCTGGCCCAAAAAATGGGGGCGTTGAGTATTATTTCCAAATACAGCCGGGCAGGTCATTGATTGCCGGAGGATACTGGATGCCCGAAGCCGATCATCTGAAAGCGATCCGCCAGGAGATCGATTATAATGCAGGCGAGTTAAAAAGTATAATTAATGAGCCTGGCTTTAGAGATATATTCGGTGATTTTACAAAACAAGAACAATTGAAAACTGTTCCACGGGAGTATAGTGCTGATAATGAAAATATTGACTTGTTAAAATTGAAAAACTTTATTGTTCTGCATCAAATAAAGGACAAAGAGCTGGCTAAACCCAATGCAATAAATTACCTGGCATCTGTGTGCGCCAAAATATATCCGCTAAATGTTTTTTTACGAAACGCTATCAACATAAACCATTAAATTCGTTCTATCATGAAAATTAAGTATTATCTATTGGCAGGCATACTGTGCGCAACACTGCATTCCTGTGTAGTTCTTTCACCTAAAAAGTATAAAGACTTGCTGGCAAACCGCGACTCGCTAAGCACGCGTACAACCAGTCTTGAGGCCCAGGTTGCAAGCTTGCAGGCCGATACCATGCACCTGCATCATCAGATAGCAGATCTGCAAAATAGCTACAATACATTGAACAGCAACTATAATAAGCTTAATGATAATTATAGCAATAGCTCCTCAAAGGTCAGCCAGTTATCGGGCGATCTGCAAAAACGCGAGGAACGCCTGAAGGAAGTGGAGGCGGCTTTGCAAAAACGCGATGCGGCGACTGCAGCTTTGAAAGATAAACTCCAACAGGCACTGCTTGGCTTCCAAAACAGCGGACTCACTGTGGATATCCGCAATGGAAAGGTTTATGTTTCTCTGGCGGATAAATTGTTATTCCCTTCGGGCAGTATAACGATCGATCAACATGGTAAGGATGCATTGGTGCAATTAGCTGCAGTGCTGAATAAAGAACCGGATATTAATATTGCGGTTGAGGGCCATACTGATACCAAAAAAGTACATAATCTTGGTCAGATCAAAGACAATTGGGACCTGAGCGTGATGCGTGCAACTTCGGTAACGAGATTTTTAACTGATGCACCACAGAGTGTTGATCCGCACAGGCTGACCGCTACCGGCAAAAGCGAGTTTCAACCAGTAGATCCGGGAACCACACCCGATGCCCTGGCTAAAAACAGGCGTATTGAGATCGTGCTTACGCCAAAACTGGATGAACTGTACAATTTGATAAAACAATAATAATAAGCCCCCGAGTAAGGGGCTTATTTGTTATCCATAAATGTTAAATGAAATCGTACGCAATTATTTCGGACATACACGGCAATTCGCTAGCGCTTGAAGCGGTATTGTTGGATATTAAATCACGCGGAATTGAAAAAGTCATTAACCTCGGCGACCATTTTTTTGGTGCGCTGGAACCGGAAGTAGTTGCCGGTATACTGCGGGAAAATAAAATGCTTTGCATCAGCGGAAATACCGACAGGGAAATTCTTGAAAGTATTGATGCCGGTTTCAAAAAGGATGGAATGGATAGGGTGAAAGCCGACCTGTCGCAGCAAAGCATATCCTGGTTGCGGGGCCTGCCTAAAACGGAAACATGCGATGATTTATTATTTGTCTGCCACGGCACACCCGAAAGCGATGATGAATACATGTTAGAGAAAGTAACTAAAAAAGGCGTTTTTGTTTATAACGATGAGGAACTGGTAGATAAAACCAAACATATCAAAGAGCGTATCATCCTGTGCGGGCATTCGCATGTAAACCGGGTGGTTTATTTGTCAAATAATAAGATAATCCTAAACCCCGGAAGCGTGGGATTGCCTGCTTACCTGGGAAATGGTGAATATCGTTTTGCCATGGAATCAATGACACCGCATGCGAAATATGCTATTGTTAAAACGGATGGAGATGCGATCAGCATAGAACAAGTGCTTTGCGCCTATGACTGGCACAAGGCATCCGAAGCCGCACGAAAAAATGGCAATGAAAAATGGGCGAACTTTTTATTGTATGGGCGGATGCCTAAAGATTTGCGTGTTTAGTAGATTTTCGGACTATAAGTCTACCGTTTCCATCAAAGTATGAAATAACGCAAAGCGCTCTTCAAATTGTACATTATGTGCAGCATGAATCGCTTCCATGTGTTTGTAGTAAAAATCGCTGTATCGCTCAACCGTATCGGTATGAAATTGCAGGCAGTAAGTAACGCCCTCATTAGGCGAATCCAATATAGTATAAAGCTTATAGCCATCAAATGCCCCCGTTCCGAGTATAGATGGAATATGGTTACTTTTTATCCAGACAAGCCATTGCTCGATAATGGCATCATCAACAATAAAGGTTTCGTTATAGATCAGCATGTTGCAAAAGTAGCTATTTGAGTTAGAATCAAGACCATCCAAATCAGTAATTCACTAAATCACTCACCTGCCTGCCGGCAGGTTCAATAATTAGGAGGCGTCCGGTTTATCGCCCCTTAATATCCTGAAACGTTTCCGGGCGTCGTTGATCCAGAGGCTGCCGGGGTAATCTGTAATTATTTTCTGGTAATAAATTTTGGCCTGGTCTTTATTATTCAGCTTGTTCTCATAAATATCGCCTAGCATAAAAACAGCGTCGTCGGCCCAAAGATTAAACGGATGTTCATCCACTATTTTCTTAAGCGGAACAATAGCATCAGTGTAGTTTTTTTGCTGTGTCAGTATACGGGCTTTAGCCATTAAAATATCGTCGCTTAGGTTGTTGCCGGGGTATTTTACGTCAATGCTATCCAGTATTATTACCGCTTTTTCAGGCTGTTCGGCATAAATTTGCAGATCGGCGTGCGCGTACATTTTTAAAGCATTGCCCGAAGTATCAGCTGCTAAATTATCAGATATCAGTAACGACAGGTTTAAAGCGTCATTTGCGATCAGTTGCGAAGTAGCTGCTTTTAGTATGTCCAGTTGTCCTTTCGCCCATTTAAAGTCGCCGGTATAATACGCCAGTTTAGCATTTCTGAATTTCGCCTCCTGCCCAATGGCGGTAGCGGGATAATCGGTCTCAACCTGTGAATACAATAAGGTTGCTTCCCAGGGCTGATTGTTTAACAGAAATATATCACCCAGGTCAAGCTTGCATGACGCCACTAAATTGGGCTTGGTATTCGGAATGGTTATGGCTTCTTCAAGCAGTTTTTGAGCTTCATCCAACCGGTGCAATTTGAACGCCTGTAACCTGGCAAGCCGCTGCATGGCAAAAACGGTGTTACTGGCTTTCCCGAATTCATTAATTAAGTCTTTATAATCCTTTTCGAGGCTTAACAGGTCGGCCTGCATATATTTCCCTGATGTAACCAGCAGGTTTTTGGTATTGATCAATTCAATTTTTGCGGAAACGTAATACGGCTGGTCCCTGCCCCGGCTTATTACATATTCATATCCGCGTATGGCGGCATCATAAGCTTCGTTTGAGATCAATGTTTGGCAAAGTTCAAAAACATTGTTGCCGTCATCATTTTGCCTCCGGCTTAAAGCGATTACCTGGTTAAGGGCCTGGTCAAAATCCTTTTGCTGCAAAAACTGCCAGGTAAGTAAATCGATATACAATGTTTGTTGAGGCTCCTTTTGTATACGTTTAAAAAGAGCCGTCTTCATCATATCATAATCGGCAGGGCCGTCAAACATAGAAGATAACGTATTTTCCGCTTGTGTTATGAAGGACGGATTATCAGGTAAAAAATTTAAATACTCCTCAACTAATGCAGCCTTGTCACGCTTAAAACGGTAAAGGCTAAGCAATTCAAACGAGTACAGTTTCTCGTTATTTAATAGCTTACGGCCCTGCAAAAATATTTTTATGGCATAATCGGCATTCTCAGCCTGGTAAAACTGCGAAGCAACATTGGATATCTCACCGGCATCGGCAGGCAGGTTTTTAACCAGGTCGTCATACACCAGGTTGGCCTTGTCTATCTCGCCTTTTTGGGTGTAAATACGGCCGAGTGTAATTGAATACCGATATTCACCAGGATGCTTGCGCAGCAGTTTTTTGGTGATGCTTTCGGCCTCATCAAATTTTTTTAGCGACAGCAAACTATTTATATAATATGAATAGTAAGCTTCGTTGTCCTGTTTATATAACTTTTGGTAAATATCCTGCGCTTTTTGTAATTCTCCGCTGGCGGTAAATTGTTTCGCAAGTTGCAACTCATCCTGGGCAAAAAGCAGGGAACAAAAAAATAACTGAAAAATAATAATAGCCGCCGCTCGCTTCATCTTATCAAAAATAATCAATTAAATTCATTTCCAGGCCCGCCGCCCGTGGTAATATAACGTGCAAAAGCGGTAAAATTGTAGTGACATTTTGTTTCGGTAGTGTAATTTATCTATGTTTAACCTACGGGTATTGCATAACCCAATTAACCAATGTTGAATAAAGCAAGGATATGGCTTTCCGTGATGATCCTGACCGCCATTTGTGCGTGCAGGCAGCAACAGGTACGCCAGATACCCATCAGTGATTTTTTTAAAACACCCGAAGAGAGTGTTTTTAGATTATCGCTCGATGGTAAATATATCTCCTATCTTAAATCATATAAAGGCCATCAGAATTTATTTATCAAGTCATTAGCCGACGGTAAGGAACGAAGGGCAACATCGTTTACTGACTACCCTATCCGCGAATATTCATGGGCTTATAATGACCAGATCGTTTTTATCAGGGATATTATTTCGCTTGATGAATACAGTATGTCGGCGCTGGATGTTTCAACACTGAAAGACCGCGAGATATTGTCGATAGAAAAGGGGCGTATTCGGCTACTTAATAATCAAAATAAGACCGCCCCGGATATTATTACCATCGCGATGAACAAGCGCGACCCGGCGAATTTTGACATATACAAATTGAATATCAAAAGCGGCGAGCTGAAGCCTTATATCATTAACCCTGGTAATTTAACAGAATGGTTCCCCGATGATGATGGGAAAATACGACTGGTAAAAGCCTCCGATGGCGTGGACGAAACCATCCTGTACCGCGCCAATGATAATTCGCCATTTAAGCCTATTATCAAAAACAATTTCAAAAACAGGGTTGCTCCGATAGCATTCACCGGCGAGAAGGACAATTTTTACGCCCTGTCAAACGTAAACCAGGACAAAACAGCACTGGTTGAGATAGATGCATTAAGCGGGAAGGAGCTAAGGGTGGTTTTAAGTTGCAATAAAGCCGATATTTCAAAAGTTGATTATTCGAAAAGCAGGCACCGGCTGGAGCTTGCCGTTTGCGAGGAAGAAAAGCCGACCAAGCATTTTTTGAACGATAGCACTAAACATATTTATGATAAGCTGGCCCTGCAGCTGCATAATACTGAGATAAATATAGTTGGCCGCGACAGTGCCGAGGATAAGTTTATCGTATTTACATACACAGATCGTAACCCGGGTACTTACTACCTTTACGAAACTACGGACGAAAAGCTGACAAAGCTGGGGGATATCAATTCGACCATAAAACCAGAAGAGTTGTGCGCAATGAAACCCGTCTCATTTAGAGCCCGTGATGGCTTGCTCATTAATGGATATTTAACATTGCCCCAGGGCTCAAAAACAACAGACCTGCCGGTAGTGGTTTTGCCGCACGATGCGCCATGGAGAAGCCGTGATACCTGGAGATACAGCGACGAGGTACAGTTTTTAGCCAACCGGGGGTATGCGGTTTTCCAGGTTAATTACCGCGGGTCATCAGGATATGGTAAGGCTTTTTTTAGTGCAGGGCTTAAACAAGCCGATAACAAAATACAGGACGATATTACCGATGGCGTAAACTGGCTGATTAGCCAAAACATTGCCAATCCCAAAAAGATCGCAATTTTCGGTGGTGGTTTTGGTGGTTTTTTTGCCCTGAATGCCATTTCAGTTCATCCTAACATGTACAACTGCGCCATTATACAATACGGGCTGATCAATTTTTTCACCTATATTAAAGATGTACCTCCCTATTTGAAGCCGCGCCTGCAGATGATATACGAGATGATAGGTAACCCCGAATCGGATGCGGAGCGATTGCGGGCAGCATCGCCGGTATTCCATACGGATAAAATAAAGGCGCCTTTATTGATATTCCAGGGTGCCAATGATGAAAGCGTAAACATCAGTGAGCTGAACCAGTTTGTTCGGCAACTAAAAAAACAAAACGTACCTGTAACCTACAACCTGGTGCCGCGGGAGCGTAAGGTTTTCAGGAGCGAAATTAACCGGATAGATATGTACGCCGAAATAGAAAAATTCCTGGATAAAAATATGCGGGTTAACCCCTAACCCGTTTTCCATGAAAACACAACAAACCGCTTACCGGAAAAATTTTTCATTGATCATCGCTTTCCTGGTATTGATATCGGTAACCTTCATCGTGGCCTTGTTTATCGCCTACCGTCTCACGGCAAACTTTGTTGAAACTGAATTTTCTTCAAAAAAAAATGATGTGCTGGAGCAAACCATTAAGCCTTATAACGACTTTTTTTATACCCGCATACCCGAAATAACCTTTTACCAGGGGTATCTTGATTCGGCTTCTGCAGCAAACTATTCGGAC
>JBIOHG010000003.1:0-129980 GCA_044448765.1 Sphingobacteriales bacterium | reverse complement strand
TCATAGCAACGTACGCTGGTGTTCTTGCACGTATTTAGCATAGCCTTACTATAAAGTGCATCATGAATATTTATTTGCTGAAACAAGGAGAAGATTTTGAATTTCATATTTCGATATCTCACTTGTCAACTAAGCTTTCCCTTGCTTTGGAAGCCCATTCCTTTTTCACATTCTCAAAATCGCTAAGGAATTTCTTGTTTTGAAAAAGCTTGTTTACAAACTGTCTGGCTAATATTCTTGAACCTTCAACATCGCTGGGATAATGTACTTCTATTACCTCGCGTGATTGCGACATGTCATAAGCATCGCTTACAAAAATATCTGTAAACTGCGGCGCTAATTCCTGAAAAATATAAGCTTGAATATAAGAATCGGTTGCCGTACCTGTAGGATATGACGGAGCATTCGCTTCTTCAAGGTTCTTTAATTTGGAGTCCAGCATATAAGGCCTGATCCGGGCATATTTATACTTTAACGCCCAAATAAAATAATTTGCGTCACGCCAAACATTGGCCATTAAGTCGGCTGTTAAGGGAAGTGTTTTCTGATTAAACCAAGTGCCTATAGAATGGCCTATATAGAAAAGATTTTCCCTGTTCTTATTATATGCGGTATCTCCCGGATGAATATTAAGATTATAATAGATCCCGGACATGAAGTGACATCTCCTTATATCTTCTTCAGTCCGATTTTTCTCCAGTTCAACCAGATAATTCAGTTCTGCACGGGTTTGTAGTGAACTATTGGCCGGAGGCTCCGGAAGCGTGAAATCATCGGCAGGAACTTCGGATAAATAAATTGGTTTGAGGCTGAGTCTTTTGTCTATGGCTGCCTGGGCGGTAATGAATTTCTTTTTATCAACTTCCTCATTTGGTGATTTCGGTGCGGAGCTAAAAGCCTCCAATTGTTTGTAATAGCCGCGAACCGGTGTTAAGGGGCGATTGTAGTGAACAGGTTGTGTTTTTTTATCATTTGTTTGTCCATAAGTATTGGTAAATAAAAGTGTCGTTAGCAGAAGCGCAAATACATTTAATGTTAATTTACATTTCGCTGTTAATTGATTAGTCTTCATATCCATTTGCTTTTTGTCCAAAATTAATGCGGCTTAAAAAATAAAAACTGTAAAAAATGACTGATTTTGGTTTTCAAATCAAATTGGCGGGTCGCTGGTTCGAGCCTAGCGTCTAAAGCAATAAAAAGCCACTTCGATTCATTCTGAGTGGCTTTTTGATTTTCTGATCTTCAATTAACCCTATTGCGAATTGTAAGTTTGCAAATTGCCATTAACAATTGCAGCCTTAAAAAACGCTCAGTATATTGAAACATTCGCTGCTTAAGCAGGAAATAAAATGTCAGGAAACGTTAACCCAAAACGTCTTTGTCATGCAGCATGAAGGACTCACGCGTAATTCCCGGTATTAAAAAAAAATTATGAATGAATTAAAAACAAAATGGCAGTTGACTTATGGGGCAGTCGAAGGATCAGCGGCGCGGTCAAGCGTGCTTTTGCACGCGAAGAAGCCACGCTTTTTATCACCGGACACACCCTGGCGCCTGTGAAAGCTGTTGTCAGGGATATTGCGTCTGCTGGGGCGTTGCATGCAAGTGCTGGTAAATATACTTCATTCGCCATTGCGGACGCTCAAATTAACTAACCACCGGTCGATTTAATCAATTTTTTTATTTGATGGTTAATTTCTCAAATGTTCCTTCCTTAACTGCTGTTTAATCGCTTCCTGCATTTCATTTCCACCCTCAGCCACAATTTTGGCATGTCGGTTTACTTCAATATCAATTGGCATGTACTTGAAGCTCCATACAACCACTTGGGTAAGTATAGGTAAAAGATCAATGCCTTTTTGAGTAAGGCTGTAAATGATCTTTTGTTTATGTTCAGGGTCGCTTTCTTTAGTGATTATCCCTTCCCGTTCAAGCATAGCAAGCCTGTCGGTTAAAATGTTAGATGCGATTTTTTCATCTGATTGAAGCAATTCCCTGAAATGTCGCTTTCCCTCGAACATCATTCCCCTGATTATGATTAAGCTCCACTTATCTCCAAAAACCTCCAGGCCCAAGTTTATGGCACAATATGATCTATGATTTCCCATATAACATTTTTTTTAAAACCAGTTGCATTTTGCAATTAAACATTTATATTTGCAACCAGTTGCTATTTAAAAGCATGCAAATATACTGTATCTGGTAAATAAAAAAGAAAATAAAGCATGAAAAAAAGACTGTTTGGTATCCTCTTAAGTATAGTCACCATTCCGGCTTTAGCGCAGGACCATTTATCCGAGTATATTGATACCGGCCTGGCCAATAACCAGGTATTGAAGGAAAAGAATATTTCGCTGGAGCAGAGCCTACTAATGCTCAAGAATGCGAAGAGTTTTTTTCTCCCGGTTCTGACCTTCAATACCGATTATTTGTCCGCCCAGGGCGGACGTTCCATTGATCTGCCGTTGAGCGACTTATTGAATAAGGTGTACTCTACGTTAAATCAGTTGACATCCTCCCAGAAATTCTCCCAGGTCAAAGACATAAATCAGCAATTCCTCCCCAATAATTTTTATGATGCCCGCTTTCATATCTCCTATCCGTTACTGAACACAGATCTCTATTACAATAAGAAGATAAGTGACCAGGGCGTGGTGATGGCGGAATATGAAACAGATATTTACCGCGAGCAGTTGAGGAAGGAAATCAAGCAAGCCTATTTTAGTTATTGCTCCTCGCTTGATGCGGTGAGTATCTACCGGAACGCGCTTCAACTGGTCGGTCAAAATTTGAAAGTGAGCAGGTCCCTTAAAGAAAACGGCAAGGGGTTGCCTGCAAATATTTTGCGCGCCGAGAGTGAGCAACAGAATGTGGCCGCAAGAATAATTGAAGCGGAGAACGCGCGGGTCACCGCCAGGAATTACTTGAACTTCCTTATTAACAGGCCCTTGACGGATTCAGTGATTGCTGAACCGCACGCTCTTCCTGATTCTGTTGTCAAGGTTCTGGCCACCGATCCGAATACCGGCGATCGCAGTGAATTGCACCAATTAAATACCGGAATTGAAATTTCAGCAACTGTCATCCGGCAAAACCAAAGTTTTTTTATTCCGAAGGTCAACACCTACCTGGATCTGGGGTCGCAGGCCTCCAATTTCGAATTCGGTTCACACAGCCGCTATTATCTCTTCGGTGCGCAGCTTAGCGTCCCAATTTTCAGCGGTGGCCGAAACAGGAACAACATCAAACTGGCGCAGCTGCAGCGATCTTCTCTTGTCGAGCAAAAGGACCAACTGAGCAAACAATTACAGGTCGCCGCGATATCGGCCCGAAATAATTTGATATCTGCCATGGCTGAAGCGCGCACAACTGAATTGCAACTGACCGCTGCCGGGGCTTACTTTAATCTGATCGACAAGGGATACAAGGAAGGTTCCAACTCGCTTATCGAATTTATCGATGCCAGGAATCAGCTAACAGACTCATCATTAAAATTAAACATCGCACGGTACAATGTCCTGATCCAATTGGCCGAATATGAAAGACAAACCGCAACATCTAAAGTAAAAGGAAAATGAAAAAGATTATTACTGCATTGGCCTTATCCGCGACCCTGGTGTCTTGTGGACAAAAGGAAAAAACGTTTGTCACTTCCACCAGGGATGAAAATCGCACTACGGTCAAAGTGGCGAATGTCAGCACCGAGGAAATAAGGGATTCGATCAAAGTCGACGGATTGTTGGCGACGGAAAACGAAGCCAAATTGTCGTTTAAGACAGGTGGTGTTATTGACAGGATCTACGTGAAGGAAGGCGAATTTGTCAAAAAGGGACAATTATTGGCTGCGCTAAAAGTAACGGAAGTCAATTCCCAACTTGACCAGGCTAAGCTGGCGGTTGAGAAAACTCAGAGGGATTATGAGCGCGCCACCAATTTGTATAGGGACAGCGTGGTCACGCTCGAACAAATGCAAAATGCTAAGACGGCGTTCGAGGTTGCTAAAAGGGTATTGGACGCTATCGCATTCGATCAGCAGTACGCCTACATTAAAGCAGAAGCCGATGGATTTGTTACGGCTAAATCAAGCAACGAAGGCGAGGTAACCGCCCCCGGAATTCCGGTGCTCACCGTTGATGAAGCATCAGGCAGTGACGATTTTTTACTGCGGGTAGGCGTTACCGATGAGCAGTGGGCCTTGATCGGCACCGGTCAGAAAGCAACGATTGAACTAGACGCTTTTGCCGGTAAGACCTTTACCGGCTTCGTGTACCGCAAATCCAGATCGGCCGATAAATCAGGCGGCTCGTTCCAGGTGGACCTCAAAGTGAATTTTGATAGTGAAACTCCGGCCGTAGGTATGTTCGGGAAAGCTGTCATCGCGCCAGGCAAACCGGTAAAGGAGTTTACGATCCCATTTGAGGCCTTGATCCAGGTCAACGGGCAGCGTGCGCAGGTTTACGTCGCCAAAGATGACCATTCCTTAAAGAGAATTGATGTGCTGATCGGAACGTTCAACGACAAAAGTGTGATCGTTCGGTCAGGACTCAAAGAAGGCGATGCAGTGATCGTATCTAATGAAGCCTTTCTTAATGAAAATTCCAAAATAGCCATAGCAAAATAGCCATATGAAGATCACAGCATATTCTGTTAAAAACTACCAATTTACCCTGGTGATGGCGCTTATGGCAGCGGTCATCGGGCTGGTGACCATCCTAACCATGCCCCGCGCCGAGGATGCGGAAATAAGGCCACCTGCCTATTTTATCAATGTCGTTTATCCGGGAACAAACTCCAGGGATATGGAAGAGTTGGTGGTGAAGCCAATCGAGAAAAAATTATACGATCTCGATGATGTGGATAAACTGACATCAACCGTTCAGGATGGCCTCTCCGTTACCAATATCCTGTTCAAGTACAGTACGGACTGGGAGGTCAAATACCAGGACGTAGTCAGGGAAATAAACAGCCTCCGCAGTGATCTGCCTGCTGACCTCTACAAGATCGAAATCAAGAAGATGGACCCCACGGAAGTAAATATCCTGCAGATCGGGCTGGCTTCTGAAAATGCCTCTTACAAGGAACTGAGGGATCAGGCCGATAAACTGAAGAAGGTATTGGAAAAAATACCGGAATTAAAAAATGTGGAGTACTCAGGTTTCCCCGAACAGATCGTGAGGGTCGATCTTAATCTCTCAAAGATCGCGAAGCTTAACATCCCGCTAAATACCGTTGTCGGTACACTCAAGGGCGAAGCTGTCAACACGCCTGGCGGTAATATTAATATCAATACCAAATCCTACGACATCAAGACCAATGGTAAATACAAAAGTGTCGATGATATCGCAGGAACGGTGATCTACAATTCGAACGGAAAAATAGTTCTGTTAAAGGATATCGCGGACGTCCGTTTTAACTATGAAGATGAAAAGTACATTACGCGGGTCAACGGGCATCGGTGCGTGCTGGTTTCAGCGTGTCTGAAGAGCGGATCAAATATCGCTGTTGCTCAAAAGAACTACCTGCCTGTTATCGCCGGGTACACCAGTTCATTACCTTCCAATATGAAATTGATCAAGGTTTTTGATCAGGCGGATAACGTTGCTTACCGCCTGAATGGACTTGGCGAGGATTTTCTGATTGCGATCGTGCTTGTTCTCATTACCCTGTTACCGCTCGGTATACGGCCGGCACTGATCGTCATGGTGGCTATTCCGCTGTCGCTTTCCTTGGGGTTAGTGGGGTTAAGCTATTTGAACATTTCGCTTAACCAGTTCAGTATCGTCGGGCTGATCGTTGCGCTTAGTCTCCTGGTTGATGACAGCATCGTAGTTGTTGAGAATATAGAACGCTGGCTGCATGAGGGCCATAGCGCGAAAGAAACCGCGGTACTGGCTACCAAACAGATTGGCATGGCAGTATTGGGCTGTACCGCAACCCTGATCATAGCCTTCCTGCCTCTCGTTTTCCTGCCTGGAGGTCCGGGCGAATTTACCAGGGGTTTACCGCTGGCGATCATCATGTCCGTTGTCGCGTCGCTTTTGGTGTCGCTCACTCTGGTCCCTTTTCTGGCAAGCAGGTTTTTAAAACCGAATCCGAATAAAGATGGCAATTTCTTTATGCATGGGTTGAAAAAAGCAATCCACCAGACTTACGCGCCGCTATTGGATAAAGCACTCAAGTGGCCCAAGACGGCGCTTTTAATAGCGCTGTTGCTATTCGTTAGTTCGTTCGGCCTCTTCAAACAGATAGGATTCATTTTATTCCCGGACTCGGAGAAACCGATGTTCGTCATTGACATCAAGCCATCGGTTCAGAGTAACATTTACGAAACCAACAGGATCACAAAATTGGTGGAAGACAGTTTGATCCATAAACCATACATCAAATACCTGACCAGTAATGTCGGAAAGGGAAATCCACGCATATATTACAATACCTACCAGCAGCAGGAGAAAGCGGATTTCGCCGAATTGTTCGTGCTGTTAAAGGATGATACGAAAGCTACGGAAAAGAGCAAGATCATTGAAGACGTAAGAAAGCAATTCAGCAATTTTCCGTGGGCGAAAGTAGAAGTAAGCAATTTTGTACAAGGGCCTCCGATCGAAGCGCCTATCTCCGTCCGTGTTTTTGGCGACAATATCGATTCGCTCAGGAAACTTACGCAGCAGGTTGAGCAAATATTGCTGAAAAGCAAGGGTGTCGTTAACGTTAATAATGACCTTGGCTCGTTCAAGTCTGACATCAAGGTACAGATCAACCGGGAAAAGGCAAGAACCCTCGGCATACAGACCTCGGACATCGACCGCATCGTCCGTCTGGCGATTGCGGGCCTCAATGTCGGCTCATTTACGGATGAGAACAATGACGACTACAATATTATCGTGGAGGCGCCAAAAGATAAGTTTGTCACGCTTAACATTTTCCGCGACATCTACGTATATGGAACTTCGGGTCTGCCTGTGCCATTGAACCAGGTAGCTCAGCTGACGTTCGAAAGTTCGCCGACACTCATCAACAGGTTCAATAAGAACCGCTTTGCAAAAGTTACCGCAGCTACCAGCCAGGGCATACTGGCCAACGATGTTTTGCCAACGATCGTTCCCAAACTAAACGCCATAAAAATGCCTCCCGGTTATTATTATAAGCTGGCCGGGCAGGCTGAAAGCGAAGATGACACCTTAAACAGGGGATTTATTACAGTAGTTATTGCGACTCTATTCCTGTTCGTCGTAGCGCTGATCCTTCAATTCAAGACATTCAAGGGCCTGCTTATCGTGCTTTCGGTTATCCCGCTGGGCGTTGTAGGCGGTGCATTGATCCTGTTCCTCACCGGCTATCCGATGTCGTATGTAACCATTATCGGTTTCATCGGTCTCGCTGGTGTCGAGGTTAAGAATTCGATCCTATTGGTCGATTTCACCAATCAACTCCGCCAGCAAGGCATGCCATTGGTTGCGGCTATTGAAAAAGCCGGTGAAATCAGGTTTCTTCCGGTTGTGCTGACCTCGATCACCGCGATCTGCGGGATGCTTCCTATTGCGTTAAGTTCTAACCCCCTTATTTCACCGCTGGCGCTCGTTCTTATCGGCGGTTTAATTAGCTCAACTATTTTATCCCGGATCGTTACCCCGGTGGTTTACAAGTTATTGCCGCCGCAGATCGAACCTGAAATTATTGAAAAATAAAAACTGTGCAAATATGAAAATTAGTCACAAACTCAATAAATCCTTAGAAATTCTCAAATCTTAATATTATGATCTTAAAAAACAAAAATGCGGTTATTTATGGAGCTGGCGGCGCCATTGGCAGCGCTGTGGCCCGTGCTTTCGCCCGTCAGGGTGCTAAAATGTTCCTGACGGGACATTCTCACGATTCATTGGAGATAGTGGCAGAAGCCATTACAATGGAAGGCGGATTAGTTGAAGTGGATGTAGTTGATGCCACAAGCGAACATGATGTCAACAAGCACTTTAGGAGGATGTTGGAGAAAGTCGAAAAAATAGACATTTCTTTTAATGCTATCAGCACCCCCCAAACCGGTGTACAGGGTATCCCTTTGCTCAAATTATCTCCGGAAGGCTTTACTTTCCCGATCAACTTTTACGCATTCTCACATTTTTTAACCGCGAAAGCGGCCGGAGAGCACATGGTGGGGAATGGCGCCGGTGTTATTATCACCCTCACGGCAACACCGGCAAAGATGGCAGCGCCGCTTGTTGGCGGCATGGCAGCAGCTTGGTCGGTAATCGAATCCCTTACACGTACTTTGGCGGGTGAGTTGGGCCCTTATGGTGTTCGTGTGGTTTGCCTGCGACCGGACGGTATCCCGGAAACGGATACGATTACTGAAGTTTTCGGCCTCCACGCCCAGGCCTATGGTATGCCATCGAACAAAGAGTTTCAATCGCTAATGGAAAGCATGACCGTATTGAAACGATTACCCAACCTGGCCGAGGTTGCAAATACTGCGGCGTTTATAGCCTCCGACCAGGCGAGTGCGATTACAGGTACTGTTATTAATCTTTCCTGCGGATCGATCGTTGACTAGCGCGCTAACAAACAAGTTATTCAAAAAAATATCATTAAACATAAATACTACGAATATGAAAAACCTATTAGACGTTGTGATTGAAGGCCATGGGGGCCTGGGCCGCTGGAAGCAATATCGTACCATGTCGGCCACCCAGGTAACCGGAGGTGTGTTATGGCCTATGAAAGGTGTAGCCGGTATCCTGGATAAGGTAAATATCACTATTGATTTAAACCAACAATGGGTCTCCCATTCGCCATTTCAAAACGCTGCATATCACACGTCGGTTAAAGCCAACAGGGTTGCTATTGAAACTAATGGAGGTAAGTTAATCGAGGAATTACTTAATCCGCGCTTATCTTTGCAGGGCCATACGCTCGAATCACAATACAGCAAACTACAGCTGGCTTATGTAGCCGGTTATTCGATATGGACTTATTTGACCTCACCCTTTTCTTTTACAGAGCCTGGTTTTGAAACCCGGGAAATGGAACCATGGGAAGAAAACGGGGAAACCTGGCGCAGGCTCAAGGTGAAGTTTCCTGATTATATCGCAACGCATAGCAAGGAACAGGTGTTTTATATTAATTCAAATGGATTGATCAGGCGACACGATTATGATGTGGAAGTTTCGGGAAACGCTCCTGTTGTACAATACCTCGACGAGCATAGAGAGATCGATGGGATTGTAGTGGCTACCGAGCGAAAAGTGTATGTCAGACAAGAAGATAATACACCATTGCTGCCCGACCCATTGCTCATTTCTATATCTCTCAGTGAGATCAACTTCAGCAAATGATTAATGAAATTGAAAATAAGCAGTTTATAAAGCAGTAAATGCCAATCGGCTATTAAACTTTAAAAGTAAAAAACTAAAAAATGAAAGCAAATCAAATAATGGTCAAAATGGTTTTAGACCGCTGGAATACAGAAATCAAAAAATTCACCGACATCGTTAATTCCATTTCCGATAATCAGTTGATGAAGGAAATAGCACCTGGTAAAAACAGAGGTATTTACCTGCTCGGGCATCTGGTAGGGGTACATGATGACACGCTCCCCGTTCTAAATTTCGGGAATAAATTATACCCTGAATTATTTGAAATCTTTATTAAATCACCGGACAAGACAGTAGCTCACATTCCCCCGGCAGCAGAACTGAGAACTGCCTGGAAATTAGTAAATGAGCAAATCACCGGGAAGATGAACAGTTTATCGGCAGACGACTGGTTTTACAAACATAATTCAGTTTCGGCTGAGGATTTTGTAAAGGAACCTTATCGCAATAAACTGAATATAATTATTACCCGGACAACCCACCTATGCTATCACGCTGGGCAAATAGTGCTACTAAAATGAACACTCTACCAATAAAGTGATAGGGTTAATTAGTAACAATAAGAATCAACATTTTATTAGATAATTATGAATAATTACGAAACATTTTATCAGTTACATCAGCAAGAAAAGCCGTTGATAATCGCAAACGCATGGAATGTAAAAAGTGCCCAGATGATAGAGCAGAATGGATATGCTGCTATCGCTACATCAAGTGGAGCTATTTCAAATTCATTAGGTTATGAAGATGGTGAAAAGATTCCATTTAGCGAGTTGCTTTATATAGTGCAAAGAATAAAAGCCAGTACAAATATCCCGTTATCGGTTGATCTGGAGAGGGGATATACGGATAATCCTAACGAGTTAATTGAAAACATCCAAAAGCTTGTTGATATAGGAGTTGCAGGTATTAATCTGGAAGATGTTCAGGGAGAGGAAATTTATTTAAAAAAACTCTCCGGCATTAAAAACCATTTAGAACGAAGCAACCAAAAGCTCTTTATAAATGCAAGAACAGATGGCTTCTTGTTGAAGGTTGATTCGCCACTTGAAACAACTATAAAAAGGGCAAAGTTGTACCAGGATGCCGGTGCTGACGGGCTATTCGTAAGTGGCGTTTCAGATAGTACAACAATTAAAGAGATCGCCCTATCCACAACACTGCCCATAAACGTTGTTGGCACACCTAAACTTTCATCAATAAAAGCGTTGTCAGAATGTGGGGTGCGCAGGATCAGTATGGCTGTTTTTTTATACAAAGCGGCCTACAATCAAGCAGACAAACTTCTTAAAGCGGTTATAACGGAACAATCATTCGAACCACTGTTTTAGTATAGCAAATGGGCGTCGGATATTAACAGAGAACCAGGGCTTCAACAAAACAAAAAAAACGCCATAATTGGTATAAGAATTGGCGGCTTGACTTTATAGCCTGGCTTTTAAAAAAAAACGCTGACGTAAAAGCTTATGAACGCGATTTTAATCGTGGTGCGCGTGTAAGGCCCTATGTAACTGATTATAGAATTGCAATTCAAGCTGTATTTAGCTCAGCTACTTGTCAGTAGGAATAAAAACTACTAAAACAGAACTAAAAAACAAACAGATTTTTTATGACAGACAATAATATTACAACCATAAAGCCCTTTTTGACGGTTAACAATGGAAAAAAGGCTATAGAATTTTATATAGCTGCATTTGGAGCTACTGAAAGGAAAAGATTCGAAATGCCAGACCAAAAACTAACATCGGTAATTGAAATTGAAAAGGCTGAGTTTTATGTGGGCGACGAAGAGCCTCAGTATGGAAATTTGAGTCCAGACATAAAGCGGGATAGTCCGGTCAGAATAATTTTACAGGCAAGAAATGCTGACGAACTATTTGAAAAAGCATTAAAGTCTGGTGCTACAGAAATATGCCCTATGACAACTGAAAGTGATTGGCGAATAGGGAAACTGAAAGACCCATTTGGACACATTTGGGAAATTGGTTACATCTTGCAAAGATAAAAGCGTTGTACTAATTTGGCTGCGCTTAAAAATACGTTGGCCGAGCATGATAAAAAATCGATAATTCGATCCATTGGTCATGCAATAGATCTTTACCGGCGTTTAAGAAAAGATTTATTTGGCAAAGAAATAATTCGCAGGACTTTCACAGAAGAGAATGTTATTACTTATTACGAGGATATGAATCGATTTCTTCAAATTTCCTAGCCGTGTTGGAATACTGGAATTTTAACAATAACAAATTATTTTGAGAGAACGGTTTTACGATGAAACAATCCATTATTCACATAGCTCTTTTGGTTAAAAATTACGATGAAGCAATCGACTTTTACGTAAATAAGCTAAAATTTACTGTTAAAGAGGATAGCGTGTTATCAGACGCCAAGCGATGGGTACTTATTCAACCACCAGGTTCTGCCGGCTGCTGTCTGTTACTCGCCAAAGCGGCGAATGAACAGCAATCGGCCGCGATTGGCAATCAAAGTGGGGGCAGAGTTTTTTTATTCCTTGAGACATATGATTTCTATCGTGATTATAACATCATGATTGCAAATGAGATCATTTTTGTACGCGAACCAATAGTTGAAAGTTATGGCACGGTGGCCGTTTTCAAAGATTTATATGGCAACTTATGGGACCTTATTGAAGCAAAGACGTTTCATAAAGCATAAGCGTACCTCCGGCGTATTCGTTACCTACCAAAGCAGCAACCTTTTTATTATGCTCTTTGAAAACTGCGATCAGCATTTTTGCTTTCTCACTTTTACCTGGCAACTTATTCTTAATTAATTCTGCTGTTATGGTGCCACCTGATTCTGTTAATATTTTATGCGCCTCATAAACTTGGGGTTTGCAAATTGTCCAGGTAAGCATTAAAAGATCTCACCTCTTCTTTTGTGCCTCGTAGCCGACCTGTTGAACCGTTCCAGTTAGCAGGCAAGCATTCCCTGCCGGAGGTTGCTTCGGCACGTTTACCGTGTAGGGTAATTCGTAAATAGATGGGCATCGGCCCGTTTTCATAATTTTTTGGCTTCTTTAAATAAAAGAACAAGCTGAATGTAGTTTTCATACGTTTTTAAGCGTTAAAAAGTGAAACAAAAGTAAGCTTGCAATCAGATCTGTACAAGATGTTCAATTAATGAATACCCTGACAATCAAATGGATAGATACAAATTGGTGAGTAAGGGTATTGCCGAAATGTACCCACCGAATTACGCCCCTTTTTGTAGTGAATTGGTGCATAAAATGGCATTTTGGCACAAATACAAAAGCCTGCAATCATTTGATTTGCAGGCTTTTAATGTATTATCGTATTGAAACTGGCGGAGAGGGAGGGATTCGAACCCTCGATACCCTTTTGAAGTATACACACTTTCCAGGCGTGCTCTTTCGACCACTCAGACACCTCTCCGGAATTAAGGATTGCAAAGGTAGAATTTTTGATCGAATATCGAATTCTGAACACCGAATATCGAAGTTAAATCCTTCTGCATTCGGTGTTCGATATTACAACCAACAACAAAAGCGCCCCGTCCGCCTGAGGCGGAACGGGACGCTTCCATCAAATCAACACTCACTTATCAATTTGCACTGATATATAATAGAGTGCCCGGATGCCCATTGGTTTAATGACAGTGGAAATATTTATGCCCGCAACGCAGATAAATAATTTTAGCTTATGTTTGTGCGCATAGTCAATAAGGTATTTAAACTACATCAAAAGCCTTTAGAAATTCAATGCTGAGCATCAACGAGATCAAAAAACCCATTGAAGCTGATATTGATGCTTTTGAGGAAAGGTTTAAGACCTCTATGCAAAGCTCGGTGCCCCTGCTCGACCGTATTACCCACTATATTGTTAAGCGCAAAGGCAAGCAGATAAGGCCCATGTTTGTTTTTTTTTCAGCCAGTATTTGCGGTGGAATAAACGACGCTACGCATCGTGGGGCCGCATTGGTCGAACTGTTGCATACCGCTACACTGGTACACGATGATGTGGTGGATAACTCCTACCAGCGACGCGGATTTTTCTCTATCAATGCCTTATGGAAAAATAAGATAGCCGTTTTGGTGGGTGACTTTTTGCTATCCAAAGGCTTGTTACTCTCCATCAATAATGGAGACTTCAACCTGCTCAAGATCGTATCGGAAGCGGTAAAACAAATGAGCGAGGGCGAATTGCTGCAAATGGAAAAAGCACGTAAGATGGATGTGGACGAGCCTATTTATTACGATGTTATCCGGCAAAAAACGGCATCGCTTATAGCATCCTGTTGCGCCTGCGGGGCAGCATCAGC
Source organism: Sphingobacteriales bacterium (assembly GCA_044448765.1). Taxonomy (GTDB): domain Bacteria; phylum Bacteroidota; class Bacteroidia; order Sphingobacteriales; family Sphingobacteriaceae; genus Mucilaginibacter. The sequence continues at coordinate 116,310 of JBIOHG010000003.1, read as the reverse complement.
AGGTGCGGATGATGCGACCGTGGAGCGCATGCGCCTGTTTGGCGAGAAGATAGGCATCGCGTTCCAGATCAAGGATGATATGTTTGATTTTGGTACCGACGATGTGGGTAAACCATTGGGGATAGATATAAAGGAAAAGAAAGTTACGCTTCCGCTGATCTATTCCCTGAACCATGCCCAATCTTCTGAACGGAAAAGGATCATCAACCTGGTTAAAAATCACAATGACGATGCCAAAAAAATAGCCGAGATCATCCGCTTTGTGAATGAAACAGGCGGCCTGCAATATGCCGAAACACAGATGAAAAAATACCAGGAAGAAGCGTTTACAATATTAAATACCTTCCCCGAAAGCGATTCGCGCTTTAGTTTGGAACAATTAGTGCGGTTTACTACCGAAAGGAACAAATAATGCCCAACGAACTGCTATTTATCATCGGATTTGTCCTGTTCATATTTATCATGATGGCACTTGACCTGGGCCTGTTTGGTAAATCGGACAAACCCATCAGCATGAAGCAGGCCGCACTGATGAGCGGGGTTTGGGTATCATTGGCACTTGTTTTTTATGGCCTTATCTACAATTACGGACATTTGCTGCACCATGTGGATAGTTTCGCCGCGCTGCAGCAGGTCAACCTAAAAAACTTCCATCATCTTCAATTAAATTCCAATGATTTTGCTGCCAGCCTGCAGCAGTACCAAAAAAACCTCTCGCTCGAATTTATTACCGGCTATGTGGTTGAATACGCGCTATCGGTGGATAACATATTTGTGATGGTGCTTATATTTACTGCATTTTCAGTTAATCCGCGATATTATCATAAGGTATTGCTTTGGGGCATTCTCGGTGCTATCGTGATGCGTTTCCTGTTCATTTTCCTGGGCGCGACGCTGATCGCTCAATTCCACTGGGTGCTATATATTTTCGGAGCATTCCTGGTTTATACCGGCATTATGATGTTTATCAATCGCAACCAGGAGAACGAGATCGATACAGAAAATCATAGCGTAGTAAAATTTGCTTCTAAATATTTTGCTGTTCACCCGCATTTTGAAGGTGGTAGGTTTTTTATTAAGATCGATGCTAAAAAACTGATAACCCCGCTTTTCCTGGTGTTGATGATCATCGAAGTTACCGACCTGGTGTTTGCGGTCGACTCCATTCCGGCGATATTTTCGGTCACTAAAGATCCCTATATCGTATTCTTTTCAAACATATTTGCCATCCTCGGCCTGCGGTCGATGTTCTTTTTGCTGGTGAATATCATCGAGAAGTTCCATTATCTCAAAATCGGCCTGGCCATATTGCTTTCTTTTATCGGCCTCAAAATGCTGGCGGGCGATCATGCCGAACAAATAGGTCTCACAACCGGTGTTTCATTGCTCATTATCCTGGGTATACTGGCCATCAGTATTGTCGCGTCTCTTTTGTTTCCGAAGAACGCGAAAGAGCGTGTTTGACTAAGTTTCTTTCCGACTTCCGGACTTATGCGGACTTTCGGACTCAAAACCTTAACTTCGCTACATGCAATCATTTGATTTCAGTCACCTCAAGATCACGCCATTCGCTGTATTGGATGTCCTGTTGCTGGCTATCATCATCTACCAGTTGTATAACCTCATCAGGGGTACCATTGCGGCTAATATCTTTATCGGGCTGGCTATCATCTATGTGCTTTATTACATTGTTCCTGACACCAAAATGCCCCTGCTTGCCGGCATACTCAAAAAAGTAGCCGATGTAGGCATCATAGCCGTAATTGTATTGTTTCAGCAGGAAATAAGGCGTTTCCTATTATTAGTAGGTAAAAATGCTTCGCTGCAGCGGAATAAAGCCTGGTGGCGGTATTTTTTTGGCAAATCCCAGGACGAAAAAAATAATTATGCCCGTATCAAACCCATCATTGATGCCTGTAAAAGCCTGAAGCAAAGCCGCACGGGCGCGCTTATCGTGTTTGCTAAATTTTACGACGAACAATTTTACCAGAATAGCTGTGAATTTCTCGACTCCAAAATATCCAAACGCCTGCTCGAGAGCATCTTCCAAAAAAACAGCCCATTGCATGACGGCGCGGTTGTGATATCCGAAAACAAGATCAAAGCTGCAAGCTGCATACTGCCCCTCACCGATAAAACCGACCTGCCGCTGCAATTTGGGCTACGACACAGGGCCGGTATCGGCGTAACCGAAAACAACGAGGCAACAGCCATCATCGTATCCGAAGAAACCGGCGAAATATCTTACGCAAAACAAGGCCGCGTTAAAATGAATATCGGGTTTGCGGAACTCGAAAAGCTGTTAAATAAAGATTTTTAAGGAGTAACCGGTTTGAACGGATCAACCGGTTTTATGGTCACTACCGGCATGCGGTCATTACTGCTCACTTTTGCTATTGGCATTTTATCGTCGCTTGTAACCTTTGCAATTGGCATACGGCTGGCAAATGGCACAGCGGTAACCGGTTTTATAGCAGCAATGAGCGGAGTGGCTTTTTGTATCGGCGGTACGCTGAAATATTTCTTCATTATCGGATTATCTTCCGGTTTTACGTTCATATAAAAATTAGGTGCCTTCAATAAAAGACTATCAAACGGTTTTACAAGCGTTTGCGCTTTCAAGCCGCAGCCGCATGCGATCAATGCAACGATAAGGAGTAATTTTTTCATGATGCAGTATTTGATACCACTAAGATAAACCATCCCGTTGTTAAAAAGTGTTATTTTTTATTAGTGAAATGTTAAAATAGAAAAGTCAAATAAATACGGTTATAAGCCACATTCCTTTAGTAACTTTTTGACATCTTCTTTTTTTATACTTGCTTCTTCAGATTTATTAAAAATGGTAATCAAGTAAATATCAGTGCCGTCTTCCCGTTCATCTATTACATAAGTTATTACGCGAAAGCCACCGCTTTTACCCTTGCCCTTGGATTCATCGGCAAGTCTGATCTTATAAATTTTATTTCCGTAAGGTTCGCCAAGTCTTGGTTCTGCACTTAATTTGCTATTCAAGCTTTCCAATGTCTTTCCGAAACTGGCATACTTTTTTATGAAAGGTTTGGCGTCCCTCGCAAACCTTGAGGTATATATAACTTTATTGCTCAAGGACGTCATCTAAAGTTAAGCCTTTGCTTCGCCCCTCACGAATTGCTTTAACTTCTGTCAAGCCTTCCTTCAGTTTGTGCAAAGCTTTTTCGCGTTCAATACTTAGCACTTCTCCGCCAAGTTTCTTCACTAATTCGGTAACTAATTTCTTTTCTTTATCCGGAATGCTTATCGTTAAAGTAGTCATAATGCGATACTGTATTATCAAAAATACATTTAAAATCAACGTCATTCTTATAAAATAAAAAAAGCCGCTTTTGCTGGCGGCTTTCAATAACATTTTTGCGTTAACTACTTCGTATCACTCACCACTTTTGCAGCATCTGTAGCGGCCTGTGCACCTGCGGTGTCGTTCATTTTAGTGCGCGCGTCCTTAATATTATTCAATTGACTGACAATAAAAGGCCCCACGCCGCCATAAATTTTATACTTAATGCCTGTGGCTTTTATGGCTTCAATACCCTGTAGGGCATAGGCATTGTTGTCAACCTTGGCCGTCATAGAGCAAAAACTGCGGATCAGCCCAAACTTTGCATTGATATCGCCATCGCTAAACTGTTTGTAAACAAAAGGCCAGGCTTCTGACTTTCCGCTGGCGGCAAACACGCTTACCATAGCGGTTGTAAGCGGACCGGTATTGTCTTTCTCGAAACCCAGCGCTAATTTTACAGCCTGTGCAGAATCAAGCGGGTTAATAGCGGCTAACGCAGCGCCTTGTATGGCGTACGATTCACTCTTGATAGCTTGCTGATAAAGGGCCATGTTAGCAGGATCTTTTAATTTGCCCAATGCGCTGATGGCTGCTGCGCGTACCAGCGTATTCTTGTCGGTTTTGGCAAGATTCAACAGGATAGGTAAGGCAGCATCGTGCATTTCGGCATTGTTCATTTTCAGCGCATGTATGGCAACTATGCGCAGTCCGTAATATTTATCATTCAGGGCTGAAAGCAATATCTTCTGACCAACTTTTTCTGCTTGTTTGCCTTGTGCCGCTTCAATAGCCTCTAAACGATCCAGGTAAAGCCCGGCGTTGGCGTACTGGAAAGCGAACTCATCCAGTGATTTGTTATCCGTTTTTTTGCAAAGGATGATCTTATCGCCATCGAAATTTACCAGGTCGGGTTTTGAAGCTACGCTGAAGGTCAGCGTATCGGCTTTGCCGTCTATCCAAACATGATGGCGGTCTTTTTTACCACCTGCATAAATATCTATTGCCAGCGGAATCTTAAAAATTTGACCATCCTGTTTTTGTGCGATATATACTGTTTCCTTTTTGGCAGCATCATCATATTTGTAGCTGATATCAAATACCGGGTGGCCCGCGCCATAATACCACTGGTTGAAGAACCAGTTCAGGTCGCGGCCGCTGGCGGCTTCAAGCGCTAAACGCAATTGCTGTGCTTCGCCGTTTTTGAAAGCGTTGGTTTTCAGATAAATGTTCAGGCCTTTGTAGAAAGCATCATTGCCTAAAAAATTACGCAGCATGCCCAAAATACGGCCGCCTTTTTGGTAAGTAACATCATCAAACACGTCTTCCTTATCCGCATAATGAAAACGCACGAGATCTTTGCTTGCTGCTGTTGGATCGTTTAAATAAGCTTCCTGGTCTTGGTGGTTTTGATCGGCTGCGACATCTGGCCCGTATTTGTGCTCGGCCCAAAGTGTTTCGCTATAGTTGGCGAAAGATTCGTTCACGGTCAGGTTGCTCCAGCTTTCGCAGGTTACGTAATCGCCAAACCACTGGTGAAATAATTCGTGCGCGATCGTACTCATGCCGAAATCGTAATAAGAATCGAGCAACTGGCGGTGCGTCTGGTTCTCAAACTCGCCGTGTAGGGTTGCGGTGGTGTTTTCCATCGCGCCGCTCACATAATCGCGTACGGTGATCTGTGCGTATTTATTCCATGGATAATCCACACCTGTGATATTTGAATAGAATTCGATCATTTCAGGTGTCAAACCAAAGATTTCTTTTGCATAAGGCGCATATTTCGGCTCCATGTAATAATCAACCGGTTTGTTGCGCCAGTGATCATGATATACCTTGAAATCGCCCACCGCCATCATAAACAGGTAGGTAGAATGCGGCAGTTCCATTTTCCAGGTATCGGTGCGGGTGCCATTGCCATTTTCCTTTTGCGACGCCAGGCGGCCATTCGACAATGTAACGTATTTGGAAGGCACAGTCATGGCTATCTCATCGGTGCATTTTTGTTCCGATTTATCGATGGTAGGGAACCAGGCTGACGAGCTTTCGGTTTCGCCCTGTGTCCATATCTGGATCGGTTTATCCTTAACTTTTCCGTCAGGATTGATGAAATAAAGGCCTTTTGCATCATTGATAGCAGCGCTGCCTTTTACTTTCAATTCGTTCGGCTTGGCAGTATAGCTAATATAAATGGTGTACGATTCGTTATTGTGGTACACTTTATCCAGTTGGATAGCCAGGCTCAGGCTGTCCTGGTATTTATATTTCAGGGGAACATTTTTGCCGTTCTTTACTACGGCTATTTCCTTAATATCCATTCCCTTGGCATCCAGCCGAAGCGTATCAGTAGGGTAGAAATGCGGGTGAAATGTAGCCCACTCTTTACCATACATATAGCATTTTTTGTAGTCGAAACTTACCGCCAGTTTGGTGTGCGTTACGTCGTTGATGCGAGTAGGTGTGGCACGGTAAATTTTCATCAAGGTCGAGTCATCCTTGCCCTGTCCCTGGGCGAATGAGGTAGTGGTGCCCGCCGCCAATACGCAGGTGAGCGCGAGTGCAGAAAGCTTTTTGAGGTTTGTCATTTTAAGCAATTGATTATTGATTTGTATAAGTTTTTCCATCCTTCATTACAAAGGCCATTTTTTGCATAATTGTAATATCCTGTAAAGGGTCGCCATCCACAGCCACAATATCCGCGAATTTTCCTTTGCTAATGCTACCGACCTTGTCACTCATGCCCAGCAAGTCAGCCGCACTTGTGGTAGCCGCTTTGATAACTTCCATTGGCGGCATGCCGGCTTCAACCATGTATTGGAATTCCTTGGCGTTTTTGCCGTGAGCATATACCCCCGCATCTGTGCCGAACGCGATTTTCACACCCGATTTATAGGCTTTGCCAAAATTGGCCTGTATTTGCGTGCCCACTTCCAGCGCCTTTTTCACTATCACAGGTGGGAAGTACCCCGGTATTTTAGCTGAATCGGCAACAGATTTCCCCGCTATAATGGTCGGCACCAGGTAAGTGCCATTTTTTTTGGCCAACTCAAAATCTTCCTCATTCATAAAAGTGCCGTGCTCTATGGAAGTAACACCGCCCAAAATTGCACGTTTAATACCTTCCGCACCGTGTGCATGGCAAGCTACGCGCAGGCCATAATCCTTCGCGGTTTCAACTACTGCTTTGATCTCGTCGATAGAAAATTCAGCGCCTGAACTATTCTCGGTCAGGTCGAGCACGCCGCCCGTCGAAGCTATTTTGATCACTTTTGAGCCCCGTTTTACCTGCAGGCGAACCGCTTTGATCAGTTCATCGCGGCCGTCGGCAACGCCGTCATCCGGACCCATTTTGTGGTCGAAAACATCGTCCCTGAAACCAGCGGAGTTATCCATGTGGCCACCGCTTGCGGAAATGGCACGGCCCGCGCTAATAATACGCGGCCCATCGACAAGGCCCTTTTGAACAGCTTTAGCCAAACTGATATTCACACCAGAGCCCCCTAAATCGCGCACTGTAGTAAAACCGGCCATCAATGTTCTTTTGGCATAAATGGCAGCCTGGTAGGCAATATCGGCGTCGGTTTTGATAAAACCGTCCATAATGCTGGTTTTGCTGCCTTGTTCCTCCAGGTGCACATGGCAATCGATCAGGCCTGGCATTACAGTTTTGTTTTTAAGATCGATGATCTTATCCGATGCGCTGCCACTGGTGTATCCTTTCTGAATATCTGTAATGAGATTTCCATCTACCACGATCGTCATCTCCGTTTCAGCTTTGTTCGAAATGCCGTTAATCAATTTTCCGCACTGGATATATGTTTTTTGAGCAAATACCCCCGAAGAAATTAATAAGAAAACGATACTGAGTAGTTTTTTCATCATGCACAGTTAATATTTAGCTAAAGTAGAAAGATTTTCATTTAAAAAGATGCGATGTCGCATAAGCAAAATGTGTAACAATCACCTTTATTAAATGCGGGTCAAAAACAAAGAATATGAGTATCTGTTGACAGGCAATGGACACAAATAAAAATAAACCAATTAAGCCGGCCAGCAATGACCCTGTTAAAGAAGCTTTAGGACACCCCAACGGGCCGGGCCTTGAAGAAATGCTTAACGGACAGGAAGAAAAGAAACTGAAACCGGGACAAAATTCTAAAAAAGCGCCCGAAAATCCGGATATACCAGTGATTTAAGTATTGCATCCAAAACAAAAAGGCTGAAAGGAATTAATCCTTTCAGCCTTTTTGCCTTAAGCTTTATGCTAAAATTATGCTTTCTGTTTTGCTTCGCAAAAATGGTCGAACGCGCCGATCAAATTATCAGCGATCATTTGTGCCGGGCGGCCCTCGATTTGATGGCGCTCGATCATGTGCACCAATTTACCATCCTTAAACAAAGCCATAGCAGGAGATGATGGCGGGTAAGGCAGCATGTAAGCACGTGCTTTATTTACTGCTTCGGTTTCCATGCCTGCAAAAACGGTTACCATTTTATCAGGATGTTTTTCGTTCTGAGCAGCCATTCTTGCAGCAGGGCGTGCGTTGGCAGCAGCGCATCCGCAAACGGAGTTTACCATTACAAATACAGTGCCTTCACTCTCAATAGCTTTGGTTACCGCATCCGCATCTTTTAACTCTTCAAAACCAACTCTGGTTAGTTCCTCCCGCATCGGGGTCACTAAATATTCAGGGTACATCATATCTGTTTCTAAATTATTTGTACAAAAATAGTAAATGATTTTTTATTAAAATTTTCTAAGTGTAATAATAACATTTAGCTGACTAAAAACGTATTAGCGAGTAATGACTCGCTACCTGGTTGGAGGATTTGGATTTATCGCAGAATTATCGAAATATTTTGGTTTTTTATGCGTCTATTGTTTTATATTGCATACCCATTTTCAACGCTAACTAAAGATATGAACCTAAAACTAACCAATTTTAGTACCATCATTATCGTTAATAAGAACCAGGAGCAAACCAAGTCTATCCGGGTAAAAACCAAGCACTTAACAAGGATGAAACATTATGTTGTTTCCATCGTGTGTGTTGTGCTGGCGCTTGCAGGGACTGTTATTTATTTAACTTCCAAAAACAACAGCCACGAGCAGGAGACACAGCAATTGCTTACGCAAATAGCGCAGTTGAAAAGCAAAGTGCCGGCAGGTGCGGTTATTCCAGGCATAGCGGCGCCTGCAGCAAACAGTACTGCAACGGGCTACATACAGTCTATACAAGGCAAGCTTCAAAAGATAAATGATTATTTAAGAAAAAGAGGCTTGAAAGGCTTCTCGACAAAAGATATTGGCGGCGATAATAACGCTTCAACCACTGTAAGCGACAACGAAAAGTATTCGCTTTATGACGAATACCTGGGCCGTTTACTTAACAGTGTAGCGTTCACGCCTATGGGCTACCCCCGTTTGAGTTCTATTACGTCTGGATTTGGTTACCGCGCTAACCCGTTTGATTCGGAAAGCGCCGAATTGCACCCGGGCGTTGATTTCAAGGGCGCCACAGGCGATCCGGTGCGTGTGACGGCAGACGGCAAAGTGGTATTTACGGGGAGAAAAAGCGGCTACGGCAATTGTATCATTGTACAGCATAAGAATGATTTTCAAACGCTTTATGGTCATTTGTCGCGCATTAATGTAGACGACGGGCAACAGGTAAAAACGGGAGACGTAATAGGAAAAGTAGGTTCGACAGGGCGCACTACAGGTCCGCATTTGCACTACGAGGTTCGAAAAAATGGCAAGCCGATAAACCCGGTCAAGTTTTTGACGTTGAATAATTAGTCCGCAAGTCGGAAAGACCGGAAGTCCGAAAGATTAGAGTTTAGGATTTAGAACTTATAAAATATGTTTTCAAAGAAGAATAAAGTAGAGCTGGATCAGCAGGTGATATCCACCATGATAAGTGCGGGTTGTGTGTTCGATGGAAATTTGAAAGCACCTGCTTATGTACGGATCGAAGGTCAAATAAACGGGGATGTAACTATCGATGAAGGGTTGATACTGGGCGAAAAGGGGAGTATAACGGGTAACATCACTACCAAAGAGATCATCGTTTACGGTACCGTAAAGGGGAATATCAGCACGCACTCGCTCGAGATACGTGCCACCGGCCGCATAAACGGCGATATAAAAACAGAAGTGTTGCAGGTTGAAACGGGCGGAACGCATAATGGTAAACTAGCCATGTCAGCCCAAAGTAATAGTGCGGCGCATAAGCAGCCCAAGCCTGAATTGGTGAATGCCTGATTTCATTAAGATATTTCTATTGCTTATTTTTGCAGAAAAAATAGAGATATTATGTCGTCATCAGTAGAGACTACCTACACCAAGTACAAAGTAAAAGATATGTCGCTGGCCGAATGGGGCCGCAAAGAGATCGGCTTGGCCGAAGCAGAAATGCCGGGTTTAATGGCATTGCGTGCTGAATTTGGCGCTTCGCAGCCGTTAAAAGGCGCACGCATTGCAGGCTGCCTGCACATGACCATCCAAACCGCTGTTTTGATAGAGACCTTACAGGCTTTAGGTGCCGAAGTTACCTGGTCGTCATGTAATATATTCTCCACCCAGGATCATGCCGCTGCCGCTATCGCTGCTGCCGGAACTTCAGTTTACGCCTGGAAAGGTTTGAATGAAGAAGAATTTGACTGGTGCATTGAGCAAACATTACACTTCGGCGAAGATCGCAAGCCATTAAATATGATCTTAGATGACGGCGGCGATTTGACCAATATGGTATTAGACAGGTTCCCTGAACTGGTATCAAACATCAAAGGTTTATCAGAGGAAACTACTACCGGCGTACACCGCCTGTACGATAGGGTTAAGGCCGGTACTTTGCCGATGCCTGCTATTAATGTTAACGACTCTGTTACCAAATCGAAATTTGATAATAAATACGGCTGCCGCGAATCACTGGTGGATGCTATCCGCCGCGCTACCGACGTAATGATGGCTGGTAAAGTGGCTGTTGTTTGCGGTTATGGCGACGTGGGCAAAGGTTCTGCCGATTCGTTGCGCAACGCTGGTGTACGTGTTATCGTAACCGAGATCGACCCGATCTGTGCTTTACAGGCAGCAATGGAAGGTTTTGAAGTGAAGAAACTTTCAACTGCTATTGCTGAAGCCGACATCGTGGTAACAGCAACAGGTAACTGCGATATTCTGCGCGAAAAACATTTCCGTGCATTAAAAGATAAGGCCATCGTTTGTAACATAGGCCACTTTGACAATGAAATTGACATGGCCTGGTTAAACGAAAATTATGGCGCTACCAAAATCGAGATCAAACCACAGGTTGATAAATATACCATCAACGGTAAAGACCTGATCGTGTTGGCTGAAGGCCGTTTGGTGAACTTAGGTTGTGCTACCGGTCACCCGAGCTTTGTGATGAGTAATTCGTTCACTAACCAAACTTTAGCACAGCTGGAGCTTTGGGCGAACAGCGCCAATTACGAAAACAAAGTTTACACCCTGCCAAAACACCTGGACGAAAAAGTTGCCCGTTTACACCTTGCTAAAATTGGTGTTGAACTGGAAGAACTGGATCAGCACCAGGCCGATTATATCGGTGTAGCGGTGAATGGTCCGTTTAAACCGGAATACTACCGTTACTAAGTCAAAAGGTAAAAGTAAAATTCAAAAAGGCCTCGGTCGCAAGATGGGGCCTTTTTTGGTTATGGATAGTAGTCTATTTTGCGCTTAAATGTTTTAACTATCTTATTATTGTAAAACATGTCTTCTCGTAACCAATTATGGTGGTTATCGAAATTTCCATAGGAGCATTTAAAGATCAAAATATCTTTGTTATTCGGATCTACAGAAAAGACTCGTTCACCCCCGATGTACATGTTATTTGAATCTATTTCCATAATCATATTCCCATAATCGTCGTAAGCATAGGTCATTTTGCCAGTTTTGGTCCCCAAGCTGTCATAGTGCATCTCCGAAATTTTCAGGTTGGTTTTGTTATAATAATATATTTCTTTACCGGTCAGTTTGCTATTACGTGAATATCTGAGTTCTTCAATCATGTCATTGCTTTTGTTATACCGATAAATAACTGTTCCCATAAAGCCTCCAGCGATGTTATAACAGTACATGCTATCCCGTCGCCCAAAATGATTATAGATTATTTTGAACATTGGCTTAGAGGATAATTCAGACCAATATGATTCAATCAAATTATTTTCAGCATTTCTATTATAAGTTGAACGACTAATGATTTTTCCCAAAGAATCTTTTGTGTCAACCTCTCTACCTTCTTTGTCATAAGAGGAAGTCATAGCCATTTCTGTTCTGTAATTTGGCGCGCCGTCACATAAATACCAACTTTGAGACTTGCCTTTTAAATCGAATGAAGAAATGGTTTTATATACCCATCCTGTATCAATCGTATCATTGATTTTCGGTTCGTGATAAACAAATTCTATACACAATTTTACTTTCCCCTTCAAATTGCGCTCAGCCAGGTCATTTTGATATTTACCCGAGTCAAGTGCCTTTATTGCAAGCAGAATGCAACAAAAAATGCAAAGAGCAACAATTTGTGTAAGTTTTATCATGAACAATTACCTTTTGTTAAAGATGCAAATGACGTGACCTTTCCATAAATGTTTTTCATATTTATTTGAAGGCTAACGCCCTTTCGTCTACAGCAACCAATACGACTCCTTCACCAAAGCAAAAACCCGTGGTGTAAGTTGGTCTAAAGTAGTGAGCCGGATATAATTCTGATAACGTTTGCCGTACAAATCGCTTTTGTAGATAAAAGATACTTCAGTTTTCTTTTCGGAATAAAATTTAAGGTCGAGCCACTTTTTCATCGGTCGGATGACAAAGAAAGTTTGTTTGTGCACAAATACGATACAGTTTTTCGAACAGCTAACGGTTACGCCATCCCACTCTGCAACTTCAGCAAGCAGCTTGTCAAAGGCTAAAACCAATTCTTCGCTCTGGCCTTTCAGCAAATCGTCAACACTTACCTTAATGCAATAGTGCATTTGGTTAAGTTGTTTTAATTCGCGCTCGCACTTGGGGCATATCCAGCTCATAGGAAAAAAATTCTATATCCTAATTTCTAAACTCTAAAATACTAACCAGTTTCTTTACGATTATTGCCCCTGTTGTTCTTCATCTTCTACTGTACTACTCAAATCGTAGAGCAGCCATTGCTTTTGTGCTATCTGTTTGGTTTTGGACTGGAGTAGCTTGATAAAATCATTCACACCAACCGGTTCATTTCCGTTACCGTGTATCAATACAATGCTGCCATCCTGCGCCTGCTGTCCTTTGGCGAGCCAGGCATCAGAGCCTATTGGTATCAGACCGAATTCAGTCACTTTATAAACTAACTTTTGGTCGGATACCAGGCCGGGGAAGCGGAAAAAGCAGGAAGGTATGAGCCCGTTTTTCAGCATCAATTTTTCAGTAGCTAAAATTTCGTAACTGATGTCGGTGCCCGGTTCCAGCAGGAAGTTTTCCTTTAGGGGCGCCGTTTTGCTCACGCGATGGTTGAACGAGTGATTTACCCAGGTAATACGTATCTCGCCAGAATCGCGCAATTTCTTGAGCCATTTAATGTCGGTAGTATGCGAAAGCATCCAAAGTCCGCTTACCGAAAGCGCTATGGGTGCAGGTTTTTCCACCTTTTTGAATTCGTTGATAATGTCGGTGAAAATGCGGCGGTCCAAAGGTTTGTGCGAGGGGCATAGGTCGGCGGTCAGGCTAATTCCTGTTTCAGACGGTATCCCTTTTTCTATCCCGGCGTCCTGTATGCTAACGGATTGCTTTTCGACGGTACGGATGGCCTTTTCATAAGGGGTTTTCTTAAAAAAAGTGCGTGTTTCGGCAAGCGTCATCGGTTTTATTTGATAGATACTGCTTTCGTCTACCTTGCTTTGCAGGTTTTGCGGGTTTATCATCAGCAAATAATCCTTACCGTTGTTTTCAAAGCGACGGAGAATGAGCCAGTCCTGCGGGTAATTGTGCGCCCAGCCGTAATAAACCCGGTAATATTTAATGTTGAGAAAGTTTTGCTGGGCACGACAAGTTTGCGTAAATGCAAATGCCAGTAGTACAAGCAATAAGGGCTTAAGTATTTTGGTCATATACGTATCAAAAATAAGCTAATCCGAATTTTGTTTCAGATGTTAATTTAGGAATAATGATATTTACCTCACTTGTTTGTGCTGATGAAGGAAATCAAATCCGAAATCGAAAATCTCAAATCCGAAATATCCATGACCCGTCTTTCCATCAATATCAATAAAATAGCCACGCTGCGCAATTCGCGCGGTGGAAATAACCCCGACCTGGTACAGGTTGCCAAAGATTGCGAACGTTTTGGTGCGCAGGGAATCACCGTGCACCCGCGCCCAGACGAAAGGCACATCCGTTACCAGGATGTTTTCGATTTGAAAAAAGTTGTAACTACTGAATTTAATATCGAAGGTAATTGCCAGGAGCAAAAATTTATCGACCTGGTTTTAGCCAATAAACCCGAGCAGGTTACTTTGGTACCTGATGTTTTGGGTCAGCTCACCTCCAATCATGGCTGGGATACTATTAAAAACCAGCAGTACTTGAAAGATATGATCAAAGTTTTCAAAGGTGCCGGGATAAGGGTATCCATTTTCGTCGACCCGGTGGTTGAAATGGTTGAAGCTGCTGCAACGACGGGAACAGATAGAATAGAACTGTATACTGAAGGTTATGCCAGCCATTATCACGCGGGCAAGGAAGCCGCCATCGCCCCATATATTAAAGCAGCCGAAGCCGCACAAAAAGTTGGCCTGGGCATCAATGCCGGGCACGACCTCGACCTGCAAAATCTCAAATATTTTGCCCAAAACATACCCGGTTTGCGGGAAGTAAGCATTGGCCATGCGCTGATATCGGATGCCTTATATTATGGATTAGAGAATACCATCCAGCTATATCTGCGGCAATTGGTTACCGTATAATAGTTAGGTTACCGGAGAGCAGGCTGCAATTAGTGTTCAAATTGATCACATAATAATATACCCCCGAAGGCAGGGACTTACCACCAAATGTGCCATCAAACGGGTGGGCGTATCCTTTGGATTCGAATACCTTCTGGCCGTAACGTGTAAATATTTGTACTACACAATTGGTGTAATCCTGTAAGCCTTTTATGTTCCAGTAATCATTGATGCCGTCGCCATTTGGGGTGATGGTATTAGGGATATTGACGCCGGCTATGCCAACGGTAACATCTACTTCGGTACGCGGACTCTCGCAACTGCCGCTTGCCACGCTTACATAATATTTCCGGTTAGCCTGGGCATTGATCTGAAATTTGCCCAATGGCTGGCTATCTATAGGTGTCTGATCGCTTTCGTTATCATATAAACGATAGGTATTACCATTAACAGGGTCATTAACTATTAAAAACGCATCCCCGGGCGTACATATCTGTATATTATCAACGGAGGGTGCAGATAATATATTTTCTATATCTTGTATGGTATATTTATCTGAAGCCAGGTTGCAGCCTCTCACATCCTTAACTGTTAACGTATACTCATCTGCCGACAGCCCGGCTATATCAGGCGTGGATGCAATAACATTTCCGCTTGCATTCGTCCAGGTATAATTATAAGGCAATTGCCCTCCGGCGATCTCAATACCTTTTATACTCCCTATGCTCAAAGTACATTCGTCATTAACGATTTGCGCCGAACTTTGTAATATCTGTATCGGGGATATTTCATCAACAGTGAAGTTATTATAAAACGTTTCGCAACTGTTTTGATCGGTAAGGTATAATCCGTAAACCCCGGCTGAAATATTACTTAGACCTGCCGTATTGCCTACCGTTACTCCCTGGCTATTTACCCATCGTACAGATTTAACCAGGGCATCAGTGGTTATATTTATAGAGCCATTGTTTGTATTAAAACAGGAGGCAGTCATCGTGCTGTTATAAGCAGGGAACCGGGTAGGCGGCAACGTACCGATATGATAACTTTTGCTTGTTTGGCTACAGCCCAATTGGTTATATGCGGTAAAAGTGTAATCGCCCGGGGCCGCATTTTTCAGATCGACCGTTGTGGTAACAATTTTATTATTGGCATCGACCCATTTATACTGTGCGTTCCCGGTAATTTGCATCCCGGTGATGGAACCATTATCCATACTGCAACTGGCGAGTGTAATTTGCACTTTTGATTCGTCTAATATGATACTACCAACGTCGGAGAGTTTATACGGCCCATATGTTTTTGTACAGCTTTGGTTAGGCGTAGCTACGGTCAACAGGTAACTGCCGGGCCCGACACTAACCAGATCAGCACTGGTGCTGCGTATATTACCCGATTGATCCGACCATTGAACTACCAAAGAAGGATCTATTATTATTCCTGTAACACTTCCGTTTTGCCCGCCGCATGTTGGCGCGCTAATATTCATTTTGGATATGTCCGCCTGGGTTGTAACACCTGGAACAGTAAACCCAGATGAAGTGGTAGCACAATAGCCGTCGCTGATGGTAACCGAATATTTGCCCGCCGGGACGTTCAGCAGGTCCTTTGTCTGCGCGACTTTATTACCGTTACTGTCATACCACATATACGTGGCCGAGGAACTGGTGGTGATACCCTTTATTGAGCCATTACTTTGACCGTTGCAGGCCGCTGTTATGACCACATCGGTTGGCTGATTGGTAAACCTCAAAACTGTAAACTCTGACGTGGTACCGTTCGACGTTGAGGCCGCAATGATGTTATAGTTTAACAAGGCGCCGTTATAGGTCCAGTTCCCGGCAGCATCAGCATTTACCGAAGCAAACTCTCTTTCGGGCTCACAGTGATCGCACGAAATGCTGTAGTAAAGGTCGACCCTTGAGCTTGCGGTGGCCGTACCAGATACAGCGTTAGCAGTGCGCCCGGATACAGTTACAAAATATTTGGAGAAATCGGCCCCCTGGAGCGAATAAGGAAGCGTGCTGTTATTGCATCTGAATGAGTTGTTGGCCAATTCTATACCCGGTGTGGCCACATTGATGATAACCCCCTCATCAATCGGGCTTGTTATTCTCGGGTCAGTATAAGCTCCCGCAAATATATTCCCATCCGCCGGGTTGCTGCCGCCAATTATGCCTCCGCCCTGGCAATATCCAATATCTATAGGGAATTGGAACGTGCCAAGTACTTTAGTTCCGGTAACATCGATGCCGAATTTATTCCCGGTAATTTTGAAGAAACAGTTAACGGGACTGAGACCTATATCGCTTTGAGCTGCAAATACATTGTTGCTTATCTCCAATTGCGTTCGGTTATATGCTGATAGCAAAAGCGTGCTACCTGCCTGGTAGTTTGGGATAGCTTTCGTTCCGGTGAAGTCAGTGCCAAAGAAATTGTTGTAGACCAGTAAGGAACCTGTCGACTCACTAAATCCGCTAAATTGTTCATCAACATTTACCTGCGAACAAAATATATTCCTTTCTGCGGCAGTTGTGCCACCAAGCGTCAAGTTAGCTACTCTGAACGCATCAATAGCTACAAGCGCTAAGTTTGAAAAGATTTGACCGGTTGCGTCGAGACCGAAGATATTCGAGCTGATCTTGATATTACCAGAAAGTATTGTCGAGCCGCCAATAGCGTCACCAAACATTAATGCCAGGTTAATATTGTAAAAAACATTCCCCTTACCAGGAGCCCCTATAACTACATTTTGAGAATTTTCAAAGCTATAGATGCCTACCGGTGTACCATAACCTGAATTGACCAGTGCAGGCAGGATATCGAATATAAAACCATCAATTTCGATATTCGCCTGATCTGAGATATCAAAAAATGACTGAAAATTTGAACCACCACTGATGCCGGCGTACAGTGTCACTTTACCACCATTGACACCAATAGCCGCTCCGGGTTGTGTTGAGCCATCGATAACCAGATTTGAACTTACCGCAGGCAGGGCGGACAGAAGAGTTATTGTTGGATCCGCCAAATTAAAATTAATGTAATCCGTAGTTGCGATACCGTTTGCCGCCGCCTGGGTTAAAGCTTCCCTTAAAGTCCCCGGCCCCGAGTCTGCGTTGCTGGTAACTACAAATACAGCCGAAAGGGCCCTGGTGCAGGTTAAAAGCAAAAAAAAGATAAATAGAATTCTCTTATCCATCGCGGTCCAGGTATGCGGCAGCAAAATACGATTTTTAGCAAGCATTTCTTAGTGTAAAACCATTGTCACTATCAGGTTGCGACATTGTTACTCAATTCAAAAATAGTACCTTTGCGCCATAATTAACTGGGACATAAAATTCATGAAGCTGAACACAGATTATCAGGAAAAATTTCAAAACAGGCACATCGCTCCGAATGCTGCCGACACAGCAGAAATGCTGAAAACAGTGGGGGTAAGCTCGCTTGATGAATTGATAGAACAGACCATTCCGGCAAACATTCGCTTAAAGGCTCCGCTGAATTTACCGCCTGCAAAAAGTGAGTTTGACTACCTGAACACCTTAAAGCAAACGGCTTCAAAAAACAAGGTATTCAAATCCTATATCGGCCAGGGTTATTATGATGTGATCGTACCGGGTGTTATCCAGCGTAATATTTTGGAAAACCCGGGATGGTACACCCAATACACGCCATACCAGGCCGAAATAGCACAGGGCCGTTTACAGGCGCTGTTGAACTTCCAGACCATGGTGATCGATTTGACCGGTATGGAAATTGCCAATGCTTCTCTTTTGGATGAAGGTACTGCCGCTGCCGAGGCCATGTTTATGCAATACAGCCTGCGTAAAAATCAGGTAGCTAAAGTTTTCTTTGTTTCTGAAGAGGTTTACCCGCAAACCATAGATATTTTAAAAACACGTTCGGAACCTTATGGCATCGAACTGCAAATAGGTGATCACCGCACCGTTGAGCTGAACGACAATATGTTCGGTGCCATTGTGCAATATCCTGCCGGTGATGGTGAAGTTTATGACTATGCAGCATTTGCGGCAAAAGCACATGAAAAAGGTATTAAGCTAACGGTTGTTGCTGATATCATGAGCCTGGTATTATTAACACCTCCGGGCGAATGGGGAGCCGACATCGTTGTTGGTTCAAGTCAGCGTTTTGGCGTGCCGATGGGCTTCGGAGGTCCGCATGCGGCGTTTTTCGCAACAAAAGAAGAATATAAAAGATCGATACCCGGCCGCATCATTGGTGTGACCATCGACAGTGCAGGTGATTATGCCCTGCGTATGGCTTTGCAAACCCGTGAGCAGCATATCCGTCGTGATAAGGCAACCTCAAATATTTGTACCGCACAGGCATTGCTGGCTATTATGGCCGGTATGTATGGCGTGTACCACGGCCCGAAAGGATTGAAGCTGATAGCTGAGCGCATACATGGATTAGCCATATTGCTGGCAAAATCCTTAGGCGAATTGGGCTTTAAGCAATTAAACGATACTTATTTCGATACGCTGAAATTTGACCTGGGCGAATTAGCCGGACCGATCCATGCAGAGGCGTTGAATAACGAAATGAACTTCCACTATAAAGGTTCGGAAGTCACTATTTCAATTGACGAGACTACATCGCCGGAAGACATCAAAACAATGGTCCGCTTTTTTGCCAAAGTAAAAGGCAAAACTTTGAGCGATGTTAATTTTGATGGATTGAAAGCCGATCTGCAAACGGTTATTCCAACTGGCCTGCAACGTAAATCGACATATCTTACTCATAGCATATTCAATTCGCATCATTCAGAGCATGAGATGCTGCGCTATATCAAGTCATTGGAGACCAAAGATCTTTCGCTTTGCCATTCCATGATCGCTTTAGGTTCATGCACCATGAAGCTGAATGCAACTACTGAAATGGTCCCGGTTACCTGGGCCGAATTCAGCAAGATGCACCCCTTTGCCCCAGCCGACCAGGTTGGCGGTTATATGCAATTATTTGATGAGTTGAATAGTTGGCTATCCGAAATTACCGGCTTTGCCGCCATGAGTTTGCAGCCAAATGCCGGCGCGCAAGGCGAATATGCAGGTTTGATGGTTATCCGCGCTTATCACCATGACCGTGGCGATTTACACAGAAATATTGTATTGATCCCATCTTCGGCACACGGCACCAACCCGGCGTCGGCCGCTATGGCAGGTATGAAGATCGTGGTAGTGAAATGCGACGATAACGGAAATATCGACGTAGCTGATTTGAAAGAAAAGGCTGAACAACATAAAAACGATCTTTCGTGCCTGATGGTAACTTATCCATCAACACACGGTGTGTTTGAAGAAGCTATTATCGAAATATGCGACATCATCCACCAAAATGGCGGCCAGGTTTATATGGATGGCGCGAATATGAATGCACAGGTTGGCCTGACAAGTCCTGCTAATATTGGCGCCGACGTTTGCCATCTGAACCTGCATAAAACATTCTGCATACCGCACGGCGGTGGCGGTCCGGGTATGGGTCCTATAGGCGTTGCCAAACATTTGGTTCCTTTCCTGCCGGGTCACGCAGTAGTTGATATCGATAAGGGCAAATCCATTCATGCGGTTTCGGCAGCGCCCTGGGGGTCAGCTTCGATATTGATCATATCCCATGCTTATATCGCGATGATGGGAGGCCAGGGCTTAACTGACGCCACGAGGTACGCTATCCTGAACGCCAATTATATCAACACCCGGTTAAAACATCATTACCCTGTATTGTACACCGGTTCAAAAGGCCGCTGCGCACACGAAATGATATTGGATTGCCGCGCCTTTAAAAACTTTGGTATCGAAGTAAGTGATATTGCCAAGCGCTTGATGGACTACGGTTTCCACGCGCCTACCGTATCGTTCCCGGTTGCGGGTACGGTAATGGTTGAGCCGACAGAATCAGAACCAAAGCATGAGCTGGATCGTTTCTGCGATGCGATGATCTCCATTCGTCATGAAATTGATGATGTTGAAAAAGGCTTGTCGGACAAGATAAACAACCCATTAAAAAATGCGCCGCATACGGTTGCAGTGGTTACAGCAAACGAGTGGGATCATGCTTATACCCGTCAAAAGGCAGCGTTCCCGCTTCCTTACGTAGCCGCTTATAAGTTCTGGCCTTCTGTGGGACGGGTTAATGATACTTATGGCGACAGAACTTTAATCTGTTCTTGCCCGCCATTAACCGACTACGAGTTTGAAGAAAGCGAAGTAACCACGCCGGAATTCGGAACATGAAAATCTACGGGCTCCCTTTAAGGGGGCCTTTTTAATAGATATTAGTTATGATAGCAAATACTCCTCAAGCACCTTATTATGCCGTAATATTCACGTCCCTTCGTACCGATGGCGATAACGGCTATTGCGACATGGCCGTTGAAATGAATAAATTGGCCAGCGAGCAGCCCGGTTACCTTGGTTTTGAATCTGCGCGGGAAGGATTAGGTATTACGGTTTCTTATTGGGAATCACTGGATGCGATCAAAAATTGGAAAGCTAATGCGCGCCATCTTTTCGCCCAGCAGGAGGGCTGCAAACAATGGTACCGGGAATATAAAGTGCGTATTTGTAAAGTGGAGCGCGACTACAGCTTTTAAAGTGTTACAACTACAGGTTTTGTAAATATTTTTTTGCAGCATTGCTAATTAAAAAAATAGTAACTTGTATAATATTGGTATGCCTTGGTATTATATAAAATAATAAGTGTAAATCGTACATAACCTTTTGAAATTTGACTGCGTATAAAGTGGTATATGATGACTAATAGCGGCACAGTAAGTATTTTGCTTGTAGATGATGACGAAATAAACAACTTTATTTCCATCAAGTTGATTAAGAAGGCCCTGATGAATACCGATATTATGGCGTGCCTTCATGGTAAGTATGCGATAGACCTGTTAATGGATATCCAGCAAGAGGACCCTTCCAAATTACCGGATTATATCCTGTTGGATATTAATATGCCTATCATGAACGGATGGGAGTTTTTGGATGAATATACACGTCTGAACATCGACCCGCTTGGTAAATGTAAGGTGTACATTATATCATCTTCTGTTTTCAGCAATGATATAAACAAGGCACGTTCATACCCCATTGTGAAAGACTTTGTATCAAAACCGCTGAACGTAGATAAGATTAAGGAGTTGTTCGCTGTTGCGAATCATGCTTGACTGCCAGTCAGTTGAAATAATTGAGGAGGTTGTAGTTGTTGGAGAGGATGTAATTATTTCAAGTATCAAACCACTATAACCTTTACAATATTTTCCGCCTCTACATTACCGCCACAACACCAAATACCTCATTTTCATACGTTACCTTGCCAATGGGGTTCGATTTGGCATGATAAAATAAACAGGTATACCCTTCTTCCGCCGCTTTCTTTCCATATTCTTCCCGCAATTGTGCTGATTTACGCCCGTCGTAATCATACTTGGCTATAAATTTTCGTATCAATTGCTCCGGTTCTGGCAGTTCGTCGCCGCCAAAAAAACATTTCTGCCCGTTATCGTCTATCCAGAAAACCTGGTGGCAGGGGGTATGGCCTCCAGATAATTCATATTTTATTCCCGGTTTATATTCGCCGGAGTCTATAACGAAGTCAATTTTTACGGAATCCTTAAGCGCTTCAAATATTTCCTTATGGTATGATGATGAACGCCCACTGATGGCCGAATTCCATTCGCCTTGCTG
The DNA here is from genome assembly GCA_044448765.1 of Sphingobacteriales bacterium. Classification (GTDB taxonomy): domain Bacteria; phylum Bacteroidota; class Bacteroidia; order Sphingobacteriales; family Sphingobacteriaceae; genus Mucilaginibacter. The sequence goes on along the minus strand of JBIOHG010000003.1, from coordinate 94,323 downwards.
GATGACGTGCGTAGCGTCCGGAAAGCTTGGTTCAAGTTTCCCGTTTCGTTCCACAACCAAGCCGCCTGAATGGTCATAGTGCAGGTGCGACATCAGCACAAGCGTAACTTCATCAGGATCAAAACCGGCATTGCGGATGTGCTGGTGGATGAATAATTCGTCCCGGGTATCTTTATAGCCAAGACCGGTATCGAACACGATGAGGTCTTGGGAAGTTTTTACCAAAAAAGGATTTACATGTATAAACAGGGAACCGGGCCGGTCCCTGAATTTATCGGTTTGAGGATCAAAGGGTATAAATTTTTTGGAAGAATCAACCGAATACGACCCTTCGCCTAAAGCAAAAATCTCCATAATAACGTAGCAACAATTGCCGCTGCGAATTAAACAAAATTAATCCATTTTAGCTTTAGCCGATTATTCGGCTGTTGTTGGGTCGATGATCTCAACCACTTCGCTCACCCGGTTGGCCGGAAAGCCGCCTAAACTGGCATGCTCCCTAACCATTGCTTCATTGGGTGCAATATAAATGCAATATATCTTATCGCCGGTTACATAGCTGTGCACCCATTGTATAGAGGGCCCAAGTTGATTCAAAACCCCGCATGAGGTTTGTGAAATTCCTTTTAACTGGTCGGCGGTAAGGTCTCCCGCTCCGGGGATCTCCCTTTCAATAACATACTTTGGCATGATTTGATATTTAATGGTGAGTGGGGTGATACAAGGTAAAAATTATCGGTGAAAAACCAAAAAAGTTTTAACGCAATCGAAATTTAAATCGGGTAATTGATTGTCGGTTCCGACAATCAGCTATTCTGCATATCTTTACTGCTTTAAGCACAATATGGATAAACGGTGGGCGGTACGGGAAAAGCCAAATACAGCAGATGTAATAAAACTGGCTGCCGAATTGAATATCGACACTGTCCTCGCTACGCTATTGCTTCATCGCGGTGTTAATACTTATGATGACGCCCGCTATTTTTTCAGGCCCGACCTGCGCCACCTGCACGATCCCTTCCTGATGGCTGATATGGAAAAAGCCGTTGAGCGGATCAAAAATGCCATTGCATCGGGCGAAAAAATAATGATCTATGGCGATTATGATGTGGACGGCACTACCGCCGTTTCGCTGGTTTATAGCTTCTTCAAAAAACGCTATGACCATATCGAATACTATATACCCGACCGTTACCGCGAAGGTTATGGCGTCTCTACCGAAGGCATCGATTATGCGGTTGAAAATGGCTTTACGCTTATCATAGCACTGGATTGCGGTATCAAATCGGTTGACAAAATAGCGTACGCGAATTTACGATCAGTTGATTTTATTATTTGCGATCACCACCTGCCGGGTAATGAATTACCGGAAGCGATAGCGGTACTCGATCCTAAACGACCGGATTGTGATTATCCCTACAAAGAGCTTTCGGGCTGTGGTATTGGCTTTAAATTGGTACAGGCTTATGCCGAAAAGAATGACATACCGGATGAAGAAGTTACTTGCTACCTCGATCTTGTCGCGATAAGCATTGCCTGCGACATTGTACACATTACCGGCGAGAACCGGGTGCTGGCTTATTTCGGCTTACAAAAGATAAATAGTGATCCCTGTATCGGTGTAAAAACCTTGATGGGCGTTGCAGGGCGAAATGGAAACTATGCTATATCGGATGTGGTATTTGGGCTTGGTCCGCGTATTAATGCTGCCGGGCGCATTGACGATGCAAAACATGCTGTTGAATTGCTGATAGCCTGCAATGAAGAGACCGCTACAGAAAAAGGCTTGCTCATTAATGTAAAAAATACCGAACGTAAAGGGCACGACCTTTCAATAACGGATGAGGCTTTAAGCATGATCGCTAATGATGACATCATGCTGGGCCGCAAATCTACCGTAGTATTCAATGAGAACTGGCATAAGGGGGTTATTGGTATCGTGGCATCAAGGCTAACGGAGAAATATTACCGGCCAACCATTGTACTTACCCGTTCCAACGGGCATGTGGCTGGTTCGGCGCGGTCGGTTTTTGGGTACGATCTTTATGAAGCTTTATGCGAGTGCAAGGACCTGCTGATCCAGTTTGGCGGACATAAATATGCAGCCGGATTAACAATGCATCCTGAGAATGTGGATGCGTTTATCGATCGGTTTGAAGATGTAGTATGTGCTACCATTACTGAAGAACAATTGATACAGGAGATACGAATTGATGCCGAATTGGAGTTAAAGCAGATAGAATCTAAGTTTTTCAGAATATTGAACCAGTTTGCACCTTTTGGTCCCGAGAATATGTCGCCGGTATTTATCAGCCGGAATGTGTATGTTAGCGGATATGCGGGCCTGGTGGGTGAGCAGCATTTAAAAATGACGGTTATGCAGGAGGGTTCGTCGGCATTTGAGTGCATCGCTTTTAACCAGGGCGAATTTTTATATCATGTAAGTGAAAAGAAACCTTTCGATATTTGCTATTCGATAGAGGAAAATATATGGCGCGACAGGCGCTCGATACAGTTGAATGTGAAGGGAATAAGGTTTAGTGGTTAGTAGTCCGAAAGTCCGCATAAGTCGGAAAGTCCGGAAGAAAAATGTTAACGGGGTTTGAGATATAATTATCATGAAAATCCTTAAATCCGTTTAATCAAGGTTCAGACAAAAAATGATTTTAAGAGCAGAAGATCTCGTTAAAAAATATAAGCAGCGGGCGGTTGTAAACCATGTATCGTTCAACGTTTCGCAGGGCGAGATCGTAGGTTTGCTTGGGCCGAATGGCGCCGGGAAAACTACGTCGTTTTATATGATCGTGGGCCTGATAAAACCTAATGAGGGCAATATATACCTGGAGGATGAGAATATTACCGGCGACCCGATGTACCGCCGCGCACAAAAAGGCATAGGTTATTTGGCGCAGGAAGCATCTGTGTTTCGTAAGCTTTCAGTTGAGGATAATATCAAAGCCGTGCTGGAGATGGGTGTAATGAGCAAGGAAAAGCAGCAGGAAAAATTAGAACAACTGATAGACGAGTTCAGCCTGCATAAAGTGCGCCGTAACCGCGGCGACTTGCTTTCGGGCGGTGAGCGCCGGCGTACCGAAATAGCCCGTGCCCTCGCAGCAGAGCCTAATTTTATATTACTGGATGAACCTTTTGCGGGTGTCGACCCGATAGCTGTAGAAGAGATACAGGCGATGGTAGCCAAATTGAAACACCGCAACATCGGTATACTGATAACCGACCACAACGTACAGGAAACCCTATCGATAACCGACCGGGCTTACCTGCTTTTTGAAGGGAAAATATTAGAATCAGGCGTACCCGAGGTTTTGGCCGAGAACGAAATGGTTAGAAAAGTGTATCTTGGATCAAACTTTGTTCTCAAACGTAAAACGTTTGTTTAGTCATTGAATCATTTACTGCGTTGTTATTAAGTCATTAATTAACGGCAGGCCAATGACCTAATGACGGCGAAGCCAAATGACCCAATGACTTAAAATGCCCATAATTAACTCCGTATTTACCTGGTTCATTAAAAAGCGTATCCACCAGATAGAGCTTTTTAAGAAATATCCCAATGAGGTGCAAAAGGAGTGGTTCGAGCAGTTGATATCGGAGGCAGAGAATACCGAATGGGGTAAAAAATACGATTACAAAAATATTGATAACCTGGCCCAGTTCAGAGAACGGGTCCCTATCCAGAATTACGATACGCTAAAGCCTTACATCGAAAGGATGCTTAAGGGCGAACAAAACGTGCTTTGGCCTACCGAAATCAGGTGGTTTGCCAAATCATCGGGCACCACCAGCGATCGCAGCAAATTTATTCCGGTAAGCGAGGAATCTTTGGAAGAATGTCATCTAAAGGGCGGTAAGGATATGCTTACCCTCTATTTCAATAACCGGCCAAGCGCACGGATATTTACGGGTAAAGCCTTAACATTAGGCGGCAGTCACCAGGTAAGCCAGTTGGGTGCCGATACCTCGTTCGGCGACCTTTCGGCGGTAATTATGAAAAACCTGCCGCTATGGGCCGAGTTTTACCGGACACCGCATTTGGACATCGCCCTGCTCGAAAACTTTGAGGAAAAGATAGAGAAGATGGCTTATGCCACCAAGGATGTGAATGTAACCTGCATCAGCGGTGTGCCTACCTGGAATATTTTACTATTTAAACGCATCTTAGAAATAACAGGCAAAAATAACCTGCTGGAAGTTTGGCCAAACCTGGAACTTTATTTTCACGGGGCGGTTAACTTTACGCCTTACCGCGAACAATTTAGGCAATTGATCCCCAATGATGACATGCATTACCTGGAAACTTATAATGCATCCGAAGGCTTCTTTGGTATACAGGACCAGGAAGAGCCAGGCAGTATGCTACTGATGCTGGATTACGGTATCTTCTACGAGTTTTTACCGCTCGAAAACCTGCATGATGAAAATCCGAAAACATTATCGCTGGACGAAGTGGAATTGAATAAGAACTATGCATTGATCATCAGCACCAATGCCGGTTTATGGCGTTATTTGATAGGCGATACCGTGCGTTTTTCGTCACTGGCGCCATACCGCATACAGATCACAGGCCGCACCAAACATTTTATTAATGCCTTTGGCGAGGAACTGATCATTGATAATGCCGAGCGTGCCCTGGCCGAGGCGTGCCGCCAAACGGGCGCCATTATTAAGGAATATACAGCCGCACCCGTATATTTTAAAGGCGATGAAGGCGGGGCGCATGAATGGGTGATCGAGTTTGAGCAAAAACCGGCTGAATTTGACCGTTTTGTTGATTTGCTGGACGAAACCCTTCGTCGTATCAACTCAGATTACGATGCCAAACGTTTTAAGGACATGGCGCTGCGCCGACCCATCGTACACAAAGCACCGCAAGGCACCTTTTTTAATTGGATGAGGGAAAAAGGCAAGCTGGGCGGGCAGCACAAAGTGCCGCGTTTAGCTAATGACCGAGAGTATATTGATTCCATTTTGTTGATGGCGGAGCTGGTGGGATGAATGGGTTTTTGTATTTATATAAATGACCAAAACAATAATAGTTATATACCACCTTGCTTTTCTGGTATCCTGGATGAAGTAGTCGGTCATATCACAGACAAAACAAGCATCGTCAAGGTCACATTTAGTACCCTCAAGTCTCCGCAGCAATTCTGCGGAGCTGTTTGACTAATTACTCTATTTTAATTCGGGAACCCCTGTACCTTCGGTTATTAGTTTGTAAAGGCTTCCTAAATAATAGGTCCAGCCTTTTACGCAGTCGTTGTAACACTGCACATTAGGGGCTAACCCAAAATGCGTGAATTTGAGCTGGGTTTTATCGTTTTGCCGGGTGATATCAAAACTTATTTTAGTATTCGTCCATTCCTGCATATCCTCCACAAAACTGAGCCGACTGTCGGTAACCAGCCAAACCACTTTTTCGCCGGGGATAACCTCGACCAATTTTTGTGTCGAGACGTGGACGTCGTCAAAAAAGCGAACCGTAAATACGTCATTTAATTTTTGCGAACTGCCTTCCAAAACGTTCGTCCACCAACCACGCACGTTGTTAATGGCGTCGAATACTTCATCAGGCCTTTGATCCACTACCAAAGTAGTGGTGAAATCGGTTGCTGTCATGATCTTAAATTTTTTAGTTTGGTAATTTATTGTTTAACAAATTTTCCAGGTTCTTCAATTTCGAGGTCCAGAACTGGTCAAAGTACTGCAGCCACTCGTGCAGGGCACTAAAGCCGTCCTGCTTTAGTGTGCAATGCCGCTCGCGGCCAATGTCCTGTATCGCAATGAACCCCGCATTGTACATGATCTTGATGTGTTTTGAAACCGCAGGGCGACTCATGTCAAAATTCTCTGCCAGGTTGTTGATGGTCCGGCTTTTCTGCGAAAGCAGCATCAACATTTGCCGCCGGCCTGGGTCGGCAATTACCTGGAATACATCAAGCGTTGGTTGTGTCATGATTGGTTTTGTTTAAGTTTTCGGCGATCTTATGCATATTTCTCAGCCAGCCGTCTATCATCGAGTTGAACAGCGGGAGATTTTCCATTATTGCGAAATTGTTGTGGTCCAGTAAAAGCAGCGTGCCATTATCCTTGGGCTGCAATTCCCAGTTTACGACGGAGTCAATGGTGGTTGTGCCGTCTTCCGGCCCGCATTTCCAGGAATAGGAAAGCTTTTCGAACGGAGCGACCTCAAGCACTTTGCAATAAAAGATGCCGCCGAAATTGACATCCGGGTGCGGGTTTGTCCTGAACTGAAACTCGTGCCCTACCACCGGTTTAAAATCATTCGGCATCAGCCAAAGCTTCATTAGTTCGGAATCGGTAAGATATTCCCAAACCGCCGCCGGCGGGTGCGGGAAAAATAATTGGTGTTTAATGCTTTGTGCCATTGTTTGTTTCGTTTAAGCAATTAAGTATTTTATGCATATTTTCAAGCCACCCTTTGTTCATGCCCTCGAAAATGCCCATATTTTTCAATACAGTAAAGTCGCCATGGTCTAATAAAAGCTCGGTGCCTTTATCCGTAGCCTGTGGTTCCCACCTTACTACCGAATCAACATTGATGGTGCCGTCGCCAGGCCCCAGCTTCCATGAATAGGAAAGCTTTTTGAAGGGCTCTATCTCCAATACCTCGCAGTAGATTATTCCATCAAAGTCGAAGCGTGGTATCGGGTTTACCCTGAAAGTGAATTCGTGCCCTGCAACAGGTTTAAAATCGCTGGGCATTAGCCATAGTTTCATCAACTCGGCATTGGTAAGGTATTCCCAAACAGCCTCGGGCCGGTGCGGGAAAAATAGTTCGTGTTTAATTCTTGCTGCCATAATGCGTAACTTTTGAGTTACTCAAAACTAAGCGTAACTTTTGAGTTACGCAAATTTATTTGAAAATATTTTTTTAAGTATGTATTGACATAACAGGCAATTGTTATATTCGTACTGTAATTTCCTGAATATCAAGGTCTATAACTAATTCCTTAAGTAAATAACTTGACTAAAAGGCCTTAAAGGGCCTTCTGCTACAAACAACCATTTTTCACCATTTAAACCCAATCACAATGAGAAAACTCAAAACAGTTCTCCAACCCGTGCTGGCAATTGTAATTGCGACGGCACTCTTTTCATGCGGCGGTTCTTCAGGTAAAAAAACCGGCGATTCGGCAGCTGCGACTGGTACCGACACTACAAAAAAGGCGGCCGCACCGGCTGCAATGACTCCGTTTGATGTGGTCGATGTTAGGCACAACGTAAAAGATTATGCCAAATGGCGCCCTGTTTTTGACGCCGATTCAACCAACCGCAAAGCGGCCGGGGGGCAGGATTTAATAGTAGGCAGAGGTGTCGACAGCGCTAATAGCCTGCTTGTTGTAGTTAAGGTTTCGGACATGGCGAAAGCTAAGGTTATGATGGCTGATCCAAAACTGAAAGCAGCTATGGACAAAGGCGGCGTGATATCCAAGCCGGATATAACTTATTATCACGTGATCAGGTTCGACGGGAAGGCCAGGCCAAAGCAATTTGTGGTGATCAATCATAAGGTTAAAGACTTTGATGCCTGGCTGAAGGTGTATGACGGCGAAGGCGCGGCAAAGCGGGCAAGCGAGGGAATGGTTGATATAGCATTAGCACGTGGTGTTGACGACCCGAACCTGGTGCATATTGCATTCGAGGTTACCGACATGGCAAAAGCAAAAGCCGCGATTATGTCAGACGATAAGAAAAAGTTGATGGAGAGCGCAGGCGTGGTAGGCAAACCGGATATCAGGTTTTATAATGCGGCGCATTAACGATATTTAGTACTAAGAGAAGAGTCTCCGGACTTTGGTTTGGGGGCTTCCTTTTTACCCGACGTCATTGCGAGGAACAGCCTGTCCCGAACTTCTTTCGGGAAAGCAATCTCCGAACCGTGCCAATTATGTACCGGGATTATGCTTGTACAGGTCTTGCCGCCTCCCCGGTATGCCTCCTGACTGTAGTGTGTATTATACACGTGTGTATTTAAATTAATGCCTCCAAAAAATTGGTAATGCCTTACTTATAGTCAAGTGATTTTCGGCATAGCTTTTAATGTTTAAACTATTAAGCAAATGAGCCCGTTTTCTGTTCCGATACCAGGCAAAACCGAATTACGTATTATATATGACACTACTTTTGATCGGAATTGTTATGTTTCTCGCTTATATTATCTTTGAACTTCGTATGAAGCACAGGGACGATTAACCATACCTGCAATATAACCCCCGATAATTTAATTAACATGAATCCGAATACTACAGATATTTTTGAGAGAATGCTTGCCGGAGGCATGTTCCGGCTCGACGACCCGCAATGGCGGCCGGTTGCCGAGGCGGTTGACCGTACGATAAAGCTGTCTACAGCGCTGAATACTTCGACGGATACTGACCAAATGCGGGAACGTTTGAGCGAGATCATCGGCTCGCCGATAGATAAAAGCACCACGATATTTATACCATTTTATACAAACTTCGGGCAGCATATCAAAATCGGCAAGAATGTATTTATCAATCATGCCTGTAGTTTCCTTGACCTTGGGGGGATAACCATTGAAGATAACGTGCAGATCGGCCCCAGGGTTAACCTGACCTCGGAAAATCACCCTTTGGATCCTGCCACCCGCAAATCACTTGACCTGAAACAGGTGGTAATTAAAAGAAATGCCTGGATAGGCGCCGGTGCAACCATTTTACCCGGTGTAACAGTCGGTGAAAACGCAGTGGTGGCGGCAGGGGCTGTAGTCACCAAAGATGTTGCTGCCAATACGGTAGTTGCCGGCGTTCCGGCGAAGATCATCAAGACAATTGGGTAACAATAAAATTTGATACTCTTATTTCGGTAGCGTTAATAGCAATGTTTACAAGGCGGCTCTCAATGCAAATATTCTTCCCGCCGTGTCGTTTCTCCGGCAATATTTTCAGGGGCCGGGAAGTAATATTGAATTGTTTCCTGGCGTTTTACATCCATTCCAGCTTACTCAAGTCAAAGCCCAGGTGGGTAGCTTTAGCCATAAAGCGCGACTTTACGTCGTCCGAAATGGTGTTTTCGCGCGAAAGTATCCATAGGTACTCCAAACTGTTGCCGGATACCATGGCGTATTGATATTTCGCATCAACATCCAGCACATTATAATCCAGGTAAATAGGCAGGTAATAGGCTACTTTAAGTTTACCTCTTGTATCGGGGCCAATAAATTTAGCTTTGCCTTCGGCCTCCACGGGTTTGTTCTTGTCAAAATTATAGGCACGCGTAATTACTTTGATCGAGCCGTCATCATTTAACGAATATTCCTCGGTCAGGTTCTTCAAATTCTTTTCTATACGATTGGGCAGGCGGGCAATTTCGTGCCATAAGCCCAGGTATTTTTTCTTGTTAAAAGGCTGTACAATGGCGCTGCGTGGTATTTTATTCGTTGGCCATAACGCGTAGGCCAAACCTGCGGCACCAGCGCCGGCAGCCAATGCTACAAGCCATTTCTCTTTTTTCATCATGCTATAAACAATAAAACGCGCTTTTTAGTTTGTAATTGCCCGGGGTTAGCTTTTGAGTTAAAACGCGGTAATTAATTATTCAACGGAATAATCTATGTTTGGGTTGCTTTAAAATAACCAATGAACCAACCCGCTGCCACAACAAACCCCGTAAGACGCATCCTGATAGCCAGCCTGGTAGGTACCACCATCGAGTTTTTTGATTTTTATATTTATGCCACCGCAACTGTGCTGGTGTTCCCGAAATTATTTTTCCCGGGCAGTAATTCAACTACAGCCACACTCGAATCTTTTGCCACCTTTGCGCTGGCCTTTTTCGCAAGACCGTTAGGCGCAGCCATATTCGGGCACTTCGGCGACCGCAAGGGCCGTAAAGCCACATTGGTGGCCGCCTTGATGACCATGGGCCCTTCCACCGTAGCCATAGGTTTGCTGCCGGGCTATGCGACTGTGGGAATTATGGCACCTATTCTGTTATGCTTATTTCGCTTTGGACAAGGCCTGGGCCTGGGCGGCGAATGGGGCGGAGCAGTGTTGCTGGCGACAGAAAACGCGCCACCGGGTAAAAAAGCATGGTACGGCATGTTCCCGCAATTAGGCGCACCTATCGGATTTTTGTTTTCCAGCGGTACGTTTTTCCTGCTGAGTAAAACACTAAGTGAGCAACAATTTATCGGCTTCGGCTGGCGTATACCATTTATTGCAAGTGCATTGTTGGTTTGGGTAGGACTCTATGTACGCCTTAAGATTGCTGAAACACCTGATTTTGTGAAGATCATCGAAAAGAATGAACGGGTTAAAGTGCCTGTTATAGACGTGTTTGTGAAACATACTCAAGCTATCGTTTTAGGCACATTAATTACGATCACCACTTTCCTGTTGTTTTATTTGATGACAGTTTTCACATTGAGCTGGGGAACATCAAATCTGCATTATTCGCGCACGGGTTTCCTGGTAGCGCAAATGATCTCGATGCTGTTCTTCGGCTTGGGCATACCCCTCTCAGCCGTTTTAGCCGACCGTTATGGACGCGCCAATATGCTGATACTGGCAACCGTTTGTATTTTTATTTATGGCCTTTTCTTCCCCGTTTTATTTGGCCCTGGCAACTGGCCTGTAACGGTGTTATTCCTGGTATTGGGTATGTTTTTTATGGGATTGACTTATGGGCCCATCGGTACGGCGCTGGCTGGTATTTTCCCGGCATCGGTGCGTTATACCGGTGCATCCTTAGCCTTTACTTTGGCGGGTATATTAGGTGCGTCGCTAACACCTGCGTTAGCTACCAAACTGGCTACGCAATTCGGTTTGAGCTATGTGGGATACTACTTGTCATTCGCCGCTGCCATTACCTTTTTGGCACTGTTGCTGGCACGTAAACAGATGAAAAATAGCAGCGACAGGTAGCTTCATCGTTGTAAACCTTGCTTTCTTTTATAGCTTAAATACCTGCGCACAGGGATATCATAGATCATCATTACGATATAGGCAAAAGTAACCAATACAATTATACCGCAGATGATGATCAAAGCCAGATGCCCGGCATCCGGCTTATGAGAAGCATAATAATTGCCGAACATCCATATCACCGCGTAATGCGTCATATATAATGGGTAGGATATTTTGCCCGAGAAAACGCATATTTTTCTAAGTTGGGGCGCAAGCGTTGCCCCTGCACCTAAGGCTACTATAAGCGGAAAATAAACGATGATCACAAACGGCTCGGTCACCCAATTCCACTTACCAAAAGGCATCAGGAAGGCCGTGGCAAGCAGTATCGCCAGGCCACTGAAACCGAGTCTGTTTTTGATGATCCAGTTGGAGCGATAGATCAGCAATCCTGCTAAAAATGAATACGCGATACGTGTAGTGCCGTCTCAAAAAGTTGATCCTCCCCAACCGCCCATCAAGTTGCCGGCACGATAGCAAACTACGCAAAGCACTGCCGCCGCAATTATGGTAAGGGCCGGTAACAATCGGCTTTTGATGCGAAAAAGTATAAAGGCGTAAAAAATATTAGCCACATATTCCCAAAACAACGACCACGCCGGGGCATTAAAACTGAACAGGTTAAACGCGCGGTCGTTTACTACGGGGAATGGGATAAGGAAAATTGAACAAATGAATACCAGCGCAATTCTGCCGGCGCTGTATAATTCGGGGTGGCCGCCAAAGGGGTCGAAGAGAAAACTAAGCAGCCCCAATACCGAACCTAAAATAACAAGCGGGTACAGCCGGATAAGCCTCGATTTAAAAAACTCCCAAACCCCCATTTTCGCGATACGGTCGTCATAGGCGTAGGCAATAACAAAACCGGATAAGCAGAAAAAAAAATCGGCCGCCAAAAAACCATGCCCGATAAAATTTGTGCTGTAATCGGAATAAGCCATTTCCATAAAATGGAAGGTAACAACGGCCAAAGCGGCTACTCCCCGCAATCCGTCTAAAATATCAAAATGCTGCCTCGTTTGCAGTATGTCAGGGCTTGGTTTCGTTATCTGCGCCAAATTATGCCGACGAGATTAACGAATAAAAACAGTTTGACCAAATTTATCAGAAATGCGGCTCTTAAGCCACCGTATAACCAAGGCCCGAAGAACGCAAAGTATGTTGCTGTTGATCTTCAGGTTATTAAAATTGCGCCCGACGCGCAGAAAAAATGCCAGTAAAAGACATTCCCCGGCAGCGCTTAGTTTAGATAACCCTTGTAATTTGTTGAATCTCATTATTAAATAATAGTTAAGAAATATTAACTATTATTATTTGTTATTTAGCAAAATGCGTATTTTTAAATGTTCTCTGATCATTATTTAATGCCTTCACCCGGGTATGCTAATGATGGTCAAAAACCCCCTAATCAAACGTTCAACCTAAACGGCAGGTATTGCCTTATCACGACCTTATGAAAACCGCGTCGCTATTTTTATTGCTTATTTTTTGTTTTACCGCTTGTAAAAAAGATGCACTTATTGCGTCTAAAAATGAGCAGAAAACCCCGATCAAGCCAGATACAATTCCGGACAAAGCCGGTTTTAAAATAAAATTGTACAAGGGTAACTCCGATTACGACGAAACCATGTTTTTATTCGATCACAGGAGCAGTACAAATTACTGTGCCAATGAGGATGCCGGGTACCTGGTGGGCTTCGGCCAGGTAAGTTTAGCCAGTATTTCACATGACGGCCGGGATCTTGCTATAAACAGGCTGCCTTATAAACCGGGCATGTCAATTGGTTTAGACTTCCACACCAAAACCAATGGTGAGTTTTACCTGGCGTTGGATTATGAAAATAAAATTCCCGGGGATATAGCGATCTGGCTGCAGGATACTTACCTGAAGGATAGCATCGACGTTTGCACCGGGAGCTATACCTTTAACGTTATCAGGGCGGATACCAACTCATTTGGCAATAAAAGATTCAGGTTGATCATAAAAGAACAATCGCAAAAATAAGCTGCATGCCCGTTATAACGGGTTACTAAACTAACAATGGTATTATGGATATTGTGTTCAAGGGAATAATTGTTATGTATATGCTATCTTTCCTGGCTATTGTGATAATGGTATATAACAGGATAAGATGGAAAGACGAATTACATGGCCTTTTTAAGCCAAAGCAAAAACCTAACGAGGACGATGCCTGAATTTGAGCGTTAAATGGGAAGCTGGTCGTTAAAAAACCGTACCTCGTCGGTGCCATTCCTACAAACGTCGATTCATCCGCAAACGAAGGGTAAAGCCAGGGTAGGGTTCGCTATATTTGTTTCTCCGATCTACGGATTATATGAAAAAAATCGCCCAACCCCTCATCTTTAAAACGGCCAAATTTTGCCTGATCGCAGGTTTTTTGTTGATGGCTTTAGTTTATTCTTCGACACAATGCATGGCGCAGGCTACACCCAAACGTGCCTTGCTGGCACTTTCAAAAGGCGACCATGTGCTGGCTATTATTGATCCCGTTTCGCTAAAAGTTGTTGCGACAGTGCCTGTTGGTTCCGATCCGCATGAGGTAATTGCTTCGGCAGATGGTAAGACGGCTTACGTCACCATTTACGGCGGCGGGAGTTTGCACGAATTAAATGTGATAGACCTGGTAGCGCAAAAAGCGTTGCCCAGCGTGGATACCAAACCCTTTATGGGCCCGCACGGTATCGACTTTGCCGGCGGCAAAGTATGGTTTACGGCCGAGGGCAGCAAAACTGTTGTTCGCTATGATCCGGCTACCGGTAAATTTGACTGGTGCATGGGAACCGGGCAGAACCGTACGCACATGGTTTATGTAACGCAAGATCTGAAAAGAGTGTATACCACCAATGTAAGTTCTGCAACGGTGAGTATTTTGGTGGATACGCTTATTCAACCCAACTTTGGCCCGCCACCAAGTGGAAACAATCCACCGCAGGGGGCACCGCCACAGGGTGGCCCTCCGCAAGGATTCAGGCCGCAACCGCACAGCGACTGGGTACAAACCGTTATTCCGGTAGGCAAGGGTTCGGAAGGGTTTGATGCATCGCCCGACGGCAAAGAGCTATGGACCGCAGGCGCTGACGACGGCATTATTACGGTTATAGACCTGGCCACCAAACAGGTAAAGGCCAGCATCGATGCAAAAGTTAACGGTGCTAACCGGCTCAAGTTTACGCCTGATGGCAAGCGTGTGCTGGTATCGAGCCTGCGCACCGGCGACCTGTTTGTGATCGACGTGGCAACACATCAATTGATCAAAACCATCAGTACCGGCCATGGCGGTGCGGGCATTTTGATGGACGACGACGGGTCGCGCGCATTTATCGGCTGTACCGGTGATAATTACGTGGCTGTTGTTGACCTGAAGACCTTAACCGTTGCCGGGCACATCGATGTAAAAGGGGCCGATGGTTTGGCCTGGGCAGTGAGGTAATAGCATGACCAATTGAACGGTTAGATGTGCTAATGCACAACGGTGTTTGTTGCTTCCGGTAAGATGCTTATGTAATTAAAAATCAGGCAGTTTTGCGAATTTTTTATTCTCAAAATGCTTTGAAATATAAAATGGAAGTTTTACCTTACATAAGATTTCACACCTTATTAGTCACCTTTAACTTCTTTAAACCTTAAGTCATGCCAAAAAACACATTCAATGGTGCTGTGATGGGTCACACAGATGTTAGCACCTACTATCCAAACAATGCCAATTTCGATCATTTCGTTTTTCAGCAGTTGATAGCAGACCCCACTGGTTCCGACAATAGTTATTCATTATGTGCTTATGCCGTATTTACAATTACATCCGGCCTGGCTCCCGTTCTCATTACTTTGTTAGAAGACTTGAAAGGTAATGGTTACAAAGCCCCTAAAGGCGTTCAATTTGCAAACATGAGGCTATACCCGACTGACCTTGCTATTTTGTATCCATCGGGCGTAAACCTGGAGGATATAACAATAGATCCTGTGGGGCATTACACGGGCCCTAACGGGAAAAAGACCGATTATGTAACCTATAGTGCGTCTACCCCTAGTAGCCTTCAAACCGGGAACACCGTACCGCTCGATCCGTCACCGCCGCATCAAAATTATTTAGCATAAAGCCGAAAAGCGATCAATTGCTGTACACCATACTGATATGAGCAAAATCTTTAAAACGATCTTTGACTGGTCAGAGGTGTGGGCGCCGCTCATACCTCTGTTTTTTATCATGTTTCGGCATAAGCAGCCGGCGTTATTAAAGCCCGTTATTATTTATTTATGGCTTGCACTTATCCTCAATATTTTTGGAGATACCATCGGTGATTTTAAAATACGCTTTCACTTTCCCAACTGGCTGCAAAGCAATAATCCCTTATATAATTTGCATTCGCTGGTAAGGTTCGCCTGCTTCAGCTATTTTTTCGTATCGCTTCCGCAGCCCCTTTTTACAAACTTCAAAAAGGGGATCGCGATAGTTTTTATAGTATGTGCGGTTATTAACTTTACTTTTTTCGAGAATTTTTTTTACCCCAACCATTTAAGCGGAAATATACTGTCGACCGAGGCTTATCTTCTATTAATTTACTGTGTGATCTATTACCTGGCCGCATTAAATGACGAGGATGATACCGCTTTTAAAGGGCCGGTTTTCTGGATCGCTACGGGACTGAGCATTTATGTAGTGACCAATTTCTTCGTCTTTTTATTTTACGTACCAATGATCACCCAAAACACGCAGTTGGCGGATCGGATCTGGAAGGTTCACGATGTGGCATATATTATTTTATGTATTTTTATAACAAGGGCTTTTTACATAACCACCGGAAAGTATGCAATTGCTTGAAATTAGTTTGGAGTCGAGGGTCATATTTGGAATTTCGGGCATGGTGCTGTTATTTACCAGTTTCCTGGTGGTATTTGTTGTCAGCCAGCGAAAAAAGCTCCAGTATCATAAAGATCTGCATACACTGCATGAAGAGCAGCAGCAGATACTGACACAGCAAAATGTGCTGCTGGAGCAGCGTGTTGAGGAACGCACGACCGAACTGGTATTTCAAAAAAACCAACTACAGAAGTCACTTCACGACCTTAACCTCGCCCAGTCGCAATTGATCCAGAAGGAGAAAATGGCGTCTTTAGGGGAGCTTACAGCGGGGATAGCGCATGAAATACAGAACCCTTTAAACTTTGTCAATAATTTCTCTGATGTAACTATTGAACTTGTAGCAGAGCTTTACGAGGAACTAAAAAACAATGACCCTGAAGAAGCAATGGCTGTTGCCGATAGCATTCGCGAAAGCCTTGAAAAAATAAGCCACCACGGTAAACGCGCGGATAATATTGTAAAGGGTATGCTGGAACACTCAAAAGTTGATACCGGTAAAATAGAGCCTACTGACATCAATAAACTGGTTGCCGAAAGCCTGAAGCTAAGTTATAATGCTTTTTGCGCAAAGGACAACACTTTTGCTGCATCCTGTGAAACATTTCTCGATGGGAACGTGAGTGAAATACCCCTTGTTCCGCAAGCTGTAAAAAGAGTGCTCATTAATTTGTTCAACAATGCATTTTATTCTTTTAAGGAGAAAAAGAAATTGTCGGTTGAGAACTATGAGCCTATTGTTTCAGTTACAACTAAAATGAACAATAATAATATCCTGGTCATTGTCGGTGATAACGGGACGGGGATACCGCAAAAAATGCTTCAAAAGATATTTCAGCCTTTTTTTACCACCAAACCTACCGGCGAAGGGACGGGGCTGGGGCTATCATTAAGTTACGATATTATAAGAGCCCACGGCGGCGAATTGACTGTAGAATCTGTGGAAGGCGAAGGTGCGACGTTCACGATCACGTTACCTGCCTAAACAGCGGATAAGGGTCGGCTTATTCCATGCACTTATCACTGCTTCGTTAAACAAACCCGTTTTGGTGACGGCCAGTTTATACAACATCAGACCTTTTTAAACCTAACCGTATTATCTTGCTCCCAAACGCACAGTATGGTGTTGCCAGGAAGTAATACCGATTTTAAGAAATCGCCATTGCCCACTGTGATCTCTTTTTTTGTTTTAATTTCCATCAACTTAACGGTATCGTTGTTGTGGAAGGCCACTACCGGGTTGTCGCCGCCGCTAATACTGCAATTTCTTCCTTTTGCAATGTAAACCTCCGGCTGGCCGGGTTCACAAAAGTAAACCATGCCCTTTCGCTGCCAGGTGGTTAGGATAGTGTTCTTATTGTCAATATTGATGCCGCCGCCATCCATGGGGCAGCCATTAAGTTTCCAGGTATCCAAACCCAGTTTTTGAGGGGCAGCAAATGATGCTCCGCTGTTAAGCGACCGCACCACATACAGGTCTCGTGAGCCATTTAACCAATTCCGGAACATAATAGCAACTTCCGGCCCATTGACGGAAATATGCGGCTGGCAACATTCGCAAACATGGCCGTCAGGGGATTGGTAGGCCAAAATGTTTTTGGACCAATGGGGAGCATTGTGCATTAATGAAGAAAAATAGATTTGATTTCTCTTTCCGGTTCTAATATCCAGCCATACCGCATAGAAGTTGTCTTTTTTATCCGCCGCTATGTGCATTAGCCCTTCGGGCGCCGAACCTTTCAGGTCATTTATGGTACCCATGTTCTTCCATTGGTTAGCGGAATTATTAAGCTTAAACCAATGAATATCCCCCGATTTATCCATAGCTGTTATAATCGAATAGTTTGAAGAACTGGCCAGTTGAGGACCCCGGGACATACCAAGGTGCATTGCGGGTATATGAGCTACCAATACGGGCGTGGAAAAAGATACGCCTTCATCAGTTGATTTAACGCAATAGATGTTATCCTCCCGCCCAAAAACCACCCTGATAACTCCTTTATTATCGGCAGCTACCTGGGGCTGGCTGCCTTTTGCTATTTCGCCATCGGTGACTGCGTGCCACGATGTCAGCGATAAGAATGACGCCGCAATTGAGAGGATAAAAAGTGTCTTTTT
Organism: Sphingobacteriales bacterium; assembly: GCA_044448765.1. Lineage (GTDB taxonomy): Bacteria > Bacteroidota > Bacteroidia > Sphingobacteriales > Sphingobacteriaceae > Mucilaginibacter. The sequence goes on along the minus strand of JBIOHG010000003.1, from coordinate 76,358 downwards.
CATGGTTTTTGTTTATTAGATAACGATATCCTATTCAAGATCAATATGATCAAAAAAACGAGCTGGTTTGAAAATAAGTTATTCGGTATATTTCATAACAGCTTTAAATACTTCAGCCCGAATAGGATTCACATTATAGTATTCTTTGCCGTTGATAAGTCCCATCTGTTCGCGGTTGATCAATAAGATGACGGACAGCTGTTTTGAAGGAACGACACTGATACTGGTGCCCGTAAACCCTGTATGGCCGAAGCTGCCGCCAGGAGCGTTTTTCATAAATGAATTGATGGGATCCATTATCCAGCCCAGCCCGTTATTGTATTTGTCTTTGGTCAGAAATGTATCTATCGTTTGTTCAGTGATGAATTGCTTGCCATCAACTTTGCCTTTATGCATCAGCATATCTACCAGTTTTTGCAGGTCATCAACCGTTGAAAATAACCCTGCCGCACCCGCTACGCCTTTTTCAGCATACCAGGCATTACCATCATCAACCTCACCGCGCAGTACATAATGACGCCAGCCGTTCCATTGATCGGGTTTGATCTCCTTGAACTGGTAACCCATTGAAGGATCATGCACCATCCGGTGTTCGAAAGGATTGCCGGGACCTGTGGCGGCGATGTTATATTGCTGATGTTTTTTTAGCGGGTTGAACATGGTATGCCCCATACCCAACGGGATAAAAATATTTTGTTCCTCAAATTGGTCAAGCGGCAGGCCCGATACCTTTTCAATGATCTCGCCAAGCACCGTAAAGCCCAGGTCGCTATAATGGCGTGCCGCGCCAACCGGGAAAGCCAGTGGCAATTTGCCTATCACCTTAAAGGTTTCCTGTTTGTTATGGGCCCGGTAATACATGGGGTACCATTCGTAAATGCCGGCAGTATGGGTAAGCAGGTTGCGGATAGTAATAGCCGCTTTATCAGGCGTGCCAAACGCCTTTACGTATTTGCTTATGGGGTCGTCGATATGCACCAATCCGCGGTCGACCAATAGCATCATTGAGGTGGTGGTGCCTACCATTTTGGTAAGTGAGGCGATATCAAACATGGTGCCCGTGGTCATGGTGTCTGGCGTGGGCAATAAATGATGATCATAGTCATACTTTTGTGCGAAACCATAAGCCTGCTTATAAATTACCTCGCCGCTCTTTTTAATCTCGATAACCGCACCCGGAATTTTATCGTTGTTTACCTGGCTTTGGAGTATGCTGTCGATCTGCTTAATAAGCGCCGCTTTAGCATCAATCGTTTGCGCGTTTGCACACAATGCGGCGAACGTAAAGACTATAATTAAAGCTGCAATTTTCGAAATAGCAGTTATTCTAAGAGCAGGCATAGCAGATGGATGTTTATAGGGTAAGCTAAAGGTAGTAAAAATTGGGAAGCGGATTTTATTGCGGGTACACACCAGTTGTTAACTTTGTTCATCGGCTATAGCCTACCAGTATGGTTTTTGGGAAACTATGAGCAGCCTGTAAACTCAGGGGTAACCGCTTTTGAAGATTTGAAGTAGTTACTCTATTACTGAATAGGTGTTAACAGGCTTCTGCTTGTTTTTAAGTGTGAATTCGCCGTTGGGTTCCAGCTTGAAAGATTCTTTTACCTTGTCATATACTTGCTCGGTCACTAATATCTGGCCGGCTTTAGCGGCAGACTGTAAACGTTGCGCAAGGTTTACACAATCGCCTATAACGGTATAATCCAGTCTTTTTAACGATGCAGATCCAATGTTTCCTGATACCATTTCGCCGGAGTTTACACCAATAGAAACTTCGGCTTTAAACGTCTTATCACCAGCAGAAACAGCCTCCATCTTCGCCAGTTCAGCACGGATCGCTAAAGCGGTATCAATGGCACGGTCCAGGTGGTAATCTCCACGGTAAACGGCCATTACGGCATCGCCCATAAATTTATCTACATGGCCACCCTGTGCAATTATTTCCTTAACAATTTTATCAAACAGGCTATTCAGCAAATTAACCACAATATTAGCCTGTACATGTTCGGTTATGGAAGTAAACCCGCAAACGTCAATAAATATCACGCTTGCGTCCATCAACTCGTTCTTCAACAGGCTGCTCTCAAATTCTTTATGATTCATAAAGTTGAGCACGTTCTCATCGACGTACATTTTAAGGATATTGTTTTCCTTAATGGCCTGCATGGTTTCGTGCAATTGTTTCACATAATTGATGGTCTTTTCCATAGTTAGGTCCAGATCATCAAAATCCACAGGTTTGCATACAAAATCATAAGCGCCACGGTTCATGGCGGTGCGGATATTTTGCATATCGCCATAAGCGGAAACAACAATAGCCTTTAATATCGGATTAGCTTCGGGCAGGCGGCTCAAAAGTGTAAGCCCGTCCATTACCGGCATATTAATATCCGAGAGCACTATATCCAGGTCAGGGTGTTCGCTTACTTTCTGAAGGGCATCTTCGCCGTTTTGGGCAAAAACGAATTCATACACGTTCTCCCGTATTTTTCTCCTAAACTTTTGCTTTACCAACGCCTCCAAATCCGCCTCGTCGTCAACTACCAGTATTTTGGCCATTATATGTGGAAGGTTTTAAGTTTTTCCTTTAATAAGTTAAAATCAAGCGGCTTGGTTAAAAAATCATTGGCGCCGCGTTCCATTGCCTGCTGGTGGTTTTCCTCGTCGCCATAGGCTGTTATCATCATCACCATCGGCGGCGGGGTATCGTATTCGTGGCGTATACGCGACAACAACTCCAGCCCGCTCATGCCTGGCATGTTAATATCCGAAAGAATAAGCACCACTTCTGAATGCTTGTCGTGAAGATAATTAAGCGCTTCCTCACCCGACATGGCAAAGTCGAAATCAAACTCATGATTTTTTATTTCCTTGCGAAATCTTTGCAGGAAAAGAGGCTGCACATCGGCCTCGTCGTCAACTACCAGTATCTTCATATGATTGCTAAATATACTTAATAAATTTATATGGGGATGCTTATTTTAAACTCTGTGAAAGCACCTTCTTCACTTTTTACATCCATTTTACCATTATGGCCCTTAACAACAATATCATAGCTTAATGATAAGCCAAGCCCTGTGCCTTCGCCGGTTGGTTTAGTGGTGAAAAAAGGTTGCAATATTTTATCCTGAATATCGTCAGGAATGCCCAGGCCATTATCCCTGACAGTAATTTCTAAACAATTACCCTTTTTATCAGTTGCCAGCTCAACAGTAGGTTTAAAATCGGTACCTGCTATTTTCTGTTTTTTCTGAACCGCGTAAAAGGCATTATTAAATAAATTGAGCAACACCCGGCCAATATCCTGCGGCACCATATCCACCATCGGTATGCCCTGGCCAAAATGTGTAACAAGGTCGGCGTTGAAGGCTTTGTCTTTAGCACGCAAACCGTGGTAAGCCAGGCGCAGGTATTCGTCGGCCAGTTTATTGATGTCTGTAGGTTCCTTTACATCACTGCTGGCGCGACTATGCTGCAACATGCCTTTTACAATGCCGTCGGCGCGTTTGCCATGGTGTGATATTTTTTGTAGGTTTTGTTTAATGTCAGCCGCTATTGCAATCGCTTCTTCGGTATCGCCCTTTTTCAGGCCCTCCTCCATTTCATCGATGAGTTCGACATTAACCTCGGAAAAATTATTGATAAAGTTGAGCGGGTTTTGTATCTCGTGCGCCACCCCGGCGGTCAGTTCACCCAGCGATGCCATTTTTTCAGACTGGATAAGCTGTCTTTGCGTCAACTGCAAATCATTAAGGGCTTTATTGGTTTTATCGCGTTCTTTTTCAATATTCTCCTTTTGTATTTTGAGTAAGCGGTTGGCTTTTTGGCGCTGCTTGCTGCTTCGCCAGAACACCAGCGCCAGTAACAGCAATACCGCCAGGCCGCCAGATAAAATGTATATACGCACTTTATTTTGCTCTTCGGCACGGGTGGCTTCCAGTTCCTGCAGCCTTTGTTTCTCATTAAAATCAAGCGTGAGTAATTGCTTTACCTTGTCCTGGCTGTACAAGCTGTCTTTAGCCGCTGTGGTAAGTTTAAAATATTTATAGGCCTGTGGTAAATTATGGTCTTCATCATAATAAGTGTATAGCGCCTTGCCCGCATTTAACACATCCTGCACATATTTACCGGCGGAGGCCGTATCCAGCGCTTTTTGAGCAAAATATACTGCTGAATCCTGTATTTTATTTTGATGATAAAATCTGGACATGCTGAGGTACGCCATACTGAGGTTTTCCACATCGTCCAAAGCGCGGTCGTTCATCACGGCCTGCCTGAAATATTGCATTGCTGCGCTTTTATTTCCTTTCAGTGTCTCTACCTCACCGAGGGCGCGCTGTGCAGCCCCATATATATCACGGTAATGGATCTCCCTGCCACTTTGAAGGGCGGCATCAAGATAATATTTTGCTGAATCCAGCCTTTTCAGGTACAGGTAGCATTCGCCCAGGTTTTCAAACAGGACCGGTTTTTCAAATCTATCCCTGCCTGATAATTTATGTGTTGCAGTATAATCATTGATCTGTTTTAAGGAACGCCACAAATAAGGCAATGCCTTTTTATAATCCTCTTTTTGAATATAAGTTGCACCGATATTATCATTCACCATGGACGTTCCATAAATACTATTTAATCGTTCATAAATTTTTAGTGCGTTTAAATAATATTGGATACCGGTGGCATAATCGCCCATGCTGGCATACGCATTGGCAATACCATTAAGAGTTCTGGCCTCGGCAGTTTCCCAGTTATGTTTTTTTGCGATCAGGAAGGCCTGCTGTGCCAAAATGATGCTGGAGTCGGGATTCGAGATGTAATATAAATTGTCCAGGTTACGAAGTGCCTCATATTTTTCAGTATCCGTGACGGCTTTGCTCAATACCACCCGAAGGGTGTCAATTTTTTTTCGCTGGGCGGAAGCGTTAAGAAAGGCGAAAAGTAATATTGTAACGGTTAAGGTTTGTTTCATTGAATCACTATAGAACAGGCAATATAATGATAAATTCCGAGCCTTCGCCTTCCTTGCTTTTCACATCAATTTTACCATCGTGAGCCTTAACTACTATGTCATAACTTAACGATAACCCAAGCCCTGTGCCCTGGCCCGTTGGCTTGGTAGTGAAAAATGGCTGCAATATTTTATCCCTGATCTCTTCCGGTATACCGGTACCGTTATCCTTTACAATGATCTCTACTGATTTGCCTTTTACTTTGGTGGATACCTCAACCGTGGGTTTATAAGCCGCTCCGGCAGTCTCCTGTTTTTTTTGTGTAGCATAAAATGAATTGTTAAACAGGTTGAGCATTACCCGGCCAATATCCTGCGGCACCATGCTGGCCATTGGCAGCCCTTCGGCAAAGTGGGTGACAAGGTCGGCATTAAACGATTTATCCTTCGCCCTTAATCCGTGATAAGCCAGGCGCAGGTATTCATCGGCCAATTTATTGATATCGGTAGGCTCTTTTACATTGCTGCTGGCGCGGCTGTGCTGCAGCATGCCCTTTACAATACCATCGGCACGTTTGCCATGATGCATTATTTTCTCCAGGTTTTTTTTGATGTCAGCAGCTATCGCGATCGCTTCTTCTGTATCACCTTTGGCGAGTTCTTCCTCCATTTCATCCAGTAATTCGGCGCTAACTTCCGAAAAGTTGTTAACGAAATTCAACGGGTTCTGTATCTCGTGCGCTATGCCGGCTGTCAATTCACCCAGCGAAGCCATTTTTTCAGATTGGATCAATTGCGCCTGCGTGGTTTGCAATTCACTGAGCGCTTCTTGCAGCTCTTCTTTTTGTTTAGTTATTTCAGAGGTACGTTCTGACACCAGCTTCTCCAGCTCGGTGTTCTTCATAGCGACCATCTTCAACTCCTCCTCCTGTTTGCGCGAGGCTGCCCAGCGGGCGAACATCCATACAAAAGCGGCTGCGGTAGCAATGTCAAACCAACCATGATTGTTATCATAGAATGTTCCCGCCAGCAGCGCGACGATACCCGTTATAATGCCAACGCCCGCAAGCGGGTAAGTAACGATAAACATCTTGCGCCAAAGCTTGAAATCTTCCTCCCTGTCGGCATAAAAAACAATACCTACAAGCAGCCCTGACCCGATCAGGTCATCAGCCCAATCGTCAAGTGTTATCCTGACCACGATATAAAGTAACAGCACAATGAGGCTTGCCACATTGAAAAGGGCATGCCACTTGGCATATAGCGGGGTGAATTTGAACCGCTTGTTGATACGCCTTATAAGAATAAAAGCCGCGAGGAAATAAAATACATCCATATTACCGCATAACCGATTTAAAAGCTAATGTAATTATTTCAGGTTAAGAAAGCGGCAAGGTTACTACAAATTCAGTGTATTCGCCTATTTTGGTATCCACTTCTATCTTTCCGCCATGCCCTTTTACTACAATATCATAGCTTAAAGATAAGCCCAGGCCTGTTCCCTCGCCCGTGGGTTTGGTGGTAAAAAATGGCTGCATGATCTTGTCTTTAATAGCATCGGAGATTCCATTGCCATTATCTTTTACTTTGATCAAAATGCTGTTGTTGTCTGATAAGGTGGCAACTTCAACAATAGGCTTATAGCCAGCATCCATCGTTTTCGATTTTTGATTTACCGAATAGAAGGCGTTATTAAACAAATTAAGCAACACCCGGCTAATGTCCTGTGGTACAATGTTGGCCGTCGGAAGTTTCGCATCCAAATTTGTAATCAACTCGGCATTGAATGATTTATCCTTTGCCCGCAGGCCATGATACGAGAGACGCATATATTCCTCGGCCAATTCGTTCAAGTTGGTTGACTGCTTTGTTCCCCCGCCGGTTTTGCTATGCTGCAGCATCCCCTTCACTATCGCGTCGGCACGTTTACCATGCATGCTTATTTTCTCCTCATTATCTATCACATCATTTGCAATGGCCTTTACCTCGTCAATATTTCCTTTATCAAGTTCACCCTGCATTTCGGTCAATAGCTCTTTATTTACCTCGGAGAAATTGTTTACAAAATTCAGTGGATTTTGAATTTCATGGGCAATACCGGCCGTCAGTTCACCCAGAGAGGCCATTTTCTCGGATTGGATCAGTTGGGTTTGGGTTGATTTCAAATCGGTAAGCGTACCTTCCAAAACCATGTTTACCTTATGTTTTTGCCGGTTATTGCGATAAAGAATTAAGGTAATGATGAGAAAAACACTTACACCGGCAAGCAAAGCATACGTTCGGACTTTGGTTTGAAACGCCGTTCTTTCTTTTTGGAATTCCTGGAAGCGTATCTGTTCTTTGAAGGACTCGTTTTGAAATTGGGCCAAACTGGCCACTCTTATTTTGAATATACTGTCCTTAGCGGCAATGGCCAGGCCGGCATATTTGAAAGCGCTATCCTGTTGCTTTTTTAAATTGTAGCTATTATAAAGATTTTGATAGGCTATGCCAATGTTAAGTTGCTGGCTCATGGATGGTCCAATGGTTTTAAATGTCTCGAACATTTTCTTTGAGTAATAGAGGCTCGAGTCTCCGTTATGTTCTCTAAGGTAAAAATTGGTCAGTTTTAGATAGCTCCGGGTTAAGGTGGCAATGTTACTTTGTTCTACAGAAGTACGGACAGCGTCATAGTAAAATTTCTTCGCTTTAACTTTATCTCCTTTTTTCAGGGCTATGTCGCCCAGGCAGCTAAGGATGTACCCGATGTACTTTTTTTGCGCGGATTGCAGCGTAAGCTTTAGGGCTTCATCTTCAAAAAATGAAGCGGAATCAATTTTATCGAGGCTGAAGTAAGCGTTTCCCAGGTTCATATCGGCGATCATTACCCTGGCGGTATTATTTATTGACTTTCCAATTCTTTTAGCCTCTTTAAAATGGAAGATCATTTGATCCGTGTTTTGTGTGCGATCCATCAGGACGCCGAACATGTGATGTATAAGCGATACCATCAAAAGCCGGTTTTTCTCAGGCGTAGACTGGCGTACAATAAACCATTCGTTACTTGCGTTTTTGCGGTCCTGTGCAATGCCAAAACCCTGCAGCAGGCATTGCAACGCTTCAGCATATCGACCCATACCGGTTAGTTGATAACCTTTCATGGAGAGGACCCTTGCGATCAATAGTGGTTTATTGTTTTTTTGAGCGAGCGATAAGGCCCTGCCGCAATAATAAAGCGCACTATCCCTGTTAATCTCTTCAAAATAAAAGTAGGCTGCGGCGTTCGTTACATACCGCGCAGAGTCAGTATGCGCTTTGCTAAATGCCTTAATAATACTATCCGGCAGGTGCTGCTGCGCTTTTACCAATACAGGCAATAGCATTATTAAACTTATTTTTAAATAGGCTTTCATGACGCAAAGATTAATTGGGTAATAAGACCGTAAACTCTGTAAACTCGCCTTCCTTCGTATCCACATTAATGCTCCCTCCATGCCCCTTTACTATCATATCGTAGCTTAATGACAATCCCAGGCCTGTGCCCTCACCCGTAGGCTTGGTGGTAAAAAACGGCTGCATGATCTTTTCTTTGATATGTTCGGGCATACCCACACCATTGTCTTTTACTTTTATAATTACCTGCCCATTTTCTGTAGAAGTGGTTACCGTTACCTCCGGCTTATAATCGCCATTGAGCATTTTCTTTTTCTCATTTACGGCATAAAAGGCATTGTTAAACAGGTTAAGTAATACCCGCCCAATATCCTGGCCTATTACATTGATCTTTGGCAGATCCGGGTCAAAATGGGTTACCAGTTCGGCATTGAACACTTTATCTTTTGCCCTTAGGCCGTGGTAGGAGAGCCGCATAAATTCATCGGCAAGGGTATTGATATTTGTCGGCTGTTTTTCTCCGCCGCCTATGCGGCTGTGCTGCAGCATGCCCTTCACAATACCATCTGCACGACCGCCATGATGGCGTATTTTTTGAAGATTTTCTTTAATGTCGTTCGCGATAGCTTTCGCTTCTTCAATGTCGCCTTTATCTAGTTCCTCGTCCATCTCGTCGATCAGCTCTGCACTCACTTCTGAAAAATTATTGACAAAGTTCAGCGGGTTCTGTATCTCGTGAGCGATACCAGCGGTCAGTTCACCCAACGAGGCCATTTTTTCAGATTGGATGAGCTTGGTTTGCGTAGCTTTTAATTGGGTAAGGGTATTGTCCACCTGCTCCTTGGCCGCTTCGAGTTTGTTGAAATCTTCGTACCGGGCATAAGCCGTTGAAAATGCTTCGGCTACTGCCTGGATGAGGGCTATATTGTCTTCGACGAGAGGCTCATTATTCCCTACATATAGCATGCCCTGTAGGAAGGGCAGGAAATTAAGATGAATACCCTCATGCGGTAACGTACGCATGTATTGTGCTTTTGAGGCAATAGCGCCTTGTTTTACCAGGGTATCTGCAAATCGCGAAAAAGCCTCCTCGTTCCAATGATCAAGGTAAGGCTCTTTATGCCGCCAGTTGTAGACTATCTTCTCAAAATTCTCCGAGGTATCATAGGGTACATGAAATGCACCGATAGCTTTTCCGTCGGGTGTGGAGAGGAAAGTATGGATGAGTTTTTGCTCTTCGTCCATAATGAACACGCCACAGCGGATGAATGGGATGCCAAGAATGGTCAGCTCGTCCCAGATGAGTGGCGTTATCCTTTCCAGGTCGCTGCGCTTGCGCATGGATGCTATTTCGGCGCGAACCCGGTCGAGCGAAGCTTGTTTGATAGCTTCCTTTGTGTTCGATTCAGCTTTTTGCAGTTCCATGTAACGCGTATAGGTAAGCCCGATAACCGTGGTAAATTTTTTTAGCGTTTTTAGCGTGTCTTCACTTTCCTGCTTTCCCGACCAGGCGTAAAGGCATCCGTCCGGGAATTGGAAGAAATAGCCGTATTGCTTTTCACCGCTTTTCAATTCGGGAACGGGTATGCCGTCTTCCCGGAGCCTTTTATAATAGTCCTTTAAAGATTTTCCCTCGAGAACAGGGAAAAAATCTTCGTTTTGACGCCAATGTTTATAAATGCCTACCAATACCGGATGCGCCTCCATATTCAGTTTTCCCAGCAGTTCAAGGCTGGCCCCTCCGGCCGTGTTGGTTGCGGCATGTATAGTGCTGATACGCGTTTGCTTTTCTAAAAGCCCTACGCCACAGCGTACCAGGTCAACGCCCAGCTTTCTTAATTCTATGAATACGGTGTTGGCTGTGGCGTTCAGATCGTCGCTGCTGCGCATGGCCATGGCTTTGGCGCGAACACGCTCCAGCGCGGCTTCTATCTGTGCCTCCCTGGCATTGGCCTCGGCTTTTTTGAGGTCAAGATAACGCCTGTAGGTTTGCCCGAACACTCCTGCAAAGCGTTTGAAGATCGCTGCTGTATCAGTACTTAAGGGCTGAGAAGTGAACGCAAATACCATCCCCTCGGCAAAAAAGAAGTCGTTATGGTACTGAATTCCGCCCCAGGCCTTCATGTCGTATTTGATCGGGTAACCGGCGGAATTATTGAGCGCTGTTATGTAATTCACCAGGTCATCCCCTTTCAAAATATGTTCAAAAGTCGGCTGCTTGCTTTTCCAGGCATCATACAACGAGCCAAGCATAGGATGAATGCCTGTATCAATATGCCCAATAATTATTTCTGCTTTTTCCCCCTCGCTGAATTTGGCGGTCCACAGCTCTATTGTCCTTTTATCGTCGGGTATAGCAATGCCGCACCTGGCCATTTTTTCAACGCCTAATTTAATGAGCTCGTTAAACATCAGGGTTACCGTTTCACCCACGTCAGCACTGTTATGCATGGCCATGGTTTTACTGCGCACACGTTCTAAGGCGGATTCGATCTGCGCTTCCCGGGCTTGTGCTTCAGCCTTCGTCAGGTCAAGATATCGGCGGTAGGTAAGCCCGAACACTGCGGCGAATTTTTCTAGTACCTCGCTGGTCTCTGGCGAAAATGGAGCTTTAGTGAAAGTAAAAAGGCAGCCTTCATTGAATAAAAAGCAGTTGCAATATTGTTTGCTTTCCAGCAGGTCACTCACCTTAATGTTTTGCTGCGGTTCATAATTCGGTGCATTTTTTATAGCCTGGTAGTAATCTTCTAATTCTTTACCCTTTAATTCGTAGCTGAAAGAAGCTATTTTTTTCTTCCAGGCATCTAATAGGTATAACCATAAGGGATGGGCTGTCATGTCCAGCTTTCCGGCACCGCGGTTTACCGTCCCATCCGCTGAAGAATTGGCTGACCACACTTCCATCTGCCGCGCTGTACCATCGACGACACAAATCCCGCACCTTATCGTCGTGATGTCAAGCTTGTACAACTCGCTGAACATCAAAGCCGTGGCATTGCCAACATCTTTACTATTGTGCATGGCCATAGCGGCCGCACGTACCCGTTCGAGCCCAAGCTGGATCTGGCCTTCCCGTGCCTGTGCTTCGGCCTTTTTTAAATCAAGGAAGCGGGTATAGGTTTGATCAAAAACGGCAGCAAATCTTCTCAGGACGCTGAGTGTTTCTTCCGACTGAACATCAGGGGTTACGACCACAAACATGCCTTTGGAGAAATAAGTGCAGTACAATATACGATGGTCCTGTACCAATTCCATCCGCACCGGCATGTTCATTATGTTGGCTACATAGTTTATATGCTCATCAAGATGTTCCCCGCTTAGGAATACCGTCAGTTCGGTTTTCTTCTCTTCCCATCCTTCGAATATTTGGCTCATCGAATATGCCCCATCAGCATGGGCTTCAAATCTTTTGCTCATCCCGTTACCCCCCTGTTCAGTACCCCAAAGCTCAATCGTCCGGTTTTGATCATCAGGTACGCCGATGAACACCCTTTCGGGTGTCACATCCAGGCTATGCAATTGCTGAAACAGTACTGTAGCTGTTTCGGCCAATTCCTCGCTTCGCTGCATGGCCATAGTGCGGGCGCGAACGCGCTCTAAAGCCAATTGAATTTGCGACTCTTTTGCCTGTGCTTCGGCTTTTTGCAGGTCGAGGAAACGGCGGTAGGTACTATCAAAAACCCCTGCAAACCGCTCTAACAAATTGAGTGTTTCCTGGGACTGAGTTTCTGGTGTGACGATCATTAATAAACCTTTTGAGAAAAAAGAATTATACATGATCCGCTGTTCCTGGATCAAATTCATCTGCATAGGCATACCTAATACGTCCCGTACATACTTAATATGTTCGTCCAGGTGTCTGTCCTTCAAAACCACTGTATATTCCTTCTTCTTCTCCTTCCATGCCGCATAAATTTTACGGAAACCAAACGTGGCATCCGCACCGACCTTAAACCTCGGACTCATTTGCCTGCCGCCCTGCTGTGTGCCCCAAAAATCAAAGCTGCGTGTATCATCATTGATAGTGCCGATAAAAATGCGTTCGGGCATAACACCCAAGCCGTTGAACTGTTGGAAAAGCGTCATTGCTGTTTCGGCCAGTTCCTCGCTATGCTGCATGGCCATTGTTCTGGCGCGTACACGCTCCAGTGCCAATTGAATTTCTGCCTCCCTTGCTTGTGCCTCGGCCTGTTTCAGGTCAAGAAAGCGGGTATACGTACCATCAAATACCCCTGCAAATCTTTCCAAAAGCTTTATACTTTCTTCCGAACGTTCTACATTGGATTGCACATTGAGTAAGCCTTTTGAAAAGAACGCGACATTAATGATGCGGCGTTGTTCGGCCTTGTTTACCGGCGCACCGCCCATGCCAGCCCTGAACTTCATAAAATCCAGCAGCTCTTTTCCGCTGAGATCGATCACGAGCGATTGCTTATGCTTTTTCCAGGCCTCGTATATTTTTTTTGTCACATTGGGCTCATTCACCGGGAATTTATACACGCCGTGGTTTAGTTTGCCATGCATAGTTACCCAGTATTCAATAACCTTTTCCTCTTCATTGACGATACCGATGGTAGCCTGGTCGGGGTTTTCGCCAAGCTCTTTAAACTGCTGAAATAACTCAAAGACAGTTTCAGCAAGTTCCTCGCTTTTTTGCATAGCCATCGTCCGTGCGCGAACGCGCTCTAATGCCAGTTGAATTTGCGATTCACGCGATTGTTCTTCTACTTTTTGCAGATCGAGAAAACGCACATAAGCTTGTTCAAAAACCCGGCCCAGCCGTTTCAGCACATCCATTTCCTTTTCAGAAAGCACTTGCCCGGAAAAGCTCGTTAGGCAAATGGCTGAGTTTTTCGAAATGGGCATAGAAAACGAAAGACCATGACTTCCCAGGATCAGCGCTTTTCTATCTTCTGGCACATCGCTATAGGCGGTAGTTTCAAAAGCTTTTTTCCAATTGGTTCTATTTTCTTCGTAGTTGTACACTTTGGTGAAGACATCTTTCCTGCGTTCCCTGGCATTCCATATATCTTTCCAAAACAGGATGTCGGAGTAAGCGATAACTATAGGTTTGGAATAGGTAAAGCTGGTATTCGCTATCCAATGGACCATTTCTTTCGACTCCTCTTTAAACTCAATAATTACCGCAGTATCAAATGGCAATTCCAGGTCGCGTAATTTGTCAACTACTACCGTAACCACTTCCTGCAGCTCATCGCTTTTGTGCATGGCCAGCGAGCGGGAGCGCACTTTCTCCAAAGCGGTTTCAATTTGCGCTTCCCTTATCTGCGCTTCCGCCTGTTTTAAATCGTTGAAACGGGTGTAGCACATATCAAATACTTTGGCAAAGCGGAGCATAATATCAGAGTGCTCATCTGACAATGGCTCAAGACTCACCAGCGTTAAGCAGCCGAAATTATTAAAGGATGCCGAGAGCAATACTTGTTCCGGCGCCTTCATGCCAGCTATTACCGGCATGGGCAGTTGTGCCAGTTCGGTATCGACAAACAAAAAATCATCCCAGTCTCTTTTTACTTTCCCTTTTAACGCGTACCGCCATTTCAAATTCCGCTCTTTCCAGGCTTTTAGGTAAGCATCGTAGGCAGGGTTCCTGTGGTTCTGCACCAAATAATTCATAGGCTCGGCCGGCAACTCGGAGTTAGCCATCCACCAGCGGGAGGCTTTTGTTTCCGGATCGAAGATCATAATAAGGCAGCGGGTGAGCACAAAATCAAGTTTGGTCAGCTCACTAAATACCGTTCCTATCAGCTCATTCAATCCCTCCGAAGTTTGCATGGCCATTGCTTTAGCCCTTACGCGCTCCAGCCCTAATTGTATTTGCGCTTCCCTGGCTTGCTCCTCCGCCTGTTCCAAATCCTTGAACCGGGTGTAGGTTTGGTCAAACACCTGCCCAAAACGCAATAGTATGTTGTTCTCTGCTTCAGCAAAGGGAATACCCCGGTAATTAATAATAGTAAGAACGGTATTCTTCATAAACACCACTGACCTCGCAAAACCCGGTTGATCAAAAATTAAGGCTTTTCTTTTTTTAGTAACTGGGGGGGCATATTTAAAAAGATGTTTGAAAAAACTGTTCTTTTCCTGCAATGAAAGCGTGTCGGTATACAGGTCCGCTTTGTCTTTTGCTTTTTTAAAGCGGTCAAATAGCGGATGCTTAATATAAGGGAGCCATATTTTCGTTGGATATTGCGCATCAGCTACAGCTATCCAAAGATCAAAATCATCAGTTTCACGGTAGTTCAGGGAAAAATTTGCACTATCAATATTGAAATCTAATTGACGCAGCTGGTCAAAGATCAGCTGGATAACTTCGTGAAGCTCCTCACTTTTTTGCATAGCCATCGTACGTGCACGCACACGTTCCAATGCGAGTTGAATTCGCCCTTCCCTGGCCTGCACTTCGGCCTTTTCCAGGTCCATAAACCGGATATAGGCCTGCTCAAACACTTTGGCGAAACGCTTCAGGGTGTCTGCGTCTTTATCCGAAAGCACATGCCCGGTGTGGGATGGAATGATTATACCTGAATTTTTCGAAAAAGCAGCGGACATGGCATATCCTGTTCCAGCCAGTATCTGGTCTTTTCTGAAATCGGGCAGGTATTTGAAATCAGAGTTTTCGAAAGCCCACTTCCAAAAGCCGTCTTTTTCTTCAAACGACCATATTTTGGCAAAATAGTCTACCCCGATTTCCCATGCTTTACCGACTTCGGCAATAAGCGGATGACCGAAGGGAACATATAAAGGCGGGGCATTCATGTGCGCGGTCATGGCCGACCACATCATCATGCTTTTGTTGTCTTTGGCAGGGATACCTATTACCGCACCTTCCATTACTATGCCCAATTCCTGCAATTTTTCGGCTACTACAGCAACCACATCCTTCAACTCATCGCTCTTATGCATCGCCAATGAGCGCGAACGAACCTTCTCCAACGCTGCTTCTATATTCGCTTCCCTTGCCTGCGCCTCTGCTTTTTGCAGGTCGAGGAAACGCGTGTAGGTGCGTTCAAACTCGACAGCAACGCGGCCGAGTATCTTTTTCTCATCTTCAGCCAACGAATTTTCGACCATTACGCCGAAGCAGCCGTATTTCATAAAGGCTTCTACATAATGCAGGCCACCTTTAAAGTATTCCGGCTTCAATTGTTCGACACCATCTATCAATTCCTGCCATGCAGCAAAATAACCCTCAACGCCTTCCGGAGGAACACGATAGGAAACAACAGGGTCTTTGCCTTTCCAATCAATCAAACATTGCGCCGTGGCTGGCTCGTTCCGGTCGAGCGGGTAATCTATCGCCTTGCTTTTGAAGTCCTTTGCATTGTTCTCGGCCCAGGCAGCCCAAAAAATGTGACGGTCCTTTTCCTCGTCCGGCAGCCACAGGAAGGAAAATGCCGATTTGATGCCCAAATGCAAAACCTGTTCGTGAAAAACACGCAGCGTATCGTCCAGCTCATTGGAATGCTGCATGACCATGCTTTGTGTACGGGTGCGTTCCAGCGCGACTTCTATGTCAAGGTCGCGTTTCTTTTCAGCCAACTCTTTCTCCAATTCGGCTGCCCTTGTTTTGAGCGATTTTTCCAGTTTACTGTCCATGTTCTTAGCTGATCGGGATGATGATAATAAATTCCGATCCCTCGCCCTCTTTGCTGTTGACCTCTAATTTCCCGCCATGCCCTTTGGTCACAATATCATAAGTTAAAGATAAACCCAAGCCTGTCCCGTCACCTGTCGGCTTTGTCGTGAAAAATGGTTGCATGATCTTATCTTTGATGGCGTCGGGAATGCCAATACCATTATCTTTTACTTTGATAAGGACATGCCCGCTTTCGGTTGAAGTGCTCACCTCGACTGCGGGTTTATACTCCGAACCAACGGTTTTCTTTTTCTCGTTCACCGCGTAAAATGCATTGTTAAACAAGTTCAGCATCACTCTTACTATATCCTGCGGGATGACATTTACTTTGGGCAGCGTTTCGTCAAGGTTCATCAGCAGTTCCGCATTAAACGATTTGTCCTTCGCCCGCAAGCCATGATAAGCCAGCCGCATACATTCCTCAGCAAGGGCGTTGATATCGGTCGGCTCTTTGATGCCGCTACCGGTTTGGCTATGCTGCAACATTCCTTTAACGATGGCGTCGGCGCGTTTGCCGTGCATGTTTATCTTCTTTGAGTTTTCTTCAATGTCGGTAGCAATGGCTCGAATTTCTTCCAGATCACCTTTATCTATTTCGCTTTTCATTTCGCCCACTAACTCGGAATTGATCTCCGAAAAATTATTGACGAAGTTTAGCGGGTTTTGTATCTCATGGGCGATGCCGGCAGTCAACTCACCCAATGAGGCCATTTTTTCGGATTGGATGAGCTGTGTTTGCGTTTCCTTCAGGTGCGTAAGCGATTGGTTGAGTTCCGATGTCCTTTCATTCACTTGTTTTTCCAGGACGATATTTTGATCAGCCAGTATTTGCTGCTTTTCCTGTTCCTTCAAAAGGTTTTGTGCCGAAAGTGTTTGCACCTCATCAAGCGTTGTTTTTAATGCCCGGTTGGTTGAGGCTGTTTTAATACCCAGGTAAATGGCGATAGCAACGGGTAAACCCAAAAACACGAAGTAGATAAGTACAGTTGCCAATATGGTTGTTTGATCCAGCAGCCCTTCCCATACGTACAGAATAATATATAGACATATAGATAACGTTATAATGCCGGCGTGCTTCTTTTTTTGCCTATACGCCAGGATGCAAATCCTCAATACTTCCAGCATACACAACACCGGAAATACGATCGTATCAATAAAACTGCCTCTGATATCATCCAGGTAAATGGAATATAATGTGGCAAATGCTAAAATGACCAATACCTTAAAAACCGTTCGTTCGCGATAGCCAAATAAGACGTAAACTACGAGGATCAAGAACAAGAAAGCTATACAAAAACTGACGGTTCCGAGATCAAATATCAACATATTGATAGAAACCTTTTCTGAATGTCCCTGGTAATAGAGGAAAAGAAAGGTGAGGTAGAGATAAAGGATGTTAAGGCAATAGAACAAATAATATAAACTTATCTTTTGAGACCGGTCAAAAACAAAATAGAAGAAATGGATAAAACAAAGGATCAGAAATATCCCTGTGCCTATAGCATTCATAACCAATAGCTCCTGGTTTAACTTTGATGAATTTTCCGAATTTTCCGTCGCTTTTTTATATCCATTAACGTACATGTTAAAGGCAGAAAGTGGGGTAAACAACGGAGATATATACAAAATTCCGGATTGGTATCCTAAGCGCACCGCTATTACCTGGTCAACGCCACCATTTAATTTCAATGCAAACAGTTCCCCGCCAGGTGTTACCGCGCTTGTTTTAGCCGGATCATGCCCGATGAAACCATATTGCTGGATTAATTTACCGTCAAGATATATTTCTGAAGCCGAGTATTGCGATACCCATGCCATGATTTGCTGCCGGGCTAACGAGCTATCGGTCTTAATGTGAAGCCTCAACCAGCCTACCCCAGCATTTTTAAGCTGACTGAATTTTGTAACGTCAGTCCCGGGATCAGCAAGCTGCCAATGGCTGTCATCAAAATCGGCCCTGGCCCATTGCGGGTTATCACCGGGATGGAATTTCCAGCCGCTGAGCACGGTATCCTGACTTGGAAATTTATTAAGATCGAATACCTTACCGGCTTGTGCGGGTGCTTTGTACGAAATAAAAAGGAAAGCAATTGCAAAAAGCAATGGGTATCGTTTCATAATTGATAACAGGCCTGGATTTGAATAGTTAAAGATATATTAAATCCTGTATAAACCAACCTGTTACCAAGAGCAGTTTTTGCCGCTCCGGTTACTGGTCGTCGCTGGTGTCTTCCTTCAGCTCATCGTCTTTTTTACCACTTCCAAGTTTGATCTTTGGTTTTTCCTGTGTGCCGGTAATGGTCATGGGTATGCCGAAAATACCCAATGGCGGCAGCCCCAGCCTGAACTTGATGTTCAGGTCGCCGTTAAAGCTTACCTGGCCCTCAAACCTCGGCCTGAAACCGGCAAAGCGCATTTTGGTACGCTCAATGGTGATGATATTATTGGCGATGGTGGTTTTGATATCCACTTTGGAGGCATCGGATGTTTTGGCCATGCTGTCTTTTCCCGTCGCTTTAGCCACCGAACCGAATAGTTTAAAGCCCTTAACTTTCACTTGTTTCAGGGTAAGTGTGCCGCCGCCTTTGAGGGATGGATAGATGGGGTGCATGTTTTTATCCAGCTTACCGCTCAGCTTGTAATCCAGTGAAACAATACCTGCCGCACTTTTGGCCGAGGTGGCCATATCGCGGAAAAGCTTGATCTGCTGGTAAGCCTTTTGTATGTCAAACTCTTTCGCGGTGATATGGTAGTCAAAGAATGCTTTTTGCGGGTTCACACTGCCATAGGTAGCATCCATCACTACCGGCGCGTCTACAATGGTAAAACCCGCGCCTTTCAATTGTATCTGGCCGTTGGCAATGATCATTTGCCCTTTAATGCTATCTATATTCAGCCCCTGGTAAACCACTTTCTTTACATCGGCGCTAAAGGTGAGGTTCAGGTTAGCCGGCACCAGCACAACCCCTGAAGGCGCGGCTGTTTTTGCCGGGGCGGCAGCAGGCTTGCCCGGCGCTGCAGGCGGGCCATCAGCGAACGCCATAAAATCATCCGCGATGATGGAATTGCTATTCAGATTGAACGTTCCTGTTAATGTCGCTCCGGGTTTTATGGTGTAATCGATCACATTTGACAGTGCACCATTCATCACAATAACCGACTTACCATAGTTGGCGGTGAAAGCATCGAAATTCATCTTATCCTGGTTAAAGCTAAACTTCCCGGTTGTAATGACGAATGGTTTGGGGAACAGGTCGGATGTTAGCGCCAGGTTCTTCACGCTCATCGTTCCTTTATTGAACAATTGATCGTAACGCCCGGCGGTGGCATCACTTTGCTTGCCTTTCAGCGTAAAATTGGTGGTGATCAAACCTTTTACACCATAACCTTTAAGCGCGAATACCTGATATATTTTGCCAATATCCAGTGTACCCTGCGAGTGAATATTGTATTGGAGGTCGGCAAAGTTCTTCAGATCAGCCTTTACCATGAATGGCTGCCCTTCAAATTTTAAGGATACTGGTTTTATATTAATGTGTAAACCTTTTAGCGAACCCGTATTGTCGGTTATATAGGCGCTTACCTGCAGGTCCTCAATAGGCGCAGGATAGTATTTGGTTTGGATATAGCCATTCTTTAGTTCGATATCCGCCTTAACAATAGGGTATATTTTGCTTTTGGGGATGTAGCGGCCTTTTGTTTTCACATCAAAGGTCAATGCTCCGCGTAAGTCCATCCCTTTCACCGGGTATATCTTTTTGATATCGTCCAGGTTAAATTTCGACTGCAATGCACCATCCATCGTCAAGCCAGATTTATTGCTCAGCTTAAAATAGCCTTTTATAAAGTTATCCAATGCCGTTATATTCAGGTTGGCCAGCTCCATCGTAAAATTCTTGACGTTGTTATCCGGGCAGGCCGCATCCAGGTCAAAAGTGATGTTCTTAACGGCTTCGGGCACGCTGGCATATTTGATGTATCCATCCCGGAAGGAGGATTTAAGGCTGAATTTCGGTATGCTGGTGATCACGGTATCTACATGTCGCAATCCACGTTTTTGCAGGCCGGTAGTGTACCTGCCCTGTGCCAGTAAATGCAATGCATAACGACCTTTCAGATCAACCGATTTTACACCAAACGCCCGGTTCCATTTAGCCAGGTCGACCTCGGCATTCACCCGCGCAAAGATCAATGGTGATTTAACACCCCTTACACTGAATTTGGAATCAAAATGGTCGTTGTCAATTTTAAAGTGCAGCGAATCAATATTAAAAACTAAACTATCCGGGTTAAATCCGGGCACTTTGGCACTCATATCCAAATAAAGATCGCGCACCGGCGATGGCGTTTTATTATTAGATATGTAACCGTTGCGGACTTTCATGCTGAAAGTAAAATCGGGCATTTTATTCTTTGAGGCAATGTATTGCCCGGTCAAACCTACCTGTATCACTCCTGTACCATTGACCTCAGTTTTATCCACCCATTTGGAGTACTCGGGCGGCAGGGCGGTGAAAATATCACTCAGGTCACTTTGATGCGACGTGAACTGGAAATCCATATCATAACCCCCGGTTATAAAGCCAAACCTGCCGATAAAATTCACCGGAAGCTTATTGATCATTAGGTTGTTTTTCTTAAAGGAAAATGCGAGCGATTTGGTATTTATGCTCGTCAACAGGTCGGCATTCACCGTCCTATTGACGACGTAGGATTGTTTGTTATAAATAAAATCCGTCGATGCAACTTCCAGGTGCGATTGCAGGTCGAACACGTTCTTGGTAAAATCACCGCTGCCTTTATAATTTAAATTACGCGCGTCTATCAGCATCGGCAGCGACTGGTCGTCGTAAACCAAATGACTTTTCTCAATGTCGATTAACTGTATACCAAGCGATGCCGAAGCAGTATCGGCTTTGGCATTAGGATTTGCCGGCTGTGATTTTAAAATATTAGTGTTGCGATGACCCAGGCTATCAACCTCTATATTAATAAAAGCATCGTTTAGGTATACCTTGCTGATGTTAATCTTGGAGCCAAGCAACGAAGTAAGGTCGACAGCAAAGGAGATGTCTTTGGCGGCTATCAGCGTGTCTTGCTGAAACGGGGCGCTGCCTTTTAGTGTAAAATCTTCAAGAGTTAAAGTCAGTTCGGGGAAGCGTTTGAAGAAGGAAAGACTGGTAGCCGAGAAGTTTAGCTGGCCGTTTATCTTCTGGTTCATCACTTGTTTTATCTTTTGGGTGATGGTTTTCGGGAAAAGCACGGGCAGCAGGAACATGAGGAGCAACAGGCTTCCGATAACCATGCCGGTAATTTTCAGCGTTTTAAGCAGGATCTTCTTCAAATGCATCGTCGTAGCAGTTAACCGTAGTAAGGCAGTATGAATATAGAAATAATTATCTATTGTTCTCTCTCAAATACAACTCATCTTTCTGAAAGTCTGCTACCAGGTCATAATGCTTCAACAATCCGTTGCCAAGATAATTGACCGGGAATCCCACCGGGTTTTGGTTACCCAGGAGAAGCGCTGGCACCTTGGTTGTTGTAAATTGATTTAATTGTATAGCCGGAATGGCCACTTTGCGACTGACATAGCTTTTGCCCCTGGGATCGTACAGTGTAGTTGTGCTAATCGTTTCCAAATTGGTTGGGAAATGGCTTTGAACGGCCCAAAGGCTGTCAATGATCAAACTTTGATCGCTGCCGGTATCCATCACGAAATTGCTCATATATTTCTGTCCATTGCCAATCATTGTTCCTTCCGCGCAAGGGAAGGAGCGAATAAAATGCAGCCTGGAGCGTTTGTAACCTTTTAGATCAGGGGGTAAGCCCGGGTGAATAACCAGGATTCCTTTTTCGTAATTGAGTTCCACTACCAGCCCGTCGAATACGTCCCAGCCGAGGCGTCCGTCCATGTCGTGCGCGGTTAGTTCAGTCGCACCAATGGATGGTTCGTGCCAGGTACGGGTACCCAGTTGCAATGTGTGCACTTTATTCAGCCTGCGATAGTTAGCGGTGGCTTTTCCGTTCAGCACATCGGCGCGGTTGGGTAATAGGGTGGTCTTTTCCAGTATAGCTTTCTTCGTCAGCCGGAAACCGTACGCACTTAGATCGAAGTGGATATTTAAAGTATCCTTACCATCCAGCACAGCTTTAACGGCTATAGCATTATGGCTTGTTAGGATAAAAGGAATGGTATCTGGCTTTGCATCGGCCCGTACCGTATCTTTCGGTGGAATGGCGCTTTCGATGCGCGTGTAGCAGGAATCGACGCCTTTGTAAAGGACCACAAAATCAAAACGACTGCCCGG
Source organism: Sphingobacteriales bacterium (assembly GCA_044448765.1). GTDB lineage: Bacteria > Bacteroidota > Bacteroidia > Sphingobacteriales > Sphingobacteriaceae > Mucilaginibacter. The sequence goes on along the minus strand of JBIOHG010000003.1, from coordinate 54,067 downwards.
TTTAACTTTAACCCGTATCGAATCCACATCCGTATAAAAAGTGACGAATTTGGTTTTGCGGGTACGGTCGGCTGTGTACACGTCCGGTTTTTCGGCCGGGTTCAGGCTCCAGGTGCCCTTATCAAGGAAAGCGCCGTCACGAATGGAGATGGTTTTTGAGTTGGCGCGGATGACAGGCAATTTTTGTTGTGCCGATACATGGCAGCAAATAAACAGTAAAATGGTTAGGCAGGTATATTTCATTGTGCTAAGATACCCGTTGAACATTAACTCAAAACAAGCTAAACTGCGTTTGCGCAATGGCAACTTTTACGGGGTGCTGTACTATAACCGGCGAGCTATTGATATGATAAACAGATGTTTCCACGTATCTGGATGCCACTACGATCTCGGTTCCGTTTGCATGCTTTTTAAACAGCTCGTAAACCATTTCCGGGTCGTTGTTGTCTCTTGACAAATGCGACAGCAATAAATGGCTCATAAAATCGGGCCGGTGCGAAGTGAAAACTTCCAGTGCCTGGGCATTGCTCAGGTGGCCCAATCCGCCGCGAATACGACGCTTTAAATGAAAAGGGTAGCGGCCATTTTCCAGCATTTCCTCATCATAATTCGTCTCCAGGAAAGCTGCGTGGCATTTGCCAAAATGTTCAACAAGATGCTTGCAGGCCATGCCTATATCGGTAAACACACCTATGGTTACGTCGCCATCAGTAATATTAAAACTATGGGCATGCGCGGCATCATGGAATTTGGGGAAAGCTGAGATAGATAATTCGCCAATAACAACCGGTTCATAAGCTTTAAAGGATCTAACCAACGCGTGCTCCAAACTCAACCGGCTGCTGGTTAACGTGGCCGGAGTAATATAAACCGGCAACTTGTATTTTTTTGACAAAACAGTAAGCCCGCTGATATGGTCGCTATGTTCGTGCGAGATAAAAACCGCCTTCACTTTTTGCATAGAAAGACCAAGCCTGCCCATGCGCCGTTCCGTCTCCCGACAGGAAATTCCTGCATCAACCAGCACGGCATAGTGTTCGTTGCCTATGTAATAGCAATTACCGTTACTGCCGGAATTGAGGGATGCGATGAACAAGGACATTATATTGCAAAATTAGCCGATTTGGCCGTATTCGGTAGCATTATTTTTCAATATCTCACAGCTCATTTCTTGTGTACATTGTACATCATCTGCCTAAGCATGAACCAATTATCAAACAATCTGGCGATTGGTATGTTATATCACCAAAATCGATATATGGCAAAATAAGGACTCATTCATTGTTTAACATAAATTTAAATTTTATGAAAAGTTCAATCAAATTAGGTGCTTTAAGCTTATTAATGAGTTTGGGCACCCTTGCAGCTTCAGCCAATCCCCGTCATCACAAAATGGATAAACAGGTAGTAAGTATTATTCCGCTAAAGAACGACCGCGGCTTTGCCGTACGCGTTGATAAGACTCTGCCGGGAAAATCCATGGTAATGATCTACAATGAGAATAACGACAATATTTTCAACGACCGCCTCACCAAAGGAACAATAGGTGAAAAGAAATACCTTTTACGCGAACTCGACAACGGCAAATACACCGTCGAGGTTTACTCAAAAGGCCATGACATCAAAACCGATTTTTATATCTACCACAACACTGTTTCAAAGAAACGCGTAGTGGATATTATGTAATTTCTGCGAATCAATATTTTGCAAAGCATCACCCAAAAAGGTGGTGCTTTTTTGCTTTTAAGGCAAAATTTATCTATCAACCGGGCTGGCTGGTCTACCAATAGCCTTTATCACTCTACAAACGCAGTATTTTACTATCAATAAGGCACTTACAAGGCTGCATCTGCTTAAAAAAGGCGTTCGTCTATACCTTTTGGTTGGTGGTCTAATATATATTTTTAATTAAAAAAACCGCCGTTTATTTGGTCATTGAAACAACAAAAACAAATTAGGTTTTACAAATTGAAAATTAAAAACATGAAACCATCATGAGCTACAAAAGAAAAAAACCGCTCATGATAGCTTCATTACCATTAAAAAACAAATTAAAAAAATGAAAAAGACAATCGCAATCGCAGCACTGATATTAGGAATAGGTACTAGTGTTTTCGCAGCAGCCCCTGCAAAATCAAATGCACCAAAGGCTGGTGAAACTGTAAGCTTCACCACATTGAAAAACGACAAAGGTTTTGGCGTAAGTGTTGAAGCCGGCAAATCAATGGTTATCATTTCTGATAATAGTGGAAACGTAATATTTAAGGACCTTTTATCAAAAGGCGGCGCAGCTGCAAAAGGTTACGTTATTACCGACCTGCAGGATGGTGACTACACCGTTCAGGTTAAAGCTGGTAAGGACGTAGTTACAAAACAAATGCACGTTTATAACGACGGCGACAACAAATCATATTTTTTCGCAGAATAAGTATTGATAGGTGAGACGGATACAAAAGCATCGCCTGGTTGGGGCGGTGCTTTTTTTGTTTGATATAGATTTGACAACTTTCAAAAAGTTGTCAAATCTTGTGGAGACACGTGCCGTTGTATATCTTTAGCGCATGGATTCAACACAAACATTGCCGCAACTGGATGATGCCGAACTGCGCGTTTTAGGCTCGATGATGGAAAAAAGCCGTACCACACCTGATTATTACCCCATGACGGTGAATAGCCTGGTAGCAGCCTGTAACCAAAAAACGTCGCGTAAGCCCGTGGTGAGCTATGATGATGAAACGGTGATCAATACCCTCAACACGCTAAAACGCCGAGGCCTCATCTCAACTGCTACCGGCGGTACCGATAGGGTGGTGAAATATAAACACAATTTTGCTATTGTATTCCCAGTTATCCCGGCGGAAGTGGCTATCATTTGCTTATTGATCCTTCGCGGACCACAAACTCCCGGCGAATTAAATACCAATTCGGGCCGTTTATATGAATTTGAATCGATAGAAGATGTGCAGGAGGTATTGGACAAACTCTCATCGGGTGATATGCCTTATTTAAAGCAACTGCCCCGCAGGCCGGGCCAAAAGGAGGTGCGTTATGTGCATTTGCTTGGTGGTACCGATTGGTCGGATGAAAGCTTTGCAAACGATGCCGCACCAAGATCATCCGGCGATCTTGAAGCACGTTTAAGCAAAGTTGAAACCGAACTGGCTGAGTTGAAAGAGGCTTTTGATAAGTTGATGAAGGAATTGAGTTGATCATACTGACAAAACACTGTCACCACTTTATTCATTTTAGCCTCGTATATTTGTATATATCCCCCTCCCGCTAATTTATCGTTCCCATTTTATCCACGTTGTTTGTGAAAACAACTCAAACGTTCTTTGACATTTTTTTATTCAAACCCCGCCTCTTTGCCCGCTTTGCTTGCATTTACATCCAAATTCCAGGCTGTGGTCACAAAATAAGGTAGTTTGCCATCCGCGTCCTTATTGGCATAGTTACACTTAATTATCCTGCTTTCGCCCGGTGCCAGTTCGAAGTAATTATCGCTGAAAATTACCGGCAATATATCATCACCATCCTTGCCTTTCAGTGCTCGCAGGTGTACCTGGTAAGCTACCGTTTTGCCTGTGTTGATGATGGTAACAGCGTGGTAAGTACTGTCTGCTCCCTTATCGGTATAATACGACACCTGCAACGGCGTTTTGGCTAACTTTTGCAGTGGCGAAAAATCGGTATAGGATGTTTCCGGCGTCATGTACCATTTTGATTTTTTCCAGTTCAGCACATCGCCTTTTTTGGATAGCCAATACCAGTTGATGCTCCTTACATCGCCTTTGTCATCGTTCAGTTGCAGGCGCAGGAAGTATGCATCAGACAGGCTGTCTCCTTTAGGTAAAGCAAAGCATTTTGCCGTACCATCGGCCTCCACATTAACAGTAGTTTTATTGGAATACTTCTGGCTGCCATCGAGGTTATAAATGGTCGCTTCTGCTTTCAACCCGCTGAATTTTTCCAGGTACGAATTGATGATATCCACCTCGTTATTGGCATAGGAATACATGATATGCAACGGCTCCATGGATTTCTTCATACCGAAATACGTCCCGGCAGGGTACAGGTAATAATCGTAAGTGTGCCAGATCAGGCCAGGCCATGGGTTACTGCCCATCCATTGCACCACACCGGTTGCGGTATGGTATTTATGTAGGCCATAGGCTTCCATCATAGCCCGGTGCGCCTCATAATTTTGAGCCTGGGCCTCGGCAATGTATTGTTTAATATCTGCCGGCTGACCGTAACGGCCTATCAAAGCGGCATTAAAGGTTTTGGTATTGCCAAAGGTCATGGTGCCGCAATGGTAATTCCAGTCGGCGGATGTAGATGACAGCGAATCTTTAGGTATAAACTTAATTAAACTCTCATAAGGCGGGATAGATGGCCCCGGCGAAATTTCAGTAGCGAAACTCCAGGTACCACCGCCGTATTTCTGCGTGGTATCTGTTTCCCAATAGATAGGCGGTACCCACTCGTACGGCCCGGCCATTTTTACACCACTATAACCTGATACTTTTGATTTACTTTCATTAGCCGTTGAGATGGTTGGGTTGGGCCATTTCAGCGCCGCTTCGATGTTCAGGTAACCGCGCTCTACCGATGTATCGCGGGGCGGCATATCGCTGCCGTTAAGCCAAACCATAATACTTGGCTTATTACGCAGCCAGTACATCACGCTGCTGTCTGACGCCATCGCCACTTCGCGTTTGGCTACATCCCAGTTCTCAGGGTATTGCCAGGCGCCGCAGCACATCCAGCCGGTCATTACCAGTAGGCCATATTTATCGCATAAGGCATAAAAATGATCATCCTCCAGCTTGCCTTCCGAGCGCACAATGTTCATATTCATATCGCGGTACAGGCGCAATTCCTGTTCCTGCCTATTAGCAGAACGGCGCTGAAAAATATCCGGCGACCATGCCGCACCTCTTAACATAATAGGTTTGCCATTCACAATAAACTCGCGCGAAGCATTATCCAGTAATTTTGATGTGATCTGCCGGATACCAAAATTTTCGGCTACGCTATTACTGGTTACTACACCATGTACTACGGAAAGCTCGATATGGTTCAGCTCGGGTTTACCATATTGCCATGGCCACCATATCTTGGGGTTAGTGATGTTAAGTTGTGAAAAATCGGCCGGTGTAAATGTTACGTTGGCAACTTCATTTGGACCAAGGTGTACCTTTTTTTCAAAGGAAATGTTATCGTTTATTTTACCTTTCACGGTTACATCCTGCGGATTTTTTGAGTAGTTGGTTACCAGGGCATCAACCGTCAGGTGCGCTACGGATAGAGAAGGCAGGTCAAAATTTGTTGTCACCAGGGGATATTGAATACCAACCTTGTCATAGGTTTTAATCTCGATATCATTTACAATACCACCATTGTAATCGGGCGGGTAATGTATCCAGTCGGCATAATCAATGGCCAGATCCCCGCCGCGCTTTTGCGGATTGATGGGCCTTTTGATCTCTAAAGCCAGCACGTTGCCGGTTGGTTTAATGTTTTTGGTAATATCCAGTTCAATAACTCGGAAAGGGCCCATTACCCTCGCTGAATCCGCTAACAACACACCATTCAACCATACGTTGGCTTTATAATTAATGCCATGTAGTTTCAGCACGACATTTTTTCCTTTTTGGGAAGCCGGCAGGCTAAATTCTTTTCTAAACCACCAGGGTTTATCAAGCGCCGGATCTTTCAGCTTCTCAAAGTTCATCCCATAAAACGGGTCGAAATCATAAGCGTTATTGGCGAGCAACCCGGCGATGATAGTTGTCGGTACACTCACTTTGTACCAACCTTTCGGGATAAATTTTGCCTGTGAGATAGTGTTGCCCGCCGCCGGAACTTTTAGTGCCGATTGCATTTGCCAGTCTTCCTTTAATATCATTCTAAAATTCTCGCTGTCCTGCGCGAATGCCTGTAAAAGAAACAGTGATAGCGTGATCACTAAGCCGAGCTTTTTCATAGTTGGAATATTAAGTATTTGTTATGTCAATAAACTAATCTCGCGCTTTTAAATATTACTGCGCATCAAAATACAATGCCGCCGCACCCAGTATCCCGGCATTTTCCAATGCTGATGTTTTAACCTCAAGCTCTTTAATGCTTTTGGGAAATGCGAAAGTTTCGATGCGTTCCCACATGCTTTTTTCGAACAGATCGAAGGCCAATTGCACCGATCCGCCCAGGATGATCAAGCTGGTATCATAAGTGTACATGATCATTTTAATAGCGTTACCTAAATGTGTGCCCAACTCTTCATAAAGCTTTATGGCGTCCTTATCTCCGCTTCCCGCTTTTTTGAAAACTTCTTCTCCATTCAAACCATGAACATTTTGGAAGAACGAGCCGCTGGCGTAAAATTCATAATTATTCTCCAGGTAATCCACCATGCCGAACTCGCCAGCGCCGCAGTTTTTACCCGCGTACAGGTGCTTGTTGATAATCACACCGGCACCCAGGCCCGTACCGATCGTCAATCCGATCATATCTGAAAATCCCTTGCCTTTTCCGAAATAATGTTCTCCTAATGCAAAGCAATTAGCGTCGTTATTTACAAAAACCGGAATTTTATATTTTTTTTCGAGCAATTCTTTCAGATGAACTTCCTTCCACGACGGGATATGCACTACATCGTACACAATACCCAGTTTTACATCCACCACGCTCGGTACACCAATGCCTATGGCCTTAACTTCATCGTCAATAAGCGCGTCTATTAACGAATAAACGTCCTCCAGCACTTGCTCTTCAGTGCCTTTGGTTTGGATGCGGCGGGAGATAATTTCCGAAATATCATCACCGCAAACCACCGCACCGCGTATGTTGGTCGCCCCCAGATCTACCCCAATAACTTTAGTACTCATTATACTTTATCCTTTTTATCAAACACGGTTTGATTTGTTATCAATGGTTTGGCCCAAAAGCCGATGCATAAAATATATGCCAGGGTGATGTATAAAAAGCACATCCCTGCACGCAAGTCAATCAAACTGCCTATACCACCTATTATCAGTGGGATTATTGCGCCACCGATGATACCAGTTACCAATATTCCGGCAAACGACCCATGATCTTTGCTAACGGAATTAAGTGCAAGTGAAAAAATGATAGGGTACATAACGGACGCGAAGAAACCCACAGCAGGGAAGGCTATCAGCGACACTTTTGACGGTCCAAACAACCCTATAGATAAGCATATCAGCGCGGCTATGGTAAAGCCTACGAGCACTTTGCGACTATCTGCTACCTTTAGCAAAAACAAACCGACTATACCGCCAACCAGCATTAATCCCCAAAAATAGGACAGCGCCTGGGCTCCGGTGGTTTTCGGATTGTAGCCATGATATGTTTTTAGAAATTCAGAAATATTATTGTTAAGGCCCTGCTCTGTACCAACGTAGCAGATCATGGCAATAAAAAATGCAACAACAACGGGACTTTTGAAAAGCCCAAAGTGCGTCGCCCACGTCCCCGCTTTTTCGTCCTCTTTTAATTCGACCGCAGGGAACCTGGTTCCGCGAATAATGACGACCATTAATAAACTTATAACTGCAAATTGCCAATATAATGAAACCCATGGCAGGTTAGCCGGCACTATTGAGTGGAATAAAGTGAGGAATTTATTGTGCGAATCGTTAAAATTAACCACGAAGTATGAGTAGACCAAAGGACTTAAAAAGGATGCTCCGCCGAATATCAACTGCGCCAGCACCGAATTAAATGCATAATGTTCTTCGCCGCCTGCCGTACGTAATAGCGGATTAATAACTACCTGCAACATGGCCATTCCACTACCGACCAAAAACAACGAGATAGCGGTAGTTAAAGGTGTGGGCACAACGGCTAATAATAATGCGCCGATAAATGAAACAACAAAACCCGTGACCATTATTTTCTTCTCCTTATATTTTTCGAGAAGCATACTGGTTGGTATAGATACTACGCCATACGCAATGAAAAAAGCAAATGGATAAAAAGACGCTAAGAATCCGCTGATATTGAAACCATGGATAAAATCGTCATTTAGCGCACCGATTACGTTAGTTAGGAATGAGATAACAAAGAACGTTAGCATGATCAATGCCACGATGTAATAGTTACGTTTCATGAAGCTATTTTTAGGTGTGCGAAAGCGTAACTAATATCGCTAAAAATATTGCATATCCTAACTTTTTAAAAAAATTACAAAAGTTTGGAGTGTAAAAATTCTGATATAAAAGAGCCCGATGCGTTACAGCACCAGGCTCTCAGATTACTTTGACTTGATCCTTTTACTTTAATTTCTCTATCATATCGAAATGGTCAAATGAACCTGAACCATCGGGCATATTTTTAAAAGCTGAGTAATAGATATACTTATTGTCCTTATCTACTCCGGGCAATATTTTGGTTATTACCTTCTGGATATTGGCATTCTCTTTCTTGATCGAATTTGTGTCCGCCAGCTTGATATGCGATATGTAATATATCTGCGGAAACGTTCCTTGCGGTGTGGTTTTACTAAACACCCTGAAAATCCAGGGCTGGGTTCTCACCTGCGTAACGGTATATGGAAACTCGTATTTCTTATTAGTTTCATTGATCAGCGCACCTGTAAAATCGCCTATAGCCGGGGTGTTAGGGTATTTCCATGAGTCGCCCGGCCTCAAACATTGACCGGCCTGCTGGGCAATGGTTGTAGCTACTGCCAGGCAGTGTTCATTATATCTGTCGTGTGCCAGTTTATTTAATTCGGGGCCGGTTTTACCGTTTACAGTGTACTCGCCCAGATCAAGCTTAGTCAGTTTCCAGCCATAATCAAATTTGCAAAATTCGGCAGTTATCATGTATTGGTTGGGAATGTTCTTCGGCACAAAGAATACAATATATTGTTCCTGGGTATTAATAAAGTAATTATACTCGTAGTTGTTGATCCCCTTACTGGTAACTTTTATTGCATGCAAGGCTGTATCCTTTTTTGCGCTTACAATATAAAACTCATCCAAAACACTGTAATCACCCTCTTTTAGCCTGTTGCTCACCAATTCAACCTGGCGGTATTTACTATGGTCATCTATCATTTCTTTCGACATAATATCCGACAGTGCATCAGCTTTACCGCCCTTTAACTCCTGTAACAATATGGTATTTAGCGCGTGCAGATCACTGCGCTGGGTTGATTCTATCTGATCGTTTTGGTAAATGCCTGGTTGCGCCGGTTTGTGACAGCTTTGTAAGGCTGCTGGCACGACCATAATTAATAACGAGGTTTTGAGAAGGTGTTTGAAGGTCATCATAATTGTGAAAAAGGGGTTACATGATTTAGATTGCACGATAATAGCGGTTTTATCCCTGCCCTGCAAATAGTAACTAAAATTTTATTTTTACCTTATATCATGTTTGATCAAACACCTCAATATTTCGGCACTTTACAACAATATGTTGCGGGTTTAAGCCACCAAAAGCACCGCAATTTGGCTGCTTTTGAGACCCGCATAACTTTAAACAAAAAAAGCTTACATTTTTTGGGTACAAAAACACCCCGCATATCTGCAAGGTTATCAGCACTGTAGCTTGTTCTATTTCATGTGCACAGCTTTAAAAATCTCCTGTTCCAGGTAAAAACATACTTAATTACGTAACTACCTCATACACAAAAACGTATAAATGAGCTGACTTTTATCGCAGTTATTAAAACGGGCTAAAATATTATTGGCGATCTTATGCCTAAGACCCATAATAAATAAACTGTTTCAAGCTATTGGTTAGTCAAAAATAAATTTCGCCGTGCAGGCTGAAATGTGATATGGAAAAGGCACAGGTTGTACATAAAGATAGTTAGGGTAATATTTAACTAGCAGCTAAAAACTAAAATGAGAAGATACTTACCTTTTTTTATTGTGGCCCTGGTTTCAAAAGCATCAGTAAAAGGTACCGGCATTTTGCGTTATTCTGCTCCTGCGGCAAACTCCTACAAAGCTTTCTTACAAAAATCAATTGTATTTGCGCTGGCTTTTATCGTCATAAGCCTGTCTTCTTTTAATGCAGCTTTTGCTTCGAAAAAAAAGGTTACCGGTGTAACTTATGGAGGTCAAACAGGCGCTGCAAATGGCGGAACAGGCACTTCTGTAACTTACACGATCAATTTAAATGAAGGCAGCAGCTTTTTTGGTTCAACATCATCTGACGATATACTGCTTAGCTGGACAAGCGGGACACCTACCGGGGTTACCTGGTCATTTACATCGGCTACCCAGGGCGTTACAGGCGGCACTACAACAACACCTTCTTTTACACCCACAGGAAGCAATTCTACCATCACATTTACCGTAACCACTACCGGTGCAACACCGGCCGGGACCTATCCGTTTACCATACAAATTACTGATAATAATTTCGGCGGCGGCCCATATAACAGCGGTACGATGAACCTTGTGGTAAATGCTGTATCGCCTACCATTAGCTATACAGGCTCTCCGTTTACTTATTACACCGGCCAAACCATCGCATCCTTAACCCCCACGGTAACAAACAGCCCCACAAGTTATTCTATAAGCCCCGCGCTTCCAGCCGGTCTCGTATTTAATACCGGCACCGGTGTTATATCGGGCACGCCAACGGCAACGTCAGCAGCTACAACTTATACTATTACGGCTATGAATGCCAGTGGAAGCGGTAATACTACCATAAGCATAATTGTATTGGCGTCCACTATAAGTTACACCGGTTCGCCATATACATTTTATAATGGAACAGCTATCGCCACCTTATCACCAACAGAAGTTGGCGGCAACCCTACAACTTACGGGATAAGTCCTGCATTACCTGCGGGTCTTTCTATTAATACAAGCACGGGCGATATAACCGGTACCCCAACAGCAACTTCAGCAACAGCAGCTTATACCGTTACGGCCACCTACACGGGAGGAGTAACCGCCACAACAAGCATAAACATAACCGTATTAGCGCCGACGATAAGCTACGCAGGTTCGCCGTTTACATACGTTGTGGGTACGGCGATAAGCACATTAACGCCAACAGTAACTGGTACTCCGGCAGGCTATTCAATAAGCCCGGCTATTTCTGCGGGTCTGTCATTTAGTACTGCTACAGGGGTGATTTCAGGCACACCAACGGCGACTGCTACTGCGACTACTTACACCATTACCGCAAATTATGCAGGCGGCATAACGGCCACTACTACAATAAATGTAACCGTTAATCCTGCTAAGCCTGTAATCAGCTATTCGCCATCTGTCAATGTTTATATATTGAACACAGCTATAGGCGCGTTGAGCCCAGCCAATACAGGCGGTACGGCAACAAGCTGGGCGATAAGCCCTGGCTTACCTGCCGGATTGTCATTTAGTACCACTACGGGCGTAATATCAGGTACGCCAACAGCTTTATCAGCTGCAACAACTTATACTATTACTGCAACAAATGTTACCGGAAACGGAACTACTACTGTAAACTTAACGGTAAACCCATTGCCGCCCGTTATCAGTTATACCCCTTCAAATAATGTTTATGTAGTAGCGAATGCTATCCCCTCACTTACCCCTGCAAGTACAGGCGGCGTTGTGGTTAGCTATGCTATTAGCCCCGGCTTACCTTCAGGTTTATCATTTAACACTGCTACAGGGGTGATCTCAGGAACCCCATCGGCAGCCTCCGCTGCTACAACTTATACTATTACAGCCACCAACACAGGCGGCACAGGAAGCACCACTGTTACTTTAGAAGTCGATGCATTACCGCCCAGTATTTCTTATACCCCGGCTACCAACACCTATTTTGTAGGCATAGCCATTACCACTTTAACGCCAACTGTGTTAACGGGTAACCCAACCAGTTATTCTATAAACGCTCCTTTACCCGCCGGCTTGTCATTCAACACATCAACCGGTGCTATTACCGGCACGCCAACAGCAGTAACTGCGGCCACAACTTATACCATAACCGCCTCAAATACCGGGGGCAGCGGAAGTACAACAGAAAAAATAACTATTGTTAATCCACCGGCGCCTGTTATCAGTTACTCGCCATCAACCAATACTTATGTGACTGGAACGGCTATCAGTACGTTAACCCCGACTAATACAGGTGGCACGCCAACAGGCGGTTATTCAATAAGCACCGCTTTACCTGCAGGCTTATCATTTAATACTGCCACGGGTGTTATTTCGGGCACACCAACTGCGGTATCTTCAACAACAATTTATACGATCAGTGCCACGAATGCAGGCGGCACAGGAAATACCACGGTAACCTTAACCGTTAACCCACAGCTTCCTGCAATAAGTTATAGCCCTTCAACAAATATTTATTCTGTCGGTTTGGCTATTGCATCTTTGACGCCAACCAGTACGGGCGGTGCCGTTGCAAGCTATTCAATAAGCCCGGGGTTACCAACAGGCTTGTCATTTAATACCAGTACTGGTGTTATTTCGGGAACGCCTACTGTAGTTAGTACGGCAACAACATATACCATTACCGCTACGAATGTAACCGGCAGTGCAACTACTACGGTAAATTTAACTGTTAATCCGCTGCCGCCTGTTATTAGCTATACTCCGTCAACAAATACTTATACTGTTGGCACAGCCATAACGGCTTTAACACCAACAAATACAGGCGGCCCTGTAGTAAGTTATACTATAAGTCCTGCTCTTTCGGCCGGCCTCTCATTTAGTACAACAACAGGTGTAATTTCGGGCACGCCTACTATTGATGTTTCGGTTATAACCTATACTATCACCGCAACAAACGCAGGCGGCAGCGGCAGCACTACTGTAAATATAACCGTTTACCCCGCGCCACCGGTTATCAGCTATACACCATCCACAAATGTCTATACGGTAGGCTCGGCTATTACAACGCTCACGCCTGCTAACACCGGGGGTGTCACAACCAATTGGGTTATAGGTCCCTCACTTCCTCCGGGTCTTTCATTCAATGGAATTACGGGAGCCATTTCGGGTACGCCATTGTCTACCTCACCGGTAACAACATATACTATTTCGGCCGATAACGCCGGAGGTTTGAGTACCACTACAGTAACAATATCGTGCATTAATCCCACGCCGCCTGTTATCAGTTATACGCCATCAACAAATACCTATACTGTAGGTACGGCAATTAGTTCATTAACCCCTGCCAATACAGGCGGACCAGCAACAAGCTGGTCAATAGGCACTGCCCTTCCGGCAGGCCTGTCATTTGATACCACTACAGGTATTATATCAGGCACACCAACTGCTGTAACTGCCACAGCCACCTATACCATTACGGCTACAAATTCGGCAGGCACGGGAAGTACAACGGTTACTTTAACGGTCAATCCGTCTGGCCCTATCATCAGCTATACACCATCAACCAATGCCTTTTCTGTTGGATCCACCATTACCTCTTTAACGCCAACCAATACAGGCGGTACACCTACAAGTTATTCTATAAGTAGTGCTCTGCCTGCGGGACTGTCATTCAGTACTACAACAGGTGTTATTTCGGGTACACCAACAGCTACATCAGCATCAACAATATATACTATTACCGCCACTAATGGTACCGGCAGCACAACTACTACGGTTACCATATCCGTAAATAATACTGCTCCAAATATCAGCTATTCTCCGGGTACAGTTTCCTATTCAGTAGGCACGGCTATAACCGCGGCCACGCCAAACAATACCGGTGGTGCTGCTTCTACCTGGGCCATTACCGCCGGTGGTTCGATGCCGGCCGGTTTAACATTCAATACTTCTACCGGGGTTATCTCAGGTACGCCAACAGCAGTATTCCCGACAACAACATTTACCATAAAAGCTACTAACGGATCGGGAAATTCAAGTACTAATTTAATTATTACAGTAAGCCCGCACGCGCCGATCATCAGTTATACGCCATCAACAGTTGCCCTGACGCTTAATGCCTCTATGACAACAATGACCCCCACCAACACGGGAGGTGCCGTTACCGGGTATAGCTATTCATCAACAGGTGTTTCACTTACCGGTGCTTCATTAAGCGGGCCAAGCTTGATGACCATTGATGCTTCAGGCAATATTTATGTGGCCAACTATAACAACGGTACTATAAGCAAATGGAACTCAAGCCATACTTACATCGGCAAATACACTACCGGAAAAGCCATGTCTAATCCTGAGGGTATAGTTTTTGACTCTGCAGGAAATAGCTATGTTGAAGATACAGGCGCAGGTGCTATTTATAAATTTGGTCCGACCGGAACATACATTTCAACCATCATCACCGGTCTAAATCACCCGCTTGGTATCAGTATCGACCCATCGGACAACTTATACATCGCTACTTATGTATATTCCTCGCCTTATACCAGTTCAGTAACAAAATACAGCACTTCGGGAGTTTTGGAACAAACCATTTCTAATACTCAAATGGATGAGTCGGATGGTGTTACTGTAGATGGTTCGGGTAATATTTATGTGCTAAATCGTGCCCAGGATCAAGCCGGGACTAACAAAGGTTATGTTACCAAATATAACTCCGCAGGCGTATACCAAAGCACTTTCAGCAGTGGCTATGAAGATCCACTGGCGATATCAGTTGACCCTTCCGGGGACGTGTTTGTTGCTGACTCGCATAATAACCAGGTAAAAATTTATAGCTCGAACGGTGTATTACTCAATACCATAAACGGATTTAATGACGTGGAAGGTTTTGTGGCCGATGGTAACGGTAACTTATATGTATCTGACTATAGCAATAATACCGTTAAGGAATTTGCGGCGCAAGGCGGCTATTACATCAGCGCACCATTGCCGGCCGGTTTGAGTTTTAGTACTACAACCGGGCAGATCACCGGTACGCCGACCGTCACATTCGCAGCAACTACTTATACCATTACAGCTTACAACATAACAGGCAGTGGTACTACGACGGTAACTTTATCATGTATCCAATCCAACGATTGGATAGGTGCTACTAGTACCGACTGGAACACTGCGTCAAACTGGCTTAGCAATGCCGTGCCTACAAATGCACAATCGGCGCTTATCGGTGTAAACCGGACCTTCAACTTTTTCCCTACCGTATTGACAGCAGACGGCACAGTGAATGTTGGTTCCATACAGATAGGTAATCTCGGCGGCCAAACGGGAGGGGTGATCGTAAATACCGGGGGCACATTAAATGTATTAGGCGCCCTTACCTATCAAAGCGACGCCAGTTCGGGTTTGGGATATACGGCTACACTTTCGGGTGCAGGTACAATAAACGCCAATAGCATCAGTGTTATTTCAAATACAACGCTGGGTAGTTCCTATAACACTATCCTGGCCATATCTGTCAGCAATTTAAATGTGACAACCAATGTTGCATTAACATCTTCTAACAGCGGTGCGGCATTGTTTAATTCTAAATTTAATATCACCGGGGGCACAACGCTTATCACAGGGCTACTTCAAACTACTAATACTGCAAGCAGTACATCAAGCTTTGTGGTTGTACCAACAACTACAGCAACCCTGCAACTTTCAAATACCGCTGCCTTATCAGGACTTTCGTCAACAGGTACCAACGTGGTTACCTTTAATAATACCGGTACAACCGTTGAATACTCGGGTGCGGCGCAAACAGTTTATACGTCAGCGGCCATCACCGGTTTATCCGGTGGCGTTAGTTATCAGAATATTACATTTTCTGGAACAGGGATAAAAACAGCTTCATCAGCATATTTAAATGTGTCGGCCAATTTCACCAACACCATGGCGAATGATGGAAGTAATTATATAGACTTGAGCAGCCCTACTGTATATTTTAACGGAACCACACAAAGTTTAGCTGGCGGTGCAGGCAACGGAACTACATTCTATAATGTTTATTTCGGCGGTTTAGGTACAAAAACCATGACCAGCGGCGGGTTTAACGTCGCCAGCTCGGGTGTTTTAACCATGATTGGAGGCAGTTCAAGTACTATTTTGGCTACCGGAGGATTCTTAACTTTAAACTCAGATGCTACAGGATCAGCTTCAGTTGCAGCTATCAGTGGCCCTGTCATATCGGGTAACGTAAATGTACAGCGTTATTTAACCGGCGGTGTCGGCTACCGCAGTTATCGCCTGGGCTCATCACCTATTTATGCAGGCACCGTTAGCTCAAATAATATTTACAGTATAAATTACCTGCAAAACAGCATGTACCTTACAGGTAGCGGAGGCGGATTTGACAAAGCAGGCAACCCTACTATTTATCTATATCGCGAGGACCAGGCGCCTTCAAATGCGTCTTTCATCAGCGGAAACTATTGGGGTGTTAACTCCATAAATAATTCACCTGCATATAACTACGGGGTTTCAGGTCTGGGCGGATCGGGTACTTATTCTATCCCGGTTGGCAACGGATATCTTTTCTTCTTCAGGGGTAACCGGGCTTCGGCATCATTAGCAACTGAAACTACAACGGCCTACACCAATCCCGTGGCTGCTACCATGACCACCACAGGTCCATTAACCCAGGGCCAGGTAATTGTACACAGCTGGTATACACCAAGCTCAGTATATGTAGGCTTCTCCGGCTCAGGTGCCGGAACAAACTTCGCCGTTCGCGGATTTAACCTGGTTGGTAATCCTTATGCCAGTTCAATAGACTGGGAATCGTTTACTTATGCTTCAACTACCTATGGTATATACGGTATCAATTGTAGCTCGACAGCTTACGAACTTAACGATTTGACCGGCAATTATGATACCTATCAAAAAGGAGGAGCTTATACTAATCACGGTAGAAGGACCATAGTAAGCGGGCAGGGCTTTTTTGTATTGGCCACCAACACTACAAGCCAGATCATTTTTAACGAATCGGCTAAATCAACTATACAAAATACCGGGGCTAACCTGTTTTTGGCTACCAATATCACAGTCCCTGCTACTGACGAGCATTTGCGTTTGCAAATGGCCATGGATAGCATTAATACTGATGATGTTTATATTGGTTTCGACCCATCTTATTCGACTAAGGCTGTAGGTAACGAGGATGCTCTTTACAAACCAGGCAATGGAAAGGTAAGTTTAGCAAGTTTTACTTCCGATAATATTCCAATGGCTATTAATAAAATGCCTTTGGGCCAGGCGCAAACGGTGATACCGTTAAGCGTAAAAGCCAGGGAAATTGGCATTTTTCATTTGAATATGACCGAGTTAAATGATATTCCGCAGATATATGGTATATGGCTGGTTGACAGTTATAAAAATGATTCGCTGGATATGAGGCACAATTCAACCTATGCATTTAACATAACTGCTGATACCAACAGCCAGGGCACCAAACGCTTTAAACTAATATTGCGCCAGGATCCTACCTTAGCTGTACATTTGTTGAACTTTACCGGCGCTAAGGCAACTAACGGCAACAAGCTAAACTGGGTAACTGAGAACGAAAGCACTTATACCAATTTTACCCTTGAAAGAAGTACCGATGGCGGCGCCACATACAATGCATTGGAAGGGTTTACTTCAAATTCGCTGGGCAGCTACAGCTTCTTAGATACAGCTCCTGAAACTGCTAATATGTATCGCCTGAAAATGGTGGATCTGAATGGAACAGTAACCTATTCCAACATAGTTACCATGCTGTATGCAAACAACAACAGCAGCATTGTTAAAAATAATATTATGCTTTACCCCAACCCGGCGCAAAGCACCATCAACTTAACTATAAACGCGGTAAATCCAACTTCAGCAAACCCGGCTGTCGGTTCAGAAAGCAATGCAGCATTTGCAACCGGCACAGGGTATACCATTAAGATCATGAACTCGGCCGGTGTAGTTGTGCGAACCACAACTACAACTCAACAAACCTGGCAAACCAATGTAAATGCACTGTTGCCAGGCACCTATATTATGCAGGTTGTTAAAAACAGCGACAATAGCTTGGTAGGCAAGGGCGCGTTTGTAAAATTATAATTCCGAGATCTCTATCATGAAAAACCAGTAATCGAATGATTACTGGTTTTTTGCTGTCCAGGTGTTGTCCTTTACATTGGCATCCATAAATATACCACCATCCAGTGTAATGGATTTTACATCCTTTTTGGTCTTGATATCTACCGACGCATTTTTCTGATCCTTCTCCCAAACTATTGGCGTTTGATGGAAAGATTCTGTTGTGCCGTCGGCGTAAGTTACAATAGCATCAAACGGAACGGCAAAACCGCCTATGTTTTTGATAGACAGGGCGTAACCGTTGGAGGTCCTCTCTGCTTTTTCAAGGTCAAGATCGATATAGTACGGGGTGAAAAACCAATTATAAAAGAACCAATCGAGCTTTTTTCCTGATCCTTTTTCCATCGAGTAAAAATAATCCCATGGTATAGGATGCTTACCGTTCCAGTTGCTCATATAGTTATGCAGGGCCTTTTTGAACAGCTCATCACCCAGCATATCTTTTAAAGCCAAATAGCTTAAAGAAGGTTTGCCGTAAGCATTATTGCCGCCGCCAAAAGTTACGTCAGGCGAAGGGGTAATTATGGGGTTTTCCTTTTCATGCGGCCCATTTATCCAACGGGTAACCCTAAATTTTTTGTAAAATTCATCAGCCGAAGCTTTCCCTCTTTCTGCTGTGCCTATCAGCAGCTCAAAAGTGGTTGCCCAGCCCTCGTCCATAAATGCATAGCGGCTTTCATTGGTACCCATATAGAAGGGGAAGTAGGTATGTGCTATTTCGTGGTCCTGCACCAATTGGGCAAACACCAGGTCGGTCTCATGGCTATCATTCACCATCATTGGGTATTCCATATCGGCAAAACCCTGGACTGAAGTAGTTTTTGGGAATGGGTAAGGAACTCCAGGTAAATTATGCGAGAACCAGTCTAACGAGTTCCTGGCAAATTGCACATAGTGATGAAAATCCTGCGAAGCATCTGCAAAAGCTGCCTGCACGCTTACCCGGCGATTGGCTTTATCATCAACCAAAACGCTTGCGGCGTCCCAATCGTAATGATCACTTACAGCCAGGGCCACATCGGTAATATTGGTCGACGTCCATGTCCATGTATTTGTTGCATTTTGTGCAGTCACATTCTTATTGGCCAGGTCCTGTGCGGTAGCTATATGTATGGTGGAATCACTTGTCATGGATTCCTGCAGCTTTTTTGCCGCATCGGGCTGTAACACTTCATTAGGGTTCCGCAACGTGCCTGTGGCCCATACAATAAAATTTTTAGGAACGGTTACCTTCAGCGAATAATCATTGAAGTCGTTATAAAACTCCAGCGAGCCGGTATGGGGTTGGGTATCCCATCCTTTGTAATCGTCATATACTGACACCCTTGGGTAAAAATAAGCCAGGTAAAAAGTGGTCGAATCAATAGCACCATCACGTCCGCGCCCTTTGAATAACGGATAATGCCAGGTAATGTTGAGTTTTATCGAATCATGTGGCATCAATGGCGACTTCAGGTCCACCATTTGATTAGTGGTTACTGCTTTGCTATTATCCCAATCGGCCTTAACGCCGTTTATCTCGATGTTATCAACTTTGATAGCGGCATCGGGATTGGTAGCGGTAGTACCCCTGCCTGCACCGGCGTGTACGTTTTCAATAAGTTTCATATTCAAACTGCGCAGCACATCCGGGCTGTTATTAAAGTAGGTTATCTCTTCAACACCGCTGATCGTCCTATCAGGCGGCGCCATGCTTACGGCAATGCTGTAGCGTCCGTGATTTTGCCAGTATTTTTTACCGGGTTTGCCACTTGTTGAGCGGGTATCATTGGCATAAGCCTTAGCTACTTCGGGTGGCATGGTCAGCGTTTGGGCTTGAACATAGGCTATTGCCAGGCAAAAAATGGCAGAAAGAGAAATTGATTTGAACATGGTTGATGGTTTATGAATAAAAATCTAAGTTATGGAAATAATCAAATCAAAAAAGCCTTCGATCTTCCGACTGAAGGCTTTCGATTAAATACGTGGTTTCTATACTACCAGGCTCATAGCCTCCTTGCGTTTTAGCTGGGATCATTCCAAAATTTATTTCTCCAATCAACTTGTTCTGCCGGGGTAAAAAACGTCCAGGCGACTATCCGGCTTACTTTTTGCCCATGTGCCATGGTAATTGTTTTAACATCAAGTGCGTTAATATTTTTCAATGCTTTGTAAATAACCGGAAGCGTATCTTTTTTTGAAACTAATGTAGAGAACCATAAGACTTGATGGGCAACCACGGCGCTTTGCTCAACCATACGGCGTATAAATCCTGCCTCACCACCATAACACCATAGCTCCGCCTTTTGGCCGCCGAAATTGAGTGCCGTGGCTTGTTTATTGAACCCTAATTTCTTCCACTTGGCAGCTGTAGATATCTGCGCTTCCTGTAAGGATGAATGAAAGGGAGGATTGCACATTGTAATGTCAAAACCCTCCTTACTTTTAATCATACCTTGAAAGGTATGAGCCTTATTGGCTTGCAAACGAAATTCGATCTTATCCTGAAAATACTTATTTGACGAAACGATATTTTGTGCTGACTGAATAGCGACCGGATCGATATCGGTGCCTACAAATTGCCAGTCATAAACACGACTGCCTATTAAAGGATAAACACAATTGGCACCCGTACCAATATCCAAAACTTGTATTTTACTACCACGGGGAATATTACCATCATTTATTTCGGCTAATATATCCGCAACATAGTGTATATAATCAGCTCTTCCGGGTATTGGCGGGCATAGGTATCCATCAGGGATATCCCAATGGTCAATATTGTAAAAATATTTCAACAATGCTTTATTCAAAGCTTTAACCGCATCCGGATTGCTAAAGTCTATCGACTCATCCCCATATTGATTTAGCGACACAAACTTTTTTAACCCGGGGCTGCTTTTGTAAAGTTGTTTAAAATCATACCCGGCCCTGTGGCTATTCCGTGGGTGTAAATTTTCTTTTTCCGGGGGTTTTTGTTTTGGCTCTAACGACATTTTTGAAATTCTTTTGCGAAGGTCGGCATTCTTACGCAAAAAAGCCTCTAGAATTCATCTAAAGGCTTTTGACTTAAAAGTGGTCCCGACGAGAATCGAACTCATATCTAAAGTTTAGGAAACTTCTATTCTATCCGTTGAACTACGGGACCTTTTCGAATGTGCAAATGCGTAGATATGCAAATGTGCAGATTCTTGAATGGTGCAAAGGTGCGAATTATCGGTGAGTTAGTCAAACTCATTTGCACATCTGTAATTTGCACATCTGCACATTAAAACTATCTGACAACTGAACCATTGTGCAGCTCATCAACCGGCGATACAAACGTGAGTTTGCCTTCAGCGTCCTCGGCCATCAGTATCATTCCCTGTGAAACAATGCCTTTTATTTCACGCGGTTCCAGGTTTACCAGTATACTTACCTTTTTGCCGATGATAACTTCCGGCGCATATTGTTCGGCAAGGCCGGATACGACGGTGCGCTGGTCAATGCCCGTATCAACCGTTAGTTTGAGTAGTTTTTTTGTTTTAGCTACTTTCTCAGCTGTTAATATGGTACCGGTACGGATGTCCATCGTATCAAAAACCTCGTAATTAATGTTGGCCTTCGCCGCCTTTATAGCCATGCTTTGCACCGGCGTTGCTGCCTGTTTTTTAGCTGCCAGCTTGGCGATCTGCACTTCTATAGCGTCGTCTTCCACTTTTTCAAACAATAAAGCTGCGGGATTTAATTGGTGGCCATTGCTGAAAACAACTTCGTCCTCAAAACCAATATTATCAGATGGCCAGTTAAGCATGTGTAATATTTTTTTAGCGGTGCCCGGCAAAAAAGGCTGCAGGCACGCGGCTAAATGACCAATGATGATCAAACTGTTGTGCAGCGCCAGTTTAGCGTCTTCCGGGTCTGTTTTTACGGTCTTCCAGGGTTCCTTTTCGGTCAGGTATTTATTGCCGAGGCGCGCAATGTCCATTACGGTTTGCATTCCCTGGCGGAATTTGTAGGCCTCGATGTTTTGCCCCAGCTCATCGTAAAAACGGCCTAATTCGGCATTAATATTTTCATCCTTCAGCACCACCGCGCCATCTGCGCTTTTAACTTTGCCATCATAATATTTGTGCATCAGTATCATTACCCGGTTCACAAAATTGCCCAGGATAGCCACCAATTCGTTATTTACACGGGCCTGGTAATCCTTCCAGGTAAACTCGCTGTCGCTGGTTTCGGGCAAAATGGATGTCAACACATAACGCAATTCATCCTGCTTGCCCGGAAATTCTTCCAAATATTCGTGCAGCCAAACCGCGTGGTTGCGCGAGGTGGATAGTTTATCTCCTTCCAGGTTCAAAAACTCATTTGCCGGTACATTCTGCGGCAATACATATTCGCCATGCGCCCGTAAAATAGCCGGAAAAATGATGCAATGAAATACGATATTATCCTTGCCAATAAAGTGTATCAGGCAGGTATTATCCTCTTCTTTTGCCTGTTTTTTCCAGTAAAGTTTCCAATCCTTACCATGGTCCAATGCCCATTGTTTGGTTGCAGAGATGTAACCTATCGGCGCATCCATCCAAACATAAAGCTTTTTGCCTTTGGCTTCTTCTAAAGGAACATCGATACCCCAATCCAGGTCCCTTGTCATTGACCGTGGCTGCAAACCCGACTTGAGCCATGATTTGCATTGCCCAAACACATTCACTTTCCACTCACCTTCTTTAGTATCTATCCACTCCTCCAACCAGGGCTGATATTTGTCCAATGGCAAATACCAATGTTTGGTGGGCTTTAAAATAGGTGGCTTACCGCTAAGTGTCGAAATAGGATTGATGAGATCTGTAGGATTTAAAGATGTACCGCAATTTTCGCACTGGTCGCCATAAGCGTTTGGGTAATTACAGTTAGGGCATGAGCCTGTGATATACCTGTCTGCTAAAAATTGTTGAAAATCCTCATCAAAATATTGTTCAGAGTACCTTTCAATAAACTCACCCTTTTCATACAGGTTCAAAAAAAACTCCTGCGAAAGATCGTGATGTATCGGCGACGAGGTACGGTGATAAATATCAAACGCTATCCCAAACTCTTCAAAACTCTCTTTTATCTGTTTATGATACTTATCTATGATGGCCTGCGGCGTGGTATTTTCTTTTTTAGCTTTTATGGTAATGGCTGCACCATGTTCGTCAGAGCCGCATATATACACCACGTCCTGCTTTTTTAGGCGCAGGTACCGCACAAAAATATCGGCAGGCAAATAAGCCCCGGCAAGGTGGCCAATATGCAGCGGGCCGTTAGCATACGGCAAAGCCGAGGTTATGGTATAGCGCTTAAATTTATTAAGTTGTGACATTGTGGCAAAGATAAATTATTTTGAGGGATATAGTCCGCAAGTCGGGAAGTCCGCAAGTCGGAAAGTTTTTTTAATATTGGACAATGATTACGTTGTATTCATTTGCGATATAGCTAACAAAACCAGTAAATATGTCTAGCCCAAAAGCATCTTCCGGACTTCCCGACTTCCCGACTTCCGGACTAACGCCTTCATTTCTCAAAAAAGGCGATAAAATAGCCATCACCTGTCCGGCAAAAAAATTGCCCAACCCGATGACCGATGCGGTGGCGCTTTTGGAGTCGTGGGGCCTTGAAGTGGTATTAGGCGAAACTATAGAAGCATCATACCACCAGTTTGCCGGCAATGATGAACTGCGCGCACATGACCTGCAACGATTTATTGATGATGACAGCATAAAAGCCATTATTGCAGCCAGGGGAGGATATGGCACGGTAAGGATCATCGATCATGTTGATTTCAGTCATTTCGATGCAAATCCAAAATGGATAGTTGGTTTCAGCGATATTACTGTTCTCCACGCGCATTTATTCGCCAATTATAACACACAAACTATACATGGGCAAATGCCTGTTAACATTCCTGATGCTTCGAAATATTCACTCGAAACCGTAAGAAAGGCTTTATTTGGGGAGGATTTTGGTTACTCATTCCGTTCACATCATCTAAACCACAGTGGTGAGGGCAAAGGCACACTCGTTGGCGGAAACCTGAGTTTATTGGTTGCTGTGCTGGGGTCGGCATCGGATTACAGTTATGATGGCGGAATCCTTTTTATTGAAGATGTAGGAGAATATTTGTATTCCATCGATCGCATGATTCGTACGCTTGACCGGGCCGGAAAATTGAAAAATTTAGCCGGCCTTATGGTAGGCGGTTTCACCGAAACAAAAGATAATGATATTCCATTTGGCCAAACTGTGCCCGAAATTGTAATGGAGGTAGTAAAAAAATACAACTATCCCGTGTGCTTTGATTTCCCGGCAGGCCATATTCCCGATAATCATTCACTTATATTAGGCAAATCCTTAAATTTGAACGTTGAAGGGGATTATGTAACTGCGGCATATTTATAGCAACTAATCTTTAATTAATTACTCTCCAATCACTAACTCATGGCTATTTTCGGCGCTTTAGGCAATTATAAAAATTTCGGATTACTCATCGTCCGCATAGGCTTAGGCCTCACCTTTATTTATTTCGGCTATCCGGCATTAACCGGCGGCCCCGATAAATGGAAAGCATTAGGCGAATCAACCAGGTATGTTGGCATTCATTTTTTACCTTTGGTTTGGGGATTCTTAGCAGCATTAACGGAGGCTGTGGGTGGGGTCTTGCTGATCATTGGGCTTGCGTTCAGGCCTGTTTGCTTGTTGTTAATGATCGTTTTGATAGTTGCTGCGTATTCTCATTTTGGTAAGGGAGAAGGCCTGGATGGCGCCCAGCACGCTATTGAGGACGCTGTTATATTTGCCGGGCTGCTCTTCGTTGGCCCGGGTAAATATAGTGTCGATAAAAAATGACATGTATTGATAGCAAAGGCGCCCTGGTAATTACCGGGGCGCCTTTGCTAATAAACTATAGCGTCTTTTTGATTATTGATTTATATAATCGCCGAAATCTGCCAGGTAGGTATCGTCTATTGAGCCTGAATGACCCGCAAGGTACTTATTAACCTTATCTGTTTCTTTAGCAAAATCAGCTTTTATCGACTTCTTTTTAAGTGATAGCGGTACAGTTTTATTGCTTGCCACATCTAAAACCGCATAGGTTTTGTCGTCAACAAACTCATCATAGTCCGCACCATGTGATGTAATGCCGGCATTGGTGAAATCAGATTTTACAAGATGGGTCAATGTCAACTTATAGATCGCATATTTCGGCCCGGAGGATAATACCTGCACGTAATGTGATGAATTAACAGCCGGAGCCATTTCAAATGTGTGCAGCGTACCATCACTTCCAAATATTGAGAACGATTTGATCTGATCCCCAGACATCTGGGTTAAGGTCTTATTATCCTCCGTCATCAAAAGGCCGCCGCCTATTTTATCGTAGTTGAAACGATAATTGGGATTATATACCAATTTATCATCGCTGCTTATTATATAGCCCGGTACAAACTCATCAAAAAAATACCTGTTGCCGCGGGTGCCGTCTTTTTGGTGCTTCATACCGGATATCATTCCGCCGGAACTTACTGTACCCATATCACCTTCGGTTGTTGAGCGCACTGTTTCGGTAATAAGCTTCACACCGGCGTGTACTTTTGTTGTATCATCTGCAACTGTTTTTAAGGTTACCTGCATTTTGCCGCCGGGGGGGATATTTAATATCGTGTCGCTGTGTCCTGCAGACTGCAATTGTAACCTTGATGTTGGCGTAGCCCGAATCGAAAAATTACCTAATGTGTCGGTAAATGTTGCTCTTTGTGATTTGGTGTCGTGTACAAATACGTAACGTACCGGTGAACCCTGACCATCGTTTATGGTACCGGTAATAGTGTTTACCTGGGCTTTAGTGACCTGTATAAATGCAAACAGCGCCAGGCAAACCAGAAAATGTTTCCTCATAATTATAAAATTTCCACTAAAATAATAGTTCACGGCAACATAGCCAAAACTATGGCGTCATTGTTATCTAACAATTATGTTACCAAACAAAAAAAGCCGCCTTGCAAATGCAAGGCGGCTTACAATAAAACAGCTTATTACTGCTTAACGTAAGTATCAATTATCGTCCTCGAGGCTGTTTGGAAGTAAATTCTAAACAAACCTAAAGCTTGAGTATACGTGTACTGCTTGGTAGGATCATACGGATTTGTTGCAAAATCAGCCGGTTCAAACTTTGGCTGAGTAGTAACAGTAATATTAGTGGCCCATGTGCCGCCTGCAGCTACATCAGCCGGTAAAAACTTTACTGCAAAATTAGAATACGTTGCAGTAGCCCCCGAACCAGTTTTAGTAAAGGTAACATCGTAATTTGGAGCGACATAATAAGCCGTTTGCACCGTAAATTCAGTAGGGCTAACAGGGCTAAGTACAGCAGTTCCTTTATCTTGTTTGGCGCCGCCGTCGGCAGTAGCTATACCGCCAATAGTATCAGGCCTGCTCCACCTGGTATAAAAATGTTGGTAAACGCCCGCAAAATCATTTCCGATAAAGTGATAATACATAACGTTAAGGTTATCGCTTAATTTTTTACCGCCACCATCTGCTATGTAGATCGGAAGCACATAGCTTTTTGAAGGATCTAATAATGCCTTAAAAAAAGTTACGCTTGTGACAGCATATTGCTGGCCTGCCGGAACAGTTACTTTTGTTGCAGTAAGCGAATATCCCGTAGTAGGCATCAGTTCATATACCACATTTGACTGTAAACTGTTCAATTTATCAACATAACTCTGGTCGCCTACAGCCAATGTAACCGTTGTTGGCGTTGTAGGTAAGTTAACTGACGCCACGTTTACCGCGAATTGCCGGGTTATCGCCTCATTAGTGTTTGGTTGCCCATTAACAGAATCAGGCGCCGACTCAGTGATGGCTTCAGATGCGAAGTTCACGAAGCCCCCCGATCCAAAATCGACAAACGTCCCACCCTGCGAAAAATCCACATAGTGTGATTTATCCTTCAAACACGAGCTCATGAAAAGAGCTGTGCCTGAAAGGATCGTTACTATAATTATTAATTTCTTTTTCATGATCTTTAATTTTTTTATTTAGCCCAAAATATTTTGGTAGAGAATGGGTCCATGGTATTTCCACCAGCCGCATTGTAATTATTCAGGTTAGTTGTTTGTTCAGTCGACGGATAGTACAGCCTTGTAGGCAAATGGTCTGATAAGGCAGATGGATCGACTGAACTAGGCAGTGCAGGAATTCCTAATCTCCGATAATCATTAAATGCTTCAAAGCTATCATAACCGTTCATAAAGGTTATATATTTTTGATCGATGATATCGGTGATCGAACCCAGCGGATGAGCAGTTGTATAGGTATCAGCCTGCGCTTTTGTCAAGCCTAAGTAAGCAAAGTTTGCCTCAATACCTAACTTGTATAATGCGGCGGCATCGCCTGTTAGCCAACCTCTTTCAACTGCTTCAGCCTGCAATAAATAGGATTCAGATGCAGAGATGAACAAAGAGCTTTGAGTAGGGCTTTTAGCAAGACCAGGGCCTGCACCGCTCACGTTTATAGTATTTTTGATGTTAATAGCATCGCCATAAACGTTACCATAATAAACACTTGCGGGTGTACCTACAGGTGCACCAACCGGTACCACAAGTGAGAATATTCGTGCAAGGCGTAAGGTATCATTATTGTCCTTCAGGAATTTGACCGAGAACGCGTTAGCGCGGAAAACGTTAGAGTTACCGGCAGCGTTACCATTTGGATCTTTTCCAAAGTTTCCGTAAAACGGATTTTGCTGACCTACCGCGTTAGCATAACCAGGGTTAATGGTAGCGTCAGCGTCAAGATATGCAGTACCTGGTGCAGCAAGGTTTGCTATGTACGGTGTACCACCGCTAATATTGCTTTCCCTTATGGCTAAACGCAATTTTAACGTATTTGCAACTTGTTTCCATTTAGACATATCACCAGCAAACATTGGATCCGAAGCGCCCGGGTTTACTGTACCCGTTCCGGCTAATGCAATAGCAGCATCAAGTTGTTTAGGCAGGTCGGCATAAATGTCAACAGCTTTATCATACTTAGGGAAAAGTATAGTTGACGGCTGGAAAGCCTGGCTGTATGGCACATCACCATAGTTATCTACCAATTGCTCAAAATCCCATACCTTCATGATCATACCTATCGCCTGGAAATTTGCTAAAGCCGGAGCCTTAGACATATTGATCAGGTTATTAAAGTTAGTTGCGTTTGAATACAGTCCTGTCCAAAAGCCACCATAGGTACCGTTTGTAAATGTGTATTCAAACAAGGTTGATGGAGGTACTACGCCACCGTTCCATGATAAATAACCGCTCCACACATCGTATGGGTTAACGTAGCCAACTGTAATAGCAGGCGCCGTAACAAGTGCGCCGGCTAAAACAAGCTGGGGCGTGGACTGCGAAGGACTGTTTGGATTCGCCTCCAGGTCGAGATAGCTCTTTTTGCAGCTGCCTAAGCCTGCCACAAGAGCAATCACTGTTATGATTGAAATATATTTTTTCATTTTCATCGTCTTTTTAATTAGAATGTCAATTTAAGGTCGGCACCGAATATCCTGGTTCCAGGCGTAATGTTATCGTCGCTTACACCCCTTGTGTTTTGAAATGGATTCAAGTCAGAAAACTCAGGATCGGTGTAAGGGTTGCTTTTTGGCACCCAGATAAATAAGTTACGACCGGTAAGCGCGAACGTTGCACCTTTTATGAAATGTGATTTATTGATGAACTGATTCAAGTCAAAAGATAAGCTAACTTCACGCAGTTTCCAGAACGCACCACTTGATACAAATGGTGAAGTAGTGGCGCTGTAAGCAGAACCTTCCCAGAATGTATAGTTGCCATCCCTTGTAAGTACGCCTGTGTTAGGCGTATAAGTAGATCCTGTTTTTATAACCGAGTTTGGATAAACAAACCGTTCGCGACCAGCTTCGCCAGATTGATAACTCGAACCTGTGAATAACAATGATTGGCCTACGGAGCTAAAGATAACATTGCCGCCGCGGTACTCAAATAAACTTGTAAGGGTAATAAATTTGTAACTTAAAGTTGTGTTGATACCAGCATCGTATTTAGGAGTAGTTCTGCCAAAGGTTACCAGGTTTGGATTTTGTGAAGGGTAACCTGTGTTAGCATCAACTATTACACGGCCCTGGGGGTCACGATTAAAGTCAGTTCCTTTCAACAACGGAAATGGCTGGCCAACAACAGCATACTGGCTGCTTCCTAAGCTTAGCTGGCTTACACCAGGTAGTAAGGAAATAACCTTTGACTGGTTGATGGAGAAGTTAGGCGCAATGCGCAACAATACTTTATTGTTTTGTTTGGTCAGGATGTCGCCTGCTACCTGGAATTCATAACCTTGAGATTGGGTTTCGCCAATGTTAAGTATCGACTGGTTATAACCGGTTGTGATAGAGGTACCAATGTTAACTGTCTGGTTTTTATCGTGCGAATTATAATAAGCGATATCGATGTTTAAACGATCGCCGAAAAGGCCGAAATCAGTACCAACTTCAAATTCAGTAGTTAACTCAGGTTTCAAGGTCGGGCTGTAGTTTGTGGTGCTTGCACTTAAACCACCCAATGAACCAAAAGGAAAACCACCTGTTAACCCGTTAACGTTATTGATCTCATATGGGCCGATATTGATGTTACCCACGCGGCTTAAGGAGCCATAAATTTTCCAGAAGTCAAGGATCTTATTATCCTTTAAAAAAGGCAAAGCTTCTGTTGGCACAAAGGATATTTTGCCTGATGGATAACTGAATGAACGTTCGGCAGTAGAAAGTCTTGAGTCATGCTCATTCCTTAAAGTTGCATCTAATGTTAACCAGCCTTTGTATGATATGTTAAAATCACCAAAGAAAGCGATCTGCCTGATGGTTTGTTCAAACTCGTTTGCGGCAACTAAACCGCCGATAGTATTGATGTTATAAAAGTCTTTTAATAGCAGGTTATTGCTACCGGTAGACGTGTATTTCATGTGCTGCTGCCAAATGGTGTTACCTAACAACAGGTCAGTTTTGAAATCCTTAAAGAAAGTGTGGTGGAAATCCAGGATGGCGTCACCTTGTATACGGTTATAACCGGCACCTGGGCTGTTGTTAAATGTACCGTCGCCATATTGAATCAGGTCCTGAAGTGTACCTGGCGCCTTACCTGTTGCCGCGAATAATGAAGGCAAGTTAGAGTCGCCCAGGGGATCAGAGATCGCGTATGGCGAAAAGTCTACTTCCTCAGAAGTTGCACGCCTTTGCGCAACACCCCAGTTATTTGATATACGATAACTTGCAGATAACCATTTAGTAGGCTCAAGTCTGAAGTTAACGTTTGATAATATCTGGTCCCTGTCAGTATTTACCCGTGCGTTGTTAACGATCCAGTAGGGGTTAACTGCGTAATCATCATAATAGTTATTAGGGTTACCAAATTCACCGGCAGGATCTTTGAACGCAGCCAGGTTTAAGTTAGCCGGCAACTGCAATACAGCGCCATATAAACTGTTTTCACCAAACTGCGGAACGTAATTTTGTCCGTACGTACTTATTTTTGTTTTAGTATAACCTATAGAGTAATCGACCGAAAATATACCATAGGTCCGTTTACCACGTACCGAAAATGCATTCCTTTCGTTTAAATCGTTAGGTACAACTGTTGTTCTGTGTACGTTTTGACCTGAAATAAAAATCGAGTTTTGGTTATCACCTTGCTGATAGCTGATGTCATTCTGCTCCGTGTAACCTGTTACGAAAAACTGGTGTACAGGGCTTGTAGGAAAAGCAGCATACTTAATCCTTTGCTGAACACCACCTACGCTATCCAATGGGCCGTTACCTAAATCAACGATAGAACCATTGAACCTTGGGCCATATTGCTCGTTTTCAAAAGGTACATACAAAAATTGTCCGGTAATTGGATCAACATAACCCGCGTCACCAGCACCTGTACCAAACTGATTTTGCAGTTTTGGATAGAAAGAGACTTTTTCAAACTGGAAAGAGTTTCCATAATTAATAACTGGCTTACCGCCGCTGGTACCACGCTTGGTAGTGATCAACAACGCACCGTTAGAAGCCTCAGAACCGTAAAGAGCAGCAGCGCCTGCGCCTTTTAGCACAGTAACGTCGGCAATATCGTTCGGGTTAATTGAGTTTAAGGTAGCCGAAGGGATTGGCACACCGTCTAATACGATCAGTGCACTGTTGTTACCCTCAAGAGAGCGGTTACCGCGAAGGTTAACGGTAACGTTAGGGTCAACGCCGTTATCCAGCGAGTAAATTGCCAAACCGGCAACCTTTGCGGTCAAACCGTTTGCAATGTTTGGCGAGTTTACCTGGGTAAGCTCTTTGGGGGTGATTTGTGCGACAGCATAACCTAATTCGCTTTTAGGATGCTTGATACCCAGTGCACCTGTTACCACAACCTCATTCAGAGAACTGCTTGAAGACACAAGCACTACATTTATAGTAGTTTGAGTGCCTACCTGAACTTGCTGTGATACATCACCTACAAAGCTAAATACAAGAGTGGCATTGGCCGGTACACTTAATGTGTATTTACCGGCGCCGTTAGTTTGCGTACCAGTGTTGGTGCCTTTCACCTTTACTGTGGCTCCCGGAATGGGAAGGCCATCATCTTTGGCCGTAACCGTACCTGTGATAGTACGGTTTTGTGCAAATACCTGTGTCACGCATAACATCAGAAAGCACAAACTTACTAGTAGAAGTTTTTTCATTTCGTTAATAATAAGATCAGTTAATAGTTAATTAAAGATAAAAGTAGTGTTAGAATATCAAAAAGTCAAATAAAATCTTTCAAAAACATCAATTTATTCAAAAAAAGATGGGGTATTGGAATAAAATTAAATAATTTTAGTACTATGTATTGCATAATACAATTTAAAACATATATCTTTGTGATATGATTGTCGAAAATACACAAACCCAGATGAGGAAAGGTGTTCTGGAATATTGCATTCTTTCCATTATAGCAAAGGGCGAGATCTATGCCTCAGATATAATAGCTGAGCTCAAGAAAGCCCAACTGCTTGTAGTTGAAGGTACGTTGTACCCTCTGCTTACCCGATTAAAAAACAACGGACTCCTCAGTTATAATTGGGTTGAGTCTACTTCGGGGCCTCCGCGAAAATATTACGTCCTATCGGAAGAGGGCAAAAACGTTTTGGAACAATTAGACAAAACATGGTATGAATTAGCATTTGCCGTGCAAACGTCCATTGGAGACAGAAAGGCGAAAGCTGAAAGCTAAGTTAATGTGCAGATGTGCGAATATGCAGATGTGCAGATGAAAAAGGTTAAAAGATGACCACATGACTAATAACCAATGACCTAATGACATTAAAAAATTAAAATCATGAACAAAACAATAATCATAAACATAAACGGCATCGTTTTTCATATTGAAGAAGATGCTTACGAAATATTAAAAGGGTATATGACGGATGTGAAACGTCATTTTATGAATTCGGCCGATAGCCTGGAGATAACCACGGATATTGAGAATCGGATAGCCGAAATGTTTAACGAACTGCTGGCCGGCGAAAACAAGCAGGTAATAATAGAACAGGACGTTAACACCGTTATAGGCCAGATGGGTACTGTTGCCGATTTTGAAAGATCGGAACAGGATACCGAACCTTCCTTTGCCGACACCTATTATAATAGGGCAAATACCCGCCGCCTGTTCCGCGACCCTGACGATCACCTTATAGGAGGCGTTTGCGCCGGCATTGCAAACTACTTTGATATTAATGTAGTTTGGATGCGCCTGCTTTTTGCTATTGCGGTTTTACCGGGCGGCGTAGGCTTTATACTATATATAATACTATGGGCGGTTATCCCCAAAGCTGCTACCCGTGCCGACCGCATGGCTATGAAGGGTGAAAAGCTGAACCTCCAGGGATTCAAAAAGAATTTTGAGGAGGAATTAGGTTCAATGCGTAACAACTTGTCAGATTTCCATAACGAAGCCCGGCCCTTTGTTTATAAGGCCCGCGATTTTTCGGGAGATTTTGCGCACCACCTGGGCAATTTCGTTGGCGGAGCCGCCAAATTTTTGATGAAGTTTATCGGCGTCATGATACTCCTGACATGCTTCGGGTTCCTGGTGTTCTTTACGGTTGGGTTTATAGCCCTATTGAGTGTGGGTTATTTTGGTCCCTTTCACAATCTGCCGTACCAAATATTACAGCACCACCATGCCGATTATATATTTGTAGCGGCCTTCATAACTGTTATCATCCCCATCATCAGTATTATACTCTTAGTATTCAAGGGCATTTTTAACGTAGGCAGCATCAATCGTGCTAGCGGCACTACCGCGTTGGCAATATGGCTTTGTGCTGTTGGCGTATTTGTATATAATGTGGTTGGTATTGCTTCCGAATTTCAGTCGCATGCAAATGTTATCGAAACGATAGCGTTGAAGCCTGCAAAAAACAATACCTATTATATTAAATTGAACGACTTGAAATACCTAAGCGCTGATGACAGCGCACGACTAAATATCCGGAGCCTGTCGCCAAATATCAAAGTAGCTGACGATGACGACAACGATTTTGATTCCTTTAATCACCGCAACATCCGGTTGAATATCGAAACCAGCGAGTCAGGTCAGCCCGTACTCGTCAAATCATCGAGAGCCAGGGGGCCATATTATGAGGAAGCGTTTAACAATGCGCGTAATATCAAATACATGTTTGCCCAGCAGGATACGGTGATCAAATTCGACCAACGCTTTTATGGTAAGAACGATGAGTTTTGGCACGATGAAGAAGTTGAACTGACCTTAAAGTTGCCAAAGAATGCCAAAGTAGTGATAGATCATAACGTTGACAAAATAGCAAACTTTGATATTGGGCAATGTAACGCGCTCAATAAACAAGATTACAACAAAGTAAGCGATGCAACCTTCGTTATCACCAATAACGGCATGGAATGCAAAGTGGATACTTTGGTAACCGATACCATAATAAGGAAGCACCTGCCGATAGACAGTTCGAAGATCAAAACTAAATAGTACTACCCAAAAGAATTAAACCGATGAAACCATCATGAGCCATCACTTACAAGTGAAATCTAAAATGGCTCATGATAGCCTCATCACCATTAAAAAACAAATTATAACGATGAGAATGCCATCGACATACATAAGCCTGCTATTATTCTGCGGGCTTATGTTATTCTTTGTTTACTGCCGGAATAATCGCGCCCCGGTAAGCCATCCGGATATAAACAAGGTGCAACCTGCCCGGCCTCTTGCTCAAAACAAGAAAAGCGAGAACGGCTTTTCCTTTTTCAGGGATGTGTTATCTGATATAGCGCCCGCCCTGAGAAAATAAATTGCCCATTCACCCCCAAAAACGGGCCGTTGACATGTGCAAATCTCACCTTTCACCGAAAAGCCCAAAGTTGGCTGTAACCTATTACCCTCTTATTCCATCTTAACACCAAAAGTAAAACATGCGCAGTGGCTACCGCAATGCTGTTTTTGAATATTATTCCAAAAAATAAAGACATAAAAATAAAATGAGAATACATCTATAAACACAACCTCCATCCCAATTAAATTTCTTTACGACTAAAAACGAGAAAAATCTCTAAAGGGCTTTGAATTGCCCAAATTAAACAACAACAAATATGAAATCGATCATCCGTAAAATATACCTACTCTTAATATTACTAACCACCACCGGCGCAGCATTTGCCCAGCCGGCAGAACTGCCAGGCCACATTACCGGTACTTTATTTGACGACCAGGGAAAACCCATGATGTTTGCTTCGGCAACCCTGCTAAATGCTAAAGACTCCTCCATTGTGCAAGGATCTGTAACCAACGAAGAGGGTGTTTATATTTTCGAGCATATAAAAAATGGCAGTTACCTGGTTAAAGCAAGCTATGCCGGTTATCAAGCGGCAGTGAGCCAACCATTTACGGTAGACCAGGGCCAGGAAGAGGTTACTGTACCCAAGATAACGTTGCAAGCCGGCAGCCATAATCTGAACACGGTGAACATTACCGCTGCAAAACCATTGATAGAACGCAAAACGGACCGCATAGTGATGAATGTTGAAGGCAGCGTACTAGCGGCAGGCAATTCGGCAATGGATATACTGGAAAGGGCGCCAGGCGTAGAAGTTGATAAAGACGATAACATCAGCCTGAAAGGAAAACAGGGTGTGACGGTTATGCTGAATGATAAACTGACTTACCTTACGGCCGCGCAATTAGCCACGTTACTACGTTCAACCGACGGCAATACCATTTCTTCTATCGAGATCATCAGCAACCCTTCGGCTAAATATGACGCTGCCGGTAATTCGGGTATTATCAATATTAAGCTGAAAAAGAATAAACAAGTTGGCACTAATGGAAGCTTAACCGCCGGTGTAGCTTATGGCGCTTTTTGGAAGGATAACCAAACCTTGCAATTGAACCATAAAGACGGCAACCTGAATGTGTTTGGTTCATTTAGTCACAACGATAACAGGCGCATACAGGATATAGGTATTAAACGTGTGATCACCGATACCACCGGCGCGGTTACTTATTTCAGGCAGACCAGTCCTTTTTTAGAATCGGACCATAATAATAGTTATCGTTTAGGGGCCGATTATGACCTGTCGTCAAAAAATACGCTCGGCTTTGTTATAAACGGGTACTTTAACACCGAGAATGACGGCATAGATAACCGTACCTATATAGGGCCGAGTTTTACCCAGGCTGATTCAACATTACGTACGGTTTCATCCGTTAATCAAACTTATAACAACTTTGCTGTCAATTTGAATGACACTTATAAAATTGATACCGCCGGCCAGCAGATCAGCGCCGATGTGGATTATTCAAGATTCCATAATAACGGCGTATCACAATATGTTACCGATTATTATTTGGCCGATGGCAGTATTCAGCATCCGGAGGGATTCCTGGGCAATCTTACGCCTTCTATTATTAACATACGCACGGCCAAAGTCGATTATA
The DNA here is from genome assembly GCA_044448765.1 of Sphingobacteriales bacterium. Classification (GTDB taxonomy): domain Bacteria; phylum Bacteroidota; class Bacteroidia; order Sphingobacteriales; family Sphingobacteriaceae; genus Mucilaginibacter. The sequence goes on along the minus strand of JBIOHG010000003.1, from coordinate 18,078 downwards.
GCAACCCCATCACCAAATCGCTGAAGATGGAAGCGGGTCTCAAATTCAGTGATGTAAAAACAGATAATAACTTACAGGAAAAGACGGTTGAAACTGACCCGTACATCAGCACCAACCACTTTATCTATGATGAAAAAATAGATGCCGGTTATATCAACTTTAACAGGGACTTTAAAAACTATTCGGTACAGGCAGGTTTACGGGCCGAATACACCAGCTCGATGGCTAACGGCGATTCGGCAAATGTGGTGTCCAACATACCAAGGCATTATTTAAACTTTTTCCCAAGTTTATTCATTAACCATACTATTAATGATAAAAACGAGATCAACTTCTCGTACAGTCGCCGTATCGACAGGCCGCAGTATGATAATTTGAACCCTTTTGTGTTCCATATCGATCCTTATACTTATCAAAAGGGCAACCCATATTTAAGGCCGCAATACACCAATAATTTCGAATTGAATTATACCTATAATAAGAGCATCACTTTAACGCTGGGTTATAGCCGCACTACTGATGTAATTACCGAAGTACCGGGTACGGACCCTGCCAATAAGGTATCTTTTATTACCCAAGATAACTTACAGGTACAAAATTCATGGAATGCGAACATTTATGCTCCTTATACCATTACCAAATGGTGGGAAGGCAGCGTGAATGCGACCGTTTTCTACCTGGGCTTTAAATCGAATGGCCTGGAAGGCGGTAATCTTGACAGGGGACAAACAGCCTACAACTTCAGGGCAACAGAAACATTTACACCTGTTAAGGGCTACAAGTTTGAAGTAACGACACATTACCAGTCGGACCTGACTTATGGTTTGTATGATGTAAAACCGCGCTATTCAACCGATGCCGGCTTAAGCCACTCGTTTGACCAGAAGAAATTTAATGTGAAACTTTCTATGAGCGATATATTTAATACGCTGCGCAACGATGTGAACAGCAATTACCAGAGCACTGATCTAATGATCACACAAAAACGTGAAAGCCGCATTACCCGGTTAACCGTGACATACAATTTTGGAAATAACAAAATAAAGGCACGCCAGCACCAAAGCGGCGATGACGACCTGAAGCAGAGGGTAAAGGGGGCTAATTAAGTTTGCAGTGGGCGGTTTGCAGTGGGCAGTTATAAAAATGCTGCAAACTGCCCACGTATAACTGCAAACTGATTATTGTCCGACCATAAACACCGCATTACCAAACAGCAGCTTGCCATTTTGCCAGAAACTGCGGAACAGCGGATCATCCACCAGGTAAACTACAGAGCCACGGCCAAGGGATTGAACACCGAATAACAGGCCATTTTTGATTTTCTCTTTTGATTTTTGGCCTACAAAGCCGGCTACGTAGGCATTCTTTTTAATGGTGCCTACATTCCAGCCATCATCGCCGAGGTAATTATAGACGATATCGTTCAATTTTAGGGTGAAATAGTATTTGCTTAATCCGAAGCCCAATGGGTGCGAATTATCCATGTCTACCTTATATATAGCGCCGGGTACATTTGACCTTATTGATTCATGATCCCGGTCGGCATAAAGTTTGATCAGTGACGGGTTATTTTTTGCAGTGTCTTCTTTTGGCTTATCGTCTTTAGGAGCTTTGATCGAAAAGCCTTTCTTATCAACCAATTGTGAGATGGTGCTTTCCATAGCGATCAGTTTTCCGCCATCACGTACCCAGCTTTGCACTCGGTCTGCCGGCAGATCATCATAATTGCCATCCGGGAAAATGGCCACGTCAAAATCAGCCCATTTAATGCGGTTCAAATCATGGTATTTTACCAAAGTAACCGGGTAATCGATCTCTTTCTCAAAAAAATACCAAACTTCGCCCATAGCTTCCGCCGAAACGCCGTCACCCGTAACCAGCATTACGCGCGGGGGATGAATAAAATGCATGGAATGCGATCCAATATCCGCGCCCTTTTCCATAAACCCCGAACTTAAAGGCGTTAATGAACGATGGCAGTCATTCGAAGCGTTAAAAACAATTGTATCAAACCCTTTGCCGTTCCCTTCCCTGGTTATGATAAGCGACCCTGCCGCAAATTTTTGCCCGTTGATCTCGAACGGCTTCTCCGAACTGCGCACCTTGATGCCTTTACGCAGCAGTTCGGCCAAAAACTTCACATCATATAACGAACCCCAGGTGGATGCATAGGCATAGGTATTAAGCGGCGGCGGTGGCAAAAGTTGAACGGTAACTACTTTTTTTGCCCCCGGTTTTATTATTTCCTTTACCCCGTAGGCCTTTAAGCCATAGGCATAAGGTAACGACCAAGCCGTAATATCATAGGTATCCGAATCCGATATCATCGTTTTAGGCTCCAGCAGTACATTGAGTAGTACAGCTTTGGGCTGATATGCGGTTACCACCATATCTTTTGAATCAATATCCACTTCTTCGTTTTTTCCGCTTACATAATTGTAGCCGGTTGCTTTAGCCTTTACACCGAAGCCATATTTGATACCGTTCCGTTTCAGCAGCTGCCCAAGCAGGTTTATGTTATCCTGGTTATCATTTTTGATCACATAAGTTTTATAATCTCCGGGTGGATTAGTACGCGCATTGTCAAAATACTTTTTAAACTCGTCCAGCGCCTTATTTGCATTCAGCGAGGCTATTTCGACCGTACTCAAACTATTGGAAAGATGGTGATCTATGCGTTTGGCGAGGGTAAGGGTATCGCCGCTATTCATCATAATGGCCAGCCCGGCGCCAATGCCGCCCTGTTCATACGTCATGCCGATGGAGCCATTATAAATAGGATAGGTATCGCCGTATGAAGGATACAAAAGGTCATATATCTCGTGGGTATAATACAGCCAGCCATTCTTGTCAAAGTATTTGGCGTTGTTTTTCCCTATGATGGTTTGAAATTCCCGTTGCCAGGCGGTTATATCCCGGTGAAAAGGCTCGGCAGCAGGCGCGAAATAATAGGGCGAATTATACCCCTGTTCGTGGAAATCTACGTGCACTTCAGGCAACCATTGGTTATATAAGGCAACGCGTGCTTTGGTTTCCTTTTGCGTTTGCCAGGCCCAGTCGCGGTTCAGGTCGAAATAATAGTGGTTTACCCGGCCACCCGGCCAGGGTTCGCTGTGCTCACGTGCTGCCGGATCGGGGTTAGGCACAGCGCCTGCTACCGACCGGTAAAAATTGATATAGCGTTCGCGGCCATCGGGATTCAAACAAGGATCGATGACCACAACCGTATTATTCAGCCAGGGTTTGGTACGTGTATTGGATGGATCTGCAAAGTCAAAAAGCGCCTGCATGGCCGCCTCGCTCGAACTGGGTTCGTTGCCGTGCACGTTATAGCTCATCCATACTATTACCGGTGCATTTTTTAAAGCAGGGTTGGTCTCGCTTTGCCCGGCAAGCCACAAGTTATGTTGCCTGATGTCCTCCAGTCGGGTTACATTTTCATCCGACGCGATGAACATCGCCAGTAAAGGGCGACCCTCGTTAGTAGTGCCATACTGCATCAGCTTCATGTTTTTGGAAACTTCCGCCACATACCTGAAATATTCTACGATGCGATGGTGCGGCGTAAACTGCGAACCCAGTTTATAGCCCAAAAATTCGGACGGGGATTGAATTTGCTGCGCAAAAGTAACCGCAGCAAAACCGAATAAAACAATTGAGAAGAGTAGTTTTTTCAGCATACAGATAAGCTAAGCTAAAAAATAAAATTTGAATGTTAGGAACAGACATTGTGAAAAGGATATAACTCTGTGCTTCTTTGTGTCCTCTCTGTGGGCTTTGTGGTTAAAAAATCAACCACAGAGAGCACTGAGGTTTCACAGAGGCCACTGAGCATCGAATCCCTACTACTCAATCAAAAAATAAATTTGCAAAATGCTAAAATTCTTCGCAATTTACCTGCCGGTTCAGATTTAAAAATCTGCACCTTTGCCTAAACACTTATTCGCGCATTAGTATGACACCTTTACAGGCCTTACAAAAATATTTTGGATACAGCGAATTTCGCCACCAACAGGAGGCCATTATCCAGGATATACTGGCTGGCAAGGATGTGCTGACGCTAATGCCTACCGGCGGCGGCAAGTCATTATGCTACCAGTTACCTGCGGTGCTGATGGATGGATTAACCATCGTAATTTCGCCATTGATCGCCTTGATGAAGGACCAGGTGGACAGTCTGAATGTGAACGGAATCCCCGCGGCCTTTTTAAATTCGACCCAATCTCCGGACGAGCAACAGCGCATCAATAATCAATTAAAACAGAATAAACTCAAATTGCTTTACCTGGCGCCGGAACGTTTATTTGGCTCGGGAAGCAGTTTGATGACCTTTTTAAAATCGCTGCCGGTTTGTTTGATAGCCATCGACGAGGCGCATTGCATTTCGCAATGGGGGCACGATTTCAGGCCGGAATACCTGATGCTGGCCGGTTTAAAGATCGAATTCCCGAAAATACCGGTGATAGCGCTTACGGCGACTGCCGATAAACTGACCCGCAAAGACATATTAGAAAAACTCAATCTAAACCAACCTGCTGAATTTGTTTCCTCCTTTAACCGGGCTAACATCACTTATCGTGTTTTACCAAAAAAGAACAGTTTTAACCAATTGCTTGATTTTCTGGAAAACAGGAAAGAAGATTCAGGCATCATCTATTGCCTCTCGCGTAAATCAACCGAGGCATTAGCTGCTGATCTTAAAGAGGAAGGCTATGCTGCCGCTGCCTACCACGCCGGTATGGAACATGCCGATAAGGCGCGCAACCAGGAAGCATTTTTGCGGGATGATATCAAGATAATTGTGGCAACTATTGCTTTTGGCATGGGTATCAATAAATCAAACGTTAGGTATGTGGTGCATGCTGATCTGCCTAAAAATATCGAAGGTTATTACCAGGAAACAGGCCGTGCCGGGCGTGACGGCTTGCCGTCGGATGCCTTATTACTGTATTCGCACGGGGACGCTATTAAATTAAAAGGCTTTGCGCGGGTAGAGGGCAACGAGGAACAAAGCACCATCATGCTTAAAAAGCTGGATGATATGGTGATCTACAGCCAGTTGCAAACCTGTCGCCGGCAATACCTGATGCAATATTTTGATGAGGCGTTCCCGGATAACTGCGGCTCCTGCGATGTCTGCCTGAGCGAGATAACGAAATTTGATGCTACACTTATCGCCCAAAAAGCTTTATCGGCAGTAAGCCGTTTAAAGGAACGATTTGGTGCAGGCTACGTTATTGATGTTTTAAGGGGGTCTAAAAGTGAAAAGATCAGGGACGAACATAAACAGCTAAAAACTTATGGCGTTGGTGCAGATATTCAGCGGGCTGACTGGTCCAGGTATATCCGTGAGTTAGTTACAATGGGATACCTGCAGGTGACTGACGATGCCTACCCGGTATTAAAATTAAGCGCAAAAAGTGATGCGGTATTAAAGGGCCTCCAAAAAGTAGAGCTCATCGGCTCGCAAACCATAGAAGAACGCCGATATGAACCGCTTCCATTTGAAACAGGTTTGCTGAACGAATTAAAATTAGTTCGCCGGGATATTGCCGCCGGGCAGAATGTGCCACCTTATTTAATCCTGTCGGATGCCGCACTTATTGAGATGGCTACTTATTTACCACAAAGCTTAGATGAGTTGCGGCTAATATCGGGTTTTGGTGACGTCAAACTGGCGCGTTATGGGCGTGAGTTTTTGATACCGGTTAAAAACTATTGCGCTAAAAATGGTTTGGTATCGCGCATAGGACAAAAAAGGGCCAATAAAGTGCAGAAAAGCAGAATCAGCAGGCCATCTACCGCAAACCGGTCTTCCAATACTGCTGAAGAAAGCTTTCAGTTATACCGCTCGGGCAAAACGATCACAGAAATTGCCGCCCAACGCAGTTTGGCGACCACAACTATTGAAGGCCATTTAAGTTATTTCATTTATAAAGGCGAAATGGATGTGAATGAAATGGTAGACGAAGAAAAGATACCTGCCATTAAGGATGCTATTGAAAGCTATGGTTACGAAAAGTTAGCCCCTCTGAAAGAAGTATTGGGCGACGACTACACTTATGGAGAAATTAAAGCCGTGATTAGTTGGATGAAAAGGCCGAACGTTAATTAAAAAATGTCATTCCGAACGAGGAACGAGGAGGAATCTTATACGCAATGCAACCCGGCGATGTAAAGCGTATAAGATTTCTCTCTATCGTTCGAAATGACATCGTATTATTGTAATATGATTTCTACCGAACAACTTTACGATATCTTCCTCAAACACCCTGTCATCAGCACGGATACGCGCAAAATTGCACGCGGCAGCCTGTTTTTTGCCCTCAAGGGTGAGAACTTCGATGCAAACACTTTCGCAAAACAGGCCATTGAAGCAGGCGCGGCTTACGCTGTGATAGATAACCCTGCATACCAGCTTGGTGAACAATATATTTTAGTGAATGATGTGCTAACCGCTTTGCAGGATCTCGCCCGGCATCATCGCAATCAATTAAAAATTCCGGTGATAGGGCTGACAGGTACTAACGGCAAAACCACTACCAAGGAGCTTATTAACTCCGTTTTATCGCAGCATTTTAACACCTACGCCACGCAAGGCAACCTGAATAACCATATTGGTGTACCGCTTTCCATTTTATCTATTAACGCCACGCACGAAGCCGCCGTAATTGAAATGGGCGCAAATCATCAGAAGGAGATCGCACTGTTGAGCAGCATTGCCCAGCCCTCACATGGTTTGATCACCAATGTGGGAAAAGCGCATTTGGAAGGCTTTGGCGGTGTCGAGGGCGTGAAGAAAGGAAAAGGCGAGTTGTACGATTTCCTCAAAGCAACAAACGGCGTCACCTTTGTAAATAGTGACAGCGCCGATCTGATGGCCATGCAATACGATCGCTCGCTTAAAAATTTGGTTTTTTATGGAAGCATTGACCTGGAAAACCTGGTTTCTGGCCAAATAACGGATAACTCGCCGCTTTTAACGATGCAATGGACCAACAATCAAACAGGGCAGAGTTACGAGGTCAAATCGCAATTAACAGGTGCTTATAACCTGGATAACCTGTTAGCTTCGGTATGTATCGGTGTTTACTTTAAGTTGAGTGCTGATGAAATTAACGCTGGAATCAGTGGTTATCAACCCAAAAATAACCGTTCGCAGATCACACAAACGGCGACCAACACGCTTATTTGCGACTATTACAATGCCAACCCCAGCAGCATGTTTGTGGCGATAGAGAATTTAGGTAAGCTGACTGCCAGCCATAAAGTATTGGTTTTAGGCGATATGTTTGAGATGGGTGAAGAATCAGCCGCCGAACATGAGGCGGTTATCAAAAAAGCGCTGGAAACGGACGTGGATGAACGGATATTTATCGGTCATGATTTTGCGGGGCGCAAGGCGGTGGGCGCAGGGCAAAAGGCTGTTTTCTATCTTACAGTGGAAGAAGCGATCGCGGCACTTAAAGCGAATCCTATAAAAAACTCGACGGTGCTGATCAAAGGCTCACGTGGTATGGCTTTAGAAAGATTGGTGGAACTATTTTAAACCTGGCCGAATGAAAAAACATATATTATTGTGCCTGTTCCTGTTGATTAGCGTTATCGCTTCCGCCCAATACAAAATGTTGCAGATTGGCGCAAAGTCGGTAGGCAGTCCCGAAGTAAGGCTGAAGCTGGTAGCGCGAATGCAGGCTTATAATCCATTGCCCACCAATAAGATGGATTTTTACGACCAGGCCATTTATTCGCCCAAATCGGCACTGATATTAGAGAAAACCATTAACGGTAAAAATGTAAAAAAGCTGTATATCAATAGTTTGGAAGGCGGGCAAACCGTGATCTATGATATGAACGATTCGCTGAAAAAGATCGCCACTATTAACCACACTTTTACAGCAGCCGATTCGGGCCTTTTTAAGGAAACGGGCTTTCCCGGTTATTCTTTTAAGCCTGGCCGTACCAATCCCAATGTATTTATGGGTAAACCGGTTGAAATGTGCCTCACTAATAATGACAAATATTTGTGGGTGCCCTATTACCGTCGTGATTACGATACGCTGGCACAGGAGCCCTCGGCCATGGCGATCATCAATACCGACAGTGATAAAATTGAGCGGGTACTGCAAACAGCGCCGCTGCCTAAAATGGTAGCGAGGTCGGCCGATGGAAAGCTGATATCAGTAACCAACTGGGGCGACAATACGGTGCATTTGATCGATGTGAGTTCGGGCGATCCGGCGCAATTTCATTATGTAGCTCACTTTGTAGTGGATTATAAGCTGAAACTGGATACTTTCAGCAAAAAAATAGACCGCGATGTGGAGTGCGGTCTTTGCCTGCGGGGGACGGTGTTTACGCCCGATAGCAATTACCTGTTCGTGGGTCGTATGCATGGCGGCGGTATCGCAATATTTGATATTAAGGGGCAAAAGTATTTGGGAAGCGTATTTGGCACTAAAGAAAATGTACGTCACCTGCTGATAAAGGGCGACTACCTTTACCTGAGCTCGAACAATGACGGAGTGGTAGAAAAAACGCGGTGGAAGGAACTGCTGCATTTCTTCCTGGACAAGCAAGGGCAAAAGCATATTCAATATAAAAACTGGCAACTGGCTTTTACGGGCCAGGGCGCAAGGACGATCACTATTACGGCCGACGGGAAATACCTGTTTGCCAATGCTAATAATGAGTCAAAGATCAGCATTGTGCGTACTTCGGATATGAAAACCATCGGCTCTGTACGGGCTGATCCTTACCCGGTAGGCATGACGATAGATAAAAGCAACAAATACCTTATTGTTACCGCGCAGGGCCGGAATGATAAGGGCGGCAATTCGGTAATGATCTATGAGATCACCCGGAATTAGTGGTTGGTGATCAGTTAGTTTGCGTATTTATGGGAGACGACGCCTTTATACATCTGCAATTCCTACGAGGCTTTCTGATGGGTTTACCTAGCGTAACTGAGGGGATAAGTCATGGTACGCCGGGTTTTTATGTGCAAAAGAAAATGCTGGCGCGGCTATGGGAAAACGGCGAAGTGCTGGTGGTACGCACTGACGAACGGGATAAATGGATAAAAACCGATCCGGATACTTTCTTTTTTACCGACCATTACCGCAACTACCCAACGGTATTAGTGAAGCTGGAACGCGTTGAGCCGGCAGTACTGGAACAATTGCTGCTTGAGGCGTGGAAAGGAAGGGCATCGAAAACATTGCTAAAAGAATATGAAGCAAGGTAATAGGACCTGTAAAGCTTGCCGCTATAGTTAAATAATTTAACTATTAAGGGTGTTCCAAAACGTTCCGGGTGTTCCACACCTAAAAGTGGAACACCAGGAACAACAGACTATCAGTTACTTACATACTTTTGCATGCCAGGTTAGCAACCTCCTCACCCACCAAACTGCCCATCGCTACGCCCATACCGTTGCATCGCACCGCGCAAAACACATTGGGCTGAACTTCTTTGATGATCGGGCTGATGTCCTCACCAAAACCCATGATGCCGCTCCACCAGTAATCGACTTCGGCATTTTGGTTGGGTAATATCATCCCGTTTAAATATTCGATGAGTTTGGCTTTCACAGCCTCGGTATGCCCGAAATCCCACGTTTGTTCCTGCTTGAAATTGATATTCCGGCCGCCCCCAAAAAGCACGCGGTTATCAATATTGCGGAAATAATAATAGCCGTCATCAAAATGGAAAGTCCCTTTGATTTTTAAACCCGGGATGGGTTTGGTAACCAATACCTGTCCGCGGCCGGGCACCACATCAAGTTCCGGATACAGCTGTGCGGTGAAAGCATTGGTGGCCAGGATTACTTTTTTAGCTTTAAAATCGCCGTGCGAAGTGTTTAATTGGACGCCATTCTCTTCCTGATTGATACTGTTCACATTGCATTGATTAAGTACCAAAACATCAGCTTCATACACTTTATTGAGCAAAGCCCGCATCATTTTACCGGTGTGGATCTGCCCTTCGTAAGGGTTAAATATCATCCGGCTTACTTTATCAAATCCAAACCCAGCTATTTTGGCATCAGCCGGTTGATAAATATCATCGTGTCCAATAGCTTGTTTGAGCAGATTATTAAAGTAAACTAATTGGTCCAGCGATTCTTCAGTTACTGCCTCCTCACCATTCATAAATAACTCATAACCGCCGTACTGGTGGAAATCAATATTAAGATCGCCCAAATTTTGTCGTAACCGCTGCAAACCGCGCCATTTATAATCCACCAGGCGCAGCACTTCTTCTTCCGATGATTTTTTCAAATAGGCAATCTGTTCCGAGAGGGAGCCGAAACAGGCAAAGCCGGCATTTTTGGTACTGGCGCCACTGGGCAAAAAGCCGCGTTCGAGCACGATGACTTTTAGTTGCGGCTGTTGCTGTTTTAAATGCAGTGCGGCGCTCAGGCCCACTATGCCGCTGCCAATGACAATGATATCAGCTTTATCAGTGAATGCCGTACGCTCCCAGTATGAAAAAGTATGTTCCAAACCCAAAAGTAAAAATTCAAAACTCAAAAACGTATAAATATGCCTTACGGGTGCCACATCAATTTGAATTATATTACTAATTTTAAGGTCACAATTCAACCCATGGAAGTACATCACCACCCCGAAGTAGAACATAAAGGTTTTAAAGAATACCTGCTGGAAGGCTTAATGATATTCCTCGCGGTTATGATGGGCTTTATAGCGGAAAATGTAAGGGAAAGCATCAGCGAACATAGCCGCGCTAAAGAGTATGCTGAAACCATGGTGGCTGATCTTGCGACTGACACCACAGCGTTAAGGGCAGATTTGACTTATACCGGCTTTTCGGTACACAATGTGGATACCCTGATGCAGTTATTAAGTTCATCAGATATCAAAAATATACCCAGTGGCAAATTGTATTGGTATGGACTTTTTGGAGGTGCGCAGCCATCTTTTACGCCTAATGATGCAACTTTTCAGCAAATGAAGAGCTCGGGATCATTACGATTTTTTAAAAAATCCATCGCCCGCGAGGTTGCGACCTACGACCGCTTATGCCGAAGGTCGGTGAGCGTAGAAGAAGGCGATCACCTGATGTTTGCTGAAGTAAGAAAATTAAGGGCACAGATATTCGAATTCCAATATAATAAACAGGCCAATGACATCGCCATTACTATGCATCCCGAAAAAATAAACAGAAATAAGGTGATCGCTTTTTGCAATAGTAATCCGCCATTATTAACCTATGATAAAGTTATTTTCAATCAATATGTTGAGTTGGTCAGGTCGAGGTTTATGGACCGGAAAGTCGTTGCTGCCGATACGCTGCTAAAGAGCGCATCCAAGCTTATATTCGACCTGAAAAAAGAATACACTATTGATAATTAGATAATTACATGTGTTGCAGCTATGGTTTTTTATTACCTGTGAGGAACCATAATCCCGTCCTACATTTAAACATTCGAAACACTTTTGGGCTCTTATTTGTAGTAGTAAGACAAATCTAATGCGATGAAAAATTTAGGGAAAATAATATTCCTTTTAGCGGCGGCTACCATGTTATCCGTCACTAAATCAAACGCCCAGGTAAGTGTGGGTGTTAGCATACAGGCGAATATCGCCCCACCGGTAATACCGGTTTATGTACAACCTGAGTGCCCGGCCGACGGTTATCTCTGGCAGCCGGGCTATTGGGCATGGGATCCGGATGCCGCCGATTATTACTGGGTACCCGGTGTATGGGTTGCCCCACCAGATCCCGGCTTATACTGGACTCCTTGTTACTGGGGATATGATGGCGGCGTGTACGTTTACCACACCGGTTACTGGGGGCCACACGTCGGGTATTATGGCGGCATTAACTACGGTGGGGGCTTTTATGGCGTTGGTTTTGCAGGCGGTGCCTGGTCAGGCGGCCATTTCAGGTATAATACGGCCGTAGTTAACATTAACCGTACGGTAATACACAATACTTATGTTGACCGTAATGTAATAGCCAGGAATACCGTGGTTCATAATCATGTGAGTTATAACGGAGGAAACGGTGGTGTAACGGCAAGGCCGCGCCCCGAGGAACAAAGGGCGGCGAACGAACGCCACATACGGCCAACAAGTCAGCAAATGGCTCATCAACAAGCAGCACATGGCGATCGCAGCCAATTTGCTAAAGCTAATCATGGCGCGCCATCTGTAACGGCAATGAGGCGCGTAAATCCATCACGCATGCCGCAAACAGCGAATCATAATGCAGCGAACACAGCACATAATCGGGCTGATGCCCGTAATGCCCAGGCTGCAAGGGCTCAGCAGACGGCACATAACAATGTTGCTCAACAAGCTGCAAGAGCACGTAACAATGCTGCACAGCAAACTGAACGGGCACACAATAATGCTCATCAGCAAGCTGCAAGATCACAACAAGCAGCACGTAATAATGCTAATCAGCAAGCTGCAAGGTCACAACAAGCAACACGTAATAACGCAGCTCATCAACAGCAGCGTGTGCAGAACCAGCGTGCACAGCAATCACGACAGATGAAAGCTCAACGCCAGCAATCGCAACAAGCACAACAGCAAAGAAGTTTACGGGCGCAAAGGGTTGAACAACAGCAGCAACGCGCCCAACAACAGCGAGCACAGCAACCGCGTACGCAACCGCGACAACAGCCACATGCTAACCCGCGCCCTCCTCAGCCAGAGCATGAAAGGCACAGGTAAAATAAATTTCAAAATAGCTTTAAAGCAAAAACCCCGGGTAAATCACCCAGGGTTTTTTTATATAATAAAGTTTGGGTGTTTAGTTCATCCTGTAGGGGGCGATCAAATAAAACTCCGGTATCTGTACATCAAAAAGATTATTGTCGATCAGGCGGCTCATCTGGTACTGTCCCCTCATGCTGCCCATATCCGTTTTTAGGTTACAGCCCGATACATATTCATGGGTGCTGCCCGGTTCAATGATAGGCTGCTGGCCTACAACGCCTTCACCTTCCACTTCTCTTTTGGCGCCGTTCGAGTCGAAAATTTCCCAATGCCTGCGCAAAAGCTGCACGGAGTTAGAACCTACATTTTCGATGCTTATCTTGTAGGCGAACATATAGTGGTCGTTTGCCGGGTTTGAATACTCCGGTTGATAGATTGTTTCTACAGAAACCTTAACGCCATCGGTAATAATAGTTATCATGAGCTTGGGCTGTGAATGATTCAAATATAAATTTATCAGTTCAAATATCACGCCATTTCCGCGCTGTAATTCTCTGCTACCTCAAATAAGATCTCATTTATTTCTTCAAAGTTGGCGGCGGTAACCAGCTTCATACGATATTCTTTAAAATTCTCAACGCCTTTGAAATAATTGGAATAGTGCCTGCGCATCTCAAAAATGCCCGTTTTTGGCCCTTTCCACTCAATTGACTTATTTAAATGCGTGCGGCAAACTTCCACACGTTCGGCAATTGTTGGCTTTTCGAGAAATTCCCCGGTATGAAAAAAATGTTTGATCTCGCGAAAGATCCACGGATATCCGATGGCTGCACGACCGATCATCATGCCGTCAACGCCAAATTCCATACGCCAGGCTGCCGCTTTTTGTGGAGAATCGATGTCGCCGTTACCAAAAATGGGGATATTAATTCCCGGGTTTTTTTTGATCTCGCGTATTAAAGTCCAGTCGGCAACGCCTTTATACATCTGCGAACGTGTACGCCCATGGATAGTTAAAGCTTTAATACCCACATCCTGCAATCGCGATGCTACTTCTTGCACGTTTTTGGTATTATCGTCCCAGCCAAGCCGGGTCTTTACCGTTACCGGGAGATGCGTAGCCTCAACAACAGCTTTGGTCATGGCTACCATTTTGTCAATATCCTGCAAAAGGCTCGCACCGGCACCGCGACAAGCTACTTGTTTAACCGGGCAACCATAATTGATATCGATCAGGTCGGGGTTTACCTGCGATGCAATTTCTGTCGCTTCGCGCATGTGTTCAATATCACTGCCGAATATCTGTATGCCTATCGGGCGTTCGTATTCAAAAATGTCCAGTTTCTGCCTGCTTTTGGCCGCGTCGCGTATCAATCCTTCGGAAGAAATAAACTCCGTGTACATCATATCCGCGCCGTTTTGCTTGCACACGTAACGGAAAGGCGGATCGCTCACGTCCTCCATTGGTGCCAGCAACAGCGGGAACTCTCCTAAATCAATATTTCCTATTTGTACAGACATGCTTATCTTTGACCGCCCAAAATTACGAATTTTACGCCATATTATGACAGAAGGTCCTACTAACCCTATACTACATAAGCAAATACGCCCGGGAATGCAGTTTTTGATCCTAATAGGTTTGCTGATCGGCCTGCTCTTTTTAGGTTCGTCTATCGGTCTTATATTTATTAGCGCTAAATACGGGTTAAGTGCCATAACCGATGTTTTAGCATCAAAACCAAACGTTCCCCATGCCGATACCATTTTGTGGATACTGCAATTTACAGGCACAACCTTCCCGATACTGATCACACCAATAATCTTCTCATATTTCGTTGTTAGAGAGCCGGAAGATTACATGAAAAATCATTTTCATTTTCCCTGGTTACTGGTCTTGATCGTTTTATTAGCAATGGCAGCCTCTATGCCATTGATAGAATACCTGGGAAATTTAAATGGCAAAATGGTATTACCCAAATTTTTAAAGAGCGTTGAGGACTGGATGCGTGAAAGCGAAAAAGAGACCGAAAAGTTATCAGGCCAAATGATGCAGATGAATACGTTTGGCGATATGATATACAACCTGCTTTTCATCGGCCTGCTTACCGCGATTGTTGAGGAGATACTGTTCAGGGGGTGTTTTCAAACCGTATTTTTACGATGGAGCAAAAATATGCATGCCGCCATTTGGATAACGGCCATACTTTTCAGCGCTTTTCATATGGAGTTTTACGGCTTTTTGCCGCGTATGGTCTTGGGCTTGCTATTCGGTTATTTCACAGCCTGGAGCGGCAGTATCTGGCCGGCAATATGGGCCCATTTTGTAAATAATGGCACTATAGTGGTGTTAACTTATCTTTCGCAAAAAAAACTTGTAAGCTATGATTTTACCCAACCGCAATTATTTACAAACGCCGGGTATATAATCAGTTTTTTATTGACGCTATTATTATTGTTTATTTATTGGTATATTTCATCCAAATGGCACAATGCGCATCATGGAGAAGAACTGGATTAAAATCTTTTCATCAAATAATTACTACCAGGCCGAGATAGTAAAGCAAATGCTTATTGAAAATCAAATAGATACCGTATTGCTCAATAAACAGGACTCACCGCACCGCACTTTTGGCGCTATCGAAGTTTATATTCACCAGCAGGATTTCAGCAATGCGATTGAGGCCATGATCCTGAACCAGATCAATTTATGAAAACACGCGCCATAACCGGCTTTTTCTTTGTTATTGTGATGCTTGCTTCCGTATTGCTGGGGCATTATGTATTTGACGTATTCTATCTTGTGCTTCCATTAGTCGCAATTTGGGAATTTTACGGCCTTGTGAAACAGGAAACTGCCAAACCTAACGTCGTTTTGGGGCTGGTTATAGCTGCCTTGGTTTATGGGATATTTACCTGGCCGCAGTATGACCCGCATGGGAATTTCGCATTCATTGTTATTGCACTGATATTAATCATATTAGCGGTGTGTGGCATTTTAGTATTGGAATTATTTAGACATACTGAAAAGCCGTTTAATAATATCGCCTTTACATTTATGGGCATAATTTATGTGATGATGCCTTTCATATTCTTTCACGTGTTGGCATATAACACCGGGGATATTGGAGATTTCAATTTTCATCTGCCGTTGGGCTTTTTGGTAATGCTTTGGGCCAATGACACCGGCGCTTATCTAAGCGGATACTTTTTTGGGCGGACCAAATTGTTCGAGAGGCATTCACCTAAAAAAACGTGGGAAGGCTTTATTGGAGGTGTTTTGATCGCCGCAGTCGCGGGGTTTATTTTCAGTCGGTTTTATACTGAATTGGCCTGGCAGCATTGGGTTATCATCGGTGTATTGATAGGATGCTTCGGTACTTTGGGCGACCTGGTGGAATCCATGTTTAAAAGAAGCATTAACATCAAGGATTCGGGCGGCATATTACCCGGCCATGGCGGCCTGCTCGACCGTTTCGATGGCCTGTTCCTTTCCGCACCAATTGTATATGCTTACCTCTACTTCATTACAATTTCGTAATTTCGCATCAAAATTTCTTTAAAATGACTATCCATAAAGAAGGATATACTTCCCTGGCACTATGCGTGCTGCTTATCTTCGTATCCAACGCGCTTATACAGTTTTACTATCCATCGGCCCATACTTTAAAGTGGATCGTTTATATATTGTCCGCAGTTTTGTTCCTTATTATACTGCAATTTTTCCGCAGTCCATCCATCCGAATTGATATGGATGAAAAAAATGTACTGTGCCCTGCGGATGGCAAAGTGGTTGTGATCGAAGAAACTGACGAACCTGAATATTTGAAAGACAGGCGCATACAAATATCTGTGTTCATGTCGCCTATTAATGTGCACGTTAACCGTAATCCTATTTCAGGTATCGTAAAATATTTTAAATACCATCCCGGTAAATACCTGGTGGCCTGGCATCCCAAATCATCCACCGAGAATGAGCGCACTACTGTTGTTATCGAAAACGAAAATGGCGTTTCGGTTTTGTTCAGGCAGATCGCCGGCGCTATGGCCCGCCGAATTGTTTGGTATGTGAAAGAAGGCGATGTTGCAGAGCAGGGCAAACAGTTTGGCTTTATCAAATTTGGCTCAAGGGTGGATGTGTTTTTGCCGCTCGGAACCAAGATCAACGTTGGTATTGGCGAGGTGGTGAAGGGTGGCAAGACTGTACTGGCAGAATTGGGGAGTCCCTCAAGCCTTCCAGCCCCTAAAGGAGGCGCTAAAGCGAAAAAATAAAGCTTAATTAGATTTGACAACCTTTTAAAAGTTGTCAATCTTCTTTTGGAAACAATATATAATGAAAAAGCCCTTCAGAAGATAATCCTGAAGGGCTTTTATATTTTTATCCTTCCCCTTTAGGGGCCGGGGCTTAAACTCTTTTTGATTTGATACGGGCAGCTTTGCCTGTCAATTCGCGCAGGTAGTATAATTTAGCGCGGCGAACTTTACCATGGCTGTTAACTTCAATCTTATCGATATTGGGGGAATTGATAGGGAATATACGTTCAACGCCTATACCGTTTGAAACTTTACGTACGGTAAAGGTTTCGTTGTTGCCAGTGCTGTTACGCTGGATAACAACACCCTGGTATAACTGGATACGTTCCTTATTTCCTTCACGTATTTTATAGTGTACGCTAACAGTATCACCTGCCTTAAACGCAGGAATTGTCTTTTTTTCTACTGATTGCTCTTCAACAAATTTTACTAAATCCATGATATTAAGCTCTAAATGCAATTTTTAACCCGTAAAAATCGGCTTGCAATAATAGGGATTTTATTTTAAAATAAAAAGTGGGTTTTCAAAAATTTCCGCATTTTGTGTTCTTTCCACAATTACAGGCGTTTTGCTTATTTTAAAAGATCCGGCCTCCGTTGTTTCGTCCGTTCAACAGCTTGGCCAAACCGCCATCTTTCAATTTCGGGTGTGTTTCCGCTCAATAAAATATCCGGCACTTTGTGGCCGTTCCAGTCGGCAGGGCGGGTATAAACCGGCGCATCCAGCAGATCATCCTGGAAGGAATCGGAAAGCGCTGAAGTTTCATCATTCAGCACACCGGGTATCAATCGCACAACAGCATCCACCAAAACAGCTGCAGGCAATTCGCCGCCGGAAAGTACATAATCACCGATAGAAATTTCACGCGTTACAAAAATATCGCGTATGCGTTGGTCTATCCCTTTATAATGCCCGCAAAGGATAATAATGTTTTGTTTGCCCGATAACTGGTTGGCGATGGATTGGTTCAGCGTTTCGCCATCCGGCGACATGAAAATGATCTCGTCATACTCCCTTTCGGACTTCAATTTTTCGATGCACCGGGCAAAAGGTTCTATCGTCATCACCATGCCG
>JBIOHG010000002.1:0-139446 GCA_044448765.1 Sphingobacteriales bacterium | reverse complement strand
GCATGTTATTTACGTTATCCAGTTTCAAAACTTCGCCCATGGGGTCATTGTCGCCAAAATATTTTTTGGCAGTCGAAGCTGTAATTACGATTGAGCTGGTTTGCGATAAGGCTGTTGACGGATTGCCTTTGATAAACTTAAAAGTGAATATTTTAAAAAATGACTCATCAGCCAAAAGCAATCGTTTTTCTTTAAACAGGTTTTCACCATATTGAACGGCTGCCTGCCTGAAGTTTGAGTAATTGATAATCCGCACACCATCCTCAACTTCAGAAAACTGCTGTTTAAAGACCGGCACAGGAGCCGTAGGAGTAACCGACATTATTTTGTCTTCATTATCGCCGGATGACCGATAGCCCTGGATCAATCGTACAATTCGATTGGCGTTTACGTTGAACCGGTCGTACCTAAGTTCGTTGACAAGAAACGTGGCCAACAATAAAAAACAACCAATGCCAACGGCAAGGCCAGCCATACTGATAACAGAAGTTGTTTTGTTTTGCAACAAGTTGCGCCAGGCGGTTTTGATGTAATTACGTATCATAGTGTAAAAATTCTAATTTATAAACTCTAAACTTTAACTACAAGACGCATTTAATTACAAAAAGTAACATCATTCGCTCCTTAAACTTTTCACCGGGTTGGCCAAAGCTGCTTTAACGGCCCTGTACCCTACACTTACCCAGGCGATAGCCACGGATGCCAATATAGCCAGGATAAAAATATCCGGACCGATCCTGATCTTGTATATATAATCATCCAGCCAATTATGCATCAGGTAATAACCTACCGGAGCAGATATAACAAAGGCAATAGCAATAAGTATCGTAAATTCTTTCGAGAACAGGTATACAATATTCCCCACCGAAGCGCCCAGAGTTTTCCGGATACCAACCTCTTTGGTACGCTGGACGGCCATAAATGATACTAAACCATATAAACCCAGGCATGATATAAATATAGCTATGCCGGCGAAGATTTTATACAGGGTAGACAGGTGATCTTCGCTTTTATAAAAATCGGCTATGGTTTTGTCCAGGAAATGATATTCATATATGCCAGCAGGAAAAGACTTGTCCCAAAGAGTTTGAATGCCGGCCAGTGTCTGGCTCACATTTGCAGGTTGAATTTTGATATTCAGTTTTTGATAAACGGCCTCCCAAGAAGCCATTAATACCGGTGGTATTGCTTTTTTTAACGATCCCACATTAAAGTCCTTCACAACGCCGGTTATTTGGGCGTGCTTGTTCTTATCGTTCCATATCATGATGTATTTACCGATGGCCTGTTTAGGATCTGTGATGCCAAGCTTATGCATCAACGTCTCGTTAATCACCCAACCGGCTATGGTATCGGTTTTTTTGTAAGGGCCGCCCGCCACGAACGGAATATTGTACAATTTAAAATATTCAGGGTCGGCCCATTTTAGCGTGGCGCCAAAGTTAACCGGCTTGGTGGAGTTGTTGTATTCAAAATCACTGCCCCAACCACCATTATCCGAAGGGCTGGACATACTCATACTTACATCCTTTATGCCGGGTTGCATTAACAGTTGATTGATCAATGGTTGTATTCGAAGCTTACCGATACTGTCGTTTGGAAAAGGAACCGTGATGACAGCATCCTTATTAAAACCAAGTGATTTATTTCTGAAGTAATTCATTTGGTAGATCAGCACCAGCGTACCGATCACCAGGAATTGCGCAATACAGAATTGTGTAACTACGAGTACTCTTCGTAATGAAATTCCGCTGGTACGGCCGGCTTTGATCTTACTTTTAAGCGCCTCGATCGGGTTAAAGCCGGATAACACCAGTGCTGGATAAAAGCCTGCCAGGAAGGTAACGCCAATAACCAAACCCAGTAAAAACAAGATCACCACGGGATTGGTTAGGAAACCAGCACTTATTTGAACTTCGAGCAAGTTATTTAGCATCGGAAGTGTCGTAAATGCAATTATGGTGGCCAGCACTACGGCAAATAAGGTAACGATAAGTGTTTCGGTAATAAATTGGAACACCAACTGTTTGCGATTACTGCCCAAAACCTTACGTATGCCTACCTCTTTAGACCGATTAACTGCCTGTGCAGTCGCCAGGTTCACGAAATTAACGCAGGCTATAATAAGCAGGAACAATCCAATAATACTGATAACGTCGATCAGTTGTTTGCCAAAGGCGTGGTTACCATACACACTAACTTCAGTGTTAAAATGCATGTCCGTTAATGCCTGGAGCTGGAAG
Organism: Sphingobacteriales bacterium; assembly: GCA_044448765.1. Taxonomy (GTDB): domain Bacteria; phylum Bacteroidota; class Bacteroidia; order Sphingobacteriales; family Sphingobacteriaceae; genus Mucilaginibacter. Next base: position 137,203 of record JBIOHG010000002.1, on the reverse strand, counting down.
CTGCTTGATTTATTGTAAGGAGGCGGAATATGTTTATTTGCAAATGCCGCCAGATCGATGTTAAACCGCTTCTCGTTCATACCGGCGGGCAATATGATATACGTATGCCGGTCGCTAAAGGTGCTAACCCAATCCTGGGCATTACCGCTAAGGTCGCCGCCTTTTTCTATAAGCGTGATCCATGATACTGCCAGCTTTATAGGGAAATCAGTATTTGCCGGAGAATTTTCAATGATACCTGTTACTTTATAGTCGCGTTTGTTTTCATACCGCACTATTTTCCCCATTGCTTTATGCCAGTCGCCAAAGAATTTATCGGCTTCATCACGGGATAGTACGATAGTATTGGGCTCGGCCAACGCCGTTTTTTTATCACCGGCAAGCCATTGGAAATTGAATATTTCGAAAAATTGCGGATCCGCATAATAGGCCAGGTCTTCCTTAAACTTTTTAGGCGTACCGTCATTTTTTCCGTCACTAACAGAATAATGTGAACCATCATTTTGCATGATATTAGCGACATGCTTTAGCTGCGGAAAATCCAGCTTCAATCCTTCCGACATCGGCACCGGCGTTCCACTGCCCAGATGCCTTCCATCCGGACCCATAGATACATCAACCACCCGATAAATACGGTCTTTATTAATATGGAAATTATCAAAGCTCGTTTCAAACTGAACGATCAGAAAAATGAGCAGGCAGGCCGCGATACCGATGGCCAGGCCGGCTATGTTTATAGTGGCGTAACTTTTATTGCGCAACAAATTGCGCCAGGCGGTTTTGAAATAATTTTTAATCATGATTTTGCGATTTGATTTCGTTTGGGTCCACATCGGAGTGGTTTCCCTGTACGAAATTACCGGCGCAAAACGAGAACGGAGTTCCAAATTGTAAGATGGGAGTTCTTTTTTAAGTTCATTTTTATACTCAGCCGGGCTTTTTCCGGTCATTTCCTTGAATATACGATGAAAGGTAGTTTTAGAGTTAAAACCCGACTCAAATGCAATACCCTGAAGCGTCAAATGATCATAAGCCGGGTCGTTCATTTTCCAGGTGACTTCCACAACGCGATATTCATTAATGAAATCGTTAAAGCTTTTTTTGAGCGACGTATTGATAATGCGGGATAACTCATTGGGATGCAGATCAACCTTTTCGGCCAATGATCGCAAATTCAGTTCGGGGTCCTCGTAATAACGGTTCTGTCTGACCATGTTCTTCAGCCAGGCACCTTTTTGCTTCAACTCAACAGGCGTTGACGGTTTGACGACGGATGGCGCATTTGCAGCAACGCTTTCTTCCGGCCTTAAATAAGCAATAGCTGCTATCCAAATCGTTAATGCCGCTAACGCGAGGTATAAAGGATAATATGTTATTGTGCCTAATTGATCATGATAATGAAAATGAGCGAGGGCACTAGAAGGTATCCACAAAAACCATATTAAACCGAAAAAGGTCAATAAATGGTGCAACCATCGAAATTCGTAACGATACCGGTCGCCATGAACAAACTCGATCTGCCGATAAAAACGCCTGATCAATATATGAGACAAGTACACGTAAACAGCAACAGAGATAAACGCAGTGAGCTGAAAAATTAAATCAAGTTTGATAGCCGACAGTAAAATCACCCGTTGCAGCAATACCGGACTAAAATGCAACAAGTCCTTCCACCCTATTTTACGTTCGGGCTGCGTTAGCTTTAGCACATAAAAATACAATAAAGGGCCAAAAGCCAATGAAAATTGTAGTGGCAGACTACCCGCGCGCCAATCATATTCTCCGATCCGGATATCATAGCTTAATAGTCCTGCCATCCATAAAACCATCACAAACACAGCCATGGCCAAAAACCGGTTTGCGTTCTTGTTTACCTTTTTGGTAAAGGCTAACAAGAACGCAAAGGTCGTACCTATGAAGATCACGCCAAGGAAGGCAAGATCATACAGGTTGATATGTGATGTATTTAAATTCAATATGTTTACTATATCAATTATTCACTTCGTAAGCTATTTACGGGATTGGCTACAGCTGCTTTGATGGCCTGGTAGCTAACAGTTATCAGCGCAATCAATAACACAAATATCCCGGCAGCTACAAATATCCAGGCATAAGCAACAAGATCTATCCGGTAAGGGTAATTTTGCAGCCACTTACGCAGGGCCCATAAAGCGAGGGGTATCGCTATCGCCGCAGAGATCAAAACAAGTATTGCAAAATCAGTCGAGAGTTTCCTGACGATGCCTTGTACACTGGCACCCAATACTTTGCGGATACCGATCTCTTTTTTGCGTTTTTCTGCGGACAGGGTCGCAAGGCCGAACAAGCCTATACACGATATGAAGATCGTCAGTATAGCACCGAATGTGACGATCTGTTTCCATTTTGCTTCCTTATCATATTGCTCGGCATTTTCGGCATCTTTAAATTTATATTGATATGGAATGTAAGGGAATAATCCTTTAAAGGCTTTCCGGATATGATTTAATACGGCTGCTTTATTATGATCGTCGATTTTTATAAAAACATCACCAAAAGGAAGATCATGTTGCATGGTATATAACATAGGAGGTGTTTTTTCTGTCAAAGAAAGGAAGTGGTAATCCTTTACCACACCAACAACCGTATATTTTTTCTTACTGTAAAAGAAATCTACCGGCTCACCAATCGGCTTTTTCCAACCGGCCTGTTTCACAAACTCCTCATTTACCAATACAGCCGTTGTACTATCCGAAACCATGTTTTTCGAAAAATTTCTTCCTTTCACCATGGGTACCTTAAACAATGGAAGATAATCTTCATCAATGTGTTTCATATCAAAATGAAAATCCTGGCCGTGATTAATACGTGCCAAAGTGCCCCATCTGCCGCCCTGGTCGGCAGTAATATTTTTTACTGATGGATCATTTGATAATTCATCTTTAAATAACGCCAACTTTTTGCCGTCGATACCAAAAGTGTTTAGGGTAACCACATTTTTATCATTATAACCCAAATTGAAATGCATTAAATAATTAAACTGGGAATAGATGGTGACAGTAGATATGATAAGGAAGGTAGCCAGCGTAAATTGCAGGATAACCAAACCTTTTGATAAATAGTTTTTACCGGTAAATGCATTTCGATTGTACAGGGATTGAACAGGGTTAAAGCCGGAAAGGACCAATGCCGGATAAAAGCCCGCGAGTAAGCTTGTTAACAGGAAAATAGCGATATAGCCAACTACCAGCTTTACATTTAACAGGTACGAGAAGGCAAGCGATTTATTAGCCAGTTCATTAAAAAACGGCAATACGATGATCACTAAAACAATGGCGAACAGGAACGCGATAAAACTCAAAATGGACGATTCGCCCAGGAATTGCATGATCAATTGTTTGCGCTGGCCACCAACTACTTTTCGTATTCCAATTTCCTTAGCCCTTTTTAAGGAGCGCGCAACGGTTAGGTTTATAAAATTGATGCAGGCTATAACCAGGATAAATAACGCGATGCCGGTTAAAATATAGGAGTACATGGGGTTGCTGGCATCGCTTAAACCATTATCTGCCGGGAAGTTGGTACTGGTGTGCATAGCCAGCAAGGGTTGTAAACCAAAGCTTACTTTATCCTTAAAGCCATTTTTAGCCTCATCCTTTAATTGGTCTGCTGCATCCCGCTGAAATACAGTTGCTATTTTTGCTTCAACGGCTTTAATGTTTGAGCCCGGCTTTACGATAAAGAAGGTATTAAGGAAGAAATTTACCCAATGGGTATCATTATTCTGGCTTATATTAAAGGCCATTGGCAGCAACATTTTTATTTTAACAGATGAGTTTTGCGGTGACCTTTTCATCACAGCGGATACGGTAAAAGGCTGGAATTTATCGCCTATTTTAAGCTGAAGCACCTGCCCCATTGCCTCTTTTTTGCCGAAATATTTCTCGGCTATTTCCTCAGAGAGAACAACGGAGTGAATATCCTTTAGCGCTGTTTTGGGATCGCCTTGTATCAATGGAAAAGTAAAAACGGAAAAGAAATTAGAATCAGCATACAAAGCATCCTGGTCGAATACATCGCTTCCTTTTTTTATCGTAAAATCGGCGCCCTGTATCCTTACAAACTGCTGCAGCTCGGGTATTTGACCTTTAAAACCAGGACCATGCATCTGCCCTGTACTGGATATATGACGTGCCTCTCCTGTTGGACTTGTAAAAGTTGCGGTGAGGTGATAGATGCTATCCTTATTAACGTTAAAACGATCATAACTCAATTCATCCATGGTGTATAAGAAGATGAGCATGCAGCAGGCCAGGCCAACACTGAGGCCCACAATATTGATAATAGAGAAAGCCTTGTTTCTCCAAAGATGCCTGAATGCGGTTTTAAAATAGTTCCTGATCATATCTTTTAAATTCTAAATTCTATTTTCTAAATCCTAAACCTGGTAGAGTTATTCACTTCTCAAACTCTTCACGGGGTTCATCAACGCTGCTTTTATTGCCTGGAAGCTTACAGTGGCGAGGGCTATAAACATTGCCGCCACACCTGCTACAATAAATACCCACCAATTAATATTTACCCGGTATTGATAACCCATCAGCCACTTATTCAGCCCCCAGAAAGCTATAGGAAATGCTATGATGCAAGATATGCCTACCAATTTTATAAAATCTTTGGAAAGTAAACCAGCAAGTCCTGTTACTGAAGCGCCAAGAACTTTACGGATGCCAATTTCCTTGATGCGACGCTCTGCTGTATAAGCTGCTAAGCCGAACAGACCGAGGCATGATATGAAGATGGCCAGGGAAGCAAAAACACCTGCTAATTTGCCGGTTAGGGTCTCTGTCTTAAATATTTCATTGAAGTCTTCATCTACAAATTTGTATTCAAACGGATAACCCGGATAGTCTTTCTTTACAATATCGCCGGCTTTAGCAACCGCCTCTTGTATGTTAGCAGTGGGTTTAAAACGAATACTTAAAACACCGGTGCCCGATGGATGATTATATAGTAAAAGCGGTGAAGCGGATCCATACATGTCGTTATACAGGTAATCCTTAAGTATGCCTACGACCTGGAAAGGTTTTTTATCACCGTTCCTGATGATACCACCTATCCGGCCCTCTTTACCCATTTGTTGCGCAAAAGCTTCGTTGATGATCACATTAGTACTGTCTGAAGAAGAATTTTCATTAAAATTGCGCCCGGATGTTAATTTCATGCCCATGGTGGAAATGAAATGCGAATTCACATTTTCCCATGATATCAAGGGGTTCTTTGAGGCATCTTTTCCCTCCCAGGTATAGTTATCGGTATTGCTACCCACTTCAAGCGCGATATTGTCACTTAGCGCGGCATTTTCTACGATACCCGATTGCTTAAGATCGTTGTAAACAACCGAAAAGCGGTCGGCCTGGTTACCCTGTAAATAGATATAAACCAGGTTGTCCTTATCATATCCCAGGTTCCGGTTTTTAACGTGTTGTATCTGCTGGTAAATGATCACTGTACCGATAATAAGAATGATGGAGGCCGCAAATTGCAACACCACCAGACTCTGGCGGACAAACCCTGCACCTGAAGATGATTTGATCTTGATATTTTTAAGGACTGATATCGGGTTAAACGACGACAGGTAAAATGCTGGATAGCTGCCTGCCAGTAAGCCAGTAACAATACCAATGGATAATAAATAGATAAGATGGCCGGGCTGTAATATATCAACGCTTAATTCTTTTTGAACCAACTCATTAAATGAAGGCAAGGCAAGATAGATCAACCCTATTGCGATGAACACTGCAATAAAGGACATAATAACTGCTTCGCTGATGAACTGGCCAATGAGTTTACTTTTGCCGGCTCCTATTACCTTACGAACACCAACTTCTTTGGCACGCTGTTCGGAACGTGCGGTAGATAGGTTCATAAAATTGATACAGGCGATCAGTAAAATGATCCAGGCGATGAAAGAGAATAACCGTACATAGGTAATGCGCCCGCCGTCAATTTTACCATCAGTAAAGTGATTATGCAGGTTCCAGTCGTTCATGGAATAAAGCCAGCAAACCGTCGTATTATCGGGTTTTGTTTTCGAGGCGATGTAATGGGCCAGTTTTTGATCAATGGCGGCAACACTCGCATTTGGTTGCAATTCAACTACGGTACGCACCCAATTTGCGCCCCAAATGGTCATCCAGGGTTGTTTGTGATCGATACCGGCCAGCGGGCTAAGCCACTGGAATTGATAAGTAGAGTTTTTTGGCAGGTCCTGAAAAACACCGGTAACTAAGTAGCTTTGATCGTTATTTACTTTCAACGATTTCCCGATCGGGTCATTATCGCCAAAGAATTTTTTGGACATCGTTTCGCTGATCACTACCGAATTGAATTGTTTAAATGCGCTTTCAGCCGAGCCTATTTGAAATGACAGATCAAGCATTGAAAACAATTCAGGATCAGCATAGTTGCCATTTTCAGTAATTATCTTGTCACCCAACGAGAATATCTGCCCCTGGTCGCCCGTCATCCTGGCCACGTTCTTGATACCCGGTATTTCGGTTTTCATGGCTTTTGCCATAGGGCCAGGCGTACCGAAGAATGTACTTACTTTACCGTTGTATGTTTGATTTTCATACACTTTATACAGTAAATTCTTCTTTGCAAAGCTGTGGTTGAAGGTTACTTCATCCTGCACCCACAGGAATATCAAGGAAGCGCAGGCAATGCCTATTGCCAATCCGGCAATATTGAGAAAGCTGTACGACCTGTTCTTTAACAGGCTGCGTAAGGTGGTTTTGAGGTAATTCTTTATCATGGTGTTTAACATTCTAAAAACTAATTTCTAAACTCTAACAAGTAAATTCTAAATCTTCTATTACTCACTCCTTAAGCTTTTCACCGGGTTGGCTAATGCTGCTCTTATAGCTTTATACCCAACGGTCAAACATGCCAGTAAAATGGATGCTACTATCGCCAGGATAAAAACATCGACGGTCATCGTTACCCGGTAAACAAAATTTTGTAACCAGCCGGTCATCATGTACCAGGCGAACGGCACTGCGATGACAAAAGCTAGGGTTATTAGAATTATGAATTCCTTAGAGAAAAGATAAACAATACTTGCAACAGACGCCCCTAACACCTTGCGTACCCCTACCTCTTTGGTTCGCTGCACCACCATGAAGGATACCAGGCCATATAGCCCCAGGCACGAAATAAAGATGGCGATGCCTGCAAATATTTTATAGATCAAAGCCATCTGGTTTTCCTGCTTGTAAAAGTCGGCGATGTTTGTATCCAGGAAGTAACCATTATAAGCGTACTCGGGATAAACTTTCTCCCATTGGGCTTGCAGTGTGGCAACTGTTTGAGTAAGATTTTTAGTTTCAATTTTTATAGCTACTTCCGAGAACTGTTTCTTCGCCGGCGAGATCACCATAGGCTTTACAGCTTCCCTGAGTGAATTTGTTTTAAAGTCTTTTACCACGCCGACAATAGGCAGCCATGGTGCATTTCCGCCGCCTAAGCGAATGGTCCTTCCAATTGCTTCTTGTGGTTTCTTGATATTTAGTTTACTCAAAAAGGTTTCATTCACAACTGCCTGGCGGGCTGTATCGCTTGGATCATACCCGTGACCGGCAACAAACTGTAAACCGAAAGTTTTGAAATAGTCAGCATCGCCATACTTTAAAAAAGTAGTGATACCGTTTTCTTTATTGTTATGGTTGAAGTAAAAGTTTGTGCCCCAGTTATTTTCTGAGGAAGGCACATCTGATACAAAACTTACCGCCTTTACATTCGGGTTTTGGAGCAATTTTAATTTATAAGATTGAATTTTGGCAATGCTGATGCTATCGTTATACCCCGGTATTACCAGGATGGCATCTTTGTTAAAGCCCAGGTCGGCAGAATTAACAAAGTTCATTTGCTTTACAGCGATGATGGTGCCGATGATGAGCAATTGAGCAATACCAAACTGCAGAATTACCAAACCCCTGCGCAAAGGTATACCGCCGATAGATGCAGCTGTGATCTTATTTTTTAAAGCTAAAACAGGTTTAAAACCTGATACGACTAATGCGGGGTATATTCCGGATAACAGAATAACCACCAATGTAACTGCAATAAGGAACAGCACACTACCGGTATTTAATAAACCTAAAGAGTCGGGCACGCTCGCTATATTTTTCAGGTATGGTAATAATAGTTCGGCAATAACTACTGCCAAGGCAACCGCACCTAAAACGATAATGGTTGTTTCGCCGATCACCTGCCCTATCAATTGCCCCCGGCTGCTACCCAATACTTTTCGAATACCCACTTCTTTCGACCGGCCAACGGATTGTGCAGTAGACAGGTTAATAAAGTTGATGGACGCCATAATGATGATAAGGATAGCAATGAAAGACAAAGTCCGCAGGGTTGCTTTGGTTGTCATGTGATCACCAAGCGTATTGCCGAAACGGGTATCAAAGTGCATTTCGGCAAGGGGCTGCAGGAAATTTATTTTAGTCAATTTCCCCTTGCTATTAGTATGCCTTTTATAAAATGTTTTTAACTGTGCGTCGATCTTAGCGACTGATTCATTAGCCGGCAATTGCATAAACACCTGGTTGTTGCTGCTTGTGGAGCCCCAGTTGTCATTGTAATTATAATCATTTTTATGCTGCTGCACAGTGACATAGGATACCATGATCTTAAAAGGCATGTCGGTATTAGCCTTGGCGTCTTCCACAATACCGGCTACCTTTAAATTCAGCAGGTTATCCATTTTAATCGTTTTCCCTATGCTGTTTTTCCAATCGCCGAAATATTTGGTGGCCGTACTTTTGTCTATCACAACCATGTTAGGCTCTTTCAATGCTGATGCGTTCCCTGAAAGCCAGGTCGTACTAAAAATGTCGAAGAATTGCGGTTCGAGGAAAACCACGCCCATACTTTCGGTGAACTTTTTATCATTAGCGCCCGTTGATACGCCGTTTTGAGGCACACTAACCAGGCAACCATAATTCATGCTGAGCGCAGCTACTTTCGCCTGCGGAAAATCAAGCCGCAGTGCGTTGGTTGTTTTGGTGGATACGCCCGGATTAAAGGAAAATCCGTCTTCGCGATTTTCCCGTGTTACCACGTGGTAAATATTTTTGTAATTAGGCCGATAGGTTTCAAAGCTCGTCTCATATTGCACCACAACAAAAATGAGCAGGCAGGCGGCTATCCCTACTGTGAGGCCTGAGATATTTATAGCTGAATAAACTTTGTGGCGAACGATATTGCGCCAGGCGATCCGGAAGTAACTTTTTAACATAAGATTAGCATTTAAAAAGGTACGATAAAGAACATACCAAATAGTTAACCAATTGATTTATAGATTATTGGCTAAAATATACTATACGAACATGTTCGTAAGTGTACACCACCTGTACGGTTTTGATACAATTGATTTTAGCGGAAGCTGATCTGAGATGGGAATATCCAAATATACTCAATTTTTTGGACAGTTACAACCTGCTGACCAATCAACTAACCTGTTATATTCAAATCGTTCCTACTCTGATCGAAGGCTCTTCACCGGGTTTACCAACGCTGCTTTTATAGCCTGGAGACCTATAGTGCCCAATGCAATAACTATGGCCAGTAACCCCGCCGCGGCGAATACCCACCATTGGACATTGATATGATATGCAAAATCCTGCAGCCATTTGTTCATGGCATACCATGCAAATGGTGACGCTATGATTATGGCGATGATTACCAATTTCAAAAAATCGGCGGAAAGCATAGTGGTTATATTGCCTACGCTGGCGCCTAACACTTTACGCACACCAATTTCGCGGGTACGAACTTGCGCAGTATAGGCGGCTAATCCTAATAACCCCAGGCATGAAATGAAGATAGCAATACCGGCAAAATAGGTGAAAAGAATTCCCTCCTGCTGTTCGCCCTTATATAGGTTGTTAAACATATCATCCAGGAATGCATAATGAAATGGGAAATGCGCATCAAAACCTTTGATCAGATTTTGGGCTGTTTGGATAGCTTTTTGTGCATCGCGTCCATTTGTTTTAATATATATCGTGCTAAAATATTGTGGGACATACCAAAATACGGATGGCGCTATCTTCTCTTTCATGGATGCAAAATGAAAATCCTTTACGACACCGATAATAGTGCCATTTACCCCGGCCATTTTAAAGCGTTTACCGATAGGATTTTTCATACCGAGTTCTTTTATGGCGGTTTCATTGAGTATAAAATGGGCTGTATCGGTTTTTGAACCGGTAAATGTTTTACCCGCTACCAGTTTCATTTTGAAGAAGGACATAAAATCCTTGTCTATCACTATCGGATGAACAATAAATGTTTGACCCGGAGCCTTGCCGTCCCAATCTGTTTCGCCGGATTGGCCGCCAATGCGCACCAAAACCTGGTTCGAACGGGTGACATCCTGTATTTCAGGCTGCTTTAGTAATTCAGCCCTGATTGCGTCGTAATGGGCGCTTACGCCGTGCATATCGCAGGCAAATACGTGGGTTTTATCATACCCCAGATCTTTTGAGCGGATATAGCGCAATTGAGTTGTGATAATAATAGTACCAATGATCAATATCACCGAAAAGGAAAACTGCGTAACTACCAGTATTTTACGAAATAAACGGTCGCCAATACCGGCAGATATTTTTCCCTTTAAAGCTTTTAGCGGCTCAAATGATGAAAGCAATAATGCCGGGTAAATGCTTGAGGCCGCCAATGTGCCCGCTATGGTCAAAAGTATAACCATCCAGACGTGGTAGTCGGCAATATCGAACGTAAGCTGTTTTCCCGATAACTGGTTGAAAACCGGCATCAAAAGATAAATAGCACCTAAAGCCAATAGAGTTGCCACAAAAAACAGTAATGCAGTTTCGATAATAAACTGCATAAACAGCTGCGCTTTGCCCGCTCCTACTATCTTACGCATGCTTATTTCTTTTGAACGCAGCATCGACCTTGCGGTAGAAAGGTTTACATAGTTGATACAGGCTATAACCAGGATCAATATAGCGATAACGATAAATATTCTTACCGTTTCTATCCCTTTACCGGTACCATCGGCATTGTATAAATGCATTTTGGCGATGGGTAATAGCAGGTAATCAGCATCGGTATCATCTGGTTTATGTTTGATATGGATGTTGTATATTTCTTTAGAAAGCTTTGTTAACGAAGCGCCGGGCTTTAGCAGCAGGTAAGTTTCATACGAAAAATAGGTCAGGTTGGTATTCATATCCATCTTCTGGCTGACCAGCATATCCTTTACATGAAAGCTGAACGGCATGATCATATCATACTGCATACTGGAGTTCTTTGGAAAATCATTCATTACACCAGTTACAACAAGGCTGTGTTTGTTATCAGCAAGAATAACTTTGCCTATTGGGTTTTGATCCCCGAAGAATTTTTGAGCGGTTGATTTGGTTATTACAACTGAGTTATCGTCATTAAAAGGCTTGTTTTGATTGCCGTCAATAATGTGATAGTCGAATATTGAAAAAAACGACGGATCTGCAAATACGACCCTTTCATTACCAAATGCCTTTTCCTGGTATTTGTACTCCGAAAAATTGTAATTGGTAGTAATACGTACAGCGTCCTTCACTTCAGGCAACTGCTGCTTGGCCCACACACCAATAGGCGCTGGACCTAAAGTCCATATCTGCCTGCTCGAGCCGGTACCACCCCAAAGTTCAAGCCGGTAAATGTTATCGGCCTGTTTATGAAAACTATCAAAACTTAGCTCATCCTGCACCCATAATAGTATCAGGATGCCTATGGCTAGGCCTAATGTCAATCCCGCAATGTTGATAATAGAATAAAACTTATTCTTTACCAGGTTGCGCCATGCTGTTTTGATGTAGTTTCTGATCATGATAATTAAATTCTAAATCCTAATTTCTAAACTCTAAAGTTCATTTAGCCGATCACTCCGACCGTAAACTATCCACCGGGTTGGCAATAGCAGCCCTTATAGCGTGATAGCTAACTGTGATAACAGCCACGATAACCGCAAGCAAACCCGCCCCGGTGAACATCCACCATTGGATAGGTATGCGGTAAGCAAAACCCTGAAGCCAATTGTGCATAAACCACCAGGCCACGGGTGATGCCACCACGATAGAAAGCAGTACCAGTTTCAGGAAATCTTTAGACAACAGGCCATTGATGGAAATAATGCTTGCGCCCAAAACCTTGCGGATGCCTATCTCCTTTCCGCGTTGCTCAATAGTAAAGGCAGCAAGGCCGAACAGGCCCATAGTAGCCAGAACAATGGTGATCACCGTAAATATGCTGAATATGGAAGCCAGCCTGTCTTCGGCTTCGTATTGCGCGTTAAAAGCCTCGTCTAAAAACGTATAGCTAAAAGGTGAATCGGTATCATATTTTTTATAAATGCCTTTCATGGCATCTAATAATGTTGGCAAATTTGTTTTTGGTTTGATGCGGACAAACAAACTGCAACCGTATTTGGTCCAAAACCGTGATGTATCAGGCGCCATAAACAAACCGAGTGGTTCAATTGAATGTTCCATTGAAGTGAAGTTAAAATCCTTCACTACGCCCATGATCTGTAGGTTGTCGTTCCCGGCTTTTATGTAAGTACCAACCGGATTTGGCTGAAGGTGCAGTTTGACAATGGCTTCTTCATTGATCACCACCTTGTTTTTTCCTGCCAATGTGGTGTTCGGCAGCGGCGGATATTTCCATTTCAGGCCTACCACGCTGACAAAATTTTGGTCGACGGTCATCGCTGGCAGCATGGTTTGCTCCTTAGGGTTCTTACCACTCACCGAGTACATATTATACCCACCGAACAGCTCAGTTTGCGACGTAGTAACCTGGCTAACACCTGCCAGGCTTTTAATTTGCTGGCTAAACGCCGCATAATGGTTGGTAAAAGCCTCACCGGCATGTATCATCACCATGTTGTCTTTATTAACACCTGTTTCTGCGTGGCGCATGTAATAGAGCTGCCTGTCAATAATAACACCGCAGATGATCAGCCCTACCGAAATGGCAAATTGCAGCGTGGTAAATACCTTTCTAACCATCACCCCACCCGACTGTTTGCTCATTTTGCCCTTCAAAGTGGCTATGGGATTAAACGACGATAATACTAATGAAGGATAGCTGCCCGCAACAAGAATTGTAACCACAAGAAGTCCTGCCATCAACATTAGAACCACCGGACTGTATAAGAATGAACTATCGATATTGAGTTTTAAGGCGTTGAGAAATAATGGCTTAAAAATATAGCACAGGAAATACCCCAGTGCGAACGAAATGCAGGCGAACAAAGCTGATTCGACATAAAATTGTTTGGCTATGTTTTTCCTGCTGGCTCCCGTTACTTTACGCACACCCACTTCCTTTGCCCTTAAAGTGGCCCTTGCTGTCGAAAGGCTCATATAATTTACGAGCGCTAACAGCAATACCAAAATGGCCACAATAGGAAATATCTTGAGGTATTTTATATTCGTAGTATCTTCAAAATTATTCTCAAGATGTGTAGCTGTAAGCGGCATTAAGGAAAACTTCTCATCATCAAAAGCTTTTTTATCCGCCCTAACCATGGCCTGCATTACGTGCTTTACAGTGGTCGTATCTTTGCTGTCCTTTAATAAGAGATATAAGTTAAATGAACCCGGTCCAATGCCTTGCTGATTGCCTATTTGATTTCTGCCATCTTTCATTGACAGCAGGCTCGCAGAGGATGCGATAAAATTGTATTGGATGGACGAGTTTGAAGGGGCATTTTCAGCAATACCGGTTACCTGGTAGGTATAGCTGCTATCGGTTTTGATGATAAGCGTTTTACCGATAGGATCTGCATCGCCAAAATATTTTTTCGCCATAGCTTTTGACAAGACAACAGAAAATGGCCTGCTAAGCACGTCAGAGGCACTGCCCGACGCCAGTTTAAACGAAAAGAACTTAAAAAAACCGGGGTCAGCAAACAGTAGTTTTTTGTCGGCAAACTTAACATCAGGCGTTGCTGTGTGATAAACAACCAAAGGGTCTTGTGCGTTCATAGTCCGCATAAAATCTTCTACTTTCGGCTGATTTTGCTTCACCACAGGCCCCGTACCATAGCTCATATATGCCATGCTCAATGCCTGCCCGCCTATTTTGATGCTGGCATGCAGCGTATATATCCGGTCGCCATTTTTATGAAAACGGTCGTAACTATGCTCATGTGCCACATAAAGCATAATAAGCATACACACGGCCAGCCCAACGGCTAATCCCGAAATATTGATAATGCTATACAAGCGCTGCCTTACCAGGTTACGCCAGGCGATTTTAAAATAGTTTTTTATCATGATGCATTAAATTCTAATTTCTAAATCCTAAACTCTAAACTCCATACAACGGATCACTGGTTAACTAATCACCAATCACTCTGAACGAAGACTCTTCACAGGATTTGCGATTGCAGCTCTGATGGTTTGGAAGCTCAATGTCAGCAACGCCGTGATCAACATGCCTGCGCCGCTTAAGACAAATATCCACCAGCTAATAGAGGTTTTATCAGCGAAGTTTTGCATCCATTTGCTCATAGCAAACCAGGCTAATGGCGTTACGATCACGAATGCCAGAATTACCAATAACACCAGTTCGGTAGAAAGTAAGGTAACTATCTGCCTAACGGATGCGCCAAGTACTTTGCGTACACCTATCTCTTTAGTACGTGTATTGGTAGTAAACACGGCCAATCCTAATAAGCCTAAACAACTGATGAAGATGGATAGCCCTGTTGCCCAGGTAAGCAGTTGCGAAATATGCTGTTCTTTAGTATACATTTTGGCAATGGATTCATCAAAGAAATGATATTCAAAATCATCATCAGGATATATTTCTTTCCATGATTTCCCGATGCCGGCTAATGTACCCTGCCATTCATTGCCGCCAGCGGTTTGCGGATAAAGTGCTATATGTACCGTACCTTCCCATTTTGGGTTTTGCGGCCAAATACCCATTGGCTTAATAGCATCATGTAGTGAAGACTGGTAAAAATCTCCTGTTACGCCGACAATGACCTTTTTCCGCGTTTTACCAAATTGAATAGTTTTTCCTACCGCATCATTAAGATTAGTAAAGCCAAGCGCATGAGCGTAGGTGCTGTTTATCAGCATGCCGTCAGTAGTGTCACTTAGTCTTATATTCCTGCCGGCGACAAGTTTTATTTGATATATTTTGATGTAATTCTCATCTCCGGATTTATGATAGAGTTCCGATTTGATCTCCTTCTTCCCATCGGTATAAGTAACGTCATTTGAACTCCATCCATTACTTGAAGGTGCACCGCCACCTAAACTGATCATCTTAACGCCTGGCAATGCTTTTACACTGTTTACAAAAACCTGCTTGGAAGACTGTGTTGCCTGTTTCCAGGGAAGATCAATAACTACTATAGCGTCTTTTTTGAAACCAAGATCTTTATGCAAAGCATAATATATCTGTTTGCTTACCAGTAAAGTAGCCATAATGAAAAATTGGGCAATTACAAACTGACTTACTGTTAATGATTTACGGAGGAAGGCATTGCGTGTTTTGCCGGTACCGGTGTAAGCCTGGTTTTTGAGTACAGAGACCGGCTTATATTTTGAAAGTACCATTGCCGGGTAAAACCCTGAAATAAAGCTTACCACCACTACAAGCAGCCCCAGGAAAACAACTACGGTAGGCTGGCTAAACAAATCGAATTTTACATCTTTTGAAATAAAATCGGAGAATATCTTCAGGATAAATGGCACCAGTGCAACGGATATAATTACCGCCAACAAAGTAATTAAAAACGTTTCGCTTAAAAATTGCCCAATCAGCTGTAAGCGGCTGCTGCCCATAGTTTTACGTATACCTATTTCCTTAGCCCGTTGGGAAGCTTGTGCAGTGGTTAGGTTAACAAAATTGATACATCCTAATGCCAACAGGAATATAGCTATTACAATAAGGCCATACAGCATTGGTTTATTAGCCGCATCGTTATTTACGGCGCCATAATTCGCGTTAAAGTGGATATCGCTTAAGGGTTGCAATCTCAAGGTAGCCTTGTAACCCCCCGGTTTAGCCTGGTCTGGATCATATTTATATAAGATGTGCTTTAGCTGTTTTTCCATCTCAACGGTTGTTGATCCTGGCGAAAGCTTCAGGAAAAACTGAAAATTACCGTTTGTGCCACTCCAGGCCGCAAAATTTTGCTTGATGTTACTAACATGCTGAATGGTTAGGTACGATATAAAATCGCTGAAATACAAGTCTGTGTTCTGCTCAGGTTTTTCAACTACACCGGTTACCGTTACCCTGATCGTATCGTCGTATATCACCTGTTTACCCAGCATTTCATTGTATGATAATTTAGGGAAATATTTACTGGCTTGGTCGGAAGCCAGTACTACCTGGTCGGGCTGGTTTAATGATTTTGCAGAGCCTGCCAGCCATTTATAGGAAAACATATCAAAAAAGCGCCGATCGGCATAAACCAGGTTTGGCTGATCTTTGAATTTTGAATGCGTTGCAGGCACTATCACATTGTAATCCTGCATCCAAAAAGGCGCTAATTGCTGCCAGCCGGTAGCCTCATTTTTTACTGCCTCGGGTAACTTGCCGGTAACACCTCCATTCCAGAACGGTACCCCTGAATAAGCATAATCTGTTACAACGCGGTATATCCGGTCCTTATCTTTATGATAATTATCAAAAGTAAAATCGCGGTAAACGATCAGGAATATAACCAATGCTGCGCTTACGCCGATGGATAAGCCTATAACGTTGATGAAGGTAAACAGCTTGTGCCGCTTAAAACCGCGGAAAGCAATTTTGAGGTAGTTTTTGATCATGGTTCGAACGGTTAATGCTGATAAGATACAAAAACCTATACCAATCGTTCAACTACCTGAAAATAAATACATTAAAATAAAGCACAGCGCCAACTATGTACGCCAGCGTACAATAGGTGTACGGTAATGATACAGTTGTTTTTAGAGATTAGTTAATTGGAGATTAGAGATTAGTTTTTATATGATGCTAACTAATCTCTAATCACCAGTCTCTAATCACTCACTTCTCAGGCTCTTCACCGGGTTCGCTGATGCTGCCTTTACCGCCTGGAAGCTGATCGTAACAAATGCTATCACAAATGCCATAATACCCGCAAACGCAAATAC
Organism: Sphingobacteriales bacterium; assembly: GCA_044448765.1. GTDB lineage: Bacteria > Bacteroidota > Bacteroidia > Sphingobacteriales > Sphingobacteriaceae > Mucilaginibacter. The sequence goes on along the minus strand of JBIOHG010000002.1, from coordinate 120,020 downwards.
CCACCAGCTCAACCCGACATGAAAAGAAAAGTCTTGCAAAAACCATTTGTTTATACCCCACGCGGCTAATGGTAACGCTATCACTGCGGCAACTATTACCAATGTCATAAAGCTGCGCGATAGTTCAACAACAATTTGCGGAATATTCGCGCCTAAAACTTTGCGTATGCCTATCTCCTTAACGCGCTGTGATATGGTAAATGCTGACAGGCCGAACAAACCTAAGCAGGCAATAAATATAGCCAGGCATGAAAATATGGTGAATAACTGGCTTTCCTGTTGTTCGGCATCATAAAGTTTCTGGAACTTTTGATCAAGAAAGTTATAATCGAACGGGACATCTGGCAAGTATTTATGCCAGGTGTCTCCAATGGTGCTGATAGCCGATTGTGCGTTGTGCCCGTCGATTTTGACCGATATCCGGTTATAGAAACTGCTACTGGACGAAGGAAGCAAAAAGATCATCGGCACAATGGCCTGGTGTAACGATTCAAAATGAAAATCTTTGACAATGCCTATTACTTTACCCTTGGTGCCCCCATAGATCAGGTCCTTACCAACAGCATTCAGAGGAGTTTTCCATCCAAGCTGTTGTACTGCGGTTTCATTAATCACATAATTGGCTGTATCGGTAAGGTACTGGCGCGAAAAGTTTCGCCCGGCGGCAAGCTGCATACCATAAGTATCCATAAAGCCATAGTCGGTAGTGAGCATTTTTAGCTCGATCTGTGTAGGAACCGCCTTCCCCCCTTCGATCACCTGGGCATTCTGGTCGTCCAGTAAACGCCCCGATGGTATACGCGATGAACGTCCAACATTCTTCACCGCAGGGTTTTTAAGCAATTCATTTTTGAACGATTCAAACCGGTTGGTAAGGTCGCCGGAATAGGCCGTAGTTAATATAAAATCTTTATTAAAGCCTAAGGATTTATTCTCGATATAACGCAATTGCTGAAATACAACCGTTGTGGCAACGATAAGAATAATAGACACAGAAAATTGCACCACTACCAGCACCTGGCGGAAAGAAACATTACCCGACCCAACTTTTAACAGGCCTTTAAGCACCTGTACCGGCCTGAATGACGACATAAATATTGCCGGGTAAATACCGCTGAACAGCCCCACAGCAAAAGGCAGCAATAATATACCGGTCAAAATATTCCAATGCAATAAACTACTAAATGAAAGCGACAGATGAGATAACGAATTGATATACGGCAGCAAGAAAAAGGTAAGCGTGCCTGCTAATATCAAGGCGACCCAGGTAATAAGCACTGATTCACCAAGGAATTGCCTGATGATCTCTTTGCGCTGTGCGCCAATCACCTTGCGTATGCCGATCTCCCTGGCGCGCAGTGCTGAACGCGCCGTCGAAAGATTCATATAATTAATGCAGGCTATCAGTAATATGAACAAAGCGATTATCGAGAAAATATAAACACGCTTGATATCGCCGTTCGGTTCTATCTCGTCGGCGAGATGCGATTGCAAATGGATATCGGTCAGTTTTTGCAGCGTCAGTTTAGTTGTCTGGTGCATTTTTATATTAGCCGGCACACCGCCCCTCGGCATATATTTATCAATAAAATCGGGCAATTGCCGGGTGATCATATCCATATTATAACCTTTGGGCATCAGCAGGTAAGTAAAAAAGGAATTATTACCAAAATTGGTTTCTAATTGCTTTTCCCCGTAAATGTTCGTGTCTCTTAAAGTATTGAACGACATTAATATTTCGGGGTGCATGTGTGCATTTGTCGGGAATGGTTTGAAGATGCCTGTTACTTTAAACCCATGCTTAATGTTACTTAATATTACGGTCTTGTTGATAGGGTTCTCGCTGCCGAAGTATTTTTTGGCTACTTCGGGTGTCAGCATCACGCTGTAGGGATCATATAGGCCTTTTTTACCGTCCCCTTCAATGATATTTCCTGTAAAAACATTGAAAAAATTCTCATCTGCGAAAAAACCGTTTTCCTCGTTAAAAAGCTTTTCCTTGTAACGGAATACAATTGTTCCATTGGGAAGCACTCTCGTTATTTTTTCAATGGCCGGGAAATCAGTTTTAAGCAAAGGCCCGAAAGGCGGTGCCACCGAGCTCAAATGCAGGTTCTCTTCGCCATTGCGCGAATAAAAAATGCGCGTTACACGGTACGTTCGGTCGGCGTTGACATTGTATTTATCATAGCTTAACTCATTGATAAGGTAAGTGATGATGAGCAAACAACAGGTTAAACCCACTGTCAAGCCAAAAATATTGACGAACGAAATAAACTTGTGCCGCGTAATGTTGCGCCATGCGCTCCTGAGATAATTCCTGAACATGATGAATGTGATCTATTGGTTAATTATCTATAAGACTACACGTCAAAGAGAAACGTTGCAGGCTGAATGTGATTTGTGATAAGTGACCGGTTAACCAATCACTTGTCACAAATTAACCAATCACTCTGAGCGAAGGCTTTTCACCGGGTTAGCGATCGCTGCTTTAACTGATTGAAAGCTTACGGTAATAAACGCTATAACAAGCGCCATTACACCGGCAATAATAAATACCCACCATTGTATATCGATGTGGTACGCAAAGTCCTGCAGCCACTTGTACATGGCAAACCATGTGATTGGAAATGATATCACAATAGCTATCATAACCAGCTTTAAGAATTCAAATGACAGCATCGTAGTTATCCGGCCTGATGATGCACCCAAAACTTTACGTATTCCAATTTCCTTAACCCGTTGTTTTATCATGAATGCCGCCAAGCCGAAAAGGCCAAGGCCGGCAATGATGATCGCAACTACAGCAAATGACGTAAAAATGCTTCCCGTACGCTGTTCGGCGCTGTATAGCGAAGCAAATTGTTCATCCACAAAATAATAGCTGAATGGGCTACCGGCGTGGTAATTGTTCCATTGCTTTTTAATATCGCTTAATAAACCGGTTACATCCGCTGTCTTTATTTTCAGGATGATATTCCCGTGCCTGTGATTGGCTAACATCATCAACGGCGCTACCTTATCTTTTACGGAAGAGTAATTAAAATCTGCGACCATTCCGACAACGGTGTACTCCCTTCTGCCCGAACGTACAATGGTTTTTCCAATCGGATCGGTATTCGCCCAGCCTAATTCGCGCTGCGCAGACTGGTTGATAACTACATTTGAGCTATCGCCTGGAAAGTCTGGAGATACATTCCGTCCCTCGATCAGTTTGATACCGAGGGTGGATATATAATTAGCATCCACACGATAAATATTCGTGTGGATCTCATTCTTTGTTTCGTCTGATTTATGCTCTTTGGCGTAAACCTCTGTACCGTTCATGTTACCGTTGCCCGGAATATCTGTGGAGACGGTTGCATTCACTACACGGCTGTCGCGCTTTAACTGATCTTTAAAGGCAAATTCATTATTGCCAAGCGTATAAGTATCATTCAGCACCAGCAACTGGTCTTTGTCATAACCTAATTTTTTGTTTTGCATAAAATGCAACTGCTGGTAAACTACAAATGTGCAAATGATCAGCGCGGTAGATACCGTAAACTGGAAAACAACCAGGCTGCTTTGCAGAAAGTTCTTTTTTGCGGGCTCGGTGCCTGTACTGCCTTTCAAAACATTGATAATGCGGAATGACGACAGGAAAAATGCGGGATACAGTCCGGCCAGTATACCCACCAACAAAGTCAAACCTATTCCTATACCGAGCGCTTTAAAGTTCAAAAAGAAACTTATTCCGATGTGTTTTCCCGCAAGGTTATTGAAATACGGTAACAACAAGAACACTATCGCCAAGGCGAGCAGCATAGAGAAAAGGGTAAGCATTACCGATTCGACCAGGAATTGTGTTATCAGCCACTCTTTCAGCGACCCCATCACCTTGCGTATACCAACTTCTTTTGAGCGACGGGCCGAGCTGGCGGTAGAAAGATTGGTAAAATTGATACAAGCCAGCAGTAAAATAGATACAGCCAAAATGCCGAAAATATACACGTAGCTAATATCACTGTTAGGTTCAAGATCATACTTTGTAGAGGTATGGAGATGAATGTCAGTGATTGGCAGGAGATAAAAAACAAAAGTGCTGACAGCTTTTTGAGCTTCGGCCAGGCTTACCCCCATATCATGCTGCGTTTCAGGCACTACATATTTGGCCACAAGCTGTGGGAGTTTAGCTTCCAGTTGTTTGGCATCCGCGTGCTTATCCAGCAGCAAATAGGTATAAAAACCCACATTACTCCAGGTTTGCTGCAGGTTATGACTAATAGTTGCCATGCTGATAAACGCATCGAAATGAAAGTGCGAATTATCAGGAACTTTGTCTATTACCCCTGTAACCTTCATCAGCCCATTGCCAAATTTCAGCATTTTGCCAACAGGCTGTTCACTGCCGAAATATTTTTCAGCCAGTTCTTTATTGATCACTATGCTGTTCGGCTCCGTAAGCGCTGTTTTCTCATCGCCCTGGATCAAAGGAATAGAAAACATATGCAGGAAGTTAGAATCAGCTAACGCAGTTTTTTTCTCTTTAAATTGCTTGTCGCGATAACTCACAAAAGTAGGCCCCTGCTGCAAAATGCGGGTAAAAGCCAGTACTTGAGGATAGGTACGTTTGATACCTTCGCCTACGGCCACATCAACGGATACAAAATCGGTGCTACCACCATTGGCCAATGTTTTTACGCCTACCCGGTAAAGCTGCTTGTAGTTTGCCGGGTAAGTGTCGTACGTAAGTTCCGAATACAGGTAGGCAATGATAAACATACAGCAAGCCAACCCTACTGACAAGCCAAATACATTGATGAATGAGAACACTTTGTTCTTAACAAGATTTCTCCAGGCGGTTTTAATGTAATTCCGGATCATGGTGGGTTTTTCGGTACCTGCAATAAATCACGTGCCAATTATCTATTTATCTTAATATCAATAAATTAACACATATTATATAATACGAAAGTGTTCGTAAACGAAACAGCAATTGTACGAAGTTGGTACATTTTAAGTCACGAAGCTGATTGCAGATATTTTAAATAAAAAGCCGGAACTTATATTCCGGCTCTCTCTATTAAGTATTAATTTAAGGTGAGGTTGATGCGGCTGCTTCCGTTTACATCAACGTTGATGCCGCCACCATTTAGCTTGCCTTCTACTTTATCTTTTTCTTTGGTGCCATCAAAATTACCACCTACGTCGGCAGTAACCCTGTCGGCATGAAGGTTAAGGTTATAACCTTGTTTTGATGATAATTGCAAGTCGACATGGCCACCGCTTGCATCGATCTTTACAAATTTAGATGCTTCTGTCATTTGTACATGAATACTGCCGCCGCTGGTGTAAGTATCCAGGCTGCATGCCAAACCGGTTAAATTAACGCTACCGCCTGATGTGCCTGTATGCAATTCGCCTTTAATATTGCTGGCTGAAACACTTCCGCCACTTGTAGAGGCATCGATTTTACCGTCCAGTTGGTCGAGGTGAAGCGAACCACCTGATGTGCCAAGTTTTATGGTACCTGAACAGTTGTCGGCGTGGATAGAACCACCACTGGTTTCCAGGTCAAGATCATTTTTTGAGTTAGAAACTGAAATGCTGCCACCAGATGTTCTGCCGTGAATTTTACCAACCAAATGGTCGATATGCAAGCTGCCGCCGCTGGTTTCAAATTTTTCTTCGCCATTCAGGTTATCGAGGTGTATGCTGCCACCGCTGGTTTGCAGGTTAGTTGCAACATCTTTAGATACATATACTTTGAATGCGATATTTAATGATCTGTGCCAGTCCCAGTTGCCATCATGTTTGTTTTTGGCTACGGCACGTATTTCGCCGTTGTTTACGGTAATATCAAGCGTATAATTTTCTTCAAGGCGTTTTTTTATCTCATCATTTGACGGGGTAAAGCCGTTATTGCCGGTAATGTAAACTTCAACCCTTGGCTCCTGGCCTGATGCACCGCTTACCGTGATGCTGCCGCCAGATGTCGAAACGTATACGTTTTTGATACCGGCATTAGCCAATGATTTGGTTAAGTAAGGGGTTTTATTTTCCTGGCTCAAAACGATAACGCTCTGACAGGCCATTATTAATAGTATAAAATACTTCTTCATGATCTTTTTTTTTGATTTGTATTGGTTATAATTTGTGATTAATTAAAGTGTACGCTAATACTACCGCTTGCATTCGCAACAACCGTTTCGCCGCCACCATTTACTGTTCCATGCACATGCCTCTCGTCAAAATCACCCTGAAAACCTTCAAATTGATGTTGTTCTATTTTCTCAGCATTCAGGTTCAGATCAAGGCCTTGTTTAGCAGGTAGTTCCAGGTCAATATTCCCTGCGTTCGCAGCTAGTTTCAGGTACTTACCCACCTTTTTCATTTGTGCCGTCAAACTGCCGCCACTGGTGTGCGCATCAAGGCTGCAATTCATGTTTTTCAAGTCGATGCCGCCACCTGAGGTACCGGTAAAAAGGTCACCTTCAATATTTTCGCCCACTACACCGCCACCACTTGTTGTAGCGTTGATATTGCCCTTAAGGTCTTTCAGTAAAAGGCCACCGCCGGACGTGCGCAGCCTGATATTGCCGTTACAATTCTCAGCAATAACGCCGCCTCCGCTGGTAGTCAAATTGATATCATCGCCTGAATTTTTAACATTTATACCGCCGCCTGATGTAATTCCGCGCAGCACTCCCTTAACCGCGTCAATCTCCAAACCACCACCGCTGGTCATAATGTTCTCGTCGCCTTTTAAGTTGTCAAGATGTATCCCGCCGCCGCTGGTCCTTAAATCGGTTGCTACCTGTTGGGGAACGTATATCTTAAATGAGATACTCAAGCCATCTTTGTTCCAATCGATATGGTCATGTTTATTTTTAACAATGGCCTGCAGTTCGTGATTATTCACTTCGATACTCATATCGAAATTCTCATCCAGGCGCTTTTTGATCTCATCCGCAGACAGTTCTTTATTGTTGTTACCGCGTATATAAACTTCGATTCGTGGCTGCTGGCCACTTTCGCCGCTTACGGAAATCCCGCCTGCTGAAGTGACCACCTTTACGTTCCTGATAGCGTCGTTAGCTAATGGCTTGGTGAGATATGGGGTTTGATTGTCCTGTCCGAATCCTATAGCACTCTGGCAGGCAACAATTAATAGTACGAAATACCTTTTCACGATCTTTTAATTGATTTATATTGTTTCTGATTTACCTGATTAATTAAACTTTACGTTGATGTTGCCGCTTGAGGCATCTGCGCTAACAGGAATACCACCACCATTTATTGTCCCCTTAATGTGATTCTTATCCCAGTCGCCGGTAAAATCGCTGATATTTAATGGATGCTGATTAATCCTGTCAGCAGTAATATTAAGACTCAGGCCTTGTTTTAAGGGGAGGTCCAGGTCAATATTTCCCGAATTTGCATCCAGTTTAAGGTATTTGCCCACATGCTTCATTTCTGCGCGTAAACTACCTGCGCTTGTTGAGGCGCTCAGGCTGCAATCCATATTTTTTAGGTCGATACCTCCGCCTGATGTGCTTGTTACTAATTCACCTTCAATATTGCCGCCTCTTACGCCACCACCACTGGTGTGCGCATTGATGGTGCCTTTTAAATTTTCCAGGTCGAGACCACCGCCTGAGGTTTCGAGCTTTATCGTTCCGTTACAATTCTTTGCTGTAATGCCACCACCGCTGGTATGCAGGTCAATGTCATTACCTGAATCACTAACGTGAATACCGCCGCCCGATGTGTTGCCGCGAATGATGCCGTTTAATTTGTTCAGATCAAGACCTCCGCCGCTGGTGGTGAACTTCTCATTGCCTTTTAGGATGCTAAGATGTATTCCGCCTCCGCTGGTCGACAAGTCGGTGCTAACGTTTTCGGGAACATATATTTTGAATGAGATGCTCAAGCCATCTTTGTCCCAATCCATGTTGTCGTGTTTGGTTTTAACAATGGCCTTTAATTCGTGCCCGTCAACGGCGATGCTCATATCATAATTTTCGTCGAGACGTCTTTTGATCTCTTCTTTAGATAATTCACGATTTCCGTTATTACCCTGTATATAGACTTCTATCCGGGGCTGCTGGCCGCTTTCGCCGCTAACTGAAATGCCGCCCGCCGATGTTTTAACGACCACACTACTGATCGCGTCATTAGACAATGACTTGGTGAGGTATGGCGTTTTTTCATTGTCCTGTGCCAAAACTGCGAGTGATGACAAAGCAAGAAAGAATAGTAAAAAGTAAGTTTTCATATTTTTTGAGTTGGTTTATTTAAAAGACAACCATCCAGCTAAATACGTTGCATGGCAACATATATTTATTTTACTCGCTGCGCAGGCTTTTTACCGGGTTAGCCATTGCTGCCCGAATAGATTGGAAGCTAATGGTAACGAGGGCAATTACAACCGAAACAAAGAACACCGCGATGAATATGATCCACGATAATTCGATACGGTATGCAAAATCCTGTAGCCATCTGTGCATTGCCCACAATGCTAATGGAATTGCGATCGCGTTTGCGATTAATACCAACAACAGGAAATTCATAGATAATAGTACTACTATCCTTTGAACTGACGCACCCAAAACCTTGCGTACCCCTATCTCTTTTACGCGTTTTTCGGCAGAATAAGAGGCTAATCCAAATAAGCCCAAACATGATATGAATATTGCAAGCCCGGAAAGTATGCTAACGATCTGACTTTGTTGCTGGTCGGCGCGATAAACTTCATTGAAATGGTCATCAAGAAATTGGTATTCTATCGGGTTACCGGGGTTTACGCTGTCCCATTTTGATTTAATAAATGCCAAAGCCTCGGGTGTACGAGCACCGTTGATCTTGATCGATACATTACTGAAACCAAACTTACGCGCACTGATTATGAATAAGGGTTCAACTTTGAAGTGCAACGAATTAAAATTAAAGTTTTTGGCTACGGCAACAATGGTGCCTAAAGAATCGAAACCGAAATGTTCGCCTATTAAAGAAGACAGGGGCTGTTTAGGGTGATCTTTTAATAGTTCATGTGCCAATGATTCATTAACGATATACTGCCGGGCGTCCTTCACAGTATCGCTTGAAAAATTGCTTCCGTACAATATTTTCATTTTATATAGCGTGAGATAATTGGTATCGACTACCAGGAGTGTTGTACCTAAGTCCTGTTTCGGCCCGTTATGCGGCCTGAAACTCACTCCTGTTTGATCAAGATGGCTGCCCAGGATATCCTGCGACGCGGTTACACCTTCAACCAGGGTATTACCGAGCAGCGCGTTTTTAAACTTATCGTATTTTTTATAAGTAATACCATCCAGCTTAACATTTACGATCTGATCGCGGTTGTAGCCGGGGTCCTGCTTTTGCATATAATTTAATTGGCGAAGCACAAACACTGTGGCTATCATCAGAAAAATAGCGCTGGCAAACTGGGTTACCACCAGTACATTCCGCATAAATCCTTTGTTTTTGCCAACTTGTATGGAGCCCTTCAATACCCGCACCGCCTGGAAAGACGATAAATAAATGGCCGGGTATATACCCGATATAATACCAACGAGTATGGTGCCGCCAAAAACAGCGCCTATTACATCAAAATTATCAAAGGCATTGAGCGTAATGTCCCTCTCACTCAGGTTGTTGATATAAGGTAACGCCAACTCCACAAGGACAATAGCAAAAAGTAACGCAATAATTGAGATCATAACAGTTTCACTCAAAAATTGGATAGCCAGTTGAAAACGGTGCGCCCCTATGGATTTTCTTATGCCTACTTCTTTAGCCCGTTCGACCGACCGTGCGGTAGACAGGTTGATGAAATTCACACAGGCTATGACCAGCACTATCAGGGCAATTATGGCGAAAAGATTAGTAGTCTTTTTATCAAACTTTTGGAAGTTGATATAATCCAGGCCAATATCTGCCGAGCCGGCATGTACATCGGAGTACTTTAACAGGAACAATTGGTAGAATTTCCAATTATCACCTTTCAGGTATTTCTTTAAGTAGGCCGGGAATTTAGCTTCAAGCGAAGCCTGGTTGGTTCCTGGTGCAAGTACAAAGTAGGTATCCAGCCAGTTACCACCCCAGTTTTTAGACATACCGGGGTTAATTATTGTATTAAACGAGAACAAAGCTTCAAATTGCAATTGGGAGTTTTTAGGAACGTTCGCCAAAACACCGGTAACTATAAAACGAGTGGTATCGTTACTATAATGGGTAATGGTTTTACCGATCGGGTTTTCATCGCCGAAAAGTTTTTTAGCCGTTTCCTCGGTGAGCATCGCGGAATGAGGTTTCAAAAGGCCTGTTAATTTATCGCCTTTGATCACCTGGAAATTGAATATTTTCAGGAAGGTGGAATCCACAAAAAAGGCCTGTTTCAGGAATATTTTCTTCTCCTTTTCAGTCAATTGATATTTATCGGTCCAGTGTATCCTGGTAAAACTTCTAATTTCCGGGAATTCCTGCTGCAAAGTAGGCCCCATTGGGAACATGGATAGGGCAACCTTTTGTTTGGGGGAGTTCTGGTCCTGGCCAATGGTTTGTACCTCGTTGAGACGATAAATATTGTTAGTTTGAAAATTATCAAAGCTTTTTTCGTAATGCACAAAAAGCATAATTACGATACAAGCCGCCATGCCAACTGCCAGGCCGATAATGTTAATAGCAGAAAAAATCCTGTTCTTCCACAGGTTACGCCAGGCGATTTTGAAGTAATTTTTTAACATGATTACAAAATTCTAATATCTAAATCCTAAACTTTAATGACTATTGACCAATACCCAATACAAAAATTATTCGCTTCGTAAACTTTTTATAGGGTTCATCAGCGCGGCTTTAACAGATTGGAAACTTACTGTTGCCAGCGTGATCAAAATGGCTATTACCCCTGCCAGCAGGAATATCCACCACGAGATATCGATAGCATATTTATAGTTGAGCAGCCATTTATTCATGGCCCACCAGGCAACCGGCGTAGCAAGAAGTAATGCAATTACGACAAGTATAACAAACTCCCTGGAGAGTAAAGTAAATAAGGAACCTACGCTCGCACCAAGTACTTTGCGTATGCCTATCTCTTTGGTACGTTGTTCGGCGGTGAACATGGCCAGTCCTAACAGCCCCAGGCATGAAATGAAAATACCCAGGATGGCAAATACGTCAGAGAGTTTTGATACAACCTGTTCATTGCTGTACAATTTCTTGTATTGAATATCAGAGAACTGGTAATTTACTGTGAATTTAGGGTTCAGTTCTTTGCAAAGTTTTTCAATACTTGCAATTGCCTCTTTGGTTTGGCCAGGTTTAGTACGCACAAGTATGTTTCCATAGAAATCTTTCTGCTGCAGCCTCACGATCAAAGGATAAATGGGATCGTGAAGTGAGTTAAAGTGAAAGTCCTTTAAAATACCTACGATAGTTCCTTTTTTGCCCCACATTGTAAAGTTTCTGCCGATAGGATGCTTGTAACCCAACCGGGCCAATGCCGTTTCGTTGATGAGGTAGTTATTGGTATCCGTGCCGAAACTTGGCCCAAAATCGCGCCCCTGCGATAGTTTTAATTTCATTGTTTTTGTAAAATCGTAGCCGACACCAATTTGTGTAAACATGATCTTCAGGTTTGGATCTTTGCCGTCCCAATCCACACCTATCGTACTGCTGCCGAAATTAGTAGGAGTATTGGTGCTGCGCGTAACACCTTTGATCCCAGGCATATTTAAAGCTTCGTTTTTAAAAACTTCGTATTTACCCGGCAGGTCGCCTTCAAGCGGAACATACAATAGGTTCTCCCGATCATAGCCCAGGTTCTTAGTCTGGATATAGCTTACCTGTTTTGATATTACAATGGTGCCGATGATGAGCACGATCGACATAAAAAATTGAAATACAACCAACCCTTTTCTGAACCAAACTGAACTCAGGCTAAGCTTTAACGTTCCTTTCAGCACGGTTACCGGGTTAAATGACGATAGGAACAACGCCGGGTAACTACCGGCCACCAAACCCGTTACCAGCGTAAGGGCGGTTAGCCACAGCCAAAAAGTAGCATGGCCAAACGGATATGCTATTTGCTTTTCTGTTATGGCATTAAACACGGGTAGCAATATGATAACCAGTGCCATTGCAGCGATCACCGCGAGCAAGGTTAGTAACATAGCCTCACCGATGAATTGCCTGATCAGCACAGATCTTACAGCCCCTACCACTTTGCGTATGCCTATCTCTCGCGACCGTTTTATGGAACGCGCTGTAGTAAGGTTCATGAAATTGATACAAGCGATCAATAAGATGAAGATGGCTACTACAGTGAAAAGTTGAACATATTCAATACGGCCACCCGATACTTTACCATCTTTCAGGTCAGAATGTAAGTACACCTCATCATACCGTTGTATCCCTAACTCTTCCCTGAACGATTTGGTTTGTGTTTTATTAAACGCATCCATAAAATGGGCTATCTTTTTATTAACCAGCGCTGCATTGGCATCCGAGCGTAACTGGATAAAAACTGCCGGGCCATTGTTGCCCCAATCCTTAGCCCACTCATTTTCCTTTAAATAATGGAACCAATTGCCAAGATATTCGAACTTAATAGATGAGTTTTCAGGTAGGTTTTCAAAAACACCGGTGATGTTAAAATCCTGCTTGTTTTCGTATCGTATGGACTTACCCATCGCGGCTTGCGGGCTGCCAAAAAACTCGTCAGCCATTTTCCGGGAGATGGTAATAGCCGACGGGTTATTCAAAGCTGTTCTGGCATTGCCCTGTATCAGCTTATAACTAAACATTTTAAATACATCGCTGTCCGCAAAGCCACCCTCCAGCTTTAATATTTTATCACCTACCTGGAAAGTATTTTGTTCGCCACCTTCAAAACCGGTGGCGTATTTAATCTCAGGTATTCGTTTTTTTAGTTCGTTGGCCAACACACCCGGCGTGCTATACTGCCCGGTTACTTTATTGTCATAGTACTGGCGCTCGATAACTGCATACAAGTTTGGGCCATTAGCGTGGTAAGCATCTATGCTTAACTCATTTTGCACCCATAAAAGAATAAGTATGCTACAGGCCATACCCAGGGCCAGGCCAAGGATATTAATAGTAGAGAAAAACTTATTACGGAAGAGGTTGCGCCAGGCAACCTTTAAATAATTTCGTATCATGGAGTGAAGATTTGACCATATTGACGAAAATAGATACCAAAAAATCAAGGCGTTGATTTTTAACAAGTTACATAATGGCCAAAAGAAAAAATCGTCCGCTTGCGTAACACAAAACTGTCCGGTTATGATACAGTCGGGTGGCAGTGATTCGTATTAGAGACTAGTGATCAATTGAATCGAATCCCCAGTCACAAGTTAACTGATTACCAATCATTCACTTTTCAAACTCTTCACCGGGTTTGTTAATGCAGCTTTTATCGACTGGAAACTTATCGTAACAAAAGCGATCAAAATAGCGCTCATACCCGCTAAAATAACTACCCACCATTGAAATTCCTGGCGGTAAGCAAAACCCTCCAGCCATTTGTTCATAAAATACCAGGCAACCGGGGCCGCAACCATAATGGCAATAAGCACGAGTTTGATAAAATCCTTTGACAACATCCCTACGATAGTCGAAATACTGGCGCCCAATACTTTACGTATACCTATTTCTTTTGTGCGTTGCTCGGCAGCATAGGCAGCCAGTCCAAATAAGCCGAGACAAGCAATAATAACTGCCAACGATGTAAATGCAACCGCTATTTTACCGGTACGCTGTTCGGCACGGTAAATTCCTTCGTAATTTTCGTTCATAAATGAATAATCGAATTGCAGGTTTGGCGACAGTCCGGCCCATTTACTTTTCATTTGTGCCAATAACGAAGGTATATCGGTTGAATTCATTCGTACAGTAAGGGCTCCTGTATCTTCCGAATCAAAAAGTACCATCGGCGTTACAGTTTCCCTGAGTGATTTAAAATTGAAGTTTTTGATCACCCCAACGATATGAAATGGCTTCATAATACTTGCCTTACTATCCATAGGCAAGTAAAGTAGCTGGTTTAATGGATTTTTAAACCCTAATAGTTGCTCTGCTGCTTCGTTAACAATGATAGCATCGGTGTCGGTCTTCATTTCACGCGAAAAATTTCTGCCGGATTTCACTTTAATATCAAGGGTGGGAATATAATCCTCATCAACAGTCCATATTGAGGCTTGTATCGCTCTTTTGGCATCAAGCACAGGGTCTTTAAACATTGTTGAATTGTTATTGTCGCCGCCTGTGGGCAAAAAGCCGGTCATGGTAGCATTTTTAACGCCGGCCAATTGTTTAATCTCGTCCTTAAACGTCTTAGCTTTTTTGCCAAGTGTCCATACCCGGTTTATTATCATTACATGGTCACGGTTATAGCCGATATCCTTATTCTGAATGTATTGGAGCTGATTGTAAATAACAACGGTACCTATGATGAGAACTATAGAAATGAAAAACTGGAAAACTACCAGAGAACTGCGCAGCATGCCGCCTTTAAAACCTGAGGCCAGTTTGCCTTTGAGTACCTCGATAGGTTGAAAACCTGAAAGGAATAAGGCAGGATATGAGCCTGCGATGCAGCCTACCACGATAATGAAAATAACCATTACAGGTACCAGCCAACTTATTATTTGAGTAGTGACCGTCAACTCCTTACCCGACATTTGGTTAAACAAAGGCAGAAAACCCCAGGCGAGTAATACAGCTATAATTGCACCGGCTAATGTTACCATTATAGATTCTGTAAGAAACTGTGCGATCAAATATTTACGCGGCGAACCTAACACTTTACGTACCCCAACTTCTTTTGCGCGGTTGGATGAACGGGCGGTGGAAAGGTTCATAAAATTGACACAGGCTATAAGCAATATAAATATGGCTATAGCCGAAAAAATGTAGACGATTTTGATATCGCCCTTTGTACCAAGGTCGTACTTGGTATTTGATTCCAGGTGTATTTTTTTTAGCGGGATAAGACTAAAACGGAAATAGTTACCCCCTTTTTCCAATGTTGCAAAGTTCATATGTAAAATACTTTGCAATTGCGGCTCGGCGTGTCTTCTTACAAATTCGGGCAGTTTAGCTGTAAACCTGGCAATATCAGCATCGGGCCTGAACAGGATATAAGTATCGAAATTATTACTAAACCACGAATCGTCCTTGCTTTCGTTCAGGCTTGGCATGGAGATAAAAAAGTCAAAATCAAAGTGCGATTGTTTAGGGATGTTTTTTATTACGCCGGTGACTTTGTAGAGTGCTGTATCATTAAAAGTCAATACTTTACCAACCGCTTGCGTGGTGTTAAAGTACTTTAAAGCCATTTTTTCGTTAATGACAACTGAATGCGGTTCCTTTAGTGCGGTTGCCGGGTCGCCATCGATCACCGGCAATGTAAATACCTTGAAGATCGAAGGATCAGCATACACCATCATGTCTTCCTGAATGTTATGATCCCCCTTTTTTACAAGGTTACCACCCCGTTGCCTGAAGCGCGTTACCTGCTCAATTTCGGGGAAATCCGCTTTCAATGCAGCAGCCGTCGGTGCAGGCGATTCTGAATAGGAACCCTCATTACCGCCGAACTTGATGTTGTTGTTCAAACGGTAAATACGTTCAAGGTTCACATTGTACCGGTCGAAGCTTAACTCGTCAAAAACATAAAAAACAATTAGCAGGCAGGTTGCAAGGCCCAAAGCCAACCCTAAAACATTTATGGCTGTAAAACCTTTGTTTTTCAACAGGTTTCTGAAAGCGGTCTTGATGTAATTTCTGATCATGATCTTCTAATCCAAATGGTTATTTATCAGACGACGCCAATGCCTTATAGGTTGCAGTGTTTTACAATTTTATTTGCCACAATTTATTATTCTGAGCGAAGGCTTTTTACCGGGTTTGCCAATGCTGCCTTAACCGATTGAAAACTGATGGTGATAAAAGCTATTAATAACGCGGATGCCCCGGCCAATACGAATACCCACCATTGGATATTGGTACGATTGGCATAATCCTGCAACCATTTTGTCATTGCATACCAGGCAATCGGGCTGGCTATACATAATGAGATGAGAACCAATACCAGGAAATCCTTTGACAGCATGGAGGTAATATTGATGACGCTTGCGCCCAGCACCTTCCGGATGCCTATCTCTTTTACTTTCACCTGTGCAGTATAAGTCGCCAGGCCCAGCAGACCGAGGCAAGAAATGAATATAGCTATGCCTGCAAAAATATTGAACAATGTGCCGGATCGCTGTTCGGTTTTGTAAAGATTATCATAGTCAGCATCCAAAAAATTGTAGCTGTAGGGGATTATGGGATTATATGACTTGTATAAACGTTCGGCAGCTTTAATGGCGTTTGGTGCGTCCCTTCCTGTTGTTTTAATAAATATGGTACCGCAATCCGTTGGAGCGTAACGTAAAATAGCGGGCTCAATTTTCTGCCTAAGTGATGCATAGTAAAAATCCTTTACCACACCAATGATCGTGCCCCGCGTTTGCCATAGGGTAAATCGTTTGCCGACAGGGTTTTTGATACCGGCTTCCCTTACGGCGGTTTCGTTTAGAATAAAGTTGGCCGAGTCAGCCTTGCCTCCCAAAAAACCTTTCCCCTCAACTATTTTTAGTTTAAAAAAATTGATATAGGTTTGGTCGATATTCAAAGGATGTATCAGGAAACTTCGCTTAGCCTCTTTGCCATCCCAATCCGTATCACCTGTTGAACCACCCAAGTTTATGATATTATCGCCGGCGCGGGTTACGTTAACTACACCGGGTTGTTTCATCAATTCAGCCCGTACGGCATCATAATGACCGTATATATTCCCCATGCCTACCTGGAAGACGTAAGATTTATCATAACCCAGGTCCTTTCCCCTAATGTATTTCATCTGCTGGTTTATGATCAATGTACCGATGATCAATACGATGGAGAAAATAAACTGTGTAACCACCAGCCCTTTGCGGAACATCACATTGCCAACACCCATCGCCAGTTTCCCTTTTAGTGCATTAATGGGTTTAAATGAGGATAGTAACAAGGCGGGGTATATACTGGAAGCCGTTAACGTGCCGATGATGGTTAAACCAATAACTTTCCAAACGGCGCCATCAAACAAATCGAATTGCATTTCTTTGCCCGAGATGTTGTTGTAAACAGGCATCAGCAATTTTACCGCTACTAAGGAAAATGCTATCGCAATACAAAAGAACAACCCTGTTTCGACGATGAATTGGGCAAATAACTGTTTTCTTTCCGCTCCTATTATCTTTCGAACGCTAACCTCTTTTGCACGCAGCATGGCACGTGCGGTTGATAGGTTAACATAGTTGATACAGGCGATCAGCAATATAAAAAATGCTACCACCAGAAATATCCTGGCCATTTGCAGGCCTGCAGGCGTACCATCGGGATTATATAAGTGTTCGTGCAGCAATGGCTGCGCCACGTACTGCAGGTGGCCCGTTCCAGCCCCTGGCTGATTGGCAATATGAATGGCCGTCAATTTATCGGCAACAACTTTGGCTGATGCGCCGGGTTTTAACAATAGGTATGTGCTGTAAAAATAGTCGCCCCAATCCTGCTCAAGTGTTTTCCAAAAACCCTTATTATAATTTTTTTTTGCCAGCTCAAAAGAGAAAAGGATATCGGCTTTAAAGCTCGAATTTTGCGGAAAATCGGCAACAACGCCCGCTACGGTATAGTTGTCCTTGCTGTTGCCCTGCAAAACTTTACCGATCGGGTTTTCGTCACCAAAAAAACGTTTGGCGGTAGTTTGGGTAATGACGATCGAATGCAGTTCGGGAAATGGGTTGTTGATGTCCCCCTTTAATAATTTATAATCGAATATCTTAAAAAGCGAAGCATCAACCAAATAAGCGCCATAATTCCCCGCAGTTAATAATTTGGCTTTATAACGGTAAACTGAATAGTCGTCTTTAACGCCGATACGAACGCTGTTCTGCACTTCGGGAACATCCTTTAAGGCATGTATAGCGGTTGGTGCAGGCAGCCCTCCCCATGTTTGCCTGGTTGTGCCGGTTCCTATTTGCGCATTGATACGATATATGCGATCGGCTTTAGTATTAAACTTATCAAAGCTGAATTCGTCATTCACCCATAGCAGGATGAGTAAACCAAAAGTGAGGCCAACGGTAAGACCGATCACATTGATGAATGCGTAAAATTTATTCCTTAAGATATTACGCCAGGCTGTTTTAAAATAATTGCGAAACATAAAATTGTAATTTAATTGTTCATGAGCCCATTTCGGTACTTCAGGAACTAAAATTACTTTTCGCATTTGAGGACGAGGTTGCAAATGATAAGTTGAAACCTCTTTTTCGAGTTCACGCTTATATTCTGCGGGGTTTTTCCCGGTCAATTGTTTGAAAGCCCGGATGAACGTGGCTTTGGAGTTAAAGCCGGCATCGTAAGCCATACCCAGCAGGGTAATACGGTCGTAAGCAGGGTCCTGCATTTTCCCGGCTACATCCCGAATACGGTACTCATTTATGAAATCGTTGAAATTTTTCTTCAGTGCTACATTGATGACTCTGGATAATTCGTGCGGATGAATGCCAAGCTTTTCAGCCAGCGAACTCAAGGTTAGTTCCTGATCCTGGTAATAGTTGTTGGCTTCCATCATTTTTTTGAGCCAGGTACCTTTCTCCCTTAGTTCAGCCGGAGCCGATGGCTTTGGCGCAACAGGTGGTTGTATCATCAATTGGGTTTGCGGCCTAAGAAAAGCCGCAGCGGCAGTCCAAATAATGATCACGGCGAAAAAGATATAAAAGGGATAATAAACGTGTATGCCCAATTGATCGCGGTAACCAAAATAATCGACTGCAGCATAAGCTATCCAAAAAAACCACAACAAGGCTGTAGCTGTCAATAAGCGATGTAGCCAACGAAATTCAAGTAGCGACCGGTCCATTAAAACGGGTTGCAAGCGGCGATAAAAACTTTGTATCAGCTTATGCGAACGGTACAGGTAAATGATGATCGAAATAAATATCAGCAACTGTAGTATAGCGTTCAGCAACTGAAAAACAGGAGTAGCATAAGTGGGCACTCCTGTTGGGATGCTTTGTCTGACCTCTATTGCAAAAATACCTTGTTCGAGCAATAAAGGGCCGAAATGCAGCAGGTCCTTCCGGCGGAATTTATATTGGGGCCGTGTTATCTTGAGTACATGAAAATAGATAAGCGGGCCCAGCACCAGCAAAAACTCCATCGGCAGGCGGTCCCATCCCGGGAAATAGGTTTCCAGCCGGATGTCGATAAACAGAACACGCACTATCCAGAGGATCATGGTGACCAGCGCCAGCGCGAGAAACCGGTTAGCAGCTTTGTGAGTAGTTTTAGTGAACCATAGCTGAAAGGCAAAGGTCAACCCGATAAATAACACGCCGAAGAATGCAGCGTCATAAAGGGTGATATGGAATGTATAGGAACTCAAATTAGTTAATTAGTTAAATGTGACTGGTTAATCAGTCACTTTACTCTGACCTAAGACTCTTTACCGGGTTTGCCAGCGCCGCTTTAATAGCCTGGTAACTTACGGTTATTAACGCGATCACTGCCGCTGTTATGCCCGCTGCTGCAAATACCCAATAGTGTATGTCAATATGATATTCAAAGCCCTTAAGCCATTTATCCATGGCATACCAGGCCAGCGGGAAAGCAACGATACAAGACAATCCCACCAAAATCAAAAAGTCTTTGGAAAGCAGGGTCGTTACGCTTGTAATACTTGCGCCCAATACTTTTCGGATACCGATCTCCTTTGTCCGGCGTTCGGCTGTATAGGCGGCTAATCCGAACAATCCTAAACAGGATATAATGATAGCCAAAGAAGCAAATAGCCTTGACAGTTTGCTGGCCAGTCCCTCGGTATAAAACATGTTGTTGAACTGATCGTCTACAAAACCATAATCAAACGGATAAGCCGGATTATATCTCTTCAAAACGCCCTGCATGCCGGCAATTGCTTTTTGCAAATCGGCATTCTGTTTCAGGCGCACATACATCAATGTATTATCTTTCGGCGCGGCTACAAAAAACATCACCGGGTCGGGCTTACCGTACATATTACCATATACATAATCGTTCACAACACCAACAATAGTCGCCATCGTGTTATCACCTTCATAATGCATTGTTTTACCCAATGCGCTACCCTTACCCATCAGTTTCTCTAACGACTTGGTGATCACCATCCGAATTGGCTTGCCTGTATCGGTTACAACCAGGTTTCTGCCCTCTACCAGTTTCAAGCCGGTTGTGTTCATGTAATCAGGTGTAACATATCGTTGCGATATCAATATTTTAGAAGCAGGATTTTTTCCCTGCCACGTCATACCGTTGGTATTATTACCGCCATAAATAATATCGTGATCGGCCAACGCCACATCATCTACATAGCCTGATTTGAGCAATTCCTGCCGTATTGGGTAATAATTTTTGGCCATATCACCTTGAAGGTCGAATCTAATCAGGTGCTCCCTATTGAATCCCAACGGACGATCTTTAATGTGTTGTATCTGCTGATAAATGATCACAGTACTAATGATCAGCACGATGGAAGCCGTAAATTGAAGTATTACCAGACCTTTACGTACATATGCAGCTCCACTATCCTTCAGCTTAATTCCTTTTAATACGGCAACGGGTTGGAATGAGGATAAGTACAATGAAGGATAACTACCAGCGATAATACCGCATATCAATGCTATCGACACCAAAGCCATGACATGATACGGATTACCCAACCCAAGCGTAAGCTTCTTTTGCACCAGCAAGTTAAATGCAGGTAATATACAAACCAAAATCGCCACGGCTATTACGGCTGCCATAAAAGCCAGGAAAACCGATTCGCCTATGAATTGGAGGATGAGCGAATTTTTACCAGCACCTAATACTTTGCGTACACCTACCTCGCGGGCACGCTTTTCGCTGCGTGCAGTGGCCAGGTTCATGAAGTTGATACAAGCGATAAATAGGATGATCCACGCGATGGTAGTGAATAAATGCACATAGAATACTTGACCGCCGCCGGTCAGTTTACCTTCCTTGAACTCGTTGCGCAGGTGCCAATCATTCATCGCATATAAAAACACGTGCCCAAGCGACTTCGGCTCATGTTTCTGTATATAGTCTTTGAGTTGTGCGTTGACGGTTGCTACGTCTATCCCCTGCTTCAATTCCACATAGGTAGCCAGTGAGTTATTTCCCCAGCTTTTCAACCAGGGACTGTTATCCCAATAAAGCTGAAAAGGCATTAACCATTCAAAATTGACAGAGGTGTTACTGGGCAAATCTTTGATCACACCGGTAATAATATAATTCTGCTTATTGTCTACACGGATTGTCTTACCGATCACATTACTTTCGTTACCGAAGAATTTTTTAGATGCGCTTTGTGTAATAACCAATGAATATTTATCTTTTAATGCAGTTGCCGCATTGCCTTGCAGAAAAGATATAGTAAACATGTCAAAGAACGATGATTCGACATATTTGCCATAGGCATAAACCGGTTTATCATTTTTTGAGAAAAGCAGGTTAGCTGTTCCTTCAGATGCACGGCAGGTATTGGCTATTCCGGGCAGATCAGCTTTGATAGCGGGCCCCATTTGCCCTGGAGTAGACGACTCGGTAAATACATAAGTATCATATTTCTGATTTTCCCATGCCATATACAACCGGTCTTTCTTTATATTGACCGCATCATAATTAGCCTCGTCCTCCACCCAAAGAAAGATCAAAGCGGCACAGGTAATGCCTATTGCAAGCCCGAAAATGTTCAGAAAGCTGAAGCCTTTGTTCTTTAAAAGGCTTCGCATGGCTGTGCGGATGAATGTCTTTATCATGATGTCTTAAATTCTAAAGTTGCAGGGTTATTCACTTCGTAAGCTCTTCACAGGGTTTGCTAATGCAGCACGTATAGCCTGGACGCTTACTGTAGTGATAGCTATCATAAATGCCAATAGCCCAGCTACGGCAAATATCATCCAACTGATGTTCTCTTTGTAAGCAAAATCCTTAAGCCATCTATTCATGCCATACCATGCCAATGGGAAAGCAATAAACGCGGCTATCACTACAAGTATCAAAAACTCCTTAGAAAGCATATTTACAATGCCGGGGATACTGGCGCCCAACACTTTGCGAATGCCTATTTCACGAGTACGTTGTAAAGTACTGTATGATGCCAGGCCCAATAAGCCCAGGCATGATATAAATATAGCCAATACGGCGAAATACATAAACAACTTGCCGAATCGCTCTTCACCGGCATATTGTTTATTAAAATTCTCGTCAACAAACGCATAGTTGAAAGGACGTTGCGGAATTAATAATTTCCATTTGGCTTCTATTGCAGCTAAAGTGGCAGGTATACCAGTTGCCGCTATTTTTAAAGTAAATATCCTCGCATTAGATGGATTTACACGCATGTTTAAAGGCTCGACATTTTCCTGTAAAGAGCGGTAATGGAAATCCTTAACCACACCTATTATTTGCCCGTCACGCCCCCATTGTGAGAATTTTTTACCAATTGCATCCTTTGGTGAAGTATAGCCAAGAATTTTTGCAGTTGCCTCGTTAATAACTGTGGCTTTTGTTGTATCAGTTCCGTAATCCTTTGAAAATGTCCGGCCTGCTATTACTTTCATCCCGTATTCAGGTATAAAATCGTAATCCACGTCGTACATATTTATATTTAAAGGCTGCATTGCCCCCTGGCGATTTTCAAATTCAGAATGTGCATTTGCACTACCCACACCAGGTAACCCATGTGATACAGCTACCGCCAAAACGTTCGGAATGGATCTAAATTCGTTTTTAATGCTCTCGTAGCTTTTTATTACGTTATCATCATTGCCAAAATCAAGTGTTACCATTTGATTTTTGTCAAAGCCCAACGGCTGGCTACGCATATAATTCAATTGGCGGTAAACCACCAATGTACCAACGATTAACACTATCGAGATAGTAAATTGAAACACTACTAACCCCTTACGCAACAAGGCGCCTTTGGATGATGAACTAAACCTTCCTTTTAATATCATAACCGGTTTAAATGCAGATAAAGCTAATGCAGGATAGGCGCCGGCCACAACACCGATTAATAATGAAATGAGGAGAAGGAGACCCGCAAACCCATGTTCAAGAATGGTTTGGCTTATAATTTTCCCCGCCAGCTGATTAAACATTGACAGAAGCAGCGAAACAAGTGCAACTGCCAAAACAAATGAAACAAGGCAAAGTATTACCGATTCGCCTAAGAACTGGATGGTGAGCTGATTACGGGCCGCACCGATCACTTTGCGTACACCAACCTCTTTTGCCCTTTCTGTTGCCCTGGCAGTGGTTAAATTGATGAAATTAATGGCCGCAATGACCAGGATGAACAACGCGACAACCGAAAAGATATAAACATTACTGAGACTGCCTTGTTCGAAGCCGCCCCTTGGGTCCATATAAACATCTTTCAGAGGCTTTAAATAGAGTGCATAATCCTGTCCTTGTTTGCGGTTATCCTCGCTGATATGCCTTTTTAGAAATGCCGGAAATTTGGATTGTAACCGCGCCGGGTCGGCGTTTTTTGTTAAAAGCAGGTATGTAAAGTTACCAAAATTACCCCATTGTTCCAAACGGCCCGGGTACTTTTTTTCCATAGTAGAAATGGAGTAAAGCATGTGAAACTGAAACTGGGAGTTAGCGGGTGGATCTTTTACTATACCGGTAACAGTTACCAGATCTTTGCCCTCGATCATGAATGTTTTACCCATCGGGTCAGCAGTACCGAAATACTTTTTCGCTGTCGTTTCGGTTAAAACCATGCTGTATGGGGTTTTTAATGCCGTTTCCGGATCGCCTTTTACCAGCGGAAAACTAAACACTTTAAAAAAAGACGGCTCTGTTGTATAAACCCTGTTTTCCTGGAACACTTGGTTATTTACTTTAATCAAAGCCTCGTCTGGAAATATCCGCGTCGATTCCAGCACTTCTGGAAAGTCTGCTTTGATAGCCGGGCCCATGGGTGCCGACGAAGCAGAAAACTTTAGCACATCATTTGCTGATTTGATATCAACGTTTAAGCGATATACCTGGTCGACCTTAGCATGGAACTTATCATAACTTGTTTCAAAACTCACGTACATGACGATAAGTAGAAAAGCGGTCATACCAACAGCCAGGCCGATGATATTGATCAAAGAGAAACTTTTGTGCCTCCACAGGTTCCTGAATGCGATTTTGATGTAGTTTCTTAACATATCTTCAAATTCTAATTTCTAAATGCTAAAACCTTCTTATACTTCCGCTGCCGCTTGTGGTGCTCATAACATTTTTAACTGCACCAGTATAGTTCACCCTTCCCGATCCGCTTACACCCGCTGTTATGTTATCACTGGCATTTATCTTCGCATCACCCGAACCTGATACATGTACATTTGAACTTGAAGTGAGTAACTCAGGTGCGGCAAATACTCCAGAACCAGATACTTTAAGCCGGGAATTATTTGCATTGCCTGAAAGCTTAATATTGCCGGAACCGGATATTGTGGTTATCAATGAATGGGTATCGATCTTACCTTCCATATTGCCCGAACCCCGTAACCTAAGTTCTAAATTGTCAGCCTTGATACCTTCCGCAAATTTTGCTGTTCCGCTTCCGGAAAGACTGATGCTTTTCAGCATATTTACGGTAAGCCAGGCTTTAATGCGGTAGTGTTTTTTTTGCCATACACTTTTATCGCCATACCAGCTTTTTTCGCTTTGACTCCAATTGTCGTGTTTATTGCGAATATTTAAGGTATTGCCAGTTACTTCGGCAACAATACGGTCGATAACTTCGGTAGGCGCTGTAATTTTTAATGATTCTGTAGTGCCCTGTACAATTTGAATATCAACCGGCCCCTCTATCTTTAATTTATCAAAGTTAGAAACATGGGGTTCAATGGTTGACAATGAGTCGGTCGCTTGAGCCGCGAATACAGCTTGAGTAGCCGTCAATGCGAAAAACACAATTAATAATCCTTTTAACTTTTTCATTTTTATGATCTGTTTTTTTTAATCTAAACTTCTTTACTCCGAGCGAAGGCTCTTCACCGGGTTAACTGTTGCCGCTTTGATCGCCTGGAAACTTATGGTTGCTAATGCAATAGCGATAGCTACTATTCCCGACAGGACAAATATCCACCAGCTGATGCCGATATGATAAGCGAAGTCCTGTAACCAATGGTGAAGAATAAGCCATGCTATAGGGGTCGCGATAACAATGGCAATGATAACCAGCCTGACAAAATCTTTGGATAACAACATCACGATATTCGACACCGATGCGCCCAGTACTTTGCGTACCCCAATCTCTTTGGTGCGCTGAAGGGTTGCAAAAAGCGATAATCCTAAAAGGCCAAGCGATGCGATGAAAATGGCGAAACCGCCAAATATACCGAAGGCCTCGCCGAACAACGCGTCGTTTTTATATTGAGCGTTGTAGCGCTGATCTAAAAGCTCATAATCAAAAATATTACCCGGGAAAAATTTATTGTATGCTGCCTTTATCTGCGCGATGGTTTGCGTCGGGTTGGATGTATTCATTTTTACAGAAATTTGCGACCCAATACTTAACTGCGGCCTGAAGAACGTAGGCTCGATAGCATACCGCAATGATTTTTGATGCGAATCGGCGACTACACCAATAATGGTCCACCTGCTTTTGCCGTTCATCATGATTTGACCTACAGTAGCGTTGGGCGACGAAAAGCCGAGTAGTTTAGTTGCATTAACATTTAAAATAGTGCTGTGCAGGTCTTCGTATTTTTTGGCGTAATCAGTTGGCGAGAAGTTTCTACCGGCCACCAATGTCATGCCATAGGTCGTAATATAATCACTGCTCACGCCATTGAAACGCATGGTATAATGTGTATTCGGGTCGCCGTGGGCAGCCCGGATGTCAAAGTTTCGCCCTGTTTCGCTGCCGGGCACCCAGAAAGAGGTGGCGTCATTCTTAACAGCAGGTATATGTTTCAATTCGGCAAGAAAAGCCTTCGCGCGGGTATCAGCAGTATCAGGAGTGACAACCTTGGGGCCACCGATCACGACCACCTGGTCGATATTTACACCCAGTTTCTGACTGCTCATAAACTGTATCTGGCGGTATACAATAAACGCCCCGGTGATGAGTACGATAGTTATTGCAAATTGACCGATAACCAGCCCTTTACGAAGCAATATCCCTTTTTTCGAACTGCTGTATTTGCCTTTCAATACCAGGATCGGTTTAAAAGATGACAACACAAAGGATGGGTAAAAGCCCGATATAAAGATGCCAAGCAATACTATAGTAACCAATCCAATGGTAATTGCATAGCCGCCCAACCCTTTTTGCAACAAAGACGCAAGCGATAATTGCTGGTTGACCAATGTATTGAATACAGATTGGAACAGGGTAGCAAGAACTACGGCTATTGCCAATGCTATTATATTGATGATGAGCGATTCTGTCAAAAATTGCCTGATCAACTGCCCTTTAGTAGCCCCGGTTACTTTGCGAACACCTACTTCAAGCGCCCTTTCGGATGCGCGTGCTGTTGCCAGGTTGATATAATTTACCCAGGCAATGCCGATGATGAACAGGGCGATGATCAGCAGCCCCCAAACCACGTTTGAGCTGGCAGTTTCTATATTTTCATATTCAGTGTCGGAGTACAGGTGAATTTTCAACAGCGGTTGCAGGTAAAACTTTTCAACACTCCCCGATACTTTATTGCCGTCAAAGTGACGCTCGCTAAATGCGGCCATTTTAGCATCAAATGCTTTGTAATCGGTGCCTGGTTTTAACTGGATGTAATGCCAGAAGTCTGAGTCGTGAAAATCATAGTCAGCTTCTTTATAGCCGTAACTGTGGATTAGCGTTTGATAAGATATTAGACAATCGAACTGGAAGATGGAGTTTTTTGGTACATCCCTAAGGACTGCTGTGATCTTAGTCGGGAAGGTATCGGTACCCATTTTTATCAATTGTCCAACGCAGGGCTGAAAATCATTTCCCTGAACGTCAAATATCTTACGAGCCATAGTTTCCGAGATCGCCACTGTATTTACTTCGGAGAGGGCAGTTTTGCTGTCGCCGGCAACAACCGGGAAAGTAAACATGGTTAACAGGGAGTTATCCACGCAATATTCCTGGTTTTTGGCTACCTTTTTGTTTTTGTAGGTTACAGTAGCTTCTCCGAATTGAAGCACCCTTGCGTTGTTGAGCACCTCCGGATAATCATCCTTCATAGCCTTGCCCACACCCGAATAGGTTATGGTGCCATGCTGTATCAATTTGTTATTCTGATAACGATCGTTAACAACGCGGTAAATATCATCTGCATTTTTATTAAAATGATCGTAACTCAATTCAAAGTTCACATACTGTAATATCAGCAGGCAGGCTCCCATACCCAATGATAGACCCAGTATATTGATGAGCGAGAAAACTTTGTTTTTCCAAAGATTACGCCAGGCGGTTTTAAAGTAGTTTCTTATCATGATATTTAGTTCATTGGTTCACTTGTTCATTAGTACCCTAATCGCTAATCATTCCGACCGCAAACTCTTCACAGGATTATCCCTTGCTGCTTTTATGGCATGCGAGCTAATGGTGAGCAATGCAAATACCACTGCCATCAAACCGGCGATAATAAATGCCCATGCGTTTATATTTATCCTGTAGTTAAAGTCTGTTAGCCATTTATTCATCAGGTACCAGGCTATTGGCGATGCTATGATTATTGAGATGATAACCAGCTTTAAAAAATCGCCGGTCAACAACCTGGTGATACCCGATACGCTTGCCCCAAGCACTTTGCGTATGCCTATTTCCTTTGTTCTTTGTTCGGCAATTGATGCAGCCAATCCAAACAAACCCAGGCAAGCCACAAATATGGCCAGCATTGAAAATACCGTGGCTGTGCTGGCCGTGTGTTGCTCGGATACGTACAAACTTTGAATATGCGTATCCAGGAACTCGTAATCGAAACTGGAATTGGGCATATCGGCTTTAAACTTGGTTTCCACTTGCTGCATAAAGGCCGGCAGATTCCCTGTGTTATACCTTACCAATAATGTAGTTATTGATTCGCTTGGGCTGTTGGTTATGTAATAAGTATAACCACCAATCTCGTTTTTAAGCGACTGGTAATTAAAATCCTTTACAACGCCTTTAATGATAGACTTGCGAGACATTTCGGTATTTGCATATTTACCAATGGCCTCTTGTGGTGATTTATAACCCAGGTATTTGATTACCGATTCGTTAACCAGTAAATAGCAATTAGTATCCCCGGCGGCTAATGTTTGTGGTATCGTACTACCTGCAAGCAGTTTTAACTGCATAGTTTTTACAATAGAACCGTTTGTAAGACAAGTCTTTACTGGGTATCCATCTTTATCAGTTGTTATTTTTCTGATGCTTTTACCGCTTTCTATGTCGCCAGGGATGGATTGCGACGGTGAAGCACTCTCCACATTCGCCATCCTCTTTAGGTTGTTAATGAAAGAGGAAACCTGTTGTTTGTTTTGAGCGGCTTTAATAGAAACCGCGACGATCCCTTTCGGATTGTAGCCCAGGTCTTTATTTCTGATATAATTTGTCTGTTGAAGGATCACGATAACTGAAATGATCAGGACTATCGAAGATGCAAATTGGAACACGACCAAAGATCTGCGGATGAAATCGGCAACTGAATGTTTTATCTTCAGTTTGTTCATTAAAACAAGCGGAGAAATGCGCGACATGGAGAACGCGGGATAACTACCTGCCATAATTGTTACCACGATCCATGTCAAAAGCAAACTCGCTAAGATCGGTGTAGCGGACAAGGCCGACGGCTTTAATTCGATGCCGGTAATACTTTGAAAAAGCGGTTGTAAAATAAAAGCGAGAAAATACCCTATAACGATGGCAAAAAATGAAAGTACAGCCGTTTCGGTATAAAATAAAGCAAGCAAGTGGCTCCTGTTTGCACCTAATACTTTGTTTACGCCTACTCCCTTAGCGCGTTTTTGCGAACGCGCCGTGGCAAGGTTCATGTAATTAATACAGGCGATAGCCAGTACCAGGAACGATAAAAATAACAATGCTTTTACAGTGCCTATACTCCCTATTTTGGCTGAATAACCCGCTCTTATGTCAGCTGAATAAAGATGAATACCTGTTAATGGCTGAAACATGAACCTGGTATAATACTGCCTTGTTTTTGATACGTTCTTATCAATGAGCGCCGTGGCTTGCTTTTGTACCTGTTCAATATTTGCACCGGGCTGCAGCAGGCAATATGTTTCAAAACTGGCGTTGCTCCAGGAAACATTTTTGCCGGCCCATGAATCCACGATGTTGTATATCATATCACAATCGATGGTACTGTTTTCCGGCAAATCCTTGTAGACACCCGAAACATGTAATGTATCCTTGTTATCAATATAAATGATCTTACCGAAAGCGGGTGCCTTACCATATAATCTCTCCTTTGCAGATTGGGAGAGAACGATAGATTTGGGCTGTGCGAAAGCCGAGCGTGCATTTCCTTCAGTGAAGTTAAGATCGAATATTTTGAAAACCGATGAATCGGCCATATACAGACCCTTTTCGGTGAAATTTTTATCATCGGTCTTCAATGATACCTTAGCTCCGAAATCATGTTTGATCAGCCTGGTCATCGCCTTTACCTGCGGAATATTTTGCACTACGGCAGGCCCTACGGCGTTGGGGAGTTCGGCCCAAACCTTGTAGTTGTATTCCGCAGTGGTTTGCATATTGATGCGGTAAATGTCTTTAGAGTTTTTGTACATGCGATCAAAACTCAATTCGTATGATGCACACGCAAATAAGGTAATGCAAACACAAATACCGATAGCTAAACCTGCTATATTGAGCGTTGCGAAAAGTTTGTTGGCAACAATATTGCGCCAGGCAGTTTTGATGAAGTTTTTTATCATGATAATTGAAATTCTAAACTCTAAAACCTAAATTCTAAACTCTAATATTTATCTATATTGATCATTCACCGCATCATTCGGAACGCAAGCTCTTCACTGGGTTCACCATAGCCGCTTTTATCGTTTGATAGGCTATAGTTAAGCCTGCGATCAAAAACGATGCTGCTATCGCGATCAAAAATATACCTGCCCCGATATGAATGTGGTAGGCATAATTATTCAGCCAGCTATTCATCATCCAATAGCCCAGCGGAGCGGCGATCACAAAAGCAATAAGGATGAGCACTACAAATTCTTTTGAGAACAAGCCGATAATGCTCATGATAGGCGCACCAAGCACCTTGCGGATACCAACCTCTTTGGTGCGTTGTGCTGCTGCGAACATGATGAGGCCATACAAACCCAGGCAGCCTATCAATATGGCTATGCACGAAAAGAATTTGAATGCTGTATATTCCTTCTGTTCCTGTGTGTAGAAGCTGGCTATGTGGTCGTCAAGAAACTTATATTCAAATAAATTATCAGGGAATAAGGCCGACCATGATTTGCCGATCTGATCAATGGTTTTGTTCATCGCACCGGCGCGGAGCTTTACGCTGGCCATAAAGAACCGATTATTGTTGTAGCACAGTATGCATGCCCTGCGCAATTTATGTTTCGATTCGCTTTGAAAGTCGCGAACCACACCGGTGATAGTAGCCGGCCCGTTCCAGTTAATTTGCTGGCCGATGGCTTTGCCTGGATCTGTGATCCCAAGTTTATGGATCAGTGTTTCGTTAACGATAATATTTTGAGCCGTATCGCTGGGAGCTTTCTTGAAAACCTTTTGACCGGCAAGCATTTTCAGGCCGAACATATCGATATAGTTCTCGTCAATAAACTTTACTTCGGTAACATCATCTTTGATAATACCAAACTTTGGTGCAGTAAAGCCATTGAAATTGTTATTATAGGATGGCGCACCATTAGTTAAAGTAACTTGCGCTATACCCGGGTTACTCACCAGCTCCTGCCGCAGCACATCCATTTTTGCCTTGTTCGGAATATAAAATGAAACTACCGCATCTTTATTGAAACCCAGGTCCTGGTTCTCAAAGAAATTCATTTGGTTGGCGACAATGATAGTACCTACTATCAATATCTGCGAAATGGTAAATTGGGCCACCACCAAGCCTTTACGTAATGTAAAGCCTTTTACGAATTTACTGCCTTTATCTTTCAGGGAATCGACAGGATGGAATGCGGACTGAACAAACGCAGGATATAACCCGGCGATCAGGATCACCGCTAAGGCTATTGCAGCGATATAAGCAATAACTAGCGGCTGCGTTAATTGCCCCGGGTCAAGCTTGATACTGAGCCAGTCGGCAGCGCCTGATAGAAACATTGAAGCCAATGTGACACCCAATATCAGTGCCAGCAATACAAGTACGGTAGTCTCGCCCAAAAACTGGCGTATCAATTGACTGCGGTTGGCGCCCAATACCTTTCTTACCCCTACCTCTTTGGCACGTTTTATAGCCTGTGCTGTTGCCAGGTTCACGAAGTTTATGGAGGCTGTAACGATGATGAGCAAAGCCACACCAAATAAAGCGTAATAGGTGTCCCTTGATGTCGGCGTAACTACATTGTTAATATAACGCTGATCAAAATGGATGTCCTGTATTGGCTGAAGCGGGAACCTCACTTCTTTCGGGTTAAGGTCCCAATTTTTATGAATGAAATCCGGGATGCGGGCTTCTATACGTTGGATAGGATAATGTTCGGGTAAGAGCATGAAGGTAAAAAAGCCACCGCCGATATTGTATATCTGGTTCATGTTATCTTTTACCTGGTTCCTGATGGTTTCAAACGAAAGCAATATCTGTATCGGGACGCTTCGGTTTGAAGGCAGGTCTTTAATAACTCCTGTAACTTTTGCATTAAATTGGTTTTCGACGTTGATCACCTGGCCCATTGGGTCCGCATTGCCATAATATTTTTTTGCGATACTTTCGGTAAGCACAATGGCATTGGGTTCGCTTAAAGCTGTTTTAGGATCGCCGGATATCCACTTAAAATCAAATATCTGAGGAAGGTATTCATCGGCAATAACAAAATCTTTTTCCTTGAAGCGCTGATCTTTTACTTTGATCATCGCCTCCTGGTTATACATCACCTGCGCAACCTTCAGTTCGGGAAATGCTACACGCATTTTTGGTGCTACAGCCAGCGAGATATTGGAGTTGAAATCGATCGCGTTCCAGGTTACGCGGTAAATGCGGTCGGCTTTTTTGTAATTGTCAAAGGTGAGTTCATTCCTTACAACAAGGAAAAGGATAAGGCAGGAAGCGATCCCTAAAGTGAGACCGAAAATGTTCAGGAACGCGTAGCTCCAGTTACGCCTGATATTCCTGAAAGCGATGATAAAATAGCTTTTAAACATGGCTTTAAAATGGTTAGAATTAGGCAAAAAAAATCTCAAACTAACCCCCTCTGCTGTGCAGAAGGAGTTAGGGAGACACATTAATCAACTGTTATTAAACTAAATACAGTTCCGGGCGGCCTGTAAGCAGGTCGTTATATCATTATATTTTCAACCACAGTTTGACCGTCTAACAGGCGGATAATGCGATGGCTGTAGCGTGCATCATGTTCGGAGTGAGTTACCATGATGATAGTAGTACCTTGCTCGTTCAGATCGGTAAGCAGTTCCATTACATCGTTACCGTTGCTGCTATCGAGGTTACCGGTGGGCTCATCCGCCAGTATCAGTTTTGGCTTGTTAACAACCGCGCGGGCAATAGCCACACGTTGCTGCTGACCACCTGATAACTGCTGCGGATAGTGGTTGCGCCTGTGCATGATCTGCATTTTGTCCAACACTTCTTCCACTCTTTTTACACGTTCGGAGCTTGGTACACCGGTGTAGATCAATGGCAGCTCCACGTTTTCGAACACGGTTAATTCGTCGATCAGGTTAAAGCTCTGAAAAACGAAACCGATATTATGCTTGCGCAGGTCGGCGCGTTTACGCTCGTTAAAATGAGCAACTTCAACACCGTTGAAAACGTAGCTTCCGCCATCCGGATCATCCAGCATGCCCAGTATATTGAGCAAAGTTGATTTGCCACAGCCCGACGGGCCCATTATTGCAACAAACTCGCCTGTTTTTACTTCAATTGACAGTTTGTTCAGTGCAATGGTTTCTACCTCTTCGGTACGGTAAAATTTTTCTAAATCAGTGATTTTTATCATTTGTGCCTCCTAAATCCTTCTTTTATTTACCAGGATTTGATTTAATGTATTTAGTTAATTAATTAGTAATTATTCTTTATTTGGTTAATACTAGTTCCTGTATGTTACCATAGTTCTCATAGCTTGAAGTGATTACCTTATCACCTTCTTTTAAGCCCCTGGTCACCTGGTAATAATTAGTATTTTGCATGCCAAGTTGCATATCAACTTTATAAGCAGTTTTGCCGTCCTCGCTCACTTTAAATATCCAGTTGCCGCCTGTTTGCTGGAAAAAGCCACCCAAAGGCAATAACAATGCCTGGCGCTCGTCACCAAAAGTGAGGTTGATCTGTAATGTTTGTCCTTTTCTTAATCCCGGTGGCACGTCGCCAACAAACTCCATATCAACCGGGAACTGGCCGTTAGTGATCTGTACGAACACTTTCTTTACTACCAGCTTGTAAGTTTTATTATCTGTTGGATAAAGCGCGGTTAAACCTGTAACTACCCTGTTGATGTAGTGGTCATCCACAAGCGCCCGTATTTTAACGCCGTCAAAGCCGTCAATTTGTGCCAGGTGATCGCCCTTGTTTTTGTTTTGGCCAACTTCGGCATCTAATGATGTTAACTGCCCGTCTATATTCGCTCTCACGGTTAAGGCGTCCACTTCTTTTCGCATCAATTGCAAACTTGCGCTCATTTGCTTGTATTGTTCATTTGCCTGCGCATCCTGTACCTTGTTAAGGGCAGTATCCTGTTTCAGTATTTCCCTTGTGAGGTTTTCCTTATTTAAGGCATACTTGTAGGCATTTTCAGATATTTGGTATTCCTGCAAACCGATTGCTTTCTGTGCGTATAGCTTTTTGTTGAGATTATACAAGCGTTGAGCTTCTTTAAAAGCATTTTCGGCATCGGCCATCTGTTGCAACTTGTTTACCGTATTCTGCGCTGCATTGTTTTTTGATATCTGCATCTGTGTTTGCTGTCCGTAAACGTTGTTCTCAGAATTGGCCAGGCTAAGTTCAACGTCAGTATTGGATAACTTTAAAATAGGGTCGCCCGTCTTTAATTTGGCGCCGTCTTCAACAAATCTTTTTTCTACGGTACCGCCTTGTATAGCATCAACGTATATAGTGTGCTTTGGGTAAACTATTCCATTTACCGGGATAAACTCCTGGAATTGCCCTTTGGTGACGGTACTTATGGTAATACGATCAATAGGTACGTTATACTTACTTTTACCTGTAACTGCGGTAACACCTACATATCCGATGAACACTACAAGGACCGTAATACCCGCTATGATCATTAAACGTTTGGTGTTCCACCTGCTTTTTTCAATTTTTCTATCCACTGTTATATATTATATTTTGGTATTGATTACAAAAAGATATGCCACAAATTAAAACACTGTTTTCCAGCAATTTAATATCAAATTGACTAATCAAACCGTACGCTTCTGTTACAGCAAGTGTACGGTAATGATACAGTGCCGGCCGGTTGGCCGCGGTTCATGGTATATAGTTCATGGTTCATAGTCAGGAATTTATGCCAATTTACAATCAAACGAATTAAACCACACTATTTTAGCATAAAAATTGAGGTCTTAGGGCAGTTTACGCAAACTTTAACCTATTGCCTTAAATATGAAATTATTGGTTACTTTGCTATGAACTATGAACCACTAACAATGAACCATCTATGATACTAAAAAAAGCAACTGTTTTAGTTGTTGACGATGATATAGACGTATTAACAGCCGTAAAACTGTTGCTAAAAACCGAGGCACAGGAAGTAATTACAGAAAAAAACCCTGAAAACCTAAACTGGCTGCTGCAACGCAACCAGGTTGACCTGGTATTGCTGGATATGAATTTTAACAGCGCCATCAATACTGGTAATGAGGGGCTTTACTGGCTTAGAAAGGTAAAGGAATGGAAGCCGAATGTTTGCGTTATCATGATCACCGCTTATGGCGATATTGACCTGGCCGTACGATCGTTAAAGGAAGGAGCAAATGACTTTATAGTAAAGCCCTGGCACAACGAGAAACTGATTGCAACCATAAAAGAGCTGTTAGATAAGCAGGAAGGTGTTAAACCTGCAAAAACTACTGTAAAGGCCTCAGGCGATACTTCTATACTCGGCGATTCGGATGTGATGCAGGATATTTTTCATAAAGTAAATAAGATAGCTCCAACTGATGCTAATATTTTAATACTTGGCGAAAATGGGACGGGTAAAGATCTGATGGCAAAAGCTATCCACGAACGCTCATTACGTGCCGACAAGCCCTTTGTTAAGGTTGACGTTGGCGCGTTGACAGATACCTTATTTGAAAGCGAACTTTTTGGACATAAGAAAGGTGCTTATACCGATGCGCGCGAGGACAGGCCAGGGCGTTTCGAAGATGCACACGGTGGTACCTTGTTTTTAGATGAAATAGGTAATATTTCGCTCCAGCAACAGGCTAAGCTACTAACAGTACTTCAAAATCGCCAGGTGACACGCCTTGGCACAAATAAGGCAGTTGATGTGGATATCAGGCTGATATGCGCTACTAACCTGCCGCTTTCTGAATTGGCAAATGAGAACCGTTTTCGTAAGGACCTGATCTATCGTATCAATACTGTTGAGATCAATATGCCGCCGCTGCGCAAACGTAGTGAGGATATTGTAATACTGGCGAGACATTTTGCCAAAATGTATGCCGGTAAATATTTAAAGCAGGCAGTTGATTTTGATTCGGGAGCATTACAAAAGTTAAGAACATACAATTTCCCGGGGAATGTACGCGAATTGCAATACACCATCGAACGGGCGGTAATTATGGCCGACGATCATATGTTAAAGCCTGATGACCTGATATTTTCTATCCTCGAAACCCCAACCGAAAATGAAGTTGAGGCAGATAATGTTCCGCTAAGTATATTGGAGAAGAATGCCATCCTGAGGGTTATAGAAAAGAATAATGGCAATATTACGCGCGCTGCTAAAGAATTGGGTTTAACACGCACCGCATTATACCGCAGATTGAGCAAATATGATATTTAAAAGATATGAATGGCGGCTGTTGCTGCGTGTACTGATACTTTTTATCACGCTTACGGTTACCTCAATTTTGGCCGTGCAGGGTACGGGTTACTATATCTACCTGGTAATCACCTGCCCCATGCTGGTTTATGAGCTGATAGAAATGATACGCTTTCAGAAAAAAGCGCAGGATGAAGTAACTCAGTTTGTTGAATCCATTCATTACCGCGACTTTTCGCGGCATTTTGACGTACGCAAGGCCCCTACCGAGTTGAAGCCGCTTCGTAAGGGTTTCAATGAGATCAACAGCACGTTTAAACTCATCAGCCGTGAGCGGGAAACGCAGTACCATTATCTTCAAAAAATACTGGAACTGGTGGATACCGGTATCATGTCATACGATAATGAAACTGGGGAGACCGGCTGGATAAACGAGGCTTTTAAAAAAATAATGGGTATCCCCTATCTTAAAACCATTCATTCGCTCGAAAAGCGTGAAAATGATCTCTATAAAGAAATTATAACGCTCAAACCCGGCGACAGCAAGGTAATAACCATTACACGCGAGCAACAACTGGTTAAAATTTTGGTCTCGGCCAGTTTGCTGCGCAGTGATGACAGGATATATAAATTGGTTGCCTTTCAGAATGTAAGCGAGGCGCTTGATGAAACCGAATCCAAGGCGTGGCAGAAGTTGTTAAGCGTAATGACACATGAGATCATGAATTCAGTAGCACCTATTTCGTCCCTTGCCGACACGCTTAAAAACCGCCTGCAAAGCCCGGAATTTACCAACAGTGCTATGGGCGGACAGTTGGAAGACCTTGAGTTAGGCATAGATACCATTAAGCGTCGTAGCGAAGGTTTACTCAAGTTCACGGAGAGTTATCGTAATCTGAATAAGATCACCAAACTCGACTTGAAAAAGGTATTGGTACGCGATATGTTCGAAAACCTGAACAGCCTGATGGCACCTACCATGGAAAAGAAGCATATAGAATTGGAAATTCTGCTTCGCGACCCCGCATTGGCTATAGAAGCGGATTTGAACCTCATCGAGCAAGTATTAATAAACCTGGTGGTAAATGCGATTGAAGCGGTAAAAGATAAGGAGGTCCCGCGCATCTCATTATCGGCTGAGTTACTACCCAATAACCGCACTGTAGTTAAAGTATCAGACAATGGCTTGGGTATACCAACCGAATTGCTGGATAAGATATTTATCCCCTTCTTAAGTACCCGTAAAACAGGCAGCGGTATAGGCCTTAGTTTGTGTAAACAAATTATGCTGCTGCATAAAGGCAACATACAGGTGCAAACCGCCGACGGCAAAGGCTCGGCATTTTTGCTTCAGTTTACAGGGTAACGGCTTGTTGCTGTTATTAAACTATCAACGGTGTATTATCGATTATATTAAGCACTTTTTCGATCATTACTTCGATATCAAATGGTTTTCTAACATAATCGTTTGCTTTACATTCCTTAACAATAAGCTCAATATTGTCTGCGGTTGAGAGGATGATAACCGGGATAGAACTTAACTTTTCTGAATTTTTGATCTTGAGGCAAAAACGATGCCCCGGCTTATTATTGATAAACTCATCAATCAAAATAACATGCGGTTTAAACTCCAGTATCTGGTCTAGTTTTTGCGGTTCAGGTAAGCTAAAAGTTT
This sequence comes from Sphingobacteriales bacterium, assembly GCA_044448765.1. GTDB lineage: Bacteria > Bacteroidota > Bacteroidia > Sphingobacteriales > Sphingobacteriaceae > Mucilaginibacter. Next base: position 82,072 of record JBIOHG010000002.1, on the reverse strand, counting down.
CAAAGCCCTCTTCCTCCAGCAGGTAAGCAACCAGCGTACGTATGTCGTGGTCGTTCTCAATAATCAAAACTCTTTTCTTCATGGGTTCGATAGTAAAACTTAATCAGGTGTCACAAATATATAAATATGAATTAAAAAATTATTATTTAAGTTAAAATTGTTAAAATATATTGTACGCAATATCACTCTGTCATTGTCGTCATCGCCCCCTACTAGTAAATTTTAACTTAATTACCTTTAGAGAAATTTAAGAAGTATGAAAATTGTAAAAGTGCAATACACCACAAGACCTGAATATGCAGCTAAGAATGTGGAAAACATAACCAATGTGGCCAATGAGGTAAAAAGTCTAAATCACCAGGGCATAAAATACGCTGCCTTTTTGCTGCCGGATGGAAAAACATTCATGCATTTTGACCAGTTTGTGGATGAAGAAGCGCATAATATTTTAACAGGGCTTGAATCTTTCAAAAAATTCGCAGCCGAATTAGACGCAAGCCTTCTTGAATCCGAACCAAAACTTGACCTGTTGACATCGGTCGCGACTTCTTATCAGGTTTTGGGTTAAGCCGGCTACAAATAACTGTCTATATGTTCGATCAAAGCACCAAACAGTATAACCAGCGTCAATAGTATAAACAAGTGCACCAGGATTAGCGTCCAGGTACCCATATTGGGCCGGAAAATATAATAGAAGTACGAATGACCTTGTTTCTTACTCACGATAATCAAAGTTATTTGAAAAAGATTTGAATTACAAGAGAATGATGCACCCAAATATCTGTTAACATTAACTTAACAATATACTCATGTTAAGTAAACATTTAATGCGCTACCTTTGCTTATTGTAAAAGATACACATCATGGAAAACCAAGCGAAAATAACTTCTCCGGAAAATGATCTGATCCAGATCAAGGCTATTAACGAAGATAGCTACTGGGCAAAAGAATACGGTATCTCGTCAGATGTTGTAAAAAACATGGATTACCATACCGGAATTTTTGATGTGATTGTTGATTCGCACATCAAAACCCAAAATTCCAACAATTAATATCACATTACCACTTTCACTTTTATCTGGCCGTTCGAATAAGTACGGATGATCAGTCTGTCAGCCGTAGGGTAAATTGAATTGATGTTCATGCCCTGTATGCTCACATCGGAGTGTACACCATTGCCATAATCGCGACTTACCTGTTTTTGGATCTTCACCTTGCTATCAGCTAGAAACTGGGTGCAATTGTAAGTAGCCTGCTTGCGTATCATGTCGGTTATTTTTCCATTGAACATCCATTTGGCCGCTTTGAGCATCCAGGCCTGGGTTTGCAGATCAAAACTCAGGTCGGGGAATGACAGAATGTGTGTGGCAGGGTCATAAGTTGGCGTCCCGACCAGGTAAATTGAACCGGTACTGGAACCTTTAAAATCCACCTGCATTACTATTTGCTTTCCGATACCCCATATTTTAGTTTTATCAACTATAAATGTTTTACCTGCAACTTCGGCGCTTTGGCCCGCAACCTGCTGGTTGACGACATTGGTCAAATGATCATAATTCTCAACCAGGTCCAGGTATATGTTAAAGCCATTTGCCGGTGTATAGGTGGTTAAATTTGGCATCGGTTTTAATGGCTGCGAATTGCTTGCCATTGTTACAACCGGTTTTGCCGACAGGCCTATCGAAAAACTGAGCAGCGATCCATTGAGGTTAAAGCTGCTTAACCGTACCGATTGCGGGTTGATATTCAGAAAACCAACGTCCATTTTGGTTTCGCTGGCCAGGTTTTTCCATAATTGATTTACAATAGGCTTAATATCATAGGCGGCAATTTTGGTATCCACCATCTTACCTAAGTCATTTAAAGGGCCGTTTAAGTATTGTACCAAGCGGTCGGTAACGTCAATATTGCCGAAGAACACATTACAGCGGTCAAGCGGTTGCGGGGCCGGGTATAAAACAGTTTTGGACTTCAGATGGAAATCTGGTGTTACATTTATTGTTGATTGATAGGATATTACCATTCGGCGCGGCGTTTCATCGCCAACACCGCATTGCGCGGATACAACAGGCACCACAGGCGTTGGCGCAGAACCTAAAAGCGTGGCACATTTAGCGCAATAAGATGCCGTAAAGCCATAGCTACCCGTAAACTTTAAGTTCACTACATTATTGCTGCCGGTGATGGAAAATGGTGTACGTGTAAACGTATACTGGTAGCGTAAACCTTCACAAGGCTGCTGGTTATCAGAATATTTATTGGGTACGGAATTTTCGGCCTGGACAAAATAGCTTTTCAGATCCACCGTAACCGGCACCTCCACATTGGAGACCGGCTGAATGATAGCCGGGATATTGGCGTCTGTATTAGCCGGGGCCATCGGCGGTTTAACGGCAGCGCAGGAATAAAGTAATATTGGTAACAGGGATATCGGAGCAAGCTTTTTTAGTGTCATGTTCAGGCGTGGGTTGCAATGCCTGCAAAAATAACAAAGGCTAAACCATTTTAAGTTCTAATATTTTAAAAAACCTTATTTAGTTAACCGTAGTCTGGTATAGGTGCTGGAGTTGTGAACCGAATCGATAATAGAAGTACTAAAGACCATTTTGCGTGGCAAAAAATCGGAAATACCAACAGAAAGGGACAAAGGGAGCTTGAAATTAGGGTTGTTGACGACGTTAAAGTAAGTAAGCGTAAGAACATAGCCCTTTAATTTGTATGTGAAGCCAAATTCACTATTAGGCTCGGTTCCAAGGCTTTCAAAACCGGTACTGTCAGTTATAAATTTATAATAATAACCTGGCAAGTCGTTATAATCATGTGTTATTGCACTGGCTAAATTGCCCGATGAAGCCACAACGGTGTCCGAGTAAAAGGTCCATTTGCCCTTCAGATTGTTCAAATCAGGTGCATACGGCGAAGGGGTTGGCTTAGGGTGGTTACCAAACCATTTCCAGCAACTGGTTAGTGATATTAGAGCAAAAAGGATAAGAGCGATTTTTTTCATAAGGGGCGTTGGACAAGGAGCGTTTATTAAGTATAACGTAAAATAAGGTTAGTTTGTAACAACCGGCGATATAAATGATGCTTACCCCTTACTGCCAATTTGACAAGATTTCTACTTTGGCTCGCACCTTGATGAATGGGCATTAGATAATTACGTTAATTAAAAAAATAAGATAAACTATGCAAGAAAAAGGAACGATCTCGATACATACCGAGAACATTTTCCCCATCATCAAAAAGTTCTTATACTCCGACCACGAGATATTCCTTCGTGAGTTAGTTTCCAACGCGGTCGACGCCACACAAAAGTTAAAACGACTGAGCTCATTGGGGCAGGTTAAAGGCGAAGTGGGCGACCTGCGTGTTGAAGTAGCGTTCGATGAAACGAAAAAAACGATCACTATATCTGACAACGGTTTGGGTATGACCGCCGAAGAGATCAAAAAATATATCAACCAGATAGCCTTCTCGGGCGCTACGGAGTTCATGGAGAAATTCAAAGACTCGAAAGATGCTAACGAGATCATCGGCCGTTTTGGCCTGGGTTTTTACTCGGCTTTTATGGTTGCTGACCAGGTTGAAATTGAAAGCTTATCGTACCAGGAAGGCGCCGAACCCGCACATTGGACCTGTGACGGCAGTACCGAATTTGAACTGACCGAAGGCAGCCTGACTGAGCGTGGTACAGAGATCACATTACATATCAACAAGGATTCAGAAGAGTTTTTGAGCAAATATAAACTGCAGGAAATACTGGATAAATATTGCCGCTTCTTACCTGTGCCGATCATTTTCGGCACCAAAACTGAAGATGAACCTGATGGCGAAGATGAAGAAGGTAAGCCAAAAACCAAGTCTGTCGAAGTCCCGAATATTATTAATGATACTAATCCGATATGGACAAAGTCGCCTAATGACCTAAAGGATGAGGATTATCTTGATTTTTACAAGCAACTCTACCCCTTCTCGGAAGATCCGTTGTTCTGGATACACCTCAATGTTGATTATCCTTTTAACCTGACCGGTGTATTATACTTCCCTAAACTCAAAAACGATTTTGAGTTCCAGAAGAACAAGATCAAACTGTTTTCGCGCCAGGTATTTATCACTGATGAGGTGAAGGATATCGTACCCGAATTCCTGATGCTGTTGCATGGTGTTATCGATTCGCCGGATATTCCATTGAATGTATCGCGCAGTTTCCTGCAGGCCGATGGCAATGTGAAGAAGATCAATAGCTACATCACCAAAAAGGTAGCTGATAAATTGTCAGAGTTATTTAAGGCCGATCGCGAAGCTTATGAGCAGAAATGGCCGGACATCGGTTTGTTTGTAAAGTACGGCATGGTGAGCGAAGAGAAGTTTTATGATAAAGCAAAAGAGTTCGCGTTGCTGACCAACACTGAAAAGAAGAACTTCACTTTAGAGGAATATAAAGAGAAAGTAGCACCGATACAAACTGATAATAACGGGCAATTGGTTTATATCTACACCAATGACCCCGAAAGGCAGGATGGCTTTATACAATCGGCCAATAAGAAGGGCTACGATGTGTTGCTTATGAACTCGCCGATCGATAACCATTTCGTGAGCAGCCTGGAGCAAAAGCTGGAAAAAACATCTCTAAAACGTGTGGACTCCGACGTAGCTGATAAACTCATCAAAAAAGAGGACGCACCGGCGCATATCCTGACCGAGGAACAATCGGCACAGGTGAAAACTATCTTCGACAAGGCGATCAATAAACCTGCTTATAAAGTTGAGCTGGAAAGCCTTAACGCGGACGAGTTGCCCGTTACCGTTACAATGGACGAATTTATGCGCCGCATGAAGGAAATGGCAGCTATGGGCGGCGGAATGGGGTTTTACGGTAATATGCCAGATAATTATAAAGTCGTGATCAATGCCAACCATAAACTCGTAAGCAAAATATTGGCAGAAGAAAGCGAAGAAAGCCAGTCGCAATTAGCTAAACAGGCATTTGACCTGGCATTGCTATCTCAAGGCTTGTTGACCGGCGCCGAACTGACCGAGTTTGTGAACCGGAGCGTAAACCTGATATAAAAAAAGCGTTTTATCTAAAATAAAAGCGATAGGTTAAACTTATCGCTTTTTTTATTGTATTAATTTTTAGGTAATTTTATGGAATCTCCGCTCGTTATTCATCATAGGTGTGTTATGAAAACATTGAAAAAGATATTGATCCTGCTGCTAATAGTTAGTGCCGGGTTAAGTGCCGCAAATGCACAAACGGCAAAGAAAGATAAAAGGGCAGCCAAAGCCGCCGCGATAAAAAGTGATATTGAAAGTAAGCGATATACTTTTATCGCAAATGAAATGATCCCGCAAGGAGGCGGCAGTAAGCAGCTGGATTATGGTTATGACGTTCGTGTTACTACAGATAGCGTAATATCATTCCTGCCCTATTTTGGACGCGCCTATTTCGATGTGCCCTATAATCCAACCGATGGGGGTATTAAGTTTACCTCAACAAATTTTGATTATAAAGTTGCGGAGAGGAAAAAAGGCGGTTGGGAAATAACGATAAAGCCAAAAGACGTGAAAAACCTCACCAGCATGGTACTTTCTGTATCGTCAAACGGGTATGCATCGCTAACTGTAACCAGCTTTAACCGGGATTTTATAACGTTTTACGGTAATTTAGAAGAGAGAGGCCGCAACCTTGCTGAAGTTCCACCAGTCTCACCTGTAAAAACACAATAATAAAGCCTGAAAAGTTCGTGACCGACGCACGTTGAAACATAATTTGATCTAACCTGTTACTTTGCAGGTGATGAATATAAATTATTTCAACATGTTACGTATAGAAATACCGGCTGATGAATATTCAGGACTTACATTTGCAAGGCTTGAGCAAGTGGATATACCGTCACCAGCCAATGGATTTGATTCTGAGATAAACGACAATATCATCCTGTCATTCGATGACGAGCAGCAAGCCATAGATTATGCTCATGCGATAGATAAGTATGCCGAATCGCTAAAAGATGATTCGTCTCCCGAGTACCAGGCGGCCGCAATGATAATAATGGCTATAGGTAATGATGAATTTGTGCAAAACTACATTCAAAGCTGATCAAACTTCGATAATTACCCCGGCGAAAGTTAAACCACCGCCAAAACCAAGCATCAAAATCTTATTTCCCGGTTGAATTTTTCCGGCTTTATTTGCGAGGTCCCAAGCCAAAGGTATTGATGCCGAGGAAGTATTGCCATAACATTCAATACTGGTAAGCATTTTGTCCATGGGGTAATTCAGTTCGGCAGCTACTGCTTCGATGATCCTCATGTTGGCGCTATGCAGGATGATCCAATCCAATTGTTCGGCTTTCATGAAATTTTTGGCAAGTAGTTCTGTTACTTTAGCGCTAACAGTCTGTATGGCCCATTTAAAAACTACCTTCCCGTTTTGGTGGATCTTTCCATTAACTTCAATTTGCTCACCATTAACTATTGCGTTATTTTGTGATAGATACAAATCCTTACCATGACTGCCGTCAGACCCGGTTACAGCATTTAATATCTTGGGTTGTATCCAGGGCTCCACGAGGGCAACTCCTGCCCCATCGCCAAATAATATGCACGAAGTCCGGTCAGTAAAGTCCGTAAACTTGGATAAGGTCTCCGCTCCAAAAACCAATATCTTTTTGTGCGTACCTGCTGCTATCAGTCCTTTTGCCAATACGAGGCCATATACAAATCCTGCGCAAGCGGCCATAATATCAAGGCAGCCTGTATTTTGAATATTGAAAGCATTTTGTATCTGGCTGGCCATACTTGGCATTACCTGGTCGGCGCTGGTTGTACCTACCAAAATAAAGTCTACATCATCCAAAATAAGTCCGGGGTTTTCGGCTACCAGGTTTTGGGCTGCCTTTATACACATATCACTGGTATATTCATCCGGTTCAGCAAACCGGCGTTCTTTGATCCCGGTGCGGGATATGATCCATTCGCTGTTAGTTTCTATTTTGTCGGCAAACCATTCATTAGTAATTATTTTAGACGGTGCGTAAACGCTTATAGCAGTTATTCTGGAGTTCATTTATTTGATATTAGGTACGATTGTATATGATCAAAGATACTATTGTTTGAAATGATTTTTATAGAATTGAATTTAAAGTAAACAATTCGCTATCAATCCCGTCCACCCCGTTTGGTGTGAGGCCCCTAGTCCACGGCCAGTGTCTCCGTCAAAATACTCGTGGAAAAGTATATAGTCTTTGAAATAAGGATCGTTCTGAAGCTTTTCATAATCGCCATATACAGCCCGGCGGCCATTTTCATCACGAAGGAAAAGTTTTAGCAAACGCATATAAAGTTCATCAGCCACTTCTTTCAGGTTCATGAAGACGCCCGAATTGGTGGGACATTCCACTTTAAAAGCATCACCGTAATAGCGGTAAAAACGATGCAGGCTATCAATAAGCAGGTAATTTATTGGCATCCATATCGGCCCGCGCCAGTTACTGTTACCGCCAAACATGCCGCTGTCGCTTTCCGCAGGCGTATACTTTACGCTAAATTGGTGCCCGTCAACAGTAATTGAAAAAGGGTTATTAAGATGATATTTTGATAACGCCCTGATACCATGCGGACTCAAAAATTCATTTTCATCCAGCATGTATTTGAGCAGCGATTTCATCCTATAACTCCTGAGTAAGCTTAATAAATGTTTTCCCTGGCTGTTTTTCTCATTCCATCGGGACACTAGCGACGCCAGGTCGGGCCGGTTTTTCTCAAACCAAGCCATCCGGCTGCTGAATATCGGGCTATCAGTAATATCGGCGTCATCCAAAATCGCGGTTGCGAATAAAGGTATCAAGCCAACTACACTTCTTACCCTCATTTTTTGCGCAGAGTTCGGCGAGCGCAATTGATCGTAGAAAAAGCCATCTTCCTCATCCCACAACCCTTCGTTGTTATTGCCCAGGTTATCTATAGCGCCGGAGATATAGATAAAGTGCTCAAAAAATTTCGATGCTATATCTGCATAAGCAATATCATAATGGGTAAGTTCGGTTGCGATGCGTACGAGGTTTAGCGAAAACATAGCCATCCAGCTTGTACCATCCGCTTGCTCCAAATGCTGGCCGTTGGGCAATTGCGCGTTCCTGTCAAACACCCCTATATTATCAAGCCCGAGGAAACCGCCTTCAAAAATATTGTTGCCTTGTGCATCTTTCCGGTTTACCCACCAGGTAAAATAAAGCATCAGCTTATGGAATATACGCTCCAGGAATTTGGTATCGCTCTTGCCGCCATTAGCTGCCTTATCCTGCTTATAAAGCGTCCAGGTCGCCATGGATAAAACGGGAGGATTTACATCGCCAAAATCCCACTCATAGGCAGGCAATTGCCCGTTGGGATGCATGTACCAGTCGCGGGTAAGTAAAAGCAATTGTTGTTTGGCAAAGTCCATATCCACATTTGCCAGCGCCAAGCAATGAAATGAAAGGTCCCAGGAAGCAAACCAGGGGTATTCCCATTTATCAGGCATGGATATAACATCGCGAGTATTCAAATGTGGCCACTTGCTGTTACGACCTGTGAGCCTTTCGGTCGGTGGTTTAGGTCCGGCGGGATCACCATTAAGCCATTTATGTACATCGTAATGATAAAATTGCTTACTCCAAAGCATACCAGCAAATGCCTGCCTGTTTATCATCGCATGGTCGGTGTTATTCTCATGTGATATTACTCCGCTGTAAAAATCATCAGCCTCTTTTTGCCGTGCGGTGAATATAGCATCGAAGTCATCAAAAGTCTTTTTTGCATCGGATGTGAGCCTGAGGCGCAGGGTAACACTTTGCCCGGCCTTAATCGTTAAATCATAATTTGCCGCTGCCTTAGTGCCTGTTTTTTTGGGGTTGACGGTCGGCGCCTGGTGTACCAGGTAGTCGTTTATGCCGTCTTTACAATAAGGTTTGCCATCGTCGTAATTATAAAGCCGCCTGGTATTTGTGTCGTTCTCACAAAACAACAGTTCAGGGTCGCCTTCAGCTTTAAGCCATAACTGGCCTAATTCGCGGTGAAAGATATCAATTACGCCATGCGCATCATCTTCAAGCCGGGGTTTGTAATCATCGTTACCCCAGGCCCAGGTATTACGGAACCAAACGGTAGGTAATACATTAAGCGCTGCATCCTGATCGCCACGATTGCAGACGGTAATTTTAATCAGTATATCGGCCGACGCATCTTTGGCATACTCAGTAAACACATCAAAATACCGGTTTTGATCGAAGGTGCCGGTATCAAATAACTCAAATTCCCGGTCGTTTCGTGTTCGGCGGGCATTTTCATCAACCAACCATTGATAAGGATATTCCTGCTGGGGGTATTTGTACAGTGTTTTCATGTACGAATGCGTAGGCGTACTATCCAGGTAATAGTACATCTCCTTTACATCTTCGCCATGATTACCCTGCGGATTTGATAAGCCAAAATAACGCTCTTTTAAAATGGGGTCTTTTTTGTTCCAAAATGCTATTGCAAAACACAGGTATTGCTCATCGTCGCAAATACCGGCAATACCTTCCTCGCTCCAGCGGTAGGCTTTGCTTCGCGCCATATCATGAGTGATGTAGTTCCAGGCATCGCCATTGGCGCTATAATCTTCACGTACGGTTCCCCATTGGCGGTCGGAAACATAAGGGCCCCATTTTTTCCAGGCGTTGTCCTTTAACCTTGTTAGCTCTTCGTTCATTTACTTCCAGGCATTTCTTAAAAATCGCAGCCAGTTACCATGCATCATATTTTCTATATCCTGCTGTGTATAGCCGCGTTTTTGTAAGATAGCAGGAATTTTCTGCAAATCGGCAATAGTCTCCAGGTCATAAGGGCATTGCTCACGACCAAAAGCACCATCCAGGTCTGACCCGATACCTATATGCAATGCGTTCCCTGCGATCTGGCAGATATGATCGACATGGTCTATCATCACCTCCAAATTACAGTTCATCTCCTTTGGGTTCGATTTATAGCGTACCCAGTTCGGCACCATCATCCAGGCATCCAGTGCAGCGCCAATAACAGCACCACGATCAACCAGGGCTTTTATCATTTCATCACTATATTGGCGATTGTGGTTCACTAATGCACGGCAATTATTATGGCTGGCCCAAACATGCCCGTTAAACTTATCCAGCGCCTGCCAAAAGGCATCATCGCACAAGTGCGTGGCGTCTAATATCATGTTGAGGCGTTCGATCTCTTTTAACAAAGCAATACCTTCCTTACCCATTTTGCCGGTGGCATCGGTACCGTTGGCATATCTTCCGGGCCCGTAATGTGCAGGACCTATAGCCCGAAGTCCGTATTGGTAAGCTCTTTCCAAATACCCGATGCTAACAATAGAGTCTGCCCCTTCCAAACTTAAAATATACCCTATCGGTTTCTTTGTTAAGGTGTTATCTTGCCACAGCTCAACATGTGCTTCAAGTGATCTCAGATCATTTATTTGCATCATTTCACCATCATCTTCCATGGCTTTGTACCAGGCAACCTGCCCTTGTGTTTGCGCCCATGCTTGTTCGGGCGAGTGCCAGCCGGGTAAAGAATTATCGGATGCAACGTAACGCCCTATTTGTGTAGCAACCACCAACCCAATGTTACCTTTACGTAACTCAGGCAGTGATACTGTTCCGTTTCCTCTATCAGGTTTGTCGGTTAATCCTTTTTCGCGGGCATTTATTTCGGATACGGGCCGGCGCAGATCGCGGTTCCATTCCAGCGCGTTCATACTCAGATCCAGGTGGGCATCAATGGTGAACATTGTGTTATGTAATTATCAGGAGACGCATAATTATGCGTCTTTACGTGGTTAGATATTTATCTTTCTGTCACGAGCTATATTTTTCCACTCGCCGCTTATCTGCTTATTTTCAATAGTGATGGCGCGCTCGTAAAGCGCTACGGTTGGGCACACGTGATACGGCATTCCATAAAGCACGTCGCCCACCTTGTATCCATGACCTTTTTCTGCTTCACATACTAAATGTTCTTCACTTTGACTGACAGGTACCAGGTCCGAACCATTTATAAAATAAATGCGTTTGCTGATGTCATTTTCTGCCGAAACGGACTTGTGGCCTACATCCAGGCACACCTTTCTTTCACCCGGCAATGAAATCACTCTTGATACGACTATTGCTGCCGGTAAAAATTTTTGCTCGGGGCAGATAAGGCTATAGCCCTTGTCCCAGTAAATAAATGTACCGGGGCTGCATTCTATAGCCGCTCTTTTGGCATAAATGGGAAAGGTCGGCGATCCGCCGGCAATGATAACAGGTTCGGGGTAACCTCTTTGTTTGATATCATGCTGTAATTTCAGCACAGGTTCAAAAGCCTCATTACACTTTTTGATCCTTGTTGCCATATCCGCGTCATGAATATGGCCATCATAGGCATGAAGTCCCGCAATTTGGATACCCGGCAGCTTATCACATTCCCAATACAATTTGAGGGCATCTTCCGGTTTAATTCCCGTCCGGTTTTGCCCGATATTCAAATCGATATAAACAGGTATTTGAATATCTTTTTCTAAGGCTTTAGTAGAAATACCATTTGCTGCCGCGATATTATCAATGAGGCAAGAGTATATTGTGTCTGGATAAGCTTTGATCAGTTTGACAAACCGTTCCAATTTTGGCCCGATTGGTTGATAGGCCAATAAAACATCAAGCGCTTTACACATGCCCAGCATTTCGGCTTCAGCGATAGTGGCGCATTTGAATTTGGTAATACCGGCTTCGAGCATCAGCAATGAAGCCTCTTTACTTTTATTGGTTTTGGCATGAGGGCGTAATCGTGATACATCATCGATCATGCCTTTGAGCGTCTCGATATTTTGCTTTACTCTATAGGGATAGATCACCAAAACCGGGGTGTCCAGCTTATCAATATCAGTTATTGCGTACCAGGGTTGTTCAATCATCTTTATATGCTTTCGGACTTACGGTCTTCCCGACTTTCGGACTAATTAAATCAATTCAAACAATGCCTCTATTTCTACCGGGATATTATCAGGTAGCGAGCCCATCCCAACAGCGCTGCGTACGCCAATGCCGTTATCCTCGCCCCAAACTTTGGCAAACAGTTCACTACAACCATTGATGACGTAAGGGTGCCGCTCAAAATCGGGTGTGCAGTTAACCATGCCTAATACTTTGATAACCCTCTTTACCTTGTTCAGGCTACCAAAATTGGTTTTTATAGTGGATAAAATAGCCAACCCAACCTGCCTGGCAGCCAGTTTACCTTCATCCATATCCATGTCTTTGCCTATACGACCAATGATAAGGCTTTTATCATCCTTTACTGTTCCGTGCCCTGATACATACAGGTATTTTCCATCAATCAAACAAGGTTTATAAACGCCAAGTGGTGTTGGCGCGGGCGGCAGGTTGAGGCCAAGCGCTGCAAAATTTTCATCGGGTGTATTCATTTTATAAAACTATAAAGTTTTAATAATACAATTTGAGTTAGTTGGAAAATAAATCACTCCGCAGTTTTTTAACCACGAAGAGCACAGAGAAAGATCACAAAGTTCACAGAGTTAAAAGTCGGATCAATAGCTGTCTTACCCAGGAAAATGGTTAGGTTGGGACATAAAAAAGGCCGGGGATCTCACTCCCGGCCTCAACCAATTCATCTCAATATATGTTTAAAAGTTTAGAATTTAAAGGTAAGTCCTACGTTAACTACGTAGTCGGCAAAAGCTGCGTCGCCATGGGCTGTCGCGTTGTTTAACACAGTCTGACGAAGGTCGGGCACACTTTGTGTACGATCGCGGATAACTGCTACCGGTAAAAAGAAATATATCGCCATATTCTTAAAGCGGTAAGTAGCTCCCGGCTCGGCTGATATGATATAACCTGGCCTTCTGAAACCGTCGCTGGCACCAAACAGGTCGCGTACAGGCAAGCAGTCGTCGCGCACGCCTAACGAAAAATCAAAACGATTTACTGCTAAGCTTGCGCCAGCCCTGATCAGCATTTGATCCGGGACACTTTCAATGTCATTTGTGGTTGCCACGGCAAGGGCGGTTGCGGTAGTCGCTGAACGAGGCGTGCCATTTACGTCTCTTGGGTTGGCCAGGTAAAAGAAGTTACCATAAAAGCCAAATTTATGTGTTGGGTTATAATAAGTATTCACTTCTAAACTTACACCGGTACCACCATCACCTAATTGGATTGACTGATCCAAAGGACCCAGTACCTTGGTACCATTAGCCTGCAGAAAATAATCCTGTAAGTTGTAAGCGCCGGTTGCAAATTTGGCACCTAAGCCTACCTGCACATTAAAGTTGTGAATTTTCGCAGGGTTAAATAACCAGTAGTAACCGGTAACCCGTACATCGCCCAACCCAAAGGAATGCGTTGAAAACCTTGTTGTACCACCCAATTGCGAACGGCTGTTATCTACATAAGGGATATCAACAGCCAGCGCCCAACGGTCATTAAATAATCGGGTGAAGTTAAAATCCTGGCTAAATACTTTATTGATAACATTGTTATGTAACTGGTCAATACGTTGATATTGTTCCGTCTTGCCAACAAAGTGTCTGAATGATTTGTAATAACGGCTATTACTGTTAAATAGCCAGGAGCCGGTTTTAACGGCACTATCAGGATGTTCATCCATAGTGCAAAGGCCGCCCGTGCTGCGTATGGCTACGCAGCCCTGGGCAAAGCCTTTTGATTGGCTAAAAACAATAAATAGAACGGCTAAAAGAGATAGTTTGTAAAATAGTTTCATGATTTTTTAATTTGTAAGTTGATTGTGATTTGTTTTAATGTTTCTAATTAGGTTGTGTTAATGATGCAGGGTCTGTTTGAAATGAAATACGCGGCAGCATAAACCAGAGTGCCAGTACAGCACCGTAGCTGCCTCCGCGTTCCATCCATTCAAATACTTCCCAGTGCGGGTAAAAAAGTTCAATCCCTATTTTCCATACCAATAAGGCAATGAGCAGCGGGCGGATGGGCTTAACGAGTACAATACAAGCTGCTGTGATCTCGAATATGCCGACGATCCGGCATATATTGGCCGGACTGGAAAAGCCCAAGGCCGCGTATTGACCCATTATGCCTTTCTTTTCCAGGAGGTTTAGCCAGCCATGGCCGACCAGTAAAAGGAAAACAACCACCTGAAGGAATTTTGTGGCGCTTGCCAGGATTTTCTCATTTATATGTATTTCCGGGTTAATTGCTGAAAACCAGCCTTTGGTACCTCTAATATTGATACCGGATAACAGCAGCAAAGTTAACGGCGCACCGAAATTGCCCGCGCGTTCAATAAACTCGGCGAAAGGCTCACCAGACAAGGGCCTGCACATAGCGGTAGTTGCACCCCATATAATGAGCCAGCCCAAAACTGCCCGGGTTGGATAAAGCAATAGCGATATGCCTAACAAAATATCAACAGCGCCAAGCCACGGCATCACGTGGTTTCCCATTGTAGCGCCTATGCCAAATACAGCAAAGTAATTAAGCCATATTTTTTTACCGATAATACCAAATGCGCCGTGGCCAAAAAAACACATCGCCGAGGCAAAGCGCAGGGTGTAATGTATGTTTTTGTTGTTCTGTAAAATGTTCATCATAATTGCTTTAATTGCCTGAACCGGCTCCGTCTCCCTGGCCGCGTGTTACTGCATATTGTCCTACTGCTGCACCGGTTTGCTGGCCAACTACAATATCCTGGCGTGTATGTATGCCCCCAACTAACCTCGACAAGGAAGCTTGTGCGGCCAGATCGGTAAACTTTGTACCCCTGTCGGGCAATAAATAAGTTAGAACAACTGCTGCCGCTGAACTAAAATTAGAGTGTCCCGAGGTGTATGAAGGAAAATTTGGTATCCCGGTAAGGGTTTTGATCTGATCGTTTATTTGCGATGGGCGCGGGTTGAAATAAGCGTACTTAGTGTCCCAACACACAATGGCGGCATCCATTTGAGCCATATTCAATAAAGCGTAGTTTCGTGCCCAGCGTACTTCGCTGTAATTTTGTTTTACAAATTCGTTTGCCGCTATGGCATTCCAATGCCCGGTTGGCGTATAGGTAGCAACACCATCGGCCCAAAAGGCAACAAGCGCTTCGTTTGCACGGGTAGCATGCTGGCTATAATTCAATACTTCAGCTTGATCTGCCTTAAATTCTGCCGAGCTGGTTGAATGCGGCGGTCCCGGCCTCAACGCAACAACCGTAAGCGTATCAAATAAAAACGGCTTTACTTTGTTAAACAAAGGCAGCATCGGCGGCCTTTTAGGGCTTTCAAGGCTTACCCATGCTATTTGACCCTTTGTCGTGGTTTGCGTTGCCAGTTTTGCCCAGTATGCAGCATTCCCGCCCGCCGTGCCTGCTTTGTCGGTTCGTGCACGCGCGGTGAACAGATCGGCAACTTGTTTGCCAAGTGATTCACCGGCATCCAGTTCGCCCCTGGTATTAGCGCCAGACACCATACGATATAATCTTTCATTAGCAGCCTGTTGTTCGATGTAATCCACATCTGCCGGGAATAACAATTTCATTACTTCAACAGCAGCGCCTTCTATCACACCATCTTCGCTTGGATAGGAGGGCAATGCCGATTTTGGTATGAGTGCCTGTACGCCTGCATCGTTCACATATGGCGCTGAACGATTGTACAATTTCTTAAAGTGATAAGCGGTTACCAGCGCATCATACTCTGCTGCACTTACATAGGCATACGCCCGTGCTGCATACGGCGGGTTTGAAAAAGGAAAAGTCGGATATGCAAACGGGTTGGCTGAATTTGGCGCAGGATAAGTTCCGTCGGGATTCTGATAAGGCGGCAAATTATGTTTTGCCACCAGGTCGCGCATGATCTCGTTCCAGCGTAATACGGCCCCAGCGCTCCAGTATTTAATTATTGCCTGCTGGTCGCTCGTCAGGCTGCGCTGGTACCCTTTGATCTCGTTCAGATCGGCTACGTAAGCAGGCGAGGTCGTTGCGTCGGGTGCCGGAACATTAAATACAGTCGGATCGGTTACCAACACGGTTTTCCAGCTATCAGCGTTCAGGTCGATGTTGGCCGGCGTCAGGGCCGGATACTGCATATTGGTTTGTATAATATCCTTTTTGCAGGAGGTATAAAGCAATGTTATTACGGATAACAACGCTATTCCAATGGATTGTAAATTTCTTTTCATCATCTTAGTTTTTATAGTAGTTATCTGCGGTTTGCTTGCTTTTCAGCCCGAAAATGTAGCTGAGGCCGCCATGTATCATATTAGCCTGGCCAACATTCCTGCCGGCAACAACATAATCGTCGCCCGCAATTAATTCAAGGTTATACAAAGCTTTTGGCCTGAACCTGAGGTTGCCGCCAACAGTACTCATGTTCATGCGGTTACTTGGGAAAGGCATATCATTTTTGCGGATATCAAAGCCCCCGATCGAGGTGCTGATATCAGCCACACCTTCCACAATAAGATATTTACTACGGTAACCCGCACGAAAATTATAATCGCTCATAGCAGGCAGTTCCACCTGGTTGCTATAAATCAGTTCAGTGGTATAGTATGAGGTGCGGTCGATAGTAGTATTACCACGGCTCATGTAGGCACCCGATCCGGTAAAGAAAGCCTTACCGTAAGTATAATCTACGACAATGCGCCCTGTCAGATCTTTACTGTGGCTGCCGAGGGACAGGGGCAGAAAGTCGGCCTCATAGTTACTGATAGGAATAGAACCCGTAACACTGGCAAAAACTGCCAGCTTGCTGCTACCTTCCTGTAATTTAAAGGCTTTCCATTTCAAATTGAGAGACAGGTCCTGGAAGCCTTTCTGGCTGCCGAGCGTGCCGGCAGTGGCATGAGTACTAATATAGGGCAAGTTAACGGTAGCGATCAGGTTATTGGTTACACCATAGGTAACCATCAGGCTGTACATATTGGAATTTATATTGCCAATGTTGCCGTTATTGCGTTTGTAAGTACCCTCCCAGTAATATGACCAGTTAGAGTTGCCATACATAATGCTGGGGCACAAATAGTTTTTGGGGATCATTATCCCGTCATTCTCCATTTGCGCCGATGCGGATTTGACCGACACGAGGCATGCAAGAACAAGGATAAACTTGCAGAAATATGTAAATGATGATTTCATTTTAATTGACTATAATAAAATTTAATGGTTGACTTTTGGGAGGCTTATACATGTGTGAGGTAATACGCGCACAAAAGCGATCCGGGCGGGAGCTACTGGTTGTAAATACTTTTAAGGATGAGCTTAAATCAAGTCATATCCTTCACAAATAAATGTGACGGAAAAAGTGATAAACAAGCAAATAGCTTTTAGCAGGAAAAATTTGGCGGTTTGCCGGGAGATTCGATGTAAGGATTTGATAAATGATAAGAGCGTGAGTTATTAACTGTGCTTATCAAATCTGGCAATGGCGCGTAATTGCATTCTACCACCTGGTAAACATTGTCATATCCTGAAATAACTTTTTTGGCGGAGGGTGTAGTTGTGCCTTTTTTACTTAACGGAACATCGCTCATGTTTTTAGCCATGATCACGTTAGCTTTTACCAGGTTTGCTTTCACATTATTTGGCAGACAGATAAGATACATAGTATCCCGGGTCATTTTCAGGCGCACATAATTGTAGTAGGCGTTATTTAACTGTATCTGCCCTTCAATATGCTCATATTCAGTCCAATCCTGAATGGTTGGCATATTAACAGGCACTTTCAGTTCCAGCAATTTTGCAGAATTTACCTTGTTATCATACATCTGCTTCACTATCTCTACGTCAGACTTATGTATGAAATATTGGTACACCAAAACATACCCACCTATATTAACCAGGTGTGCTGTAAGCAGTATTATGGCGACCAGTTTTTTCAAGAAAAGTTTATATTAATTGGTTATTAACGGGGTGAATGTAGAAAATGAAATTCTTAAATGCAAGTATTTTGTTACAATTCATCCCTGATAACCGTGTTTTATTGTTACTATACGTTACCTAAGCAGTATCTGCAACACTGATTTGATTATTTTGCGCATCTTTTTCAATCCCAGTTAAAATCAACTTCCCGGCCATTCAGCTTCCATTTTTTAGGCAAAGGCTCATTCATCCAATCCAAAGGTTCGCCTATTGGCTGAACTTTAGCGGCGTTAGCAAAGCATTGTTTTATCATCGCCTTTTGCTCTGCACCAAGTGCTTTAGGATCCGGGGAGATAAACAAAGGCGTACTGCTTTCGGCCAGTAATTGCATCCACTGTTTGTTTTTCGCCCAGGGTATGTCATTGGTCAAGCCCACACAATCGGCATCGGTCGCATAAAATACATTGTGCTGCGGTATTCTAAACCCTAATGTATTTACACCCATTTTACGGGTTCGGTCCCACTCCTTTCCACTCGTATCATCACCTATGCGGTTCGATTCAAACACCCCTGCCGAAAGATGGCTCATCGTATTGCATCCAATAATGTACATATCATCCGCGGTTTCCCGGATCGCCTTGTAAAGGTTATTTATAATTTCGGCGGTAGTTTTTGTATTGTCATTAAACCTCCATCCCGGCGTGGTGAAAGTATCTTTCATCTGGAATCCCCATTTACCCGCTATATCATAAGTAGTGTAATCGTGTTTTACCAGTTTATAGCCCCACTTTTTATAAGTAGCTATATTGTATTTTACACGTTCTACATTTTCTTCTATAGTTGGGTCAAGTATCGGTGCTTTGGGATCATCGCGGCCGGGTATTTTGGGTAATAATAAGCTGGCTTTATCATCGTGTTTAGCACATAAGGGCCTCGTCCACAATCCCGGCTGCATGCCCAGTTTTTTGATATCATCAGCCAATGCTGCCATGTCCTTAAACTTATCGTTTGGCTTTGAAAAATCATCCATAAAACCACCATCGCCCGGCAATAATGGCGAATAAGTTGCCCAACCTGCATCAATAACCGAAAAAGGGCGGTTATTGGTATCGGGCGCCAAATCAGTCATCAAAGTGGTTATTTGTTTGATCAGATCGGCAGAATTGTTGCCGTAAGCAAAGTACCAATCGTTAATGCCATATACCGGTTGTTTTGGTAATCTTGATACGGGGCACATGATGCGGCAAAAGCGCTGTGCTGTGGTAAATGGGGTCTCTGTCTCCGCGTTTTTAGTAGTAACAACGTCGGCGGCGTGTAATTCCCTTTGCCCTAATTGTACACCCACACCGCCCGAACAGGTGTTCATCATCAATTCGACACCAGTGCCCTGTAACGACCAGGAGCATAAGGCATTACACCCTGTTTTTACTCCGAAGCATGCGGTATGCTGCCCATCGTTGATCAATACATACCATGGATTTGGAGCGATGTAATCGTATAATTCCCAGGACAGATCACCATAGGAGCGTTCCCATTTATCACCCAAAAATCGCATAACGGGCGGAAATTTATAATTCCATTTCGCCCTTACTGCATTTAATGGCATCAAGGGCGACGACATGTAACAGGATAAAGCGCCGTCGGAAGCTGTTTTAAATCGTACCCGTATATCCTTATAAGCATAAGTATTTTCGCTGCCTGGCTTTAGCTGGTACCAGTTATCGCCCGATTTTGCCCAAACTTCGTCGGGCATATTAATAAGCGCTGTATTAGCTGCCGCAACCGAAGTAAGCCTGCTAAATAAAAGGGCAGCGCTCGCGGTAGCTGAAATTTGAATAAAATGACGTCTTCTCATAGGTTTTGTGAGGGTGAAATTAACAAAATCAATAACGAATTTTCGTATGAATTAATTTTAATTAAATTGTGAAACCGTAAATCATCTGTCTATATTGCGTTTCAAACGCTTTTTTCTAAAAGCCGCAACCTAACAGAATAGCTGTACCAACTATAATATCTTTTTATCATTATTTAATCTTCAAAACAACAAGGTTATGTCATCAGATCGCAGGAAATTTTTAAAACAACTTGGTAGTACTATTATTCTAACATCGGCAGGGTTAAAATCATTAGCCGCGCAGGAAGAGCACGAACGCAGGCTATTGCAGGCTAATAAAAGGATAACGCCGAATGATAAAATACGCATCGCCACGATAGGTATGGGTATTATGGGCAATAATGACACCCGGGCTGCGCTGGAAATAGCGGGTGTAGAACTTGTGGGTTGCTGCGACCTGTATACCGGCCGGCTTACCCGTGCTAAGGAGTTATACGGCAATAACCTGTTTACTACACGAGATTTTAATGAGATATTGGATCGTAAAGATATAGACGCGGTAATTATAGCCACCAGCGATAACTGGCACAGCAGGATAGCCGAGGCTGCTATGCGTAAAGGCAAAGCCGTTTACAGCGAAAAGCCGATGGTGCATTTGCTAAGTGAAGGTTTAAATGAGATAAAAGTACAGCAGGAAACTAAGGCGGTTTTCCAGGTGGGCAGCCAGCGGGTTAGCAGTTTGGCCTTTGCAAAAGCAAAGGAACTATATAAAGCCGGGGCGATAGGTCAGCTTAATTCGATACAGGCGTCGTTTAACAGGCAGAGCGCCTTAGGTGCATGGCAGTATACCATTCCGCTTGATGCTTCTCCCGAAACTGTGAGCTGGGACATCTTCCAGGCGCCTGAAAAAGAGAAAGTGGCCTATGATAATAACCGCTTTTTCCGCTGGAGAAACTATCGCGAATATGGTACAGGTGTTGCCGGCGACCTGTTTGTACACCTGATATCAGGCATTCATTTCATCACCGACTCTAAAGGACCGGATAAAATTTATTCTGTTGGCGACCTTGTTTATTGGAAAGACGGGCGTAATGTGCCAGATGTGATGACTGCTATAATCCATTATCCCGAAACGAAGGAGCATCCCTCCTTCCAGGTATCGTTACAGGTAAACTTTATCAGCGGTGAAGGTGAAGTTGGGTATACCCGCTTTGTCGGTTCGGAGGGTGTGATGGAAATATCTGATGATATGGGCTTTACCATACACCAGAGTAAAATGCCAAAAGCGCCGGGATATGGCGGATGGGATTCGTTTGATACTTATCCAAAAGCCATGCAGCAGGCTATAGTCGACGATTATAATAAAAAGTATAGTGCGGCTGACCAGCAAGCGCCAAAAGGGCAATCGACAACTTACCAGTCGCCGGAAGGCTACAATTCATCCCATGATCATTTTGCCAACTTCTTTGATTCTATGCGAAACGGAAAGCCTGTTGTGGAAGATGCTGTATTTGGCTTCAGAGCAGCAGCACCGGCTTTAGCGTGTAATGAAAGCTATTTTCAGAATAAGGTAATACATTGGGATGCTGAAAACATGAAATTGGTGTAATAGATCATAATATTACCGCTATAAACCATATTATTTTAACCGATTTAACTTTATATAATAAGGGTAATCAATTGTGGGCCATTTGCTTAATGTGCATAAGCCAGAAAATGTTAATAAATTAAATTTAACTGATTGATGGTTAAATACTTATATTAGCGTTGAATTTAATACCCGGTTAATAATACTATTGATTTACCTGGCCCAAAAACAATGAGCAAACTTATATTAATAGATGATGAACCTATTTTTCACAAGATAGTTCAGATGACCCTGAAACATAGTGAACTATCAAACCAGGCAACTTATTGCTATGATGGCGAAATGATATTAGATTACCTGGAAGAGAAAAAGTCTGAGTCGACTTCATTGCCTGACTATATATTTATTGACTTGTATATGCCACGCTTTAATGGTTGGGATTTTTTAAATCGTTTCCAGGATATATATCACACCTTAAAAAAGAATATCAATATCTATATTGTTTCCTCTTCGGTGGACCCACGGGATATTGACCGTTCTAAAACCTACCCGTTTGTTACTACTTTTATCTCAAAACCTGTTTTAAAAGAGATATTCGACGGTATTAACATGGCTTAGTCGGTGCTCCGCTTATAAAAACATACATTTCCCGTCACACGTGTCTTCAAAAGATGTCTTACAAGGGATAAACTTTTTTTAAGAATTTATTTCATATTTTTAAAAATCGATAATATTGGCTCGATATGATTGGTCGGACAGTTAATTGTCGAAACCAATTATTCAACCTAAGATTTTGTGACTGACCCAATTAAATGAAACGTATACTGGTTCTGATACCCCTCCTATTGTTATTTCATTCAGCCTTCGCGGACCAGGGGCACGATAGCCTGTTGAATAAACTGAATACCATCCTGGATAAAAAGAAACAGTTTGACGATGAGAAGATAGCCCGCATTGATAATTTTAAAAAGCTGCTTAATGGTGATGATAACCTCGACCTGAATACCCGCTACTCTATCTACCTTAATCTTTATAACGAATACAAATCCTTTAATTACGACGAGGCTTTCAATTATGCCCAACGATTGCAGCAGGTTGGCCGTTCGTTAAAGGACCCCGCTAAAATTGCTTATGGTAAGATAAAATTGGGTTTTATCCTGCTATCATCCGGCATGTTTAAGGAAACCTTTGATTCGCTGCGCACCATCAATGTCAAATTATTGGCGGATTCCGAAAAAAAAGAATACTACTTTTTAACCGCCCGTACTTATTATGACCTGTCGGATTTTGACAAAGACAATTATTACACACCTATATATGTTGGACGGGCCGGTAAGTACATCGACTCCGCCACCAGCCTATGCAAGTCAAACTCGTTTGAATACATCTACTACGAGGGCCTTAAATACCTTAAGCTGGGTAATATGGATAAGGCCGTTACCAATTTGCGGTCGCTGATCGATCATTATCATCTATCCTATCATGAGTTTGCAGTAACAGCATCAACCTTAAGTGATATTTTTATACGTAAAAATCAGCCCGACAGTGCTATTAATCTGCTTGCGCTTGCTGCAATTGCTGATATCAAAGCATCCACCAAAGAGGCTGCTGCGATGTTGAACCTGGCCCAACTGCTGCATCAGCAAGGCGATGCACACAATGCCTATATCTATATTAAGCAGGCTATGGACGACGCCATTTATTATGGAGCCCGCCAGCGAAAATTGCAGGTAAGCGCCATTTTACCGGTTATTGCCAGCGAACGTATTAACTCGGTCGAGGAGCAACGAAGGGTATTGTTCCTTTATGCGGCGGCGCTTACTGTTTTGGCCCTTATTATTGTCGTATTTATCGTTATTATTTATAAACAATTGCAAAAGCTGCGCAAAGCGGATAAGATCATCCTTGAAGCCAATCACAACTTGCAAGAGAGTTTGGATAAGTTAAACGAAGCCGATAAGATCAAAGAAGAATATATTGGTTATTATTTTAACCTGATATCCGAATACATCAATAAGCTCGAAAAATTCAAACGTTCCGTAGATAATAAGTTAACCACAAAACGTTTTGAGGACATTCGCATCCTGGTGAATAACATCAATCTTACCAAGGAGCGTGAAGAGTTGTTTGTTAACTTCGATAAGGCATTTCTAAAAATATTCCCAAACTTCCTGTGCGACTTTAACTCTTTTTTTGATGAAGAGCACCAGGTAAAGCTTTTACCCAACCAATTGATGAATACTGACCTGCGGATATTCGCGCTGATAAGGCTTGGTATCCATGATACAGAGAAGATCGCTAACATACTGGAATACTCTGTTAATACCATCTATAACTATAAGGCCCGTATCAAAAGCAAATCCAGTATCTCAAACGAGGACTTTGAGCAGGCTATCATGGCTATCAAAGCTTTCTGAGTTTACTATAATGCAAAAATAGTATTATATACCGTTTATATTTTTCGGCTCTTCACAAAAATATAACTACCTATTTTACAAATACTTATCTTTTATATCGCAGTCATTTCGTTTATATTTTCTCTGTGAAAATTGACGCTGCAATTTTTTACTCCTCAATTTGATATGCTGTTACGAACGACCTAAAAACCGTTAGCGTTCGCCGGCATATAAACCAATTATTCGCTAATTCTTTAAAAGTTTATGAACATGTATCAGGTATACAATTCAGACTTTGCGTGGTTTTCTGCAGGGCATATTCCGCCCGAACGCATCGCTGATAAAAAGCATTTGCTGTCAGGCTAAGTCAATCAAACAGGATCTAAAATTTATTCAATCAATATGCCAATCAAATCAATCAACAACCTAAAATCTAAACATTATGTATAGAAAACTCTTACTAAAATTAACCTTATGCGCTACGTTTTTACTGGTATCAGCCTGGGCCATGGCGCAGGGGGCATCGGTAAGCGGTAAAGTTACCGACGAAAAAGGGCTACCGTTGCCGGGTGTTACCGTAGCCATCAAGGGCACCACAAAAGGCACAAACACCGATGTGAGCGGTGGCTACGCGATAACAGCCAATAAAGGCGACGTCCTGTCCTTTTCTATGGTGGGATTTACACCCAGGGAGACGAAAATAACCGGTCCGGCAGTAATCAACATCGTACTGACGAGCGAGTCAACCGCGTTAAACGAGGTTGTAGTAGTTGGTTACGGCACGCAGAAACGAAAAGATCTGACCGGTTCCATCGCTTCGGTTAAAGGTGATGCATTCAAGGATCAACCCATAAACGATCCAATCTCGGCATTGCAGGGACGTGTTGCCGGTGTAAACGTAATTACAAACACCGGTCAGCCGGGCGCTACTGCAAGTATCGTTATACGTGGTTTGGAATCCCTGAGCCAGGCTCCCCCACTGTACATCGTGGACGGCGTACGTGTGCCGGATATCTCTAACATCAACGTACAGGACATCGCGACTATCGATGTAATGAAAGACGCCGCATCAGCCGCCATTTACGGTTCGGCAGCGGCTGGTGGTGTATTACTCATCACTACCAAAAAAGGTACCGTGGGACAAGCACCAGCCATAAATTTCAGTGCTCGTTACGGTATTACCAAACCGAAATTAGTGAGTCTTTTAGATCGCAATGATTATGTGAAATTGCAAAACCTGGTTAACCCTTCATTCTTTAATGGTAAAACCCAAACGGATACGTTGCCAAATGTAGATTGGGTACATACCATATACCGCGATGCCATCGAACAAAATTATAACCTGTCCATCGTCGGTGCTTCGGATAAGGTAAATTATCTATTCTCGGCTTATGATAATGATGAGCGCGGTTCATTCATCAAAAACAGCTCAAACATTGGCGGTATACGCGCTAATGCTGATTATAAATTGAGCAATTTTATTACCGTAGGGGAGCAAATTGGCTTATCGCAACGCAAAACCACCCCGGTATTGGTCGATCTGCACAATGCGCCATTCCGCACGCAGCCGATCATCCCGATTTATAACCCGGATGGTTCCTACGGCAGTGACCCTAAAGGATACAGCATATCGTTCCAGGGGCCAAACCCTTACGGTGCTGTAAATACAGCAACCGCGCAGGATTATACCAATAACGTACAGGCCAACGTGTATGCTGACATCAAGCTTCCCTTCCACCTGGATTTCCGCAGCACATTTGGCTACACCTACAACGTTTACACCCGCGACTATTTCCAGGACTCTTATAGCTTCGGCGCTGTCGGGCTTGCCAATAACACGCTTTACAAAAATTATGTGGAATACAATCAGTTGTTGAGCAACTACGTGTTAAGTTATAACCAAAGCTTTGGCAAGCACAACATAAGCGCTTTGGCCGGTTTTGAGCAGATAACGGGTTCGGGTAACAACCTGATCACCAGCATGAGTTCTGTTGCCTTGAATGGTTATACATATGTTGCTTCATCTCAATCACAAAATGCATTATTAGGCACTTATGATCCTAACAATCTTATCAAATCGCAATTTGCAAGAGTAAATTATAACTACGCAGGCAAATATTACCTGTCAGGCTCTATCAGGCAGGACGCCAACTTTACCGAATTCGGTTCGGGTAAGGTACGCGGTACATTCCCGGGTGCATCAGCCGGCTGGAACATTAGCGAGGAGCAATTCTTCAAACCGTTAACTAACATTTTTAATTCATTGAAATTAAGGGGCAGTTATGGCTCATTGGGTAACAGTGGTATCCCGCCATATAGCTATGCGGCCAACTATTCGCAAAATATGTTAACCAGCGGTATCTCGGGTGGCGCTCAAGGCTTTGCTCCTGGCACACCGTTCCAGATCGCGAACACGCTGACCAAACTGGCTAATCCTGATGTGCATTGGGAAACTGTTACTGAAACCAATATAGCATTGGATGGTGAAGCATTAAAAGGGCGCCTGTATTTCAGCCTGGAGTGGTACAATAAAAAGACCACCGACATGCTTTACCCGCTTCAGTTGCCAACCAGTACCGGCTTTACAGCTCCTTATGTAGCCAACGTCGGTTCGGTAAGCAACAAAGGGTTTGATATTTCGGCAGGCTATCGTGATAAGATCGGCAAACTGGGCTTTGATGTAAGCGTTAACGCAGGCTTTAATAAAAACAAAGTTCTTAGTCTGAGTGGAACAGCTACCGGCACTTTGTATGACGGTTATAACTGGTACAATAATGGTGATGCGCAATTCAATATCATGTCGAACCAAAACCTGACTGTGACTAAAGCAGGTCTGCCTTTCGGCGAATTTTATGGCTATAAAGTGATCGGGATATTTAAAACCGATGCTGAAGCTGCCCATCAGAAAGTTAACGGTAACACGGCACAGGCGGGTGACCTTCAATACCAGGACGTAAATAATGATGGCGTTATAGACCAGAGTGATAAACAGGTAATTGGTAACCCTAATCCAAAATTGATCTACGGTATAAACATTCATCTAAACTATGAAGGTTTTGACCTCGGTCTGTTATTTAACGGAGTAGCGGGTGTGCAATTATTCAACGGTGTTAAAGCTTACGAACAATCCCTATTTCAGGATGGTAACACAACCAAACAGGTATTTGGGGACTCGTTCCTTGGTAGCAACGGGCTTACGTCGCAGCCGCGTTTGTTAGGTACTGCTTCAAATGGTTCAACCGCTTTAGATCCTAATCAAAACTACTCATCGGTAAACAGCTACTTCGTTGAAAACGGTAGTTACCTGAAATTGAAGAACGCACAGTTAGGCTACACGTTCTCGGGCAGTTTGTTACAAAAGTTAAGTATTAAAAAGGCGAGAATATTTGTGATGACGAACAATGTGTTTACTATCACCAAGTACAAAGGCCTCGATCCAGAATTAGGCAGTGCATTTACCGGCTCAGGTTATGGAGCTGTAACCACGCAGGGAATAGACGCGGTGACCAATTATCCGCAAACTAAAATTTATTCAGCCGGCCTCGATCTTACTTTTTAATAATCACTCTTAAAAACAAAAACGATGTTAAAGAAAATATATATAATATTACTGGCGGCTGTAGTTATAACCGGCTGTAAAAAGGACCCTAAAAACGTAGGGCCCACAAACTCGTTCAGCACGAGCACCTATCCCAAAACTGTAAGCGATCTGCAAACGGTATTGGTATCATCCTATGCCAATTTGCGCGACCCCGGTTTGTTTGGCTTCTGGTTCCTGCCAAAGGCATTATCAAACTCCATGCACACCGTTAACTCGGTATACAATGGCGACCCTGCATGGAACGAAATGGCCAATACTAACCTAACCGTAGGTAATAATTACGCCGGTGCGGCATGGGCTGCATTGTATGTAGGCGTAAAGGATTGCAATGTAACTATCTACGCGGCTAATCAATACATGAAACTTAATTCAGGCATAAGCGCTGCAGACCAGCAATCGGTAAACCTGGTACTGGGACAGGCTTATTGCTTACGTGGATGGTACTATATGGAGTTGGAATGCCTTTATGGCGAAAGCTATATGGCTGCCGGCGGAACAAACGGCAATAAAATGGGTGTACCTATTTACAATGGCTTACCAACCGATTTGGCAAGCACCCAGGTTGCACGTTCGTCAGTAAAAGATACCTGGGCATTTATTATTAATGACTTTAAAACAGCACAAGGCTTATTAAAAGGACACACATGGGGCTCGGCCGACCTGGCACGTGTAAGCGAATTTACGGCTGAAGGTTTATTGGGCAAGGCTTACGTTTATACACAGGATTGGGCCAATGCTAAAACCACATTGCTTGATGTGATCACCAGAAGCGGAAAGTCATTAATGAGCTATGCTACCTATCACGAGGCCTTTAATGGCAAAAATAAATTCAATTCTGAATCCCTGTTCGAATTATATTGTGATGCGGATTCAAAAGGTGGTTATGGCGTTTATAGCGGTGCAGCAAATTCGGCAACC
Organism: Sphingobacteriales bacterium; assembly: GCA_044448765.1. Lineage (GTDB taxonomy): Bacteria > Bacteroidota > Bacteroidia > Sphingobacteriales > Sphingobacteriaceae > Mucilaginibacter. The sequence continues at coordinate 53,849 of JBIOHG010000002.1, read as the reverse complement.
ATCAACGGTTTGATCTGGTCGCCGTTTACTTTTGGCGGGTTTCACGGTCCAACCCCCTTTAACGGGACAGTTGGTGATATACAGCCATTGGGTTATGGCAACGAGTTTTTTCACGACATGAACGTGCTGCGTTTTGGTTATTCTATCGGCAGCGCTTACAGTTTGGTAAACAACCCAAACTACAATGCCGGAGCGGGCCCTAGTTATAATAATCCTCAATTGGTGATGGACCCGACCTACCGCCAAAAAGCACTGGATGTGCGAACAAATAAAACAGCCGATCCCCGTTTGTATGTAAACGCGATGCAACCATGGGTTGACTCAGTGGTATTCGACGGTGTTAATAAAGCACCTGTTGCTGAGCCTGGCCAATTTGCCGGTAACCCGAATGTTTATGGCTGGGCCATGCGCAAGTATGCTCCTATCGCTTATAACGAAGGCAATGGTACAGGTAACACTGCGGGCAGTGTATCTGACGCATGGGATTACTATTTGCTCCGTTTAGCTGATATCTATCTGTTATATGCAGAAGCCTCTATACAAGGTGGCGATAACGCAACAGGGCTTGAATACCTGAATAAGGTTAAACGGCGCGCTTACAGCTTACCGATCGATGCTGCATCGGCGATTGATTATAAATCAGTAACTGATCAAACCGTTGCCATAAACGACCCTGTTTTGGGTAAAAACCCATTATACTACGAGCGTTGGGCCGAATTGTTCAATGAAGGTTCATGGTGGTTTGATGTGTGCCGCTGGAAGATCGGTAAATCCGAAGCTGCTTATTATGTAACCGCTGCTAACTTGAACGGCAACATCGCCTGGGACGACAGCAAATCATACGTATGGCCTATCCCGCTAAGCGAAATGAACAGTAACGCCAAGATGAAGCAAAATCCGGGTTATTGATATATAGTTGATTAATTAAGTGTAAAGCAGGTGAGATGGCTTTACACTTTTTTAATTGTTTTCATCTACACTTAAAACACTACCAGGAACATTACCGGTACGCTTAAAAATACCCTCATGAAAAGGATATATACATTCTTATTATCCGTGGCTGTGCTGTATTCAGCGCAGGCCCAGGATAGTAAAGTACTAAAAGCAAGCATGAACAAGGTGCGCCTTGAGTTTACGCTTGATGATAACGGCCAACCCACTTACTCGGTTTATTACGGCGATAAAACCGTGATCAAACCGTCGGAAATGGGTTTTACCTTAGCTAACGACAGCGCTTTTGATAAGCACTTTATAGTAACAAGTTTTGAAACCACAACAGTTGATGAGAACTGGAAACCCGTTTGGGGCGAAGTAAACACCATTCGCGATCATTATAACCAGCTTATCGTTCATTTGAAACAAAAAAATAGCCCTAACAGGCTGATGAACATCATTTTCAGGGTGTTTGAAGATGGTGTTGGCTTTCGATATGAATTCCCACGGCAACCAAACCTACGGTATTTCATCGTAACCAACGAACTGACCAGCTTTCACATGGCCCAGGATAACAAGACATTTTGGATACCGGGCGACTACGATTCAAATGAATACCTATACACCACAACGAAGATCAGCGAGATCGATAACAAAACTGTAGTTGATACCTCAACTGCTATTGCCGTTAGGGTTGCGCCGGACCGTTACGCCGTTCAAACACCATTGATGATGAAAAGTCCGAATGGTTTGTACATTAATATACATGAGGCTGCTTTGGTCGATTTTTCTTCGATGCAGTTACACGTAGATCGACGCAGTTTGAAATTGACCGCTGCCTTAGTACCTGATGCAGTCGGCAATAAAGCTTACGTGCATGCACCTTTCAAAACCCCGTGGCGTACTATTATTGTAAGCGATAAAGCAACTGATATTCTGGAATCCAAACTTATTTTGAACCTGAACGAACCTTCGAAGATCAAGGACCCATCATTCATAAAGCCAATGAAATTTGTGGGCGTTTGGTGGGAAATGCAAACTGGCAAAGGAACGTGGAACTATTCGAATGACGCAGATACTTTGGATGCAAATGGTCATTTGATCCCCAATGGTTTGCATAGCGCAAATACGGCCAATGTAAAGCGCTATATCGACTTTGCTTCGGCAAACGGTATCCCTGGCGTATTGGTTGAAGGCTGGAACGTGGGCTGGGAAGACTGGTTCGGCTTTTGGAAGGAACATGTGTTCAGCTTTGTAACCCCTTACCCTGATTTTAATATAGATGAGATAACCAAATATGCTGCAGCAAAGAATGTAAAACTGATCATGCATCATGAAACATCGGGTTCGGCGATGGATTATGAGCGACAGATGGATACCGCTTACCGTTTCATGAATAAGTATGGCTATACTTCTGTTAAAACGGGTTATGTGGGTAAGATCATCCCCCGTGGCGAACATCACGACGGCCAATGGATGGTAAACCATTATGTACGCGTTGTACAAAAAACTGCTGATTATCATATCATGGTTGATATGCACGAACCCGTAAGGCCAACAGGTTTGCAACGTACTTATCCTAATTGGATGGCTTGTGAAGCTGGTCGCGGCAACGAGTATAACGCCTTTAGCTCAGGAAACACACCCGAACACGAAACTATTATGCCATTCACCCGCTTTATGGGCGGCCCGATGGATTACACCCCGGGTATATTCAAAATAAAAGGATACACCAACGTACCCAATCGGCAAATACATACCACCCTGGCCAAACAACTGGCATTATACCTTGTCCTTTATAGTCCATTGCAAATGGCTGCAGACATGCCCGAAAACTATGAGAAGCACATGGATGCTTTCCAGTTTATTAAAGATGTAGCCGTGGATTGGGATGACACCAAAGTATTGGAAGCTGAACCCGGCGAGTACATCACCACCGCACGAAAAGCAAAAGGCACGTCCAATTGGTTTATTGGCGCCATTACAAATGGAAAAAGCCGAAATTCGACGATATTGCTTGACTTCTTAGACAAAGGGCAAAAGTATGTGGCCACCATTTATGCTGATGCCGATAACGCCGACTGGCACGATAACCCGGAGGCTTATAAGATCACCAAATACCTGGTGACGGACAAAACCAAACTGGCCTTAAAACTGGCCAGGGGCGGCGGGGCGGCTATCAGTATTACACCAGCTACTGCTGATGATCAGGGATTAAAAATGTACAAATAAAATCCTTCCGCTATCAGCATGACATTATTTCTATCTTTATCGACCGTATTCATGAATAAAGTACTCTCTTTTCTTTGTATCGGTCTGGTTTCGGCTGGCTGTTCTAAAAGCGGTTCTGTTACCCCTCCGCCTGTTAAAAAGCCTGATACCACTGCAACAATTATTACAACCGGTGCACAGCCGGTTGTTAAAACTAATACGCAGAAGGTATTTGTACATTATATGGCATGGTTTGAGGATAAAACCACCTCAGGCAATGGCCAGTGGGGGCAGCACTGGACGATGGCTAATGAAAATCCGGATTTGATCCTTGGCAATGGCCGCAGGGAAATAGCATCCTGGTTTTACCCGATGATAGGTCCTTATGCCAGTTCGGACAGGGACGTTATCGATTATCACTTACTGCTGATGAAATATGCAGGTATCGACGGCGTCATCGTCGACTGGTACGGCACACATAATGTGTTAGATTACCCGCTGGTAAAACGTAATACTGATTCATTATTCAACCGGATACCTTATGCAGGACTGCAATTTGGTATATGTTATGAAGACCAAACTCTTGGGCATGTAAAGTCCGTGGCCAATATCGACACAGTAGAAGCTGCAAAAGAGGATTTTGCTTATTTACAATCGGCCTATTTTGGCAGCAGTAGTTACATCAAAATAAATAATCAGCCTTTATTATTAGATTTCGGTCCGCAGGGTATGAAAACCACGAATGACTGGACACAAGCCTTTTCGGGACTGACGACCAAGCCTCGCTTTTTATCGCTCGAATACCAGGGTAATGTTGGAGGCAGCAACGGAAGCGGTGAGTTTGCCTGGGTAAATTCAACCAATTTAACGGACTTGAATGGGTTTTATCAAAACCGGGTGCCGCAACTGGCTACGGCTTTTGCCGGAGGCTACCCTGGGTTTAAAGACTTTTATGCACAAGGTGGTTGGGGCAATACCTTATTTGTTATCGACCACAACGGCACCGCAACTTTGCAAAGTACGCTGGATGCGGCTAAAAACAGTAGTCTCCCCTATCTGCAGCTAATCACCTGGAATGATTATGGCGAAGGCACGATGATAGAACCTACACTCGATTTCAATTTTACCTTTTTGCAAACCATTCAAACCTACACAGGTGTTAAGTATACCGTAACCGAGCTGCAGCTGATCTATAAATGGTTTACGTTGCGCAAGAAATATGTCGGGAATGCTTCAATCGAGCAAAAACTAACCCAGGCATATAATAGTTTGGTTGCGTTGGACACGGCCACTGCTACCAATATTATCAAAAGCATAAATTAAAATATCACTTCATTGGGATAACAACCAGTGTATTCAGGAAATCGTCGCATAAGTGGACTTCTACAGGCGCGCCTTTAAATACATTTTGCGACAATTCGCCGGCAAATACTTTTACTGTTTGCAGGTAAGCCGAATCTTTGTCCATGCCGTCCTTTATCACAAATCTGAACTGGTAAGTACTGCCTGATTTGGTTAACTGGACTGTTTTAGGTACTCCGTTAGCAAACTTTGCCTTTACGAGGTAATCGCCTAGTGAATTAACCTCAGTTGATGTTATGTCTTTTGTGTGATACAATTGCGTGGCTTCCACTATGTTTAAATCCCCAAAATCGACAAACGGAAATGCTCTTTTGGTTTTCAAATATTTATCGCACATATCTATTTCAACCGGGGCATGACCAAATACGCCTACAGAAAGTGAATTGGCAAATGCATTAATGCTTTTAATGGTTTCCTTATCGTTTTCAAGACCTTCTTTTACCACGAACCTAAATTGGTAAGTATTACCTGCTTTAGTTATCTGGACGCTCTTGGCAGAACCATCAGCAAACTTTTGATCAACCAGAAACTTGCCTAAAGAGTCAGCCTGTGCATCGGTAATGGCTGAAGTATGATAGAGCTGCACGCCATTAAAGTCTTTTTCCTTGCCGAAATTGGTACAGCCTTGTGCTATTATAAGCAACAGAGCCCCGGTTGTGAGTAAAAGATATTTGTTCATGTGATCAGGATTTATGCTATCAAATATATAATAAAAACAGTTGGTTTATTATATACTCACATGTGCTACAATTGATCAAATCGGTAATATTTCAATATTTTAAGATTCATAAGTAACAATATTGGTCAACTTAGTAGATTAAAGCCTCGCCAACAAAATTGTTACTTAAAACAGAATATGTTTTTTAGCAACTTTACAAAATACATATGGCGTGAGTAAACAATAGTAAGATTCTGAGTATTATTGTGTTATCAAACCGATGTAAGCGAAATTATTATCAGAAATGCTAACTATCTTTTTCAAAAGGTGCGCCAGTCGTATTTTTTTATCAGCCGGGGGGGTACTTTGCTTAATGTTTGCTGCGTCGGCGCAACAGGCAAACCCCACTAATCCGCCCGTTCCGGCGGTACCGGATACGATAAAAAATAACCTTCTAATACCCCAAAATCCTGCAGATTCAAGCAAAAATGGCAACGGCCAATATCTGACTTTAAGACAATGTATCGACTATGCCTTGCAGCATCAACCGGGTTTAAATCAATCGCTGTTAAACGTTGATATTGTAAAAGATAATAATGCAATTGCTTTATCAGGATGGCTGCCGCAGGTAACTGCTTCGGGAAGCCTGGTACATTATTTACAGGAATCCAACAATAACGCCCCTGTCAATACCGGAACCACTACTACCGCAACAAGGTCAAATAATACGAATACATTTATTCCGGGGATACAGGTTTCACAGGCTATATTCAGCCCGAGCCTTTTTTATGCGCATAACGCCGCACCCTTGTATATAAAACAGGCGCAGCAAGCTACTGATAGTACTAAAATATTCGTGGTTTCGTCTATTAGCAAATCATTTTATAATGTTTTGCTAACGTTGGAGCAGATCAATGTATTAAAAGAGGATACCGCGCGCCTGGGTAAAAACGTGCGGGATGCGTATCATCAATACAAAGGCGGTATTGTTGACGAAACAGATTACGAAGAAGCCGAAATAACTTTGAACAATTCAAGAGCACAGTTGAAACAGGCCAATGAGAACGTTGTGCCACAATACGCTGCTTTAAAACGACTAATGGGCCTTCCACCGGCGCAGCAGTTCAACGTAAGTTTTGATACCACGCAAATGGTGCAGGGAATCAGCCTTGATACAACACAGCAATTAGCTTATGAGAAACGAATAGAATTTCAGTCGATCAAAACGGCTGAGAGTTTGCAGGATCAGCAAGTAAACTATTATAAGTATTCTTTCCTGCCTACCCTATCGGCATTTTACAATTATAACCTCGGCTTTGAAAATAACCGGGCTTCGAATCTTTTCTCTGCTTCGTATCCAAGCCAGTTAATAGGGCTGTCATTTAATATTCCAATTTTTACGGGCTTCTCGCGCCTGCACAACCTGCATAAGGCAAAACTGGAGAGACAGGTGATCGATTGGCAGGAAACTGAACTGAAATCGCAGATATATTCGGAGTACACCACAGCTTTGGCTAACTATAAAAGCAACTTTTATAACCTGAAGCTGCTTCAAAAAAACGTGGCATTGGCCAAACGGACCTATTTTGTGGTAACCCTGCAATACAAACAGGGCATTGTGCCATACCTGAACGTGATAACAGCCGAATCGAATTTAATAACATCAGAAATCAACTATATAAATGCATTGTTCCAATTACTGTCAAGCAAAATTGATCTTGAAAAAGCAATGGGCAGCATTACTTATTAATACATCAAAAAATAAACCGTCTCAATGAATAAAGTATTGTTAAATATCATTTTTGTAAGCTGCCTGATCTTAGGGGCCTGCCAAAAGAAACAGCCGCCTCAGAACTCCGAGGTACCTGTCAATTTAATGAAAGTTAAAGCGAAGCATGTTTTGTATTACGATACTTACCCGTCAACAACACAGGCTTTGAGCCAGGTAAACCTGCTTCCGCAAATTACCGGGGCTGTTACCGGCATATTTTTCAAAGAAGGCACCCATGTAAGCAAGGGAGAAAAGTTATACGAAATTGACAGGCGTATTTACCAGGCAGCTTATGACCAGGCAGTAGCTAACACACAGGTATCACAAGGTAATTTGGTGCAGGCACAGCAGGATGCCGACCGTTATGAATACCTGAATAAATATAACGCCGTTGCCAAACAGCAATACGACCATGCCATTATTACGCTTGAAAATGCAAAAAACACGGTAAAAGCATCTGATCAGGCAGTTAAAACAGCTAAAACCAACCTGAACTATACCATTGTTTACGCTCCATTTGATGGCACCATAGGTTTTAGTATGGTTAAGTTAGGTGATGTGGTAAATCCTGGTTCAACCATATTAAATACCATTTCAACCGACAACCCCATGGCTGTTGACTTCATCATCAACGAAAAGCAACTACCATATTTTGAAAAGTTACAGGGTCCGGCCCAGAATAAGGTCGACTCTTTATTTACGATCCGTTTACCTGACAACACACTTTATCCCGAACTGGGCAAAATATCGGTTATCGACCGTGCTGTCGATCCGCAAACGGGTTCTATCCGTGTCCGCCTGGTTTTCGCAAATCCAAAGAAAGCGTTGAGGGCCGGGATGAGTTGTATTGTGCGGGTGCATAACCAGGACACTGGCCCTCAATTGGTGTTGCCAAATAAGGCCGTTGTAGAACAAATGGGCGAATACTTCGTGTTCGTCGTTAAGGATAGCGTTATCCACACGCATGCGGATACAGTGAACCATGTGACCGATCCGAAACCTAAACTGGTTGCTTCGCAAAAGAAGGTGCAAACCGGGCAAACCATCGGGCCGAATATCGTGATCAAAAGCGGCATCAAAGAAGGCGACCGCGTGGTTGTAGATGGCCTGCAGTCGCTGCATGACGGTTCGCAGATAACCACAGCCAATAAAGTAGCGCCGGGTGGAAGAAGGGGGCGATAAAACCACGTTGGTTCTTGTAACAAGATATGATCTATGATTGCTAATACCTTTATAAAACGGCCTGTAACAGCTATAGTGATCTCCATCGTGCTGGTGATCACCGGTACGGTGTGTATTTTACTACTGCCTATTGACCAATATCCTGATATAACCCCGCCGGTGGTGCAGGTAAACGGGCAGTTTATTGGCGCTGATGCCCAAACCGTGGAGCAAACCATGGCAACGCCTATTGAGGAGCAGGTAAATGGTTCGCCGGGGATGGAATATATGCAGAGCAACAGCACCAACAACGGCGCCATGCAGCTCAACGTAACTTTCAAAATAGGCACTAATATAGACGTAGCTGCGCTTGATGTGCAAAACCGTGTGAGTATAGCTACGCCGCTTTTGCCGGCAGCCGCCAGCAGGCTGGGCCTTACCGTTCGCGCGGTTAACCCCAGCATGCTGATGATGGTGGCCATATACGCACCGCACGACACGCATAATATCACCTTCCTTGATAATTACACCAATATTTTTATCCAGGATGCCTTACTGCGTGTACCCGGAGTGGGCACCATAAGCCGTTTCACCGACGATTTCAGTATGCGTATCTGGATGAACCCGCAGAAAATGGCTTCTTATAGCATTGAGCCGCAGGATATTATTTCTGCGCTTACTGCCCAAAACGTACAGGTAGCCGCCGGTACAGCCGGTGTGCCGCCCCAGGCCCCAACGCAAACTTATGAATTGGGTATTTTGGTAAACGGCCGTTTAAGTACCGTTCCGGAGTTTCAAAACATTATTGTAAAAAACAATCCTCAAACCGGCGAACTGGTTTACCTAAAGGATGTTGCCCGCGTAGAATTGGGTAAATTCACTTTCTCAAGCAACTCATTTGTCGACGGCCACCGGGCATCTTACCTCCAAATATACCAGGCGCCGGGCAGCAATGCGCTCCAAACTGCCAACGGTGTTTACGCCGCGCTTGCCAAGCTTAAACAAACTTTCCCAACGGATGTGGCCTACAGCGTTCCGTTCGAATCGGTAACCGTTGTAAAAGTTTCAATGGCAGATGTGGTGCGGACTTTACTATTGACGCTTTGCCTGGTGGCCATCGTGGTGTTCCTGTTCCTTCAAACATTCAGGTCAACCCTTATTCCCATTCTGGCCATACCGGTATCTATCTTCGGTACGTTTTGCTTCTTTATCCCGCTTGGTTTCACCATCAACACCTTAACCATGTTCGGCTTTGTGCTGGCTATCGGTATCGTGGTGGACGACGCCATCATTGTGGTTGAAGCTGTGCAGCATTATATCGATCATGAAAAGATGTCGCCTAAAGAAGCTACTTACCAGGCGATGAAAGATATTTCGGCCCCGGTTGTGGCCATTGCGCTTATACTGGCGGCTGTATTCGTACCGGTCGGGTTTATTCCCGGCATTGTTGGCAGGTTGTACCAGCAGTTTGCCATCACCATAGCTATCTCGGTAATTATATCGGCTTTCATCGCCCTCTCGTTAACACCGGCGCTTTGTACGTTATTGTTAAAACCAACTGACGAAAGCAAAAGGAATAAAGGTCTTACCGGATGGTTTACCAAATTTAACGCATGGTTTGACAGGGTAACCGGGAGATACACAGAAGGTGTGCGCCGCAGCATCAAGGGATCGCGGTATATCGTCATCCTGTTGATCTGCGTCTGCGCCGGGGCCTATTTTATGTTCCAGTCTAAGCCAACCGGCTTCATTCCTTCGGAAGATGACGGCAACCTGTATGTAACCTTCCAGTTGCCCCCGGCGTCATCCACTGCGCAATCAGTTGATGTTATGTCCAGGCTGATGAAGGTAGTTGCAGGTACGCCTGGAGTAGGGCACTATGCCGCACTATCAGGCCTTAACGTGGTAACTAACGCTACTAACTCCAATAACGGTACTATTTATGTACAACTGAAGCCCTGGGACGAACGTTCGGGCAATGACCAGCAAGTACCGGGTATCATCAAGGTAATGCAAAAACGTATTGAGGACGCCGGCGTTACCAATGCTTCTGTCGAAGTGATACAGCCGTCGCCACTTCCGGGTGTTGGTTCAACCGTAGGTTTCAGCATGCAGATAGAGCAGCGGAGCACTAATGATAACCTACAGGCTTTTGAGCAGGTAATTAACCGTTTTGTTGATTCAGCTAATAAAAACCAGGCGATCACTAAGGCCTTCAGCTTTTACACCGCTCATACGCCGAACATGAGCCTTACGGTCGACCGTGAAAAATGTGAAAAGCTGGGGGTTAGCATACAGGATGTCTTTACCACGATTGAAGCCTTCACGGGCAGTTTGTATGTCAACGATTTTACCACCTATAACCGCACTTTTCACGTAGTGGTTCAGGCTGATACTGCTTACAGGGCGATGATAACCGACATGGAAAAGTACTATGTACGCAATTCCAGTAATCAAATGGTGCCTTTGGGCACACTTATCAGCTTTAAGCCTGTTGAGGCGGCCCCGCTGATCTCACACTTTAATATTTTTCGCTCTGCGGAAATAGACGGGTCATCTCCGCCGGGCGTAAGCTCGACCGATGCGATCCATGCACTACAGGCGTTGGCGGTAAAGCAACTTCCGCAAGGTTATACCTATGAGTTTTCGGGATTAAGTTATGAGGAACTGAAAGCGGGGTCTGTAACTATATACATATTCGCCTTCTCGCTAACGTTCGTCTTCCTGTTTTTGGCTGCTTTATATGAGAGCTGGTCGGTTCCGTTTTCGGTATTGCTCGCGGTGCCGATAGGTGCTTTCGGGGCTATTCTGGCATTGGTACTAGTTCCTTCCCTTACCGACAACGTTTACGCGCAAATCGGCTTGATCACGCTTATAGGCCTTGCCGCGAAAAACGCTATCCTTATCGTGGAGTTTGCCAAAGTACGCGTAGATCGGGGCGAAGACCTGCTCGACTCGACGCTCGAAGCCGTAAGCCTTCGTTTACGCCCAATAATAATGACTTCTTTAGCCTTCATATTGGGTGTGCTGCCATTAGTTTTTGCAACTGGTGCTGGTGCAGTGGCCCGCCGTACCATAGGCCTGACTGTTCTAGGCGGCATGACTGCGGCTTCTACAATAGCGATCTTCGTGGTACCGGTACTATTTGTCCTCATCACCCGCTGGGCTTACGGTAAGGAGAAACTGGACTACCTGAAAGCCCATCACAATGACCTAATGGAAAAAGCCAGGAGAGTTGAAGCACAAAATATCGACCCGGAACTGGAGTTTGAATTACAGAAATCGCGCGACCTGCATAACACGAGCGAATCATGATTGCGAATACCTTCATAAAACGGCCGGTAACTGCTATCGTTATTTCCCTGGTTTTAATGCTATCCGGGATAATATGCATTTTCAACCTGGCTGTCGATCAGTATCCTGATATTACGCCGCCAAGTGTAGGCGTTAATGCCAGCTATACCGGTGCCGACGCGCAAACGGTGGAGCAAACCACTACCGTCCCCATTGAGGAGCAGGTAAACGGTACCCCGGGCATGGAATACATGCAAAGCTCCAGCAGCAACAGCGGCCGCATGAGCTTAAGGGTAACATTTAATGTTGGGACTAATCCGCAAATAGCTGCGCTTAACGTGCAGAACCGCGTAGGAATTGCCGCACCTCTGTTGCCGTCAGTTGTGACTAAGCTGGGTGCGACCGTACGTGCCAGTAATCCTGATCAATTGATGCTAGTGGCTGTGTATTCGCCTAAAAAGACACATAATATTACTTTCCTTGATAACTACACCAATACATTTCTCCAGGACGCTATGTTACGTGTGCAGGGTGTTGGCGACGTAAGCGCCCGTACCGACCAATTCGCCATGCGGATATGGCTTGATCCAGATAAAATGGCATCGTATAACCTGATGCCATCAGATATAACAGCTGCGCTCAGCGGTCAAAACGTTTATGTCGCCGCCGGGTCGGTAGGATCGCCACCCCAAAACCCGAAGCAGGTTTTTGAAACCGGTATAATAGTAAACAGCATGCTCAGCAAACCCGGGCAATATGAAAAGCTGATCGTAAAAAATGTACCCGGAACGGATAAAATGATCTATCTGAAAGATATAGGTCGCGTTGAACTCGCCAAATTCACTTATTCAGGTGGCTCCTATGTAGATGGTAACCGGTGTTCGCTGCTGATGATCTACCAGTCGCCTGGAAGTAATGCACTTGAAACTGCCGATAATGTTTACGCAAAACTCGCGGAGTTGAAAAAATCATTCCCGTCAGATGTTGACTATGTCGTTCCTTTTGAATCGATCACTATTATCCGGGTGTCCATGCATGAGGTTATCGGCACACTACTAAAAGCGCTGACGTTGGTCGCGTTGGTCGTATTCCTTTTCTTGCAAAACTGGCGTTCTACGATTATACCGATACTGGCCATCCCGGTATCTATTTTGTCAACTTTCTGTTTTTTCATACCCTTAGGGTTCACTATCAATACGCTCACCATGTTCGGGTTCGTGCTGGCTATCGGGATAGTGGTTGACGATGCCATCATTGTCGTGGAGGCCGTACAGCATTACATCGATGAACAGCACATGTCGCCAAAAGAAGCGACCTACCAGGCCATGAAGGAAATATCGGCCCCGGTAATTGCCATCGCGCTTATTTTGGCTTCGGTATTCGTTCCGGTTGGATTTATTCCTGGCATTGTTGGCCGGCTTTACCAGCAGTTTGCAATCACCATAGCTATATCCGTAATTTTTTCGGCCTTTGTAGCGCTGTCGTTAACACCGGCCCTGTGTACGCTTTTGCTGAGGCCCTCACACCACAGTTCAAATAAATTTTTTGCCTGGCTTGAACGCGTTTTCTTTGACCGGTTCAACCGCATGTTCGATAAAATTAACGGCAAATATGCCAATGGTGTCAGGCGAAGCATAAAACACGCCAGGTATATCGTTATCCTGCTCGTTTGCATTTGTGTGGGTGCCTGGCTGCTGTTCAAAAGCAAACCATCAGGATTTGTTCCGGCAGAGGATGGCGGCCGTTTATTTGTTACCTATCAAATGGCCGATGCCCGCTCTACCGCTGCCTCCAACAAAGTGCTTGAAAAGTTGATGAAGATCGTGGGCTCAACGCCGGGCATAATGCATTTTGTTGGTGCATCCGGCTTTAATATACTTGGTGGCGGCGGCAATAACAGTGGCACCATGTTTTGTATGTTAACCCCCTGGGATGAGCGTACTACTCCCCAAACTAAGGTGCAGGGCATTATGGACGCCATCAAAAAAAGCGTTGCAAAAGCAGGTATAAAGGACGCCACTGTGGTAGCCATACAACCGCCACCCATGCGGGGTATTGGGTTGGCAGCAGGTTTTGCTATGCAGATAGAAGAGGGAAACTCGACCGACGATATCCACGCGTTTGAAAAAAATGTGCAAAAATTTGTCGCGATAGCCAAAAAAACGCCGGCTACTTCAACAGCGTTTAGTTCGTTTACGGCCCATACCCCAAGCTACACGGTAACAGTTGACCGCGAAAAATGCGAGAAGCTGGGCGTCAAGATCTCCGATGTGTTTTCAACTATGCAGGCCTTCATGGGCAGTTTATTTGTCAATAATTTCACCCTATATAACCGTACTTACCATGCCGTTATTGAAGCCGACACTGCTTATAGGGCACTGATAAGCAATATCAACAAATATTATGTGCGCAACCAGGCCGGCAACATGCTGCCGTTGAGCACCCTGGTAACATACAAGGCGGATGCAACAGCAACATCCATATCGCACTTTAACATATTCAGGTCGGCAGAGGTAGACGGTTCTATCCCACCCGGATACAGCAGTGGTCAGTCGTTAGATGTACTAAAGCAAATTGCTGCCAAAGCGTTGCCGCGCGGATATACTTATGAGTTTTCGGGGCTTAGCTATGAGGAGATCAAGGCGGGCAGTATCACCGTTTATATTTTCCTGTTCTGCATCATTTTTGTGTTCCTGTTCCTGGCAGCACTATACGAAAGCTGGTCTGTGCCCTTCTCCGTGCTGCTGGCAGTGCCCATCAGCGCGTTCGGGGCGATAATAGCTTTGTGGACAGCCCCAACTATCACCAACAACGTGTATGCCCAAATAGGCCTCATCACGCTGATCGGTCTGTCGGCAAAAAATGCTATCCTGATCGTTGAATTCGCCAAGTTGCGCGTTGATCGCGGTGAGCCGCTCTTACAATCGACCATCGAAGCGGTGCGCCTGCGTTTCAGGCCGATCATTATGACGTCTATGTCCTTCATCTTCGGTGTGCTGCCGCTGGTATTTGCCACGGGTGCCGGCGCCGAATCCAGGAATACCATTGGTATTGCGGTATTGGGCGGCATGATCGCTTCATCCACTATATCTATTTTCATCGTTCCTGTGTTGTTTGTATTGTTTACACGCGTTTCGTACGGTAAAAAACAACTTAAATGGTTACAGGACCACCACGAGGAGTTAATGGAAAAGACAAAAAGAGTTGAAGACGCTAACATTGACCCTGAGTTAGAATATGATATTGCCCATGCCCGCGATACACATGAAGCAGACAGGGAAAGACATTTTAAGAAAAAGGGTGGATTAAGTCCAGAGTCTTAAGTTCTAAGCCTATATTCAGCTATAGCTATTGTTTGCGGTTGTATAATAACAATGGTTTAAAGACTTTATCGCATCTGCCGTAACCTTTCTTTTAAAAATACGTAATTTTACAACGAATTACGAAGCCGGCGATAGTGTCGTCAAAAAAGTGTATTCAAAGTATAATGAGTAACATCTATCATAAAGATATCGGCACCAAACAAAAGGCGCTTGCCATTAATCTTGATCCGAAAATTTATGGCTCATTTGCCGAAATTGGCGCGGGCCAGGATGTGGCTGCCAATTTTTTTAAGGCCGGCGCTTCTTCAGGCACCATAGCCAAAACGATGTCGGCTTATGATATGACTTTTTCTGACGCTATCTATGGTGTTCAGCAAGTACGCCGTTATGTAAGCGAAAACAGGTTGATATCTATGCTTGACCATGAATATGGCCTGCTGATAGAACGCCTTGCTGAGCAGCGCGGTGATACCACAACTTTCTTTGCTTTTTCGGACACCATTTCGGCACTCAACTATCAAAAGACGAATGAAGGGCATGGCTGGATGGGTGTGCGTTTTCAATTGCAGCCAAACGGGCCATTTAATGATGTTGTGCTTCATGTTAAGTTATTGGATAACGACAATAATATGCAGCAGCAGGCGGTGGGTGTGTTGGGTGTTAACCTGATGTTTGCCTGCTTTTATTATTATGAGAACCCGCCTGTGTTCCTGCTCTCGCTGATGGACGACTTGTCAAAAGACCGTATTCAAATAGATATGATACGTTTTGAAGGCCCGGATTTTGACAAAGTGGATAACAGGCTAATGAGCTTGCACCTGGTAAAATTGGGCTTTTCGGACGCGGCTGTATTTAGCCCCGACGGTGATAATTTACAGCCTTCTGAAGTATTGTACAAAAAGCATATCGTAGTCATACGCGGGCGTTTCCGCCCTTTGATCAACGTGCATTTAGATATGCTGAATACCGGCGTCAAACAATTTATGCAGGAGCCGGATGTAGACAAGAACAATGTGGTAGTGATCACTGAGCTTACGCTGCAATCGCTCAAAGAAAGGAATGCTGATGAAACTGCAGAAATTGATGAGAAGGATTTTCTCGACCGGGTAGATATTCTGTGCTCGCTTGGGCAAACGGTAATGATATCCAATTTTCATGAATATTATAAATTGGTAGCTTACCTGTCAAAGATCACCAAATTAAAAATGGGCGTAGTTTTAGGCTACCCCAACCTGGAGTATATTTTTTCGGAAGAACATTACCAGGATCTTCCGGGAGGCATTTTGGAGTCGGTTGCCACCCTGTTCAGCCGCAAGGTAAAATTGTTCATTTATCCTACCTTACGTGATGGCGTGATATTGAACTGTTTGAAATTCAACCCTGCCGCTAATTTAATAGATCTATACCGTTATTTGATCGCTAATAATAAAATAGAAGACATCAGGCATTATAAGGAAAGTAACCTTCATGTAGAAACCGACAATGTATTGCAGCTCATCAAGCAAGGTGTCGAAGGTTGGGAAAACTACGTGCCGCCTGAAGTAGCGGCTATGATAAAAGATCGCTGCCTGTTTGGCTACGCCTGCGAAATTGATCCGGCTAAAGCTCATGCTGCGACACCTGATAGTGATCCCGGAACTGGTGTAGGCAAGGTTTAAAAATGTAATGAAAATAAACTTACCTCACCCCTGCCGGACGAACGTGTTTAACGTGTCCAGGTTTTTTACCGCATCACCCATTGTATTGTTGAAATAGGCATATACTATTTTACCATCTTCCAGCCACTCCCGGATATAGGTACTGTATTCAGCTAGGACATCATCAGGGTAACTACCGCGATATTTTCCGCCGGGGCCGTGAAAGCGCAGGTATACCGTATCGCCTATGGCGTATTCAAGCGGCGTAGCCGAAGCCGGGATATCCTGCAGGACAATATTGAGATCATTCGTTTCAGCAAATTGAAGTAAGCGATCGTTATACCATGACGGATGCCTGAACTCCATTGCTATTTTCCAGGTATTATCCGGGTCCGCCTTTTGGATATAACCGGCCATTTGCTCTAACCGCGGCATCAAATTGGCTTTTGCCGATGGCGGGAATTGTACCAGCAAACAGCCTTTATGGAACCCGGCTGTATTAACGGCCTCCATAAAACGAGTAATATTAGCCGGGTCAAAAAACAGGTCTTTTTCGTGGGTGATGCCCCGCCAAAGTTTGAAGGTGAACCGAAACCCGGCTGGAACGTCCGCCGTCCATTTGCTGATCGTTTTTGCCATCGGTATTTTATAAAAGGATGAATTCACCTCGATACTATTGAACAGCGAGGCATAATAGCATAGCCTGCTTTTATCTTTAAACTCCTCCGGGTAATAACTCTTATTTGGTACGGGCAATACCAGTCCGCTGGTACCGGCATAGTAATCATTTGTTGACATAAATAAACTGGCCGGTGATAAATAATGGGAAGATCTTCGGATTTCTGCTCATGTGGATGGCTTTGTTGTATAACTATGGCTATGCCATATAGTTTTATAGGATGTCCTAAAACAGGTGGGCAGTGTTTAGTGTTGCAGTTAAATGCAAGATATCGCCCAACGTTTTCCCGAAAATACTTTACTGTAACCTCACAAAATTTACAATTAATAATTATGAAAAAGAAAATGAATTTTTTTGAGCGGTTCTCCAATTGGGCTACAACCGCTACCGGTAGTTCGGCAGCGTTTATTATCGCAGCTGTCATCGTACTCGTGTGGGCTGTAAGCGGGCCCGTATTCAATTACTCCGAGACCTGGCAGTTGGTTATCAATACAGGAACCACCATCGTTACCTTTTTGATGGTTTTTTTGATCCAGAAAGCGCAGAATAAGGATTCCAAAGCTATCCACCTCAAGCTGAACGAATTGCTGGCCTCGCATGAGGGAACCAGCAACCGAATTGTCGATATAGAAAATCTTACGGAAGCGGAGTTGGACCGCCTGCACAAGTTCTATGCAAAAATATCAGCGCTTGCGGAAAAAGAGGATGATATTACCAGCACGCATTCGATAGATGCCGCCGAAGAAAACCAAAAGCGAAAAACGAGCCGCCGCAAACCAAAACCAATATCTCCTAAATCATGAGCAAACTTGCCGAACGTTTAACAGCTTTTAACGCGGGCCTGCTGCCTGAGAAAGTGAAGCTCAAATACGAGGCTATGGCAGTAAATGCCTTCGCCTTTTACCGGGGTACCTGCCACCTCTTTTATGAAGACCTCGCTGCGGCAGAAGCCTTGCCGCTTTCGCCCCTGTCCTGGATATGCGGTGACCTGCACATCGAGAATTTCGGCAGTTACAAGGGAGATAACAAGCTGGTTTACTTTGACCTTAACGATTTCGACGAGGCCCTGCTTGCACCGGTAAGTTATGAAGTGGCCAGGATGGTGGCCAGTATTTTTGTTGCATTCGAAAGTTTAAAAATAGAGCCCGAAAAAGCGCAAAAAATGGCACAGCTTTTTGTGAAAACCTACTCGGCTACATTGGCCAGGGGCAAAGCAATTAGCATTGATCCGCGCACAGCTAAAGGGATCGTCTGCGATTTTTTGACGAAAGCCATCAAAAGCGGCGAAAAGGAATTATTAAAGAAGCGCACCATCAGTAAAAAGAAACGGATCATACTTTCGCTGGAGGATGAACGGCATTTTAAAATAGATAAAAAATTAAGGGGTGAGTTAAAAGCGCATATCCAGGAATGGATCGCGACCAGCAGCGACGGGCCCTATAACTACGAGGTAAAAAGCGCTGTATTCCGGTTGGCAGGTACCGGTAGTGTCGGCGTTAAACGCTACCTGTTCTTGCTCAAAAGCACTAATACCAAAAATAAGTATTTACTGGTGGATATGAAACAGGCCCGCCCATCATCTCTACGGTCATACACCACAGTGCAGCAGCTTGACTGGCCAACCGAGGCGAAACGGGTGATAGCTATCCAGCAAAGGATGCAGAATGTTTCGGCGTCGCTGCTCAGCACGACCGTCTTTCGTGGCGATTCTTATATTCTACAGGAGTTGCAGCCGGTGAAGGATACGATCAAATTTAAGCTGCTCAAAGAAGATTACCGTGATATGTACCAGGTGATCGACGACATGGCCGCGTTGACCGCTTCATCACAATTGCGTAGCGGCGGTATCCAGGGATCCGCAATTATTGATGAATTGATGGCTTTCGGCCGGGACCAGGGCTGGCAAGAGGCGGTAATAGATTACGCAAGGCATTATGCCCGTAAGGTAGGCCGTTATTATAACCAATATTTAAAAGACTTTAACGGAGGCAGATTATGAAGGGGCAAAAAAAATTACCGCTATGTTGTTTACGATTAAATGCCAAACAATCCGCTGAGCTAATAACCTAATATCATGGAATTTCTCATCAAAATTTTTGGCGAGGGTAAAGACCTCAACGCCCTGCAAATGAGTGCCAGGGGTATCGTCATATTTTTCATCGCGTTGATCCTGATCCGCATTTCAGGCCGGCGTTCCTTTGGTGTGCGTACGCCGCTGGATAATATCATCAGCATTTCACTTGGCGCCATCATGAGCCGCGCTGTTGTGGGTGCCTCGGCATTTGTGCCGGTTGTGCTATGTTGCCTGGTGATCGTACTCATGCACCGCTTGTTCGGTTGGGGGATATCGCGCGGTATGGCGTTCGGGCGCATTATGGAAGGCAACAAAATTATCCTGTTTGAGAACGGTCGTTTTTTAGACGATAATTTGAAAAGGGCCCTGGTATGCAAGGAAGATGTATTACAGGGCGTTCGCAAGTCGGCGCTGACGGAAGATATGACCGGCATCGATAAGGTTTACATGGAACGCAATGGCGAGATAAGCGCGATAAAGAAAAAATAACCCTTCCTGAATAAACTACGGCTTTCGATTTCCTTTAAATTAAATTCGGAAACTATTGGTTATCAGGAATTAATTATTACCTTTATTGAGTATTGATTGTCAATCCTGATCACGATCGGTTAGCGAATACGGGCCTGAACACCGGTTCTTCCACACGATCTCGTCGCTTTCAGCTTTTCTCAAGCTAACCACAATACGAAAGCTTATCATGAAAAAGATTTTGGTACTGGATGACAACCTGGATATTCTCAATGTTGTTGAAGAGGCTTTAGCCTATGAGCATTTTACAGTAAAAGCGCTTTCAAGCAGCGCCGGGTTTATGCAAATTATTTTAGACTTTTTGCCCGACCTTGTACTTTTAGACTATAGGCTGGCCGACGGCAATGGCGGTAAATTGTGCAGGCAGATAAAGACACACGCAAAACTAAACCACATACCTGTAGTTATTTTTACAGCATATCCTTTTAAGGATACCGAAATTAAAGAAACCAGCTGCGATGCAGTTATTGCCAAGCCGTTCGATCTTGAAGAGTTTTTTGAGAAAATAAACAGCCTGCTAACGTCGGATCTTGTTTGACATTTGACTTAAGTTCAGAAGAGGGGTTGATTTAAATACAACTATTCGTTTGAATGCCTATGCCGGGTTACTTTCCTATACAAAAAGTAATGTAATACTGTTTATCAGCACGTTACAAGGTTTGAGTTACAAATGAGTAACAAAAAAACGGTAACTCCATTTCGCTCTACTGAATCTTTAGGCAAAAAGGGAGCCAGCACTTGTTTAGCTTACCCGTCTCATACAGGTCAAGCGCACGCTTCAACTCATCCTTATCCATACTCCGTGCTTTTGATAAAGGGTTGTTTCGTACTTGGTGCTGATCCTCAGCAAGCCCGTCCAGATTACCAGCCAGGTCGACCAATAGAAATTCAGGCGTCAGTTTTTCAGGAAAATGATGTTTCACCTGGAAATCAAACGTCCGGTTGCCCGGTTTGAACAAGCCATGCCGTTTGTGATTATAAATCGTACGCTGGTTATAGAGTTGCGTAGTACCTGCGCCTAAAGCATTATACAAATTTGGAGTCAATAAAAACCAATCATCTTTTAAAAACGTGCGTACCAGATTTTCCTCTTCAGGCGGCGTCTTGCCAAACGCGGACGCTTTTGGGAGAATAATAAAAGCCCTGTGTCAGTTTCTGCAGTGTCTGCATAATTGAAACTATTTCAAGTTTGAATTGCCTTTAATCCAGATAACCGCAGTCTACGATATCAGCATATAAGAAACCAACATAATTAAATTTGCCGCCAGGCTGATGGTGGTAAGCGAGATAATCGTACGTATTTTTGCCCCGCAGAAACCTGCCGTCAAATTAATAAAGAATAATAAGACGGTAACGCCTAAACAAAGCGGCGACGCATCATAATAGTAGATCAGTACCGCAGGCAACGGAAGGCAGACGACAGCTTGAAATACAAAAGAGATAACGAACCATTGCATGCGTTCTTTTTCATGTTTGTGTGTAAATGCTGTGAATTTGTTCCAGGCGGCGTTGTTTTTTAATAGAGTTTGCATTATTATTTATTTTAGATGTGTATTTATTCATAGTCCTGTCCAGCCAGCCGGATGACCATCCCATCCATTTCGGGCCCTAAACGTATCTGGCAGGCCAGGCGCATTGCGTCATTACTTTCAGGAAGAATGTCCA
Source organism: Sphingobacteriales bacterium (assembly GCA_044448765.1). Lineage (GTDB taxonomy): Bacteria > Bacteroidota > Bacteroidia > Sphingobacteriales > Sphingobacteriaceae > Mucilaginibacter. The sequence goes on along the minus strand of JBIOHG010000002.1, from coordinate 32,553 downwards.
GCATGTCAAGTTCCTGGTCCATCGCCGGTGCTAAATACTGTCCTCCGGACAAGATTTTTATGGCACAGGTGGCGCAAAGCGCGATACCGCCGCAGGTGGCCAGGACGGGATAGCCCCCCGCCTTGAGTACCTCCATCAGGCTCAGGTTAAGGTTGATGGGTATTTCCAGCTGTGTTTTCTGCCCATCGTAATTGATGATATGGATCGTGATCATGTTAAAATGCATTTATGCCATATAAAACAGCGTCCAATCCAGCGCGGAATCGCAGCCACCTGCTAAAACTACGTTCTTGCCGCGCAAACTTTCCGGGTTCCTCACCGTATAACTTACGCCTCTGCCTCCAAAATCGGTTAACCCATCAATAGCCGGTTTGCGTTGCTCAAAACAACCCAAACCGCCCGCGATGATAAGCACCTTACAGTGTATTCTTGTGTGTTCATTCGTTGAGATCGTCAGTGAGCCGTCACTGTCGCAGACAATTTTTTTTACCCGTTCTCCTAAGGTAAAGCCAGGACGAAAAGGATTGATTTGCTCCATGAGCTTATCCACCAGTTCCTGTCCCAATATCTTTGGGTAACCGGGAATATCATAGATTGGTTTATGCGGGTAGATCTCGGAAAGTTGTCCCCCAGCCCGAGGCAGTGCGTCGACCAAATGACAACGTATTTTCAACAGCCAAGCTTCAAATACCGCCAACAGGCCCAACGGGTCGGCACCGACGATACCAATATCGGTTTCGATACTTTCACAATGATCTTCCATTACTTTGCCATTAATTCTATACTTGTATCAAAAAACAAATACTGTCCGCCAGAGCCTGTACGGAATGCGGCTCGTTGACCGGAATATCAAGTTCATCGAACTTGTTCAAGGTCACCATACCATTGGCACTGAAATAACTGATCTGCCCGTCGATAACTACCAACCTCGTATTAAGCCCCGTTTTATGCTCTTTCAACACCATCCCTTTTCTAAAACCCAGGACAATCACTTTCCCGCCGTTACCCTTCACCAATACTTTGACTACAGGTCCAGAGGCATCCTTTAATGCCGCTAATACATCTTGTATGACCATATTTTAATTATTTTATGTTAATACTTTTACTTCTAAACCATCCATCTTTTCATCGATCATCAGTTGACAGGCTAAACGGATATTTCCTTTTGTTTGACCTGCATTTAAAAGATTGGTTTCTTCATTTCGCTCATAAGCAGTCGGGGCCATTCGCTGACTGGTGATCTCCACGAGGCAGGTTCCGCATTTGCCCATTCCCAGGCATTCGCCAAAGCTTTCCGTGAACACGCGGTCATAGATGAGCATCATCAGACTGCGATACTCGTTTTCATAAGTAAGCAGCTCGTGATGTTCGCCGTCATAATCCACACCCACCACGATGTCCCTCGCCGGTCGTTTCAAGCTGCTCATGAGTGGGGATAGTTTTTGGCCCAGAACTCATCCAGGTAGCTTTCTACAAACGGTTCCTTGTGTTGTTCGGAAAGATACTTCCCCACCGGTACCAGAACGGATTCAGCCAGAGTGGTTTCCAGGTGCGGAAATAAGGTTCGCTCCTCAAAACGAATATGCTCTCTTAGCAGGTCAGCAAACGACAAAAATTCCGTGGCGTTTTCATTTTCACAATGGTTCAGATGGTGCAGCCACTGTTCAAGCATCAGATGCTCTGTTTTACCCTGCCGGGATAGCTCATCATCCAGGCGGTTAAAGAGCAATGCCTCTTCTTCCCGGAAGTGCTCCTTCAGGTGCTGCTCCCAAAAGAAATTCATGTATTTCAATATTTTAAACAGCGGGATGCCTTTTCTTAGGCCTTCCCTGATCTTCCAGCAGAACAGCAAGCCTGTATGATGATCGCGGGAAAGAGCGATGATGTGTTCGCTTCGCTTGATCGGTTTGTTTTTTCCTGTATCCATCTCAAAGGCCAGAATAAGTGATCACGGCATCGCCTGCCATAACAACCAATGCTTTAAAATCCTGTATGACTTTAAGGATATGTGGCTCGTGTGAGGGAATCGAAAGTTTTGACCCTTTAACCAACTCGGAGGTTTCCCCTTTGCAGATTAACAAGGCATTGCCCGATTCAACGATAACAAAAGCATTAGAGGTCGCATAATGCTGCGGCATATTGGTACCGGCAGGCAATTCTACCTGGAGGATCTTATAATGACTATTTTTTTCAACTTCCCGCATAATTTCCAAATTTAATTTGTGCATTTTCTTTCCAGGGCATTTTGCCGCTTTCAATTCCGATCAATAGTAATAGGGGTGCTTTAATTACTTCTAATATGATGTAAAACCAATGTGCGTTATGATCAATGACTATCCCGCCTTTGATGATCTCGTTAGCGTGGTTATCAAGGATTGGTAACAACCACCCGGTTTCAACTGCAAGTATCACACTGACAGCAGTGATCAGATAAAATCCTTTTCGGGTCGTTTTTTTGACAATACAGGTAATAAAAAGAATCAGCAGAAAGACCCATTCGCAAGTGTTTAACGATTTGAAGATGATCTTACCAATTTGTAAGCCTTCAACCATGCTCAGGCCCGGTGCGGTAAACTTTAGTGGCGCTTCCATAAAACTGATGGCCATAAAGAAACCTAACCAAAAGATGGCCGTTATACTCCTGACCGATAGCGCGATGCGTTGATACTTAGCAATCATGCAGTAATATTTTTAACCGCTTTCATAATCCGGGCAATGCTGGACGCCCTTTTTTTTGCATTTTCCGCAATCTCTCCCTGAAATAATTCGTCTACCACTCCGTAGAAAAGTGTTAACCAGCGGTCAAAATGTTCTTTGGTCAGGGCCAGCGGCAAATGTTTGGTCAGCGGATCATCACTGAACTTCCTGGTGTAGAGCAGTAAGGTTGACCAAAAGTCGGTCATGCGTTCAAGATGATGTTCCCAGTTATCGCCGATCACTGGTTCAAAAATGGGCGCCAATAACTCGTCCTGCCGCACCTTTTCATAAAAGATGTCAACTAATTGCCGGACATCTGTTTCGCTTTCAATGTCATGAGGTTTCGTTTCCATATTTACACGATTACCAGGTCGCTATTGCCGTTCATCTGCTGCAACCGGTATAAAAACATATTCGCCATCAGCTCCGCACGCTTTTTGGCATCATCCGCTATAAAACCTTCGAAACACTCGTCAATGGTCGCGCAAAATAGTTCCAGCCAGCGCTCAAAATGCGGCCGGTCTATCTTTAAGGGCGCATGTTTGGCGAAGGGGTTACCTCGAAAGCCTGCTACGCCGAACAGCGCGGCATTCCAGAAGGCGTACATCTTGTCGAGGTGGGGTCGCCAATCGGCGATCTCTTCCATGAAGATGGGCCCGATCAGTTCGTCGCCCCTTACCCTGGTATAGAAGTCGTCGACGAACACTTTGATATCTTCAATATCTTCAATTTCCTTTTTCATTTGAATAACGGGGTTTGACCGGAGGTGATATGATAATAAACCGCCCATGCCACAAACATGATCAATAGAATGACGATCCAAAAAGGGATACTTTGCGGAGTCTCGCTGCCTTGCAACATAAACGTTTTCTGGTCGCCTTTGCTATAGGCATTGATCATCAGTGGCAAAACCCCATCAACTACTTCATCCTTTTTGATACCTTCAACCGCTATGGCCGGGCCGTTCCGCACTACAAAGGGAATGGTTTTAATGCCTTCTTTCCCTCTATGATCCTTACTGACAACTTTAAGGATGTGTTTCCCATCGGTCAGTTTTTTTGTGTCCAGGTCAAAAGATACCGGTGCAGGAAATGTTCCTACCGGTTGCGGGTCGTCGTCAATAAACAGGGTTACAAAACTTTTGTCCTCCATGGTGTAATTAATTTAAAATACTATTTTTGATGTCCTGGTGCACATTATCACGTGATTTAGCCATGTATCTGATCATGGCATAAAAGGAGTAGGCCGTGATGACTACCATTATGCTTACGATCAGGTAATCCCAGTTGCTATCAGGTCCGGGACCATGCGTAATGCCCTGTAGTAATTTGGGTTGTTGTTTTTTGCAGGCCTCACAAGCCATAACAGGCAAGCCGGCAGCTAACAACAAGGCTGTAGAAATTATTCCAGTTAAGATCATCCTTGTTTTCATCTCCAATTATTTTGCTATAATATTTTTTGCCGGCTTAAGACCTGCAATTACTTTTTTTATATCATCTATGGTTACCTGTTTGGAGTTATTGCCCCAGCTGGTACGTTCGTGGTTAATGATAGCTGCTATTTCCTCTGGCTTTAAGTTGTTGTTGGTTCCCACAGGGGGCATAACACCGTAACCCTCACTCACCCTGCCGTTATAACCTTGCATAATGATCGTGATCTGCGTTTCAGGGTTATCGTCCAAAACAACCTTACTCCCTTTCAACGCGGGGAAAGCGCCCACCAAACCTTCGCCGTTAGGCTGATGGCAACTGGAACAATTAGAGGTGTACAGCGCAGCTCCGTCGAACTGAGGGGCCGCTGCCTTGGTGCTGCCGGTAGATGACGGGATAGCACTTTCTTTTGAATCCTTTCCGTATAAGAATAAGGGGGTTGGTTTCCCGTCCGGCAAGCTAACCTGTTTTAGCGATTTAAGATAAGCCACCAACTGCATTGCTTCTTTGGTTGCAATAATTTCTCCTGTTACGCCTTTGCGATATTCATCGGGAACATGCACCACCACATCACCTGGAAATGCATAATCTTTTACCTCGAATAACCAGGGGTACGCGGGCATCACTGATTGTTGCACCACTGCCCTCGGGTTATAAAAATGGAGCAGGAGCCAATCCTGGCTGGGCTGCCTGACACCAATATTGGTGAGATCAGGCCCGGTGCGTTCAGAACCCATGAGCATAGCAGTGTTTCTCCAAAAATCCGTTCTTTTGATCCGTGCATAATCGGCGGCGATCCCCGGCCGGCTGCCCCAAATTCTATCCATATCTACGTCCCTTACTTGTTGCGTATGACAGGCAATACAGCCTTCACGTATATATATCCCTTTGCCTACTAATTCATCGGGTGTTAACGGCTTACTGCCCGGCAGGGGGGCGTCATTTTTTTCCGCATTAAAAGCAGGTAATATGGCAGCAAACATGGTGAGGACAATAAATAAAACTATGGCTGCCCCAAAGAGTCTTTTATGATTATTATAGATTTCCATTGTTTTAATTATTGTAAGGCATTTTTAGCGGGGAGTTTTTCAAGTTCGTCAAATACAGCTTTTTGAAGATCAATTTCTTCTTTGCCTGCGATCATGTAATAAAGGTTATAAGCAAAAACCAGGTGTGATGCCCACATCAAAGACCCGCCTATTGCGCGCCATAACCAATAAGGAGCCATTTGCACAACCGAGTCAATAAAGGGCTTCCCCTCTTGCCAATACATTCCCTTTAAAGTACCCCCGATCATTAGGGGTATGGTATAAAATAACAGGCCGACCAGCGCCATCCAGAAATGCGCGCCAACCCAGGCTTGATGTGGTTCCCTGCCTGTGAGCCGGGGCACCAGCGTGTAGATAGCCGCCCATAGCATGAAGGCGATAATGCCGTACATCGTAAGGTGCGAATGGGCCACCGTGAAATCCGTGAAGTGCCAGTATAGATTTGCAGAGCGGAAAGCCTCCGCAGTGCCCTGGAATGAACCGGTGAAATAAAAAATAATCCCCACCAGGTAGAAGGGCAGGGTATAGCTCGACCCTATCTTGTTATAATTGCCCCGGAAAGTCATCAGGAAATTAGTAGTACCTGCGAAAACCGGGATCAGCATTCCCATACTACCTATGATGGCAACTGTTTGCAGCCACCATGGAATAGCGCTGAATATAAAGTGGTGCGTGCCAATCAGTGTATAAAATAGTATTTGTGTCCAAAAAGCCAGGATACCCAGGCTATAGGAATAAATAGGGGTATTCAATTGTTGAGGGAGAAAGTAATAAATAAGACCAAGGTTAAAAAGCATAAACCACATCCCAACTCCCTGGTGCATATAATAGCCCTGTGCGATTGTTTCTCCGAGACCGTTTTGCCAAAAAGGCAAATATCCGACCAGCGCGATCACTATAGTAAACATAACAGCGGCAACGATATACCAGTTAGATATATATATCTCTTTGGTTTTGCGTCTTGCAATAGTTCGCAGGTAATTAATCAATGTAATTGCCAGGCCAATAACAAATAGAAGCATGATAGGCCAGATGTACTCGCGGTATTCGCCGCCGGCATTGTTGATGCCGGCCATCAATGAAATACTTCCTGCAATAACGGAAGCATTGATCAGATAAAATGCATACCAGGCATATTTCAAACTGGCTACCTTGGCATTACTAACAGTAGAGACTACATAATAACCGAGCCCGATCATGGCAAGAGATGACCAGCCCCAAAATACCATATTGGTGTGCACGGGCCTTAAACGGCCAAAACTTAGCCAACTTATATGGTCTACATCGGGAGAAACGAATTTGATACCCAAGTATTCCCCTATTGAAGTTCCCACAACCAGCCAGAACGCGGCGCTGCACAAATGCCACAGGATCAATTTCGTTAAGGCCGGATCGATATCGGGTCTTTTGACTGATTTCTTTTTGGTGGCTATGAAGCGTGGGGTATTGACTTCTGAAATATTATGGAGCAAACCTTTTTTGTCATCAACCGGAATTTCACCCGCCAGTTCTGTATTAGTAAGTGTAAATTCAAGAGCACTTTTACGCCTTTCTAACTCTTCGCCAATTTCTTCCATGCTCATATCCTGAAGGGATTTTGCAAGATATTTGGCCTCCCCGCGGGTTTTGTTATTGCGGATTCTTTTGACCATGTTGTTTACCTTGAGTGCGATCAGATAAACAACGATCAACAGCGGTATCAGGATAAGGGTTATCGTTATAAGCACACCGGGGTTCGTCAACACACTACCTGAAGTCGCCGTCGATTGCGCAAACAGGTTCAAACCTGAGAACATGAAAACTAGTAGCAACATTGTTTTTTTTAGATTTTTTCCTTCCGTGTCTTTACCGGCTTTCTCTCCTGAATTTTTCTTTTTGATGATCATGTCAAGCTGATATTTGTCCAGATCTTTCAAATGCCTGATCAGCCACGAATGGCCATCATCGTCAACATGTTCTGATAGTTTCTCCAAGCGGTTGCTGCTGCCAAAAAGCCACACGGCTAACCCAATAAAAATGGACAGGAAGATGAAAATCAAAATCAAAGTGACTGAAGATGAAGCGGTGTCGGGTAAATCCGGTGATGCACCGGAAGCGCCGTTCCTGGCGAGAACGGCTTTCGACGCCGTGAGCAAACTTCCTAATAAAAAGAGGGCTTTTTTCATTTGTAATATATTAATACCTTTTTATCTTTTATTTAATGAAATTTTTTATTTTTTCAATGTTGTTATACCGGATATCAGGTCGGTATTGAATTCGCCAATTGTCGTACTGTTCAGCATGTGATGCAGTTGGTTTCGGATCGCTTTGAATTCATGGTGCAAAGGACAGGGATTAATTTCCGAACACTGCTTTAGGCCCAACGCGCATCCGACAAAAATACCATTACCATCTACAGCTTCCACTACATCGCTGACCGGTCGCCGAAGAACTGTCTTATCCGTATAAAAGCCACCATTTGGTCCCTTTGCCGACTGAATTACGCCGCGTCTGCTCAAGTCCTGTAGAATCTTCGCCAGGAAATGTTCCGGCGAGTCTATTCCCGTTGCAATTTCCTTAATGCCCACCCTGCCGCCATCAGCAGTTTTATGTGCGATGAAAAATACTGCCCTCATGGCATATTCGCACGTTTTTGAAAATATGCTCATCCTCCTACAAAGGTAAAACATATATTTAATATTAAAAGACTTTTTTATCTTTTTTTAATTAGACAGCATCAAACGCTTCAATTAAAACCATGATGTTTATCATGAATCACAAAAAATAGTTGGTTTTCTGCTGAGAATGTATAGGGCTTATTATGCCGTTGCCAATTGCTCACATTCTATCCTATATCGTCACAAAATATGACCAGAAACAGCGTTGCTTTTCTGTTTTGGTCATATTTGTTACGATATCCAAACGTGTTGCTGGCCAGCCAACCTTGACGACATCGGCATTTTGTGCCTGTTTCTTTTCTTAATTGTTGGCAAGGTATATTCATTGAAATTAAGACGGAAATATAAGAATTGGTACCTGGATGAACTCAGGTAGCGTATAAGGAACATCCCGCCCTAAAATCTCATTGAAATGGTATTTGTGGTTTACCAATACCAGTAGATCATTTTTCATATCATTGATCAAAATATCCAAAGTTTTAGAAACATCTCTTTCACGAATGTTACTGAAATAGATGTGATCACAATTGGATCGATCAACGATCACATCCTCAAAGATATTAAGCGCATATTTATTGTCCATATACGGCAGTCCTTTTGCTGCAATATTAGCAATTAGTACACTGGCATTAAGTGCAACGGCAAGTTTACTTAAAAACCGGACAATATCCTGGCGGCAGAATCTCAGGTCTGTCGTATACACTATTTTTTCTATGTTTTTGCGCCTAAACCCTTGCGGGATAAGCAATATGGGGCAGCCGGACTTGGTTGAACAGTTAAGAATACTTCTTTCAATAAAAGAGTTGTGATCCCGATTCCCGGCAATACCTTTGATCAATAGTCCTATATTGAACTTTTGCACTAATGATAATACATGATTAGAGTCAAACACTACATCTTCTATGACCACCAGGTTAGGTTTCAGTCCGCTATGAGTATAGGTAATCAATCCCGGTTTTTCGTTCTCGCTTCGTCTACCGCTGCCGGGCTGCTTAGCCGGATTTTCATTAGAATCCAGGGCAATTAAGTCTGCGGCTATCGCTTCTTGTTTATCTTCAAAAGTGTTCCACACGTATAATGAAACGTTTGCCTTTCCGGCTATAAATGATGCTAATTCCATAGCATGCTCGGCTTCGGGTGAATTATCATTGAATATCAGGATGTTCTTCATGACTGATTTTTAATTTGAGTTAATGGTAAGCGTAAATAGGGCAATTGATTAGCTGCAGTTCAAGAATCAATCCTGTAAGTACCTATCACGAGCCTAAAGAGCCTCGTAATCATGTATGTTGCGAAAGAATTACCAGGCTTCCAGTAACGGCCGAAGCGGTTTGATCTGATGATTTTTACGATGTAGTGGACAGGATTGCAATAACCGATGGCACAGGCCCCTATGAATACCCAACCATCATTATTACCACGAATCTTAATTTTCGGATTTCTCTAAACTTGAGTGCAAAAAGGGATAAATCAAATTTTGCTACCAAAACCCATGAAATGGAAACAACAGGAGTTTGTAAAGGTCTTTGAAATGGCTATTAAATTTTCCATAATCGTAACCCGATAGATCAGGACCCGTTATATTGGTGTCTGGCACCCTGAAATTTGCAAGGATACTGATAAATGACTTTGATGGCTTAGATATCTCCGCAGTATGGTGAAATACAAATAGGTGCGAAATTCGAGTAACATGATCGTCATTAGGCGCATGAACGGTTGGGGTGCCCGTACCATCGTGTTGCCGACCGCCATTTTCTGATTTCATGGTCAACCATGTGCAGAAAACGGTCACTAGCAGAACAACCAATTTATTATACCTCATACGCATTTTAGCAAACATACTTTTATAAACATACCCTAATTGTTAAAATTGTGTTAAATCAGTCATTCGCCGGTAAACTTTCCATTCAATGTAGCCACATATCGCCATCCAAGTTCATGGCAAGCACATTCAATAAAAATGACGGCGGTCATCGAATTTCCTGATTCAAAACAAAATAACCCTCATTTAATACTTCCACATTCGGAGGTAGGCGTTTATGACTAAAGATATCGGACATGTTATCTGCTACTTGCCGATACAGAACTTCAAAAAGATATTATCCAGCAAATCATCCGTAGTCACCGTGCCAGTGATCTCGCCTAAATAATGCAAAGCCTGCTTAATATCCATCGCCAGGAAATCTGAAGTTACTTGCGTATCTATTCCGGTTAGTACTCGTGATAATGCTTCCTGCGTTTTTTGCAGCGCCTCCAGGTGGCGCACATTGGTGACCAATGTTTCGTTACCAGTCAGTTCGAATTTGATGGCTGAACTGTAAATTTTATCTTTCAGCTCATCGATATGCTGCTTTTCTTTGGCCGAAATTATAATGGTGCTTCGGGTATGCAGCAATACAGCTAATTGCTCCTCAGTCAACAGGTCAACTTTATTAGCGACGGCAAGCATGGTGACGCCCGGCTTTTGCAGATTTTGCAAGTCGCTGTTCAATTCTTCAATAGTGATCGTTGCCGCGTCGTAAACATAGACCAGCAGTGCTGACTGGCTGATCTTTTCCATGGTACGTTCCACCCCCATCTGCTCAATAGTGTCAGTCGCTTCGCGTATACCGGCAGTATCAATTAAACGGAAGTTGATACCATTGATATTAAGTACTTCTTCTATTGTATCGCGTGTGGTACCTGGAATGTGGCTCACAAGAGCGCGCTCCTCATTCAGAAGCGCATTGAGCAGGGTTGACTTACCAGCATTTGGCCTCCCGGCTATAACCGTATTAACGCCGTGTTTGATAGCGTTGCCCAGTTCAAAGGATTCGATAAGCCGGCTTATTATTTGTAAAATGTCTACGATCAGTTGTTTTAATTGTCCGCGATTAGCAAATTCCACATCCTCTTCCGAGAAATCCAGTTCCAGTTCAACCAAGGACGCAAAATGCACCAGTTGACTACGTAACTGCTGTAATTGATTACTGAAACCACCCCGTAGTTGTTGCATGGCCACGTGTTGCGAGGCTTTGGAGTTAGAAGCAATTAAATCTGCAACGGCTTCGGCCTGTGACAGATCGAGCTGGCCGTTTAAAAAAGCACGCAAAGTAAATTCGCCCGGCTTAGCTGCACGAGTGCCATTTTTCATTAACAGTTTAATGATGGACTCAATAATATAATTAGAGCCGTGACAGGATATCTCTACAACATTTTCGCGTGTATAAGAACGCGGGGCTATGAACAAAGAAACCAGCACTTCGTCCAAAGTAACGTCTCCATCAATAATTGGCCCGAAATGAATGGTATGCGATTCCTGTTTGGTGAGATCCTTCCCTTTAAAAACGCTATTCGCAATTGTGATCGCATCCGGACCAGAAAGGCGGATAACACCAATAGCGCCTGTTCCAGCGGGTGTGGCTAATGCGACGATGGTTTCTTCTTTATTCATTTTTTAGGTCATAGATCATAGTTCATGGTTCATAGCGGCTATGATCTATCATCCATGAACCATGAACCAGCTGCAAAAGTCGCCATTTATCGCTAACATTTTTGCTCGTCTATTGTAAAATATAACTTTGTATATGAACAAGGCTGCTCCGTTCGATTTTGTATTTGATTACCTGCCGCGCAATATTGTGGTAAAACCCATGTTCGGCATGTTTTATATCTATCTCAATAAAAAGCTTATGCTGATGCTGCGTGAGGCAGTTAAAGAACCCGAAATGAACGGTATTTGGGTATCGTCCCACAAAAAGCATCACCAAAGCCTTGTAGAGGAAATACCCGGTTTGGCTGAGTACGTAATGTATGATGGCGATAAAAAATATGAATCGCACTGGAGGCTGCTCAAACCGGATGATGACGATTTTGAAAGCTCAGCGATATACGTATGCGAGTTGATATCCAAGGGCGATAAAAGGATAGGAAAGGAAACTAAGAAAGCGCCGACGGAATAGTTCAGCTATTATAAGCCAGCCGCATAAACTCCAACACTTCTTCGTTTACATCCTCCTTTTGCAGCATCCTGAAATGATGATTGAATTGCATATCGCCGGGTACCTGGGCAATTTTCTGGAAGCATAAGTTATCAGCATAAGGTTCTTTGAATGGAAACACTATGTGGATAAAGTTTTTGCCCAATTGAGTAATATAAACCACCCGCTTATGGGAATTAGCAATGCCGATCATGGTTTTGGCGGGATGAATGGTAATGGGGGCTATCTTTTGAAATTCATTAATAAAATGATCGAACAGTATTAAAGTATGTTCGGATTTGCCGACGAGAAAACGTTGAAGTTCGAGATCGTCTCCAGAAATATTTAATAAATTATGGATATTCATTCGTTTTTAAACTTATCAGCATCCCTTTTAGTGTGAAAAATAGATGTTACAAAAACTATATCAAGGCTCTCGTCAAACCAGTATACAATCACGTAAGGGAATTTGTAAACTAAAGCAAAACGCAATTCTGTGTTATACCTTTTAGAAAAGATAAATGGATTCAAAACAATGGATTCCAGAGTACTTTTAATAGCGGCCCTAAACTTTAAAGATAATCCCTTTTGCTTTTTTTCGTACCATTGAGATGCGTCGAATAACTCTAGCTCAGCGCGTTTGAGTATTTTAATCGAATGCACGGTTTAAGTCTTTTTCAACATCAATCCAATCGCGCGCAGTAGTTTTACCATCCAGGTAATCCTTACGGGTTTGGACAAAACCTTTTATTTCATCAGGACTGAATAAATAGTCTTTTTCATCGGAAACAATCTCATATGATAAACCAATGCGCTCTAGCATTTCTTGCAAGAAAGGAACGTCATTGTTATCCGGAATACTGACTGTCAATTTGGTCATACACAAATTTACCAAGTTATATCGTCTAATCAAAACTTTTCATCTATCCCCAAGCCAAACAAAGCAAAATCATATTTAACCGGGTCATTCGGGTCAAATTCTTTTAGGTGTTCTGTTAGCTCTATTGCTGTCTGCCAGTCGGTTTGTTTGCGGGTGATGAGATTTAATTTGCGGGACACGCGATCAACATGCAGATCGCATGGCATGATGAGGTCGGCAGGCTTGAGTTTATTCCAAATACCAAAGTCAACGCCACAATCAACCTTGCGAACCATCCAGCGTAGAAACATATTCAGCCGCTTGCAGGTTGATTTTTGCGATGGCGAGGATACGTGTTTTTTAGTGCGGTGCGGGAAGTCGGGTAATGAAAAGAAATATTCTCTAAAGCTGTTGAAGCTTTGCTCAATTGCTCCATCTTCTTTAACATTGGGTGTCATCCTGAGCTCCGTCGATGGGTGAGCGGAAAGGCCTTTGCCCTCATGCTTCGAGTGCCTCAGCATGACACCCTTATCATAGTTTGCGGGCACAAAAGCATCCTCCAATGAGTCATGACGCTCATAATGATACCTGAAAAAAGAGATAAAGTATAAGGTGTCAATATCATTAAAGGTCCGGTGTTTAAAATGCAGCAGCTTTTTCAGGTCGGGTTCTTCATGATTGATGATGAAGTCGTAAGGTGCGCCGTCCATCAGGGTGATCAGCTCTTTGCATTTATTGATGATAGTAATGCGCTGCCCCCAGGCTAAAGTTGCCGCCCAAAAACCCATGATCTCGATATCCTGCTTTTTACTGAACAAATGCGGGATAGACACCGGGTCGTTTTTGATGAACTCCGGCCGGTTGTATTGCGCTACTTTGGCATCGAGGAAGGCTTTGAGGTTTTCTATCATAACATTTTGTCCTCTTTTGTCATTGCGAGCGCAGCGCGGCAAACTCGTCGCTATGCATGACCGCGTTATGTATTGGCGACGAGTTTGCTTTCCCGAAACAAGTTCGGGACAGGCGTCGTTCCTCCTCGCAATGACAAGGCGGTTAAGAAAGGGCTTGCTTTAAGTCCCCAAGCAAATCATCCACATCCTCTACCCCTACACTCAAACGCAATAAATTATCTACCACACCGGCCTTTTCACGCTCTTCTTTGGGTATCGACGCATGCGTCATGGTTACCGGGTGATTAATGAGTGATTCAACCCCACCCAATGATTCAGCTAATGAAAATACCTTGAAGGAAGAAGCAACGCGGAAGGTTTCTTTCAGATCAGCGCCTTTCAGTGTGATAGATATCATCCCGCCAAAATCACGCATCTGTCTTTTGGCGACATCATGGTTGGGATGATCGGTAAAGCCGGGCCAGTATATCTTATCAACTTTAGGGTGTGTCTTTAAAAACTCAGCGATCACCTTACCATTCTCACAATGCGCTTTCATACGCAGGTGCAGGGTTTTGATACCGCGTAGCACCAGGAAGCTATCCATCGGACCGGGTGTAGCACCGCAGGCATTGTAGATGAACCAGAGGCGTTTATACAGGTCCTCGTCGTTCAGCATCAGGCAGCCCATTACTACGTCGCTGTGGCCACCGATATATTTGGTAACTGAGTGCATCACGATAGTTGCGCCCAGGTCCATAGGGTTTTGCAGGTACGGTGAAGCGAAGGTATTGTCAACTGCCAGTATTAAACCTTTTGTTTTGGTGATCTTAGCAATGGCTTCTATATCAATTATCTGCATAGTTGGATTGGTGGGTGTTTCTATCCAAACCAGTTTGGTATTGTCGTTGATATACTCGTTGATAATCGCAGGATTGGACAAGTCCAAAAAATGAAACTTGATACCATAATTGGCAAACACTTTGGTAAATATGCGGTACGAGCCACCGTACAGGTCGTTGCCGGTGATCACCTCGTCGCCGGGTTTTAGGAGTTTCATAACCGCATCGGTTGCACCCATACCACTCGAAAAAGCAAGGCCATATTTGGCGTTCTCCAAAGCTGCCAGGCAATTTTCCAAAGCCTTGCGGGTAGGATTGGTACCTCGCGAATATTCATAACCTTTATTATCCCCCGGCGATTTTTGCCAGTAAGTGGATGTCTGGTATATGGGCGTCATCACCGCGCCTGTGGTTGGATCGGGCTCCTGCCCTGCGTGTATAGCTTTTGTTGCGAATTTCATATGCCCCCTAGCCCCCTAAAGGGGGAATTTTAATATTTATTTTATGTATAACATTTTTAAAATAGCTTCACCCCCTTTAGGGGGCAGGGGGCTCTAATATGCCCTCGCAAACAACACCCGCTGTGTCGACGGTTTGCCGGTGAGGATACATTTGCCTTCTTCCTGTTTATTATTTAACGGTATGCAGCGGATGGTTGCTTTGGTTTCGTCTTTGATCTTCTGCTCTGTTTCGGCGGTGCCGTCCCAATGAGCCGACAGGAAGCCTGGCTCTTCATCAAGCAGGCGTTTAAACTCGTCATAGGTGTCTACTTCACGGGTATTTTCCTGCCTGAAATCGGCAGCTTTTTTATAAATATTTTGCTGTATATCCTCAAGTAATTGTTCAATACGAGTAGCCAAACCTGCCTGTTCCACAGTCTCTTTTGTTTTTGTGTCGCGGCGCGCCAGCTCAACCGTACCATTCTGCATATCACGGCTACCGATAGCTACGCGCAATGGCACTCCCTTCAATTCGTACTCGGCAAATTTAGCGCCGGGGCGATGTGTATCGCGGTTATCGAACTTCACACTGATGCCTTTCGACTTCAGTTCTTTGGTTAGTTCTTTAACATAAGCTGTGATGTTTTCTAATTCCTCATCGTGCTTATAGATCGGCACCACCACCACCTGTATAGGCGCCAATTTTGGCGGCAATACCAGGCCTGCATCATCCGAATGTGCCATGATCAGGGCACCTATCAAGCGGGTTGATACACCCCATGAGGTTGCCCAAACGTAGTCCAGTTTATTTTCCTTACTGGTGAACTTCACATCAAAAGCTTTGGCAAAATTCTGCCCTAAAAAATGCGAAGTACCTGCTTGTAAAGCCTTACCATCCTGCATCAGCGCTTCGATACAATACGTATCCAAAGCGCCTGCAAAGCGCTCGTTTGGTGTTTTACGACCACGTACCACCGGCAATGCCAGCCAGTTTTCAGCAAAATCAGCATAAACGCCAAGCATTTGCTCGGTTTCGGCAATCGCTTCTTCAGCCGTAGCGTGAGCGGTGTGACCCTCCTGCCATAAAAACTCGCTGGTACGCAAAAACATACGCGTGCGCATTTCCCAACGCACCACGTTGGCCCATTGGTTTATCAATAGCGGCAGGTCACGGTAGGATTGTATCCACCCTTTATAGGTGTTCCAGATAATGGTTTCTGATGTCGGGCGAATAATTAATTCTTCTTCCAGTTTAGCATCTTCATCCACCACAACATTACCATTCTCGTCGTTTTTAAGGCGATAATGCGTAACCACAGCGCATTCCTTGGCAAAACCTTCAACGTGACTGGCTTCTTTCGAGAAAAAGGATTTGGGTATAAATAAGGGAAAATAGGCGTTCACGTGGCCGGTTTCTTTAAACATACCATCCAATACCGATTGCATTTTTTCCCAAATGGAGTAACCATAGGGCTTAATGATCATACAGCCGCGTACCGGCGAGTATTCGGCCATATCTGCTTTAATCACCAAATCGTTATACCATTGCGAATAGTCTTCCTCTTTACTTATTATTCCTTTACTCATAAATTATAGTCGTAGCTAATTGTTGTAGCCGCCAAATTTATAAATTTAAACTTACCCGCGCCGGATTTTCATTCCGATTAATACCATATTTGTTGCCTTATGCTGCAGCCGTTCATCAGTCATCAATTTAAATCACCGGTTTGGCGTTTAGAAATAGACGGGCTGAATGCACTCCTATTGGTTGAAGTGCGGGATGTGGCCAACAAACAGGTTTCATTTTCATCTATCAATCTTGATACAGGCGAAACCTATTTTGACGGCCTGCAAACCGAAGAAAGGTGGCTAACAGGAATCGAAGCAGCTTTTGATGGTGTATTGTTGCTTCACCATTATCAATCAACAGACGGACCGGTTCATAAAGGTATCATCGCTTTGGATGCCCTTACCGGGAAAACCATTTGGAGCGACTATAACTCGACTTTTGATCATTTGACCACCAACGGGCCGGTTATGTATGATAGCCGCATGCAGCCACGCAAGCTGTTATTAATTGATATTAAAAACGGAGCAACAATAAGGCCTTATGAAGCGTCAATTGATTTAGAACTAACTAATAATATCATATTGCCTGATGCCGCTTCGGATGAGTTTTCGCTATCCTTACATCTGCCGGTGAGTCCTTTGGAAAATACAAGTCATTATGTTGAGCACAATAATTTGAGAATTGTATCTTTGCACGCGCTTACAGCGGGGACGTTGCAGCAGCATTTGTATATGATGGATAGTGAAAATATTGTTTTTGAAGATTTGTTAAACACCGATATACAAAAGTTACAGCCCGAGTCGTTCCTATTATGTAAGGATAAATTGATATACCTTAAGAACCAGTCACAATTAAAAGTTTTGAACCTATAAATACTTTTAAAGCCGATGAAATTTAAATTATTCCTGTTAACTGTTACCCTGCTCGCTTTTTCAATAAATGTTTTTGCCCGCTCCGCTGCCGATTCTGTAGGTGTTGAAAATCATAAAGGTAAAAGGGTGGTTATTTTTAAGATCAAGAAGAAAGATACTTATTACGCCATAGCCCGTCATTATCATATCGACGTTAAAGAACTGGAAAGCTATAATGATAATGCCAAAATGAGTATAGGGCATACCATCAAAATACCTACCGGTAAGCCCTATATTGAGCCAAAACACCACGAAAAAGAAACTGCCAAAAACGATAAGAAAAAGAAGAAACACGGTAAGCACGAGGAAGAGCCGCAGCCTGAGGAACAACCGGCAGAGCAACCACAACAAGTAACCGTACAGGCTCCTTCGCCACAGCGTCAGCAACCACAAAGTCAGCCTGTAGATAACACGCCGCCTACACAGTATAAAGTTTCTGCTCACGAGACCTTGTATTCAATTGCCAAGCGCTTCAACACGACGGTTGATAATATCATGAAGTTGAATAACCTGTCGTCGAACACTATTAGCCCGGGACAGATCCTGGTAGTTTCATCCAACGCGCCGTCGGCTCCTGCCCCTATGCCTGTACAGGAAAAGCATGTTGATAGTATTGTTGCGAAACGAGATTCGACCACGATGGTTTCACCGCAGGACAGCAGTAATTCGAACGCCTACCACATGAATGCCAACAAATACGGTTTATTTGAGAAGGATGAAAAAGGCGTTGCTACCTGGATAGAGGATGCCGGGCTCGACCCAAATAAAAAATTGGTATTGCACCGCACTGCCCCTATCGGAACGGTAATCAAGATCACTAACGTGATGACCAACCGCACTACATTTGCCAAAGTGGTGGGCAGGTTTACTGATAATGAGCAAACCAAGGACGTGGTTATTGTGATGACCAAAAACGTTGCCGAAGCTTTAGGCGCTTTGGACAAACGTTTCCAGGTAAATATCAGCTACGGCGTACCTAACGAGCAATAATCCTTATTGATTCGGTATGAACAAAAAACCTTTTATCATTGGTATTGCAGGTGGAAGCGGTTCGGGGAAGACATTTTTCCTGAAGTGTTTCCGGGAGCACTTTACTAATGAGGAAGTTAGCCTGGTGTCGCAGGATGATTATTATTACCCCGTGGCTCATAACATGACCAAGGAAGAGAACAAACTCTATAATTTCGACCTGCCGAAAACCATTAATAGCGGCCAGTTTATTGCCGATATCAACCGGTTGATCAACGGTCAAACAGTTTATAAGCAGGAATATACGTTCAACAATCCTGACATTGCACCAAAAATATTAGAAATAAAACCGGCCCCTATACTCATTGTAGAGGGCCTTTTTATTTTCCATTTTGTCGAGATCGCCGAGAAGTTGGACCTGAGAATATTTATCGAGGCCGAAGAACAGGTTGCCTTATCGCGTCGCTTAAAGCGCGACCTGGAAGAACGCGGCTACTCGCACGAGGATGCGATGTATAAATGGATTAATCACGTGATGCCAGCTTATGAGGAATATCTTTTGCCGTATCGGAACGAATGTGAGCAGATAGTGGTGAACAATACGCAAATTGCCAGTGACGTTATTGCGGTGACGGAAGTTATATCGCAGGAATTAAGACAAAAGGTATTGATTTGAAAATTTGCCAATTTGAAAATTGATTTCATTTTCAAATCTTCAAATTGTCTAATTTTCAAATTAACATCTCCGGTATTTCCCCTTCAATGATTAGTTTTCCCGCAGTTGCATTTTTGATCTGATCGACGGTTACACCCGGCGCACGCTCCAGCAGTTTGAAACCACCATCGGGCAATACATCTATCACGGCCAGTTCGGTTACGATCTTTTTCACACAATTAATACCCGTTAACGGCAAAGTGCAATTCGGAAGCAGCTTGGATTCCCCTGCTTTGTTGACATGCTGCATGGCTACGATGATATTTTCGGCGGAAGCCACCAAATCCATCGCACCGCCCATCCCCTTAACCATTTTACCGGGAATTTTCCAGCTGGCGATATCGCCGTTTTCGGATACTTCCATAGCGCCTAAAATGGTCAGGTTAACCTTTTTAGCGCGGATCATACCAAAACTCATGGCCGAATCAAATATCGCCGAACCAGGCAAAATGGTAATGGTTTGTTTACCGGCATTGATCATGTCGGGGTCTTCGTCACCCTCAAAAGGAAAGGGGCCTATTCCTAAAAGGCCATTTTCAGATTGCAATACTACATCCATATCCGTCGGAATATAATTAGCTACCAGCGTAGGTATACCGATGCCGAGGTTTACGTAGTAACCGTCTTGTATTTCTTTCGCTATTCTTTTGGCGATTCCGTCCTTGTCTAACATATCTTCTTATAAGTTTTGTCATTGCGAGTGTAGCGCGGCAACCTCTTCGCGAGCTTAGCGACGAGGTTGCTTCGTCGTTCCTCCTCGCAATGACAGGTGGGTTATTTTTTTCGAACGGTACGTTGTTCGATTCTCTTTTCATAATCCTTTCCCTGGAAAATACGGTGCACATAAATCCCCGGAGTATGAACATTATCCGGGTCTAATTCACCTGGTTCAACCAACTCTTCCACTTCGGCAATAGTTACTTTTCCAGCCATAGCCATAACAGGGTTAAAATTGCGTGCGGTGGAGCGATAGATAAGGTTACCCATCGTATCGCCTTTCCAGGCTTTAACAATAGCGAAATCGGCATCAAATGCCGTTTCCATTAAGTAGTCTTTGCCGTTAAAATTTCTGACCTCTTTGCCGATAGCTACTTCAGTACCAATACCGGCAGGGGTAAAAATAGCCGGCATACCATAACCTGCTGCCATACAGCGTGTAGCCAATGTTCCTTGCGGGATCAGTTCAACTTCCAGTTCGCCGCTTAGCAGTTGGCGCTCGAATTCAGCATTTTCACCCACATAGGATGAGATCATCTTTTTCACCTGGCGCTGTTTCAGCATCAGGCCGATACCGAAATCGTCGACTCCGGCATTATTGGATATACAGGTTAACTCCTTAACACCTTTTCTAACTAGAGCCGCGATGCAATTCTCGGGTAAGCCGCATAAGCCGAACCCGCCTAACATCAGGGTAACACCATCCTGAATATCACGGATGGCTTCGTCAGCATTGCTAACAACTTTATTCATATCTATTAATTGGTTGCTGTAAAACTACGGAAAATCTCGTGTAGAGGCGCAATGCATTGCGTCTCTACTTTTTTGAAACAAATAACATTTTTAAGAATTACTATCATATATCTAATACTGTAAATTATGTTAAACGAAGACGAAGGCACACAGCGTGAACAGAACGAACATGATGTGAGCAAACAAGAAAACGCCAAACCCAACGCTTACCGCGTAGAGGACGGCGATAACCTGGAAGAAAAGGATCTGAAAACACATTACCTTTTTGGTGAAGGTAAAATGAAAAGCGCCACCGACCCGGGTATGGAAGGCCAGGGAATGGGCGGTGAAAAGTTTGGTGAAAACAGTTTGACGCCATCCGGTAATGACAAAGGAAACCCTCCGGAAAATGCCGGTACAGGAAACGCCTATTTTAATCGCGCGCAACCGGCGGAGGAGCATCCTGAAGATTCCAATTTTGAACCTAAAAAACAGCAGCACGAGCCGAATATTCCTGCCCCCGGGGAATTACCGGCCCAGCAAAAAGTTGGCGAAGATAATGATGGCAAACGCCCGCATGAACAAGAGCCTTATCGCGAAGGCACGGCAGATAATGATGGCTATAAGCCGGAAAGGGATCATGTGGAAACGTAAGACATGATTGTGAGATTAATTGGATTTGAAAGGATTATTTTTATGCACAGTTTGTTGGCGACTACGCCAACAATGCTGAGAATGTTACATTATAAGATCTTAAAAACTTTCTACATTGGTACATTACCCTCACTACCAATTCTGCACTATTATGATTATACCACCCAGAATGAGAAAACAACCACCCATTAAAAACCGTCCTTCCCATCCATATAGATCTTTCAACCCTTTTTTAAACCATTTGATTTGAAAGATAATTATCAAGACACCAACGCAGATCATAACTGCTCCCCAAATTAGGTATGATATATTCATTGTATAATTTTTTTGTGTCTCACCACTTTACATGCTGATCAATAAACGAGATCAACTCATCAGCCATAGCCTGTTGTTCTTTCACATTGGGATGGCCCGGTGTATTTTTGTAGGCGAAGATGTGCACCAGGATATTTTTATCGTTTATTTCCTTCACGGCTTTTTCAACGTACCCAGGCCATAGTGAGCCTTCTTTTACGGCATCCATATTGCCTAAAGCACAAATGATCTGCGCTTTCCGGTATTTATCGCGGATGGTTTTTACAAATTCTTTGTATGCTTTTACGATCTGGTCATCCGTTGGGGCGGTGGTGCCAAAGCGTGCCTTAAACTGTTCATTGTCGGGCAGCTTAGTTATCCAGGCATCGTTCTGGAACAGGTTGATCACCACCACGTCCGGGGTGTATTTGGAGAAATCCCATTTACTTTCCGCGTCAGTAGCATCCAGCCGGTTATACATTTCGGGCATGATGAGCGGGGCCCAGCTTACCAGTATCCCTATGCCGCTGCGGGCCGTCAGGTTAAATTCGGCATTAAAATGCTGTGCAGTAAGGGTCGCGTAGCTGAGATAGCCATCTTCATAAGGGCTTGTTCCCCTGTCCTTGCCTTCCGTATCAATATCAGCGTAGCCGCAGGTAATAGAATTGCCAAAAAATTCCATTTTACGTTTGCGGAGCGGCGTTACAGGTAGTATCCTGGAGCCTTTATCCAATGCAAACTGGTATAGCCAGGTTTTACCCATGGCCCATTCCGTGCGTTTAAATAATTCGACGGTATGGTTGCCGGCGGCTAAGCCTGAAGCAAGCGCGTATTCCTTTTGAACGCTGTCTGGATGCAAAACCGAAACCATTTTGCCGTCGACAATCACATTGATAAAATCCTCTCCGTGCTCGTCCTTTAGGGTTGCTTTTACACCCGTGCCGTAAAAATTTATCTCAGCAGATGAAGCCGACCACGATAATTCCGCAGCTTCGTCGAGCATGTTGATGCGGCCCATGTAATGGATATGCGGATCGTGACTGGTTACAACGGCTGTTTGCGCGCCCGCACTAAAAAAGGCACAGGTTAGTAATAGAAGCAACAGGTATTTAGGTCTCATTGGAAGCAGGTTTATCTCAAATATACATAACTAATTTTACCGTTATCATATTCCTGTGACAATTTACATTCGACTACTTTAAATAGACGTAAGTTATACCATCTCCACCCCTGTCAGCATGCTCATCTTCTATACGATCAACAGCGTCATATTTTTTCAGGTATTCCCGAATCAATTTACGCAAAATACCGTCGCCTTTGCCATGTAATATCTTTAAATTATTCAAACCCATCATCAATGCCCGGTCGAGCATTTTTTCTATTTCGTAAACCGCCTCGTCGCCGCGCTTGCCGCGCACATCAATTTCGGGACTAAAATTGGCGTAATCATTTGTGTGCGAACTGAAGCTTTTGCGTACTTCTTTAGGCACTTCCTTCCTGGTTACTTTCTGCACCCGGTTCTTTTTTGCTACCGTCCGCAAGTCGCCTATCGCAATGATCACATTATCCTTCGCTATTTCCATCACCTGCCCGGTGGTTTCCGAGTCAACCAGTTTAACCCAATCGCCGGGTTTTAGTTCGTCAGCAATTACTGCCTTTTGCTGCTCTGGTTTGACGGTATTCTTTTGTAGTTCAACATTCAGGTTCTCCCGTAACTGGCGCGTTTTTTCCTTATCAGCATTGCTGCTTTTAATATCGGCAATAGTGTTTTCCACCAGCTTATTGGCATTCAGGATGATATTTTTAGCTTCTTGTTTGGCATCGCGTATCAATGCTTTTTTATTCTCTTCGAGATAGCTTTTTAACTTTTCATTTTCGCCAAGCAATTCATCTACCCGTTTTTGCTGCTTGTCGAGCTTTATTTTGGTGTCAAAAATTTCCTTTTTATCACGCTCCAGGTCAACCAGTAAAGTATCTACCTTTTTTTGATTGACACCGATCTTGTTTTTTGCAAGATTAAGTACCTGCTGCGGCAAACCTATTTTTTGCGCTATCTCAAATGCGTACGAACTGCCAGGCTTGCCAACTTCTAAAATATACAATGGCCGCATGGCGATATTATCGAACAGCATCGAAGCATTTTCAATTCCCGGTGTATTCCCGGCAAAGAGTTTGAGGTTTGAATAGTGGGTGGTCACCACGCCTCTTACCTGCTTCTGGTTCAGGGTTTCCAATACGGCTTCGGCTATAGGGCCGCCAAATTGCGGGTCGGTACCGGTTCCAAACTCGTCTATAAGTACCAGCGTTTTGCCGTTAGCCATCTCTACAAAACTTTTCATTTTGGATAAATGGGCGCTGTAGGTACTCAGGTCGCTTTCGATAGATTGATCGTCGCCGATGTCAACAAATATCTGCTTGAAAACCCCTACCGTACTGTGGTTTGATGCCGGAATCAGCAAACCGGCCTGAGCCATCATTTGCAGCAAGCCAACGGTTTTCATACACACCGATTTACCACCTGCATTAGGGCCGGATACCACTACGATGCGCGCGCCCTCATCAATTGAAATATTTAAAGGGACAACCGTTTTTTTCTCTGCTTTAAAGCTTAAAAAAAGCAATGGGTGCCGTGCATTTATCAATTTGACTTTGGCCTCATTTACCAGTACGGGCATTTCAGCTTCTATATCAATGGCAAAAAGAGCCTTAGCGCGAACGAAATCTATCTTGGTCAGCAAGCCATGATAGGATAACAACAGTGGCACATAAGGGCGGAGTTCGTCTGTTAAGGCAGTCAAAATCCGTACGATCTCACGGCGGCGCGCAAATTCGAGGTCGCGGATGTTATTGTTGAGTGTGAATACCTCTTCCGGCTCAATATAAACCGTTTGCCCGGATGAGGACTCATCATGAATAAAACCCTTCAGCTTGCGTTTATTTTCGGCCAATAAAGGGATACACAAGCGGCCATCACGAATGGTGAGTGAGCCGTCAGCCGTCCAGCCATTGGAGGCAGCGCTTTTAAATATATGGTCTATCTTTCTACGGGCCTCCTGCTCTGCTTTTGCAATGCCCAAGGTAATATCCTGTAATTCGCGCGACGCATTTGGCCTGATCTTACCCTTCTGGTCAATTACTATGTCGATCTTTTTCAGGATGGATTTCTCGATGGGCAAATGCTCAAATAATGCCTCAAGGTTGGGATATTGTCCTTCGCGTTCGTTAAAATAAGCAATTACGGCAAATACGGTTGTTAACGAGGCCTGCACCTGGTAAAACTCTTCTTCACTTAAAAATGCACCTTCTATTTTGGCTTTGTTCGCCAGTGATTTGATGTCGAAGAAATGATGAATAGGCAGTGCCTCGTCATTTTGCAGGATATTCTTGAACTCGCTGGCCTGGCTCATAAATTTGAGCACCTGGTCAAATTGGTTCATCACCTGTATCTTATCCACCATCTGGCGGCCCATATCACTCAGGCAATGGGCTTTTATCAGGTCCTTTATCTCGGTAAAGCCGAGCTTTTCGCCGCTATTTGATGGGATTAACGACATGTTTTTTAGGCCCTAAATATCTGTATCTTTTGTTTTGAAAAGGCGCAGTCGGTTTTTGACCGGGTGGGATTGCGGGTGGTGGCGTTGTTACCGGTTGTTGCTGCACAGCCGGTTTTTTTGGCAATTTGCTTAATGAATCATTTCTTCTTTTAGTATCCCTCTCTATTTGTGCCTTATTAATTTTATTGAGCGAGTCTGTCTTTATATTAATATTAGCTTTTACCTGCTCATATATCTTTTCCAGCACCTCTGGCTTGCCTGCGTAATATTTCATACTCTTCCTGAATTGAACTGAATCGGTATGAAAACTTTTGAAAATAAAGAGGTAACGCCCGGTAGCATATTTATATACACTATCAGGAATTTGCACCGTATTGAACACGCTGCCATCGGCGATGTGGATCTCTGTAAGGAGGCCAACCATAGTCTTATTACTAAGAACGTCTTTCGGGGTTTTGTCGCTGCCGCAGGCACACACAAAAAGTAATAGTGAAAAAAACAGGCTTTTATATTTTTGCATTATTTATTTTAGCGGCATTATTAGGCAAAACTACGCATAAATGAGCATTGCAGATAACATCAAAAGTTTAAAAAACGAAACGGACATCATAAATGTAACGCTTATTGCCGTATCCAAAACAAAATCGGAAGAAGATGTAATGGAGGCGTACCATGCAGGACAACGCTTATTTGGCGAAAATATGGTACAGGAGTTGGTAGAAAAATACGAACACCTGCCAAAAGATATTCAATGGCACCTGATCGGCCACCTCCAAAGCAATAAAGTAAAGTATATCGCACCATTCATCAGCATGATCGAGTCGGTGGATAGTTTAAAGCTTTTGCAGGAGATTGATAAGCATGCCCAAAAACATGATCGCGTAATAAATTGCCTTTTACAGGTATATATCGCCGACGAAGAAACCAAATACGGGCTCGGATTTGATGAAGTTATTGAGCTTTTACGATCTGAAGAGTTTCAGAGCTTAAAACATATAAGGATACGCGGTGTGATGGGAATAGCTACCAATACAGATAACATCAAACAAATAAAAGAAGAGTTTTATGAGTTGAAAACCTTTTTTTACGGTATAAAACAAAGCTATTTCCGGGAAGATAGCCAGTTTGATGTAATATCCATGGGCATGTCGTCCGACTATAAAATTGCCATTGAACAAGGAAGCAATATGGTGAGGCTGGGCAGCACCATTTTTGGGGAGCGCGTAATAAAACATTGGAAGAATAATTAAAAGCCCCCTACCCCCTAAAGGGGGATTAAATAATTGCTCCCCTTTAGGGGTTGGGGGCCTGATAGATATGAATATAAGAGTAACTAAAAAAGAGGATTGCCCGCGTTTGCTGGAATTAGTACACGAATTAGCCGTGTTTGAGCGGGCGCCGAACGAAGTTACCGTTACCTTAGCCGAGTTTGAAGATGCAGGCTTTGGCAACAAACCGGTATGGAAGGCTTTTGTGGTGGATGTTGACGGTTTTATTGCCGGGTTTGCCTTGTATTATATCCGTTATTCCACCTGGAAGGGGTGCCGGTTGTACCTGGAGGACCTGATCGTTACGGAAAGCTGGCGGGGCAAAGGTTTGGGTAAGGTGTTGTTTGACCGAACCATACAGGAAGCACGCGAATTGGGTTTTAACGGCATGACCTGGCAGGTGCTGGATTGGAACGAGCCTGCTATAAACTTTTACAAAAAATATGAGGCGGCAATTGAAAGCGGCTGGCTGAATAGTTCCTTATCTAAAGAACAGATCAATAATTATTAAAATGCGCATCAGGTTCATTCTTGGGATCATAATTGCCGGATGTTTAGTGTCCTGTGGTCGAAACGCGCAAAAAAACAAAGATGCAAAAGCTGTCGGTAATTCTACAAGTAAGAAAGACACATTGCTTTATACGTACAAAACCATAGAGGAACGCGCACCGGATTGCGGTAATAAACCGGATACAGCCTGTTCAAATGCGAAGATAATCTACCCTGTATTTACGGATCAAAGCACATTGAATGACACTGTGAACGGCCGCCTGCTTACCATTAACAAGATCACTGAAAAGCCCGACAAAGACTTGTCAACACAAGCCAAGAACTTTATACAGGCTTATATGAACGACAGCTTGCGCAAAGACAATCCGGATATGGTTTATACACTTGAATCGAGCGCCACGGTGGTGCGACAGGATCCGGGCCTGACCACCGTACAATTAGACCGGTACTTATTTGCCGGCGGGGCACATGGCAGCACTTATACAGGTTTCATCAACTGGAGCACTAAAGAAAACAAGAATATTAAGCTGGATGATATTTTGGTAGACGATTACCGGGATACACTTGCTGCCATTGCTGATAAAGCTTTCCATTTACAGGATACTACTATATTGGATAATAATTTTTCGATGGTGAAGAATGGCAAGCTGGTGCTTACACCCAATTTCCTGGTAACCCCTATTGGTTTAAGCTTTTTGTATAACGAATATGAGGTAAAACCCTATTCGGAAGGGCAAACCACCCTGTTAATTCCTTATGTTCAAATCAAATCACTATTGCGGCCAAATACCGTTATCAGTCAATATATTAAAAAGTAATGCTTGTTTTTAAATTCGGAGGTGCATCGGTAAAGGATGTCGCAGGGGTAATTAATCTATCTAACATCGTCAAAAAATATGCGGGCAAACAACTCTTGATCGTTGTTTCGGCAATGGGCAAAACCACCAATGCGCTGGAAAAACTGACCAAAGCTTATGTAGATGGATCGGATGGCTTGAACGACATCTTCACCGAAATTAAAGACTACCATTATCATATTGCAAAAGAACTCTTCGAACCAAATCATCCTGTTTTTAATGATATCGCCAATACGTTTGTTGAGATCGACTGGATGATCGAGGACGACCCGCATGACGATTACGATTTCATCTACGATCAGATCGTATCCATCGGCGAACTGGTTTCGACGCGTATCGTAGCGGCTTATCTGAATCATGTCGGCTCAAAAACCCAATGGGTTGATGCACGCGGCTATATCCATACCGACAACAATTATTGTGAAGGGAATGTAGACTGGGCAAAAACCGAGGCAAGCATTAGCCAGGGAGTACCCAAGCTGCTTGAAAAAGGCATTGTGGTTACACAGGGATTTTTGGGTGGTACATCCGAAAACTTTACGACTACATTAGGGCGCGAAGGTTCGGATTATACGGCATCCATTTTTGCGTCCTGCCTGCAGGCTGAATCGGTTACCACCTGGAAAGATGTACCGGGAATATTAAATGCCGATCCTAAACACTTTGCCGATACTGTTAAATTTGACGAGCTTACTTACACGGAAGCAATCGAGATGACCTATTACGGCGCAAGCGTTATTCACCCCAAAACCATCAAACCGTTGCAAAATGCTAAAATACCTTTATTAGTAAAATCGTTTAATGACCCGGAAGCTGCCGGGACGGTTATACAGGAAATTGCTAATATGGTCTTTGAAAAACCAGTCATCATCCTAAAACAAAACCAGGTATTGCTTTCTATTTCGCCAAGGGATTATTCTTTTATATCCGAAGATCATTTGAGCGAGATATTTCGCCTGTTTGCACAAGCACATGTCAAGGTAAATATTATGCAAACCTCGGCGTTGAGCTTTAGTGTTTGCTTCGACCTGAAACCTGAGCGTTTTGAAAAACTGCTGGCGTCGCTTAGTGAAAATTTCAAAGTAAAATACAACGAAGAAATCAGGTTGATCACCGTACGCCATTATAAACTGGGTGCGTTGAGAGACCTGGTCGCCGATAAAGAAGTTTTGCTGGAGCAGATCAGCCGCAATACCGCCCAAATGGTGGTGAAGTAATTACCATTTAAATAATACGTGTAGTAGCCATGCGGTCAGCGCAGCTGCCAGGGTATTTAGAAAATTGACGGTATTGTTACCCATCATACCTTTTCGTTCATAGGTCGCCCCAAAAAGAGAATCGGCCAGGTTGCCGATGGTACCGGCGAACACGATGAGCCAAAACCGCTTGCCAATATTCAGACAATATATAAAGGCGATTACGGCCGAACCGGCGATGCCTATTAATGTCCCCGTTAAACTAATAACACCATCCAATCCTTTGCTTTCGCGCCGTAGGGTGGTTATGTTAAAAAAGAAATAGCCATAGATCATTCCTAACTCTGACGATAGGGTATCGGCAGTAGCCGACGATAAGGCTGCGGCCATCATCAGCCTGAACAATCCGGCGTGGTGAGGCATCCATAACACAAATAAGCCTAAAATTGCAGCTACTCCGCCATTCGCGAATACTTGCCCGGCAGTACGTTTTACCGACCGGTCTGATTTGGCTTTAAAACGATGTTTTTCGGCTTTCTTCCAACTCGTCGCCAGGATTCCGAACAGAAAGAATGCCGATAGCATGATGAAACCGGTATACCCCTCTCCTGCAAAAACCAGCAAGCCTACGGCCGCAGCGGTAATGGCTGCCCAAAAGCTGAGCTTTTGGGTCATGACACTGAGGATGGATCCTACTGCAATAATTAAAACAATGGGCAAATAATGTAATATGGCCATGATATAGATCAGGGCGCAAATTTATAAGCTTTATTGTTCTATAATGATCTGGTCTTTATTTTTTCCAAATTCCTCCAGGTACTTTACCATCGCTTCAGTAAATTTATCCGGTCCGCACACATAGAAATATTGCATAGCATTTGTTGCATAAATCGCTAACAGGTGCTTATCTATATGTCCTTCCATAATATTCCTGTCGTCTGAATTGTCCAGTATATTGATAAAATTCTCGCCCAGCATACTTTCAAATTCTTTACGAAGGATAATGTCCTCCGACGATTTATTGGCGAATAGCAGCTTACAATCCTTCAGCTGCCCATCCTTGTGCAGTTGACGCAATATAGCGATGAAGGGTGTTACCCCTGCCCCGCCTGCTATAAACAAACCGGGACCTTTATAATTGATGGCGCCCCAAACGTCGTGTATAATCAGTTCGTCGCCGGGATTTACCTGCAGCAATTTGTTGGTTATCCCATCATGATCAGTATAACATTTTATGGTAAACTGCAACTCATTCCACTCATTTAACGAGGTAAATGTAAACGGCCGCAGCTCATCCTCCAAGGCCGGCTTGTTGATTGACACGTCAGTAGCCTGCCCGGGGATAAAAGTGTACCCTGTCGGTTTTTCGAGGTCGAACTGTTTGACGTTGTGGGTTACAAAATGTGTTCTTAAAACTTTAACGATGTGCTTCTCCATAATTTTATTTTTGTTCGGTTATGGCGGTGATCTTTGCTAATGAGAAGGCGCCAATGGCCATTGCCAGGTCGCGCACTGCTACGTCGAGGTAGTTTCCACTGGCCAGTAGGTTAAGTGCGATCAAAACCAGCCAGGCACTTACAATAGATGCGCCTATTTGTGTACGTGCAAAAACCAGTATACCGGCTACTATCTCTATTACGCCAACTATCATCATAAATGCGCTTGCCTTAAAGGGAAGCATAGATACCAGCGAGGGGTGCAGATATTTTGGCCAATCTGTTAATATATTGGTAAATTTATCGGCCCCTGCTATGATAGGGATCAATCCATAAGTGAATTTCAATAGCGTTTGAATGTCACCGATTTTTTTCATTTTGTCGTCCATGATCTTTTTGTTTTGTTTATCCATTAGAGAGAAGTGATGAAAAAAGGGTTACAAAATTTAGTTTTCTATAATTTGTAACCCTTTCGGCGGCCCGGTACTCTATTTAACTAAATACTGTTAATACTGTTTTATGAAACTGGCGCACTCCAACAGCAGAAGTTTGTTTACCGATGAGGAAATTGTTGAAAGAATAATTGCAGGCGAGAAATACCTGTACGAACATTTGGTACGCAAATACAATGCCCGCTTGTTTCGTATTGCCATGTCGATCATTAATGATGATATGGAGGCTGAGGATATTATGCAAACAGCATATATTAATGCCTATACGCAGTTAGCGAACTTCTCGCACAGATCAAGTTTTGGCACCTGGCTTACCCGCATACTGATCAATGAAAGCCTGCTGCATAAAAAGCGAAAAGTAAGGCTTGAACAGGTGCTTGGGCAAAAAGAAACTATAGCATACCATGATGAAACCCCATTGCAAAAGCTTATGAATAAAGAACTAAAAAATATACTGGAAGCAGCAGTATTAACTTTGCCGGATAAATACAAACTGGTATTTGTAATGCGCGAAATTGAAGAAATGAGTACCAGCGAAACGATGGACGTGCTGAACATAGGTGAATCGAACGTGAAGATACGCCTGAACCGCGCAAAAGAGATGCTGCGGAATGAGCTTAGCGGGCATTTCAAATCACAACAATTATTTGATTTTCACCTTACCCGGTGCGACAGGGTGGTTAATTCAGTAATGAGCCGGATATGATCCCGATTTTATTTAAAAATAATCAATAGTATCTGCCGGGTTTGGAACGCATAATAAAAATTTATTTTACATTTGCACCAAACTAATACATAATGAAAACTACCAGTATATTCATCATTATCGCAGGCGTCATCATCACTATCGCTTGTCTTGTTTTTTTTAAACCGGCACTTAATGTTGTTGATTCAGATACGATGACGGTTTGGGGATCAAACCCGGCAAAAACATCTGAATGGCCTTTGTTTATTGGCATCCTTACAACATTTGTTGGCATCACTTTTTTCATTGTTGCCACCCACCAAAAAACTGCTAAAAAGTAATTTTATATAAACTTATTGTTTACAAAAAAGGGACATGCCTGTACGAGGTATGTCCCTTTTCTTTTATTGTTTTAATTGGGATATGTGTCAGATCACATCAAGTACCTCTGGCTTTTGGGCTGTAGTATCCTGGCTTAAAGCTACCGGATCAATATCCAATTCCTTTTTACCCTGCACATAAGGTAAATGATAATTCTTTATAAAATCCTTTTTTGAATCGTTATAGGAGCTTACTGCGCCCAGTATACTCATAAATTTGATATAGTACCACGCGGTATCCACCTGGTGGGCCTTAAAGCCGCTGCGCGCACTTTTTGGGTACAAATGATGGTTATTGTGCCATTCGCCGGCTACAAAACCGGGCCATAGCTGGTTAATGGAATTGTCCTTTTGATTATAGTCGGTACCTTCGCGTTTTTTGTCTTTTCCTTTGCCATGGCCTTCGTAATTAAAAGTACGTACGCCAATAGCCCAGAAACCGGCCGAGCCGAAAAAGGTGCAGGCAAGCTGGTGACCGCCTATAGGCAATACATAGGTCCCTATTAAATAAAAAGCCAGGTACCAAAACGACCAGTTGAGCACCGAGGCCATTACCGCGCGATATGGGTTTACATACGAGCCCCATTTCTGATACTGTTTATAAGTATTACCCATTACGCCGGTATGTTTCATTAAAGCTGTTACCCTGTTGTAGTCGCTTTCGCTCAGGTCCTTTGCTATGGGCTGATGATTAACATCGGCTAAAAAGCAGTACCAGAAACCGGCTTCGGCATTATAAGGGTCGCCAGGCTGATCGGATTTGGCATGGTGCACATGGTGCGAAATAACATATATCTCTTCCGGGATGATGCTGATCGTCAAATTTTGAG
>JBIOHG010000001.1:0-159573 GCA_044448765.1 Sphingobacteriales bacterium | reverse complement strand
TCCACGGCAATAAAGCATAAAGAATGAACAAACCCTGGGTTTTATCGATAGGGTCAAAATAACCAAACGCGGTGAAAAGAAGCTTCCACAAAAACCCAGCTGCACCTGTTTCAGGTAACTTTATATAATCTAATATATCATGTCCAAAAAACAACAAAAAGCCTATAGTTGCAATTACGGGCATGGGCAGCCATATCAGCAAGCCCAGGATGATCATGCTGACGCCTATCACCCATATCACCTGGAACAAGATCAAATGAAACAGCGGATCGAGAGTAAATGCAAAAGTTACCACTACCCATTCGATGAAAACAAGCCATAGCCCCCTTTTTATCAGAAACAGGCTCAACTCCCTTTTCGTTCGCCTGCCACCGGCAAGATTCACCGAAACGCCGCTTAAAAAAACAAATAAGGCTGCGCAAAAATGTGTTATCCAGCGGGTAAAAAACAGTATTGGTGTTGTTGTAGCCAGGTCCGTGGGGTTGGTACCATGCCATTGAAAAAAATCCCTGGTATGATCCAAAGCCATAATAAGCATGATCAACCCACGTAAAATATCAATGGATTCGATGCGATATTTGGTTCCCGGTATGGCTGTTGTTGTCATGGTTTGTAACTCCCGGTAACTAAGATAAACATACGCCATCGCTACTTTATCAAACAAAGACAAATAGTTGATTTTGGCATATGGATGGTTGATTTTGGTATATAAACCCTGAATTGATTTATAGCCTCTCCCGCTCATTCACAAATTTGATACACTCTAAAATCAAATAATCTTTCATTTAATTGTTCAATGTGTTACTTTTACACATACGACCAATTAAACAAACCAAACTATGACTTCAAGGCGTTCATTTCTGAAAACTTCCGCCCTGCTTTCTGCAGGCGTATTAGTTGCCCCTAAACTATTTGCTTACGATAAAAAATACATCGGCCTGCAATTGTACACCGTTCGCGATCACATGGCGAAGGATGTGGCAGGCACGCTGGCTAAAGTAGCCTCGATAGGTTACAATTCAGTTGAAGGCACTTACGGTGGCGGAAAATATTTCGGCACGGAGCCGGCCGCATTTGCCAAACTGCTTAAGCTAAATGGCCTGATAATGCCAAGCACCCATTATTTGCTTGGTGAAGATATGAAAGGACCGGGAACAATACTCAACGGTTGGGATAAAGCTGTGGATGATGCCGCCTCTGTTGGCCAGAAATATATGGTTTGCGCCTGGCTGTCGCCGAAAGAGCGTGGTACCCTCGACCATTACAAGCAACTCGCCGAAGATTTTAACAAGGCCGGCGAAACCTGCAAAAAAGCAGGCATCCAGTTTTGCTACCATAATCACGACTTCGAGTTTATACAGGAAGATGGTAAATACCCTTACGATACCTTATTAGGGGCGACCGACAAAAACCTGGTGAAGATGGAGATCGACCTTTACTGGCTCACCAAAGCCGGGCAGGACCCGGGTGCTTTGATTGAGAAGCACCCCGGCAGGTTCCCGTTGTGGCACATGAAGGATATGGACAAAACCCCGAAAAAGATGTTTACCGAGGTAGGTAATGGCATTATCGATTTCAAAAGCATCCTAAAACACGCCAACAAGGCAGGCTTAAAATATTATTTCGTTGAACAGGATGTTTGCCCGGGCGATCCTTATGTGAGCATCACCGAAAGCATTACCTATATAAAAAAGAACCTTGTATAACGTAAATTTTGAATTGATGCAGAGCCGTCCCGATCAATTTGGACGGCTTTTTTGTTAGTGAATGGTTAATGAGCGTTCCATATTCTCCAATGATTTGCCTTTCGTTTCGGGCATCATCTTCCACACAAACAGTAACTGCAATACCATCATTGCGCAGAAGAACATAAATATATACTCGCCGGGGATGTTGGTCCGTACCGCCGGGAATAAAAAGGTGATCACCGTTGCCATGAACCAGTGCGTAAAGCTGCCAAGCGATTGCCCTTTTGCCCGTACCTGGTTAGGAAATATTTCGGATAAAAACACCCATATAACCGCGCCTTGTGAAATGGCGAAAAACGCGATGTAAGCCATCAGCAGCCAGATCACGTAATGCCCGTCGGCATTTTTTAAGTGGAAGCAATACGAAACCAACCCAAGCGAAAGGATAAGCCCGTAGGAGCCAATAAGCATTAATTTACGCCGCCCTGCCCTGTCTATCAAAAATATGGCAAGCATGGTAAACACAAAATTGACCAGGCCCAGGTAAAATGAGGCGGAAAAAGAGTCGTTTTTGCTAAATCCCGCAAGGGTAAAAATACTCGGGGCATAATACAAAATAGCATTGATACCCGAGACCTGGTTAAAAAATGCGATAAGGAAAGCCAGCCATCCTAAGCGGCGGTATCGTTTTGAAAATAGCTTTTCGCTCGAAGAATCTTTTACCTCCTCATTTTTGCTATTAACAATGCTTTGCATTTCCTGCTCATAGTCATTGGGGTTCATGACCTTCAGCGTTTCTTTGGCATCATCATAACGCGCCTTGTGGAGGATGAGCCATCGCGGGCTCTCGGGCACAAACCTCAGCAATATTAAATACAGCAGTGATGGTGCCGCCATTACGGCCATCATTAACCGCCACGAACCGTGATAGGATAACACAATAATATAATTGGAAAGCAGCGCTAGCACTATACCTAAAACGATATTTCCCTGGAACAGGATCACCAGCCGCCCCCTGTATGATGCGGGCGATATTTCAGTAATATATACCGGAGCAATAACTGACGAAGCACCAATACCTAAGCCGCCAATAAACCGGAGGATCACAAAAAGATACCAGTTAGTGGCGAAAGCCGTGCCCAGCGATGTTACCAGGAAAATCAATGCTACGATCATCAGGGCAACCTTACGGCCCAATTTATCAGCCGGCATACGTCCGCCGAATGCCCCCACCATCGTGCCCACGAGTGCGATAGCTATCGTAAACCCTTGTTGAAAATCGCCCAGGTGCCAATATTTTTGCAAGGCCTGTTCGGCACCCGATACCACTACGGTATCAAAGCCAAAAAGGAAACCGCCCAGGGCCGTGATAACCGACCAGAAAATAACTTTTTGATTCATAACAGGCTTTATAATTACAGGTTTACCAAATATAACTTTTCATTGAACGAAAACAATTCGGGCATTCGATTTTTATACTAAAAACCAAAGCCATGAAATACGCATTTATTATGGGTTCAAACCTGTTTGTTGTTCCCGGTAATACCATTAGTTTTACCGATAACGAAGGCGACCACAGGTTTTTAAGAATAGTATCCTTCCAGCATCATACTCAGCCCGAACAAAAACGTGCTGTTTTAATCATTGATGCTGATATTAAAGATAATGAGGGGCACGTTATTAAGTTAACGGGCAATAAAGCTGAAGAAGCACCCCCGTATGATATATTGGAACAAACCGACCGGGTGCTGGTAACCAAAGCCGATGGCACCACGGTATTGGATGTGCACCAGTTGGACGAAAGATCAGCTATGGCGCTGGAACATAATATATCGGCTGAGCTGGAAGTGAATATACCTTATGTGGCGATACGCTTAAGGGGTAATTTTGTGCTGGGCAACCTCCACATCGAGATAGATAACGAAAAATTATTTATTGGTGACGATTCCTATGGAAACTCAGTACTGGCAGGCGAAAACGATCTGAAATTTTCCGATGCGGGGGTGTTAATTTAAGCCTTTAACCACCAGCCTCTTAACGGGTCATTTAAACCCAATTGTTTCTTTTTAGTGCGTACGGTGGCTATTTATGCAATTTATTTTCATTTCAATTAAAACATTCCTGTTACAAAGCGGTTGTTCAATGTAATCTACCGGTAAAACAAATTGTTAAACTATGAAACTCGCATTCCTCTTTGGTTCGAACATATTTATTATTCCCGATAACACGATCAGTTACATAGATAACGACCAGACTAATATTTTTCTTAAGATCAAATCCATTTTCCATAAAAATCGCGAAGAATCTGTATTGACTATTGATACGGATCTAAAGGATATTGAGGGCCGGGGATTGAAATTGCATGATAACGAGATCATATCTTCTTTCGGGTACAAAGTATCTAAAACCCATGATCGCATATTAGCCAAAGGGATGGACGATTCAACTGTTTTTGATATCCAGCAGTTGGACGATGAATCGGCGAGAAATCTTGAGGAGAATATCATAGCTGAATTGGAAACGCACGAGCCTGATGCAATTTTCAGGATAAAGGGCGACTTTATGATGGGTAAAATGCATTTCGCCATTGATAACGACAAATTATCCATCGGCCGCGAGTCGTACACCTGTTCTGCCGTTTCAGCTGACCAGGGTTTAAAATTTGCGCCAACCGGTTTTTTTTTCGCGTAATTCCACCGATTTATAATTGATGTTTTTTGCGATAAGCTAAAACCAGCAGCACCATGCGGTTATAGGTTTTTAACCCCTGCGGCTGGTTATTTGCTTTTAGGAAGTTATCATAAAAAATACTGCTGATAGTCTCAATTTTACCTTCATAAGCCAGCCAGTATTGTCGTTCCTGCTTAAAATCGGCCAAAACTTCGGGTGATATCTTTTTCCTTAATTCCTTTCGGGAAAGACTATCCTGCATTTTTAGGGCAAACATAAATTCCTGCACACCAATATAATAAGACGAATACCGCAAAAGTTTATCTTTTGAATGTGTACCGGCCATAAATCCTACATAGTTAGCCTCATCCTCCGGCCCAAAACCCATTTGGTGCGATAACTCGTGGCAGGCTACAAATGGCCGAACATAAACCGGCATCTGGTAATTCATCTGCGATTCAGATGTAAACGGGTTATAATACCCCGATGTGCCCAGGTAATTGAGTAGAGGCGTAAGCACTGAGGACTTTATATCCGGACTATAAGTTTTAAATACCGCCGAACTATCAGTCAACTGATTCACCGCATTAATTGCAGTTTTATAGATAACCTTATTAGCCTGGCCGAGTTCCGCCGCACTTACCCTCGCCCGGCAGGCATTAGCGCTATCAATTAAAGTGGACGTTGTGGCTTTCAGATCAGCGAGCGTATAAGTACTATCCTGCAAATTTAACCGCTCAGCGGCGGATGGCCGGTAATAATTCAATCCCCAAAAAAGATAAAAGGCAATAATGGCTATTTCTGTGCCGATAGCAATCCCCAATACAAAGCTCCAGGCAGGCTTCCATTGGCGTTTGATGAGCAGCCTTATCAATCGCACCAGGGCATATATCAAATAAACAACGACGATGATATAAACTATATCCCCTACGCTAAACGGGAACAAATTAAACACCGGGTGAAAAATATGGCAGATAACCGGGTAAAACCCCTGCGAATAATAACGCTCCACGGCGTTGGGGTAATCGGCAAACCACATCATTAATATGATGAATAGCGTCAGCGATAAAATAACTATCCCCCGCGCCCTGATCGGCCTCTTTTTGAATATGGTAACCATGCTATGGCAACAAATATAGGTTGTTAAGGGGTTTTATGCACAAAAAAAGCCCCTCCAATCGGAGGGGCTCAATGATAATTTGCAATTAATTACTTCACCATCACAGGCAAATCCGTATCGGCCCATTTCATATCAAAATCATCCTTGCCTATGGTATAAACCAGGCGCTCCTGGTTGGGTATTTTTTTCACTTTTACCGTTACCCGCAACTGGTCTTGCGCCTCATCATACTTAAAGGCGCCCCACTGTTTCGCCGTTTTATTAAAGATCACCGTCCAGTTGCCATCAGCTTTCGGGATCGCGAAAAAAGCGTATGACCCTGCCGGTAATGTTTTTCCTTCAACCATAATGTCTTTACTGGTTGTAAAAATGGTTGCCTCATTAGCGCCGGTGCGGTAAACCTTATCCCAGGGCTCCTGCGCGCCAAAAATTGCACGGCCCTTTACCGCCGGGCTGCCGTACCATATTTTAATGTCGGAACCGCCAAGTTTGCCCGATACGCTATCGCGCGGACTGGGGAGGTTTTTTGTCCCAAATGGCTGCGCGTACGCCGTGCCTGATAATAAAAAAGCTACCGCTAACAGCGATACAACCCTTGATGTAAATTTTCTCATAGTAAGTTTTAATTGATTTAGATATAAAGATAACCGGAAATTTGATATGCTATAGTAAGGCTAAAAAAAGCCCCTCGCGGCGTGCGGAGGGGCTCAATATCGGTAATATCCGAACAAATTATTTAATCTTTACAGGTACTGCAATATCGCCCCAAAGCAATACAAAACCTGTTTTTGTTACGTCAATTTTAAACCGCTCATTATTGCTCTTCGATTTCATCGGCTTAACCGTTACGGCTAACACATCTTTAGCAGCATCGTCAGTTGTAGAACCGTCCATCTTAATTCCCCAAATTGGCCGGTTTCCATCCATTGTTGTTGAATTAAAGATGATCTTCCACTCGGTTTCGTTAGGAAGCGTATACAACGTGTACTTCCCGGCTGGCAATGTTTTGCCTTCTACTTTAATGGCCTTGCTGGTCCAGAATGTAGTAGCTTCATTAGCTCCTGTGCGCCATATTTTACCATAAGGGGCAATTTCTTTACCAATGGTACGGCCTTTTATACCCGGACTGTGGTAAGAAATTTTGATGGAAGCACCGGCAACTGTGCCGCTTGTACTATCAGCGGGACTGGCCTGGGGTTTTTTTTGCGCAATTGCGGCAGTCGACAATAAGAATGTTGCTGCCAGCAGCCATGCTGCTTTGAATGTTAATAATTTTCTCATGGTAAGTTTTTAATTGATTTCGGTATAAAGATAACTGGAAATTAGATACGTTAATATGTGTTAAAGTCACCATTGTATCATTATTATAATAAAAATAGGCTTGTTTATATAAGAATACTATCTGCACTAAAAACCAAACTGTTATAAATTTGTTTACTTTTTGATTCACATTGCAGTTAGGAATTGACCGAAAGGTTAAACAATTGTTGTGAGTTTGGCCCCTGCTGTAATGGCGGGGGTTTTTTTGTTCCCTAACTTATTAACATACCCTGCATATCCCATTTACTGGCACGATGGTTGGTTAGTTATTTGTGCAAAGGCAGATGAGAACTTCAAAATTTGTGAAAAAGCTTGCCACGCACATTTGTTTAAATTTATTTGATTAAAAAATTGATACCATTCTCTAAACCAACAATATGTCAAAACTTGTAATTATTGACGACGACCCGATCCATCACAAGATCGTACAGTACATGCTGACAAAAAATGAATTGTCAAAAGATATTACCTATACCTTTGATGGTAAACTTGTACTGGATTACCTGGAAGAAAACAAAACAAAAATAACTTCCCTGCCGGATTATATTTTTCTTGACCTGTATATGCCAAATCACAGCGGCTGGGATTTTTTGAACCGTTTCCAGGAGATATATCAAACGCTGCGTAAAGAGATCAAGATATATATTGTTTCTTCATCCATATTCCAGTTGGATATCAACCGTACAAAAAATTATCCTTTTGTTATCTCCTATATCACCAAACCTTTAATGAAAAGCGTTTTCGATAACATCAAGGGCCGTACATTAAAAATTACCCGGCCGCAATTAAACTAATAACCGTGGTTGAATATAGCGACGAAGCCATCTTGCTCTAAACAGCAGGATGGCTTCACTATTTCTATCCCCATACCATTAAATAGCCTTAAGTTTGCATTTGCCGCTAAACTTGATTTGTTTTGGGTAATAAACACTTGCCTGTTCTGCAAATGAAAGACAACTACAAGCCTATTTACCTGCTTCTTTTTATACTGGCGCTTGTAGTCAATTTCTCAGGCATTAATCTCGATTTTTTTACGGATGATCCCGGCCTTTATGCTGCTATCTCCAAAAATATGCTTCACCGTAAGGAATGGCTGGAGCTATTCACCTACAACCAGGACTGGCTGGATAAGCCACATTTCCCATTTTGGGCGGTGTTGGTGAGTTTTAAGCTATTTGGCGTATCAGTTTGGGCATACCGCCTGCCTGCGTTACTCTTCTTTCTCCTGAGCTTATTGTATACATGGCTCTTCACCAAAAAACATTACGGAAACGACATTGCCTGGATAGCTGTTTTAATACTGGCCACTGCGCAGCACCTGGTAATGTCGAACA
The DNA here is from genome assembly GCA_044448765.1 of Sphingobacteriales bacterium. Taxonomy (GTDB): domain Bacteria; phylum Bacteroidota; class Bacteroidia; order Sphingobacteriales; family Sphingobacteriaceae; genus Mucilaginibacter. Next base: position 151,441 of record JBIOHG010000001.1, on the reverse strand, counting down.
CGGATGTAAGGGCCGAGCCATATCTAATGGCTTTGGTTATCGGCAGCATTTACCATATCAGCCGGTTGGAGGAACGTTTTACTTTTACCGATCTGCTGTTAGCCGCCCTGTTAACCGCCTGCGCCATCATGACAAAAGGCATATTTGTTATTGTGGCTATTTATGGTGCACTGTTTGGCCAATTGGTTTTTAAAGGAAAGTTGAGGCAGGCATTTCAATGGAAATGGGTAGTTCTTTTAATTCTTACGGGAATCTTCATCTTACCCGAGATATATGCGCTATACATACAGTTCGATGCGCATCCCGAAAAAACGGTTTTCCATCGCCACAATGTTTCGGGTATCAAATGGTTTTTGTGGGACAGCCAGTTTGGACGCTTTGTAAACAAGGGAGCTATTACCAGGCAAGCGGGCAGTATATTTTTTTATGTGCACACCCTGTTGTGGGCCTTTGCGCCCTGGTGCCTGGTATTTTATTATGCCATATATCAAAATATTAAGGAGATGCTGCTTGGAAGGCCGTTTAAGGAATATTATGCCCTAAGCGGCGGCATATTACTATTGGTGCTTTTTTCACTGTCGCGCTTCCAGTTGCCATTTTATACCAATACTATCTTTCCGCTGTTTGCCATCGTAACTGCTCCATACTGTTATAACCAATTGGGCAAATTCGGTAGCAAGCTGCGTTCGGTCAGTTTATCGGCTTATGCGATTTTATTACTGATAGCTATTGCCGCCATCTATTATGTTTCAGATGCCGGCCATAGCGTATACCTGGCAGTTGATTTTGGTGTATTTATTATCCTTGCTTACTATATAAAATACAGGGTAAAAGTTCAGCATATCCGGTTGTTTTTATTCGCGTGTATAGCTTCTCTTTTTGTCAATTTTTATTTGAATACCGTGTTATATAAACTGATCATTGATTATCGCGGTCAGATCAAAGCCGCCGTTTATGTCGATCAAAAAGATTTTGACAAATACGATATTTATTCCTTACGGACAGAGAATAACATTTTCCAGTTTTATAGCGACAGGCAGATAGCCTATATACCGTTGGATAGTTTCAAAAACTTCAAGCCCGTAAAACCGTCGGTATTTTATGTGAATAAGCCATCAGTTGACTCCCTCCATATCATGCATGCTAATTTTAAGGTAATTAAAGCCTTCCAAAATTACCCGCAAGAAAACATCCTTCCGGCTTTCATCAATAAAAACACACGGAATACGACGCTGGATAGCGTTTATTTGATCACTAAATAGCCGGCGCTATTTATCTTCGCCCCCGTTTATCATATCCGATACAATACCCGCGCTATCCTTTCTCTCGGCCAAAAACACCCCCGCCAAATGCACTACGATAAACGCAAGTATAAGGTACATGCAAAATCCATGAATTTCCCGGATAGAATGGATCTTTTTTAAAGCCGCAATATCGTCTTCAAAAGCCAAACATAGTCCGGTAGTTGCCATAATAATAAGCAGCAGGTAAAACATGGCATATAAAGTTTTTACCACAAAATCATGACGGATAATCTTATTACCTGATGCCGATCTGTATTGGCTGTAAATGCTTTTGAATTTGCGGATAAACTTTTGGTCGGCGACCTGAAAAAACTCGGCGATCAGCCGGAATAATAACAATGCTGCCAGGCAGTATCCAAAGTAAGTATGAACCTCCCATACCTTATCGCTCAAAGCATGAGCTGCGGACCTGGCTTGTTCATTGGTAACCGAAGCACCAGCATCCTTAAGCTGGTTTTGAATCAAGGTGGAATTGCTTCGCCCGTTGGTTAATGTTGAGTTTAATAATACCGTAAGCAGCGAGCCCGTAATTACAATGGCATTGGCCCAATGCCAGAAGCGTACCGGGGCCGAATTCTTTTTAATATGCGATGGGTTCTGCGGATCAATGCGCGGCGGTTCAATAACTGTCATATTATAAAACTATCAGCAAAATTTGAAATAAATCTGAATTTCTATAAATAATTGATCGGCTCCAGCAAGCTTCAGAATTGATACAAAATTCGGTCATAGTTTTATTACATAACATATAATTACTTTCTTTTAGATTTGAAATAATATCCTGGTACGCATGCTAAAACCGTTATTATTAATTATTGTTTTTATTGCCTTATTTAGTGATCTGCACGCGCAGGACAACTACGAAATACAGGTTTACGGCTCCGAAACTGTGGATAGCGGCCATACCATGGTTGAGCTGCACAGCAATTATACCCTAAACGGCAACACCGCGATAATAGACGGCCAATTACCCACCAACCATATCGTTCATGAAACCGTCGAAATAACACACGGCTGGACTCCCTGGTTCGAGACCGGTTTCTATTTCTTTAATGCTTTGGGCGATGACGGGCGAAGCGCTTATGTAGGCTCGCATATCAGGCCGCGTTTTGCAGCGCCTCAAAGCTGGAAATGGCCAGTAGGCGTGAGTGTTTCGTTAGAGTTTGGCTTCCAGAAAAAAGAATACTCAGCCAATACGTCCACGCTCGAAATAAGACCGATAATCGATAAAAAATGGGGCGGATGGTATGTTTCGCTTAATCCAACACTCGATCAAAGTTTTGCCGGCCCCGACGAGCATCGCGGGCTTATATTTTCGCCCAATGTAAAAGTTAGCTATGATATTAGTAAGGTAGTAGCCATCGGTCCTGAATATTACGGAAGTACAGGCCCTTTTTTCCATTATGATGCTTTCCAGCAACAGGAGCAACAGATATTTGCAGCTATCGACCTGAATACTAATCCCAACTGGGAATTTAACGGTGGCTTTGGCCTGGGGTTCACCAATGCAACCGACAAAGCTATTTTTAAGATAATTATAGGCAGAAGATTTTAAGCCCCAGAGGGTTGCGTGAGCGGCTTTACTCAACTTTATACCGGTACACCTGTCGCCCGATGTTGCCGTTATCATCAATACCCTCAACTACTACGCGGTATGTGCCCGGCCCGTCGCCATTATAGAATTCAAAAAAGGAATTACCATGTTTATCTGTCAGCACACCCGGGTTCCAGTATATTGTACTGCGCAAGTCGGGGCGGGTACCAGGCGGCAGAGCCGCATCATATTTAGGCGAGTAAAATTCGCGGGCCTTATAAAAACCCTGCATCGTCACGGGCAGTATGCCTACGGATTGCATGTCCTTTGCATCCTGGCCCGCAGCTTTATGTGTCGTAACTACCAATACACCACCACCGCCCAGTACGCCGTACATAGCAGCACCGGCATTTCTTAACACTTCGATCGTCTCCACATCAGCAGTATTTACATAGTTATCCAATACTATTCCTTCGCCACCATCCGGATTAAGCATAGTACCGTCAACTACCACCAGCATGGGTGCAGCTTTGGTAATCGACGACATATTAACCGTAAGAAAGGGTATCTTGTTGTTTATATCGCCCACAAAGGTCACCCCTCTCAACATTCCGCTCAATAAACCCGACAGGTTTCCGCCACCGTGAAGATCGCTCCTGTGAACTACCTGGTCGGCATGGCCGGGACCTCCTAAAGCAGATGAGGAATAATTATTATCTTCCTTTACAGCCCGTATATTTACCTGTTTTAACACGCGGCCTGTTAACGGACCGTACCTGGTATCTGCTTCATTTTGTTTTTTTATATTTTCAAGATAGACAAGCATCGGTTGGTTTCCAACTTGCCAGGGAGTTATAGCCGGTACTACAGCCGGACCCTGGCCATCATGCTGATAACTCAACCGGGTCGCATTTTTACCATTAGCATTTACCGCTTGCAGCATAAACCTGGCTGTATCTGAAAATAATAAATTACCGAAACTGAAGTGGCCGTTATTATCGGTTGTGTCTACTAATAGCAAGTTATTCGCCATTGGCATTAAGGAAACCGTTGCTTTTGGCAAAGGCTTGCCGGAAAGGTTCTTTGCCGTTCCCGAGATCTCAAACGTGGTTTCGGGCCGCCAAGCACCCTTGCGATATTCATTGTTCAGTAACGATTTCCATGCAAACCTCCTGTAGCCATGCGTCAGCATTACGAGGTCAAGCTGCTTTAATTTATCATTTGTTACGTCAGTGAAATAATAATTAGGTTGCTCCATGTAACCCTTCAGGTCGGAAGTAACCAGCATATTGGTCAGTATGGTGGTTTCATAATTCTCATTAAACGGCACTTTGCTTTCATCCGTTACCGCTACCGAAAAATGCCCGGGGGCGTAGGTACCATCAGTATTTGCGGCGTTTAGTTTAATGCTTACTTTTTCACGCTTTTTATATATCTGTTTATTGCTGCTGATATCAAGGCTCAGCTGTCCATCACTTCGCACAAACATCAGGCGTTCACAAAGCGGTAAACCCTCCGGCGAAAAAAGCGTAACCGTGGTTATGCCCGTATGCAATTTGGACGTCGCCATATCCAGTGTAATAATAGGTTCATTCAACCGGCACACAAAAGATGTGGCTACCCCTCCCGAATAAATAAGCAGGCTATATGCTTTCCCTTTGTTATGAACAAAGCATGTTTTATTTGCCTCTACCTTTAACGCAGCCTTGTATAGCGAGTCGTTATTTACTGATAATGTCACACCTTCGGTCTCGGGCACCGGCAGATCGACCGCTCCTTCAGTTCCATCCGCGTAAGCGATCTTTGCCTTATAGGTTTTACCATCCTTTGGTTCAAAATAGAAACTGCCCATGCCCAGGTGTTCCGACGAAAATGCCGCCACCTTTTTATCCTCGTTATCCACAACTATGCCTTTTACCTCTATGCCCATCCCATTTACATCGATGGCTTTAAAAGCTATTTTTGAACGCACACCTGCCACCAGGTTCCCGCCTTCCGGTAAAAAACGGGTATCAGCTTTTTTTTCAGTTTTTATTGCCTGTTCTACAATACTTTCAGGTACGGGTATTTCACGCACCGAACCTATCGGGATATTTTTGTAAAAAATATTTTCTCCATCATCATTACGCATCCAATTGGTATAGGCCCTAACCCGGTAATTGCCTTGCAGAAGTGAGTCGGGTAGCGCAAAATCGCCCCAACCCAACCCGTTTATCAATCGCAGCTTAATACTGCGTTCTATTTTATTGCCGGGATTGATCAGATCGACATGCAAAATGCCGCTTTGCAGCGATAATCCATGCTGTTCGCCTGTGGTAACATAGGCTTTAAAATACATGGTATCGCCGGCTGCATAGTACGGCTTATCAAAATGCAAATAAGCCTTCTCCAAAATATGCTCGTCTGTAAAGGCCTGTAATTTGGATACAATACCCTGGATATTCGCGTTATCAGCTCCTGCATTTTTTGCGGATACATTACTGATCAAGTCCCGATTATCTTTATTGTCTTCCTCAGGATCAGGGCGGTAATCTTCGGGCAGCAATTCGGCTATGCCGCGCCTTGCCCATGCGCCTTTAAATACTTTATCATTCGGATTGATCAGTCCGCCATTGCTATTAAAAAATATGTAAGGTGCATGCAGGCTCAATACCGTCACCTCGGTATTGGTGGTATCATCCAGGTGCACCGTTTGGATAAATTTTGAGAACCTGTGATTTTTGTGCCAGGTGATATGCAGGGCATCGCCGTCGCAGGTTAATCCATAAATACCGTACTGACCGGTAGGCTGCACAATTTCCGGCCCATCTAACGGATAAGGCAGCACTTTTTGCAGCATTACCGGTAGTTTCGCCTTCTTCTCCCAAACGGCAAGCGAATCGCTCCATTGGCTGCCTTGCGATCTGAGTTTCTCGTATTGCTTTATCTTGGCTTCTATCACCTTTTCCGGCGGGCGCTGCGGGTTATAGTAATTGCCATATTGCAACACCCTGAAGCCTTCATCCTGTAACCTGTCATTTAAAGCTGCCCGAAAAAAATTCATCGGCGACCCCTGGTACACCTGTTCACGTTTCTTCAGCCATTTCTTTACTATTGAGCCGGAACCCATCATATTTTCAAATAAGATGGTGCCGTCGTAATGTATTCTTTGCGTGTTATTGTCTACGCTATCCTTTGCGAAATCGTGCAGCAGGTATTTTATCCGGTAGCCCAGCGCCTGGTTCTCTATCACCAAAAAATCGTACGATGAGGCGTAAAGGCAATGTTTTGCTTCATCATAATTTAAACTAAGCACATCGGGGTTTACTATTTTACAGTCTTTGGCAAGCTCCGACCGGCCTAAAAAAGCATCTTTAAACCATTGGAAATTCCTGCGCCAGTTTCCATCGGGCCTTATCTTTACCTCTTTGAGGTTGATCCCGTTCGAAACGATCTCGATATCCGGCAAAACGATGCTGGTGTTGTTTATTTCGATGTCCTGGCTGTACATATCGAAACCTACCACCGAAACGATCAGTTGGTATTTGCCTGCTTTTAAATGAGTAAGGGTAAATTTCCCATCGTCGCCGGCCTTGCTTCCTATGGTGGTATTTTTGAGGAATACACTGGCATTGGGTACGGCCCGCAGATCGGCGTGGTTTAAAATACGGCCTGCAATAGTTAATTGCGCCAGGCAATTGACAGGCAGCAGCAAAATAAGCCAAACCAGTGCTTTATTCATGGCCACAAGTTAAATAACATTATTCAACTTTGTAGCGCAAAACCTGTCTGCCGATATTGCCCTTTTCGTCCAGGCCTTCGATAACTACACGATAGCTGCCCTTGCCGTCGGCATTATTAAATTCAACTGAGGCCTTACCATCCTTATCGGTTACTAACTCCGGCGCCCAGTAAACGGTGCTGCGCAGATCAGGATGATTTACGGGCATTGCAGCCTCATATTTTGGCGAATAAAACTCACGGGCTTTGTAAAAACCTTGTACGGTAATGGGTAAAATGCCAACGGATTGGATGTCTTTTGAACTGGAATTTTCGCCGTGGCGAGTAGTAATTACTATAACGCCGTTTCCCCCGTTCATTCCGTAAATACTTGCATCTGCCCCTTCCAATAACTCAACAGTTTCAACATCATTTCCATTAACACCATCAATGCCATAAGATTGAGTGCCTCTTGAAGGAAATATAGTTCCATCAACAACTATTAAAACGTCCGTTGGTATATGGCCAGAAGTAATTGCAAAGCCAAGTGGTCCATGAAATTTTCCAGCTAATTTTATAGATAAAGGTCCGCCTATTTTTTCGAGCTCAGCTCTGTGCACTACTTGTGTGGCGTGGCCAGGCCCACCCAAGTTGGATGAAGGGTAATTATTATCTTCTTTGAACGCTTTTATTTTAACCTCTTTTAAGGTTCTTCCTTTCACCATTCCCAGCCGTAAAAGCTCATCCTGCTGTTTGGAGTCGTTCTCCAAATAGGCTGCCATGGTTGGGTTGATGTTAGAACCTTGCGGTATTACCAGTTTTGCTATGGGCGGCGTTTTATCGGGCGCATAGGTAAGTTGTGTCCGGTTTTTGCCTTTGTCATTTACCGCTTGTAGGATGAAACTGGTACTGTCAGTAAAGTCCATCCCCGCAAAATTGAACTTGCCTTTATCATCGGTAACCTGGCTTTCAAACCGTTTGCTTACCACTGAGATCAGCGACACCGTAGCCTTTTTTAGCGGTGTGCCCAGCAGGTTTTTAGCCGTACCGCTTATGGCGAGCGAGGTTTCGGGTTGATAAGCGATTGTATTATTGGTACTGTCGCTGCCGAGTACCTGTTTCCAGCTAAAGTGCCGGTAGCCGTGGGTTAACATTACCAAATCAAGCTCCTTTTGCTTGTCGTAATTGCTTTCATTACTAATGTCGGCAAAGTAATAATTCGGTTGTTCGATGGTGCCTTTCAGATCCGAGGTAAGCAGCAGGTCGGTTAGTATGGTGGTTTCGCTGTTCTCGTCTGATTGCACTTTGCTTTCATCGGTGATGGCGAGTGAAAAGTGGCCAATTGCGTTGGAATCGGCCCTGTTTTTTGCATTGAGTTTCAAGATTACTTTTTCCCTGGTATTGTAGGTCTCCTTATCGGTTGCGATGTCCAGGTGCAACTGGTCATAGTTCTGGACGAAGATCAGCCTTTCAGCCAAAGGTTCATTGTTTTGGTCGAATAGTGTTACCCTCGTAATACCGGTAAACAGTTTGCGTTTAATGATGTCCATTTTAATGGTTGGACTATCTAATTTGCAATTGACGATAGTAGCTATTCCGCCTGAATAGATGAGTACCTGGTAGGTTTTGCCTTTATTCTCGTTGTAATAACTTGGATTGGCTATGATCCTGACTGCGGCATGGTCTACCGAATCGTTATTAATGCTGATCGATATGCCTTTATTACTGATGGTCGGTAAGGTTAATTCCTGTTTTGTTCCATCAGCAAAAGTGATACTGGCTTTATAATTTTTGCCTTCTTCAGGTTTCAAGTTGAAATAACCCATGCCCAGGTGGGTTGAAGCAAAACGGGTGATTTCCTTACCGGTATTATCGGTAACTGTTCCTCTTGCGTCCATACCCAAACCGTTCATGCCTATAGACTTAAAAGCGATTTTGCTTTCGATACCCGAAACGAGTTCACTGCCTTCGGGAAAGAACTGCAGGTCGGCTTTAGCCAGTACCGGTTTTATCCTCGCGGTATTGCTTTCGGGTACTTTGCTCTGGTGCAGGCTGCCGATGGGTATGGTCTTTTCAAAATAACTGCCATCACCGGCGTTACGCATCCAGCGGGTATAGGCACGGACGCGATAAGTACCTTGCGGCAAAGAATCGGGCAAAGCAAAATCGCCCCAGCCGATGCCGTGCACTAATTGCAGTTTGATGCTTTGGTTGGCTTTGTTATCCAAACCGATCAAATCAACATGCAGCACGCCGCTCAGTTTGGATAGGTCATGCCGTTCGCCCATGGTGATGTATGCTTTAAAGTACATTGTATCGCCGGTGGCGTAATAGGGTTTGTCGAATTGTAAGTAGGCTTTTTCGGTGATATGGGCTTTGTTGTAGCTGCGCAATTGCGAAACAATATCGCCCCCGGCAGGGCGATCACCCTGCGCATGCAACGCCGGGCCGCTACTAATCAGCAATAACACCAGGCTATAAGCGATAGCTTTCATAAGGCAGATAGGTTTAAGGGGGTACCATAAAGATACGAAAATTATTCCACTTTATAACGATATACTTGCCGGCCTATATTTCCATTGGTATCTATTCCTTCTATAATTACGCTATAACTTCCCTTGCCATCGGCATTGTAATACTCAAATGAGGCATTACCACTGGTGTCAGTTATTACATTGGGGTTCCAATATATGGTACTGCGCACGTCAGGATGCCCCCCTGATGTATTTGATGCATTATATTTTGGCGAATAAAACTCGCGGGCCTTATAATAGCCCTGTGGTGTAAACCGCAAACTGCCTAATGACGAAGATGATTGCTCAACGGGGTCGAGCTGTTGCCGGGTTGTGATCACAATAACACCTGAACCGCCCCTATTACCGTAAATGCTGGCATTGGCGCCTTTTAATATCTCAATGGTCTCGACCACGTTAGGGTTAACATCGTCTATGTTGGCTGAGGCCTGCGAACCGTCGAGCATAACAAGCATAGGTTCAGGTGACGCTCCACCCATAGTAACAACCGTACCATCACTAAGATATGGAACGCCGTTTAAAAAATTGATCCCGCGCGCACGCCCGTTCAAAGCCGATGAAAGCGTTGGTGAGTTTTTGATATCATTGCCCCTTATAACCTGGTCGGCATGACCGGCGCCACCAAGGTTAGATGAGCGATAGTTGACCTCGTCTAAATGATTATTACTGGCGTTTGCAGCCTTAACCACACTTTGCGACTGATATTTATAACTGCTATTCTGCGGGTTGAGATCAATTCCGGTACTGCCATGCCTGGTATTAATAACCAATACGCCCGAATTGCCGCTGGCACCATACGAAGCGGCATTCTTGTCCTTCAAAAGTTCAATATTTTGGACGTTAGACGCCGGTATATTATCCAGGTTAATGTAGCTGCCCCTTATTTTTCCGTCAACAACAATTAACATAGGATATTTTACTCCTTTTAAGTAAGGAACTCCGGATACAAAATTCACCCCATTCAAATGAGCCTTTAACGCCGTTGTGAGGGATGTTGCGTTACTTACGTCGTCTCCGTTAATAGTTTGATCTGCTGTCCCCGGGTTTTGGCCGACATTTGAAACGTCGGTTCCATTGGCCGAATATACTTTGCCTGCTATCACAGTATTATCAGAAACATTATCATCCGTTACCGGTGGTTCCTGCTCCTTTGTATAAGTTATAGTAGTTGAATTTTTATCTTTTGTCGAACCTGTTGCCTGCAGCATAAATGGCGTACCATCATAAAACGGCGGAACATTGTCAAACACAAATTTGCCGGTTTGATCCGTTTTTTCGCCCAGCATACTGCCATTGGTGACCGACATCAGCATCACATCCCTATTTGGCACAGGCGTACCTGCTGCGTTCTTTTCCATGCCGGATATGGTCAGCGTTTTCTCAGGCGTAAAAGCAAAAGGTGGATTATCGCCTTTCATCAATTGCTTCCAGGTAAACCTGCGGTAGCCCTGCGTTAACATGAGGTTGTCCAATTCGCTGTGCAGCTGGTCGGTTTTATTAGCGAAATAATAATTCGGCTGCTCTACGTATCCTTTCAGATTGGAAGTAAGCAATAAATACGACAGGATAGTAGTTTCGTTGTTGTCATCAAACGGCACTTTACTTTCGTCAACTACTGCTACAGAGAAAAATCCCGAGGCTGCAACATCTTTGCTTTTGGTATTTACGTTTATCGCAACCCGGTCACGTGTTTTGTAGGAGGCCTTATCACTCGTTACAGCAATGTTCAGCACATCAGGGTTTTGAAGAAATACCAGCCGTTCGCTCAAAGGCTCACCTTCCTGCGAGAATAGCGTGATCTGCATGATGCCCGAAGAAAACTGTGCTTTCGGGATATTAATTCCCATCCGGCGATTATCCAGCTTGGTATTTACCGAGCTCACCAGTCCACCCGAATAAATAACCAGGTTAACGTCTTTATTTTGGTTATCCTGGAAATAAGCCTTATTGCAGCGAATTTCTACAGTTACATTACCCAATGTATCCTTTACCTGTAAGGCAATGCCTTTGGCAGCCGCAGCCGGCAAATCAATAGTACTTTGAGTGCCGTCGCCAAATGTAACTTTGGCTTTATAGGTTTTGCCTTCATCAGGCAGGAGATAAAAAGAACCCATACCCAGCTTATTCGAAACAAATGTGGCCACCTGCGCGCTGGTATTGTCAATTATAATTCCTTTTGCGCCAAGGCCCATCCCATTAGTGCCGATAGCTTTAAAAGCCACTTTAGATACTAATGAGCTTATCATATCGCCCCCCTCGGGGAAAAATTGCATATCTGCTTTGGCCTTTTGCTGTGCAGCCGCCATAACAGCGCCGCCACGTGGCGATGCGATAGAAATAGTTTTATTGAAAAAGTATTCCGGCGCATTCTGCATGTACCGCGTAAAGGCCCTAACGCGGTACGAACCGGCTTGCAGGGTGTCGGGCAAGGCAAAATCGCCCCAGGCTATTCCATTATTTAACTGTAGTTTGATACTACGGATAATTACATTGCCGGGGTTTACCAGGTCCACATGTAATATGCCGCTCAATTTCGAAAGGTCGTGATGCTCGCCAAGTGTTACATACGCCTTAAAGTACATGGTATCGCCGGTGGCATAGTAGGGCCTGTCAAAATGGAGGTAAGTCTTTTCAATAACATGATCGGTCGAAAGCGTTTTTAGCTTGGCTATAATATTTGGCAATACCGTATTGGTACCCTGGCAAAATGCGGCTGAGTTTATTAAAAAAAACATCGCCAGCAAATAATATATTTTTCTCATGGCAGTATAATGGTTAAGTAATTTTAATTTTTTCGATATTCTCCAGCAATGAAAATAATAAAGAAAATTATAAAAATTCTGCGGAAAAAATCGACTATAATCGGTTGAATAAATATATAACTAAATTTTTAATTGTCAAACTCTTAAATTAGCTATAATTTAAATTACTTGTTATCAGTAATATAAATAAGAATTATTGCATCGTTTTAAACAAGCCGGCAATGGCCGCCAGTTCATTATCGGCAATTAATTGGGGCGATTCAAATTGCCTGATGATAAGGGACCCGGGGAAAATGATGCTGCCGTTCGCGGTTTTTACAATAACCTCATCATCATACGCCGCATGGGCTTTATAGTCACCTATTTTGTCGTTGTATTTCTCTAACCTGATCAGCAACTCGACAATAGCATAAGTGGGTAAGCTGTTTTTGGGCATAGTGTCAAAAATACAATTAACAGTTTAATAAGCGTAAATTAAGTTTATATAAACCATTAACTGTATTTTAATATTTAGTTGATATGCTATCAGCCATAGCAATGTTATTTGTTGCCACCGTTATCAGGGTTATCGGGCATATTGTTATTGTTGTTATTATCATCTTTCGGCTTTTCTTTCTTAAAGTCAAGCTTACCAAATTTATAGCTTAAAGTAATGCCGAATGAACGGAAAGGCACCTCGCGCAGGTTGGTTTGATAAAAATTTGAGGCCGATGTGGTCGAAGTTTGATGGATATATTCGCTGAAAGGATCAGACGCGGTTAAGCCAATGCTGAATTTCTTTTTCATAAATTGCTTGCGCACCGCCAGGTTGTAAAAAGCAAATGCCGGCCTGGTACCCTGTATAGTTCTTTGCGATGAATTATAATTACCGAAAATTTCCGCCGTCAAATCATGCGGGAACTCGTAAGTTGCGTTCAGATTAATGCGGTACATAAAGCCGCTTACTGTAGGATTGCCCGGATTGGTACTTATCCTGTCCGAAAACATCATATTGGTGCGCAGGTTTAATTTATCCGTAACCGGCAGTGAGCCAAATAAACTAAGGCCCTCGGTTGTTTCGGTACCGATGTTATAGCGCTGGTTTAAAGAAACATTAGCATATTTATTGCCGTTTACGGTTAAGGTATCGTAAAAAGTAGTGTACGATTGTATATCATTGTTATTATACCGGTAAAATAAGCCCGCGTAAATATTGGCGCCCTGCGCGAAACTCTTACTATATCCAAATTCATAATTATGTCCTACTTCAGGCTGCAGATTAGGGTTACCGGTACTTATATTATGCGGGTCGCTGATGTCATAAAATGGATTCAGGTCACGATAATCGGGCCTTTCGATACGATAGGTATAACTAAGTTTAAACGATTGGGTTTGATCAATTTTGTGTGAAAGTACGGCAGACGGCGCAACAATATTATAGGACGGGATGTGGGTACCCGGGAAATCAGCCGAGGTGGTGGTGTATTCATCACGCAGGCCGGCTTTACCATCTAAAAAATTATTAAACAGGGAAAAGGTTGCCGATAAGTAATAAGCATACACTTTCCTGTCATAGTTAAACCCGTAGGTCTGGTTGGCATTGGGCACAAATGCGGCGCCTGCTAAAGTGTCGGTAACAATTGTATTATTGATATTCTCCAGCGAAGCTTTTGCACCGGTTTCTATGGTGAAATTTTTACTGAACGGCTGGGTATAATCAATAGATATCTCCGTTTCATGGTCCTTACCGGGGTTATTGCTTTGTGACCCGGACGAAGGATAGCCACCGGTCAAATAATCCTGCTGCTGGAAGAAACCCGACTGATTGTTGCCATAACTGGATTGAAAAAGTATGTCCAATTCCTGGTCTTCTTTATTAAATGTCTTCTTGTAGCCGGCACTGTAATCAAAATATTTACCAACGAACCTGCTGTCTGAATTACGCAGGCTCAGTATGTCGGATGCAATGGTATTGTTTGCAATAGCATAAGCGGTTTGCTCCTGGTTGGTAAGGCCAAAATTATGATTCTCGAAATGATTAAAACCACCCGAAACAGTGAATTCATCTTTAGGCGTAATATCCCAATTAAGGCTTATACCCGATTGATATCTTCCTCTTGTAAATCCGCTGTTGCCACTCTGCATTAAATTGGTTGAAGTATCTCTTGCGCGGTTAAAGGACAAGCGGTTAACAGTATTGACGGTTGTACTGTTTATCTGCTCGCCGCCATTAAAAAAAGCGTTTACGCCAAAATTGCCTCTGCGTATATTCAGGTTAAATGAGCCATTTTCGCGCCTTGTTCCGGCCGAAAGGTTCATGCTGCCATTAACACCCTGTATTTTGCTATCCTTCAACACGATATTGATGATACCCCCGGTCCCGTTAGCATCATATTTGGCACCGGGGCTGGTGATCACTTCAATGCTTTTTATCTGGCTTGCCGGGATAGATTGCAATGCATCAGCCAAACTGGCACCAAAAATACTGGAAGGCTTACCATTGATCAGGAACTGGATATTGGCATTACCCTGCAACTGCACATTACCATCAATATCAACCGTAACCTGGGGGATTTTAGGCAACACGTCTGCCGCCGAGCCTCCCTGCGAAGTTAGATCGTTGGCTACGTTGTAAACCATCTTATCTATTTTGTTCTCAACAATAGGCGCCTTGCTCACGATCTCGACCGTCTTCAATTGGTTTTGGACCGATGCCAGCAATATATTGCCTAAAGGCACATTTGGTGTACTCTTAGTTAATACCACATGAGCTAACGTTTTTTTACGATAGCCGATAAAATCTATCACCACACGGTAGTCGCCTATCGCCAGGTTATTTATGGCAAAATTTCCATTATCGTCAGTAATCACGCCATTAAAAGGGCTTGTGCTGCCTTGCTTGAACAGGCTGACAGTAGCATAAGAAACCGGTGCTTTGGTAGCCGAATCTAAAACCTTGCCGCTAAGCTGGCCTCTCACAACATCATCATTAACCCCTGCAAAGGCACTGGAGCTTAACGATGTAAGAACAAAAAATAATACTATAAATAAGTACTGTACTGTATAATTAACTTTGATTTTCATATCTGCCGCGAAAATGCGCACAAACTTTGGATAAAATCTGTAACAAAGTTTATACTGGTGTGATTGTTACACAATGACATTTTGATGATATTTAGAAGATGAGCACAAGCGTACCGGCTATAATTAATAAGGCACCTGATGCCGATTTTAAGGTTAGGGGTTCCTTCAGAAACACAACCGCCAAAATAATGGCCAGTGCTACGCTCAGTTTATCAACTGGTGCCACCTGTGATATTTTTCCAAGCTGTAACGCCTTAAAATAAAATATCCAGGATAACCCGGTTGCGCATCCCGAAAGGATGAGAAATATCCAGTTGGTTCGATTAAGGCTGCCCATATGTTCGGCGCTTCCCCTAACTAAAGCTATTCCCCAGGCTATAATAAGAATGATAACTGTACGTATCGCCGTTGCCAGGTCACTGTCGACACCTTTTATACCTACTTTTGCAAATATTGCTGTAAGTGCCGCAAACAGGGCCGAAAGCAAAGCGTATATCCACCACATGTGTTTAATTATTGAATTAGTGAATTAGTCCGGAAGTCCGCATAAGTCGGAAAGACCGGAAGATATTATTTACAATATATATTTACCACGTATTAGTCTTTCGGACTTTCGGTCTTCCCGACTTTCGGACTAAACAACAACAATATTCTGTATTAAATCTATGCTACAAAATGTATCCCAATTTGTGTTTGTACATTTAAGGAAAATATTTGAATGAAGATACTGATTATAGAAGACGAAAAAGGGTTGCGTGAAAGTATTGAAGAGTATTTTACCGAAGCCGGCAATGTGTGCGAAACCGCTTCGGATTTTGCCGAAGCCATTAGCAAAGTAAATATGTACCGGTACGATTGCATATTGCTTGATATTACCCTGCCTGGCGGAAGCGGTATTGGCATACTAAAAAACGTAAAAGAGAATAATTACCCCGATGGCGTGCTCATTTTATCAGCAAAAAACTCGCTGGACGACAGGCTGGAAGGGCTCGACCTGGGCGCGGATGATTACCTGGTAAAACCTTTTCACTTATCCGAACTGCGTGCACGCGTAATGGCTATTATTCGCCGCAAAACCTTTAGCGGCAATAACCTCCTTATTTTTAATGAGATAACTATCGATCTGCTTGCAAAATCGATCAAAATAAAAAATCTTTCGGTTAAACTAACCCGGAAGGAATATGCCCTGCTGCTTTATTTTATTGCCAACAAAGGCAAAGTGGTTTCAAAAAACGCCATTGCCGAGCACCTTTGGGGCGACGGCATAGATATGGCCAATAATTTTGATTTTATTTATTCGCACATCAAAAATCTCAGGAAAAAATTGATGGAAGCCGGCAGCAACGATTACATACAAGCCGCCTATGGCATGGGCTATAAATTTACCGATCAATGAAGCTGCTGACCAGGTATAACCGTGTAACGTTGGTAACTACCGTCATAGTAATGCTTATAACCGGCATTGTTTACTACCAGGCTATCAGCCTGATATTGACCGGGTTTGTTGACAAGGACCTTGTAGTGGAGGAAAATGAAGTTTTTGATTATGTGAACCTCAACCACAAATTACCGCAGGTTTTTGAATCGAACGACCAACAGATATCTTTCCAGGAAGCAAAGCCGGGTTCTGTAGAGCGCCGGTTTATCAATACGATATATAAAAGAGACGATGATGATCGCCCGAGGCATCGCCATCATCATGAGGAATACGAAACAGGGCGTGGCCTGATAAGTTTCGTAACAGTGGGCGATAAGTTCTACCGTGTCCAGATCGTGGAATCCTCCGTTGAAACCGAGGATCTTATAAAACTCATATTTATTATTACCGCAGGTGTAATCCTGTTGTTGCTGCTCACCCTATTTATAACCAATCGCCTGTTGTTGAGGCGTCTGTGGCAGCCATTCCACAACTTACTAAAAGAGTTGCGCCTGTTTAATGTTGCCGACACCAAGGAGATCACAAAATTAGACACCACAATTGAAGAGTTCAAAGAACTGGAGCAGGCCATCGCCTCAATGGCGTCGAGAGTAAAAAGTGATTATAAAGACCTTAAAACTTTTACCGAAAATGCTTCGCATGAATTGCTTACGCCGATAGCGGTGATCAATTCTAAATTGGACACTTTATTGCAGACCGATAATTTCAGTCAGCAGCAGAGCAAATTATTGAACGATCTGTATACCGCAGTATCCAAACTTACCCGGCTAAACCAATCGTTGCTGCTTTTGGTGAAGATAGAAAACCACTTGCTTGAAGGTAACGTGCCCATCAATTTGCGTACCGCGATTGAAGAAATAGTGATCCAGTTTGAAGAGATATTTTTAGACAAGGAATTAAAAATAAGTTGTCAACTGGCCGATAAAGAGATAAATGCCAACCCATACCTGGTTGATGTGCTGTTAAATAACCTGTTGAGCAATGCAATCAGGCATAACCATCCCGGCGGCGAGATCATCATCAGGCTAACGGCGGATCAATTGTCTATTCAAAATACAGGAGGAACTGATGCTATTCAAAAAGATCAACTGTTTAAGCGGTTTCATAAATCAACTTCTTCAGAAGGAAGCGGCCTGGGCTTAACCATTTCGAGGGAAATATGCGAAAACTTAGGATTTAACCTGGGTTACGATTTTGCAGGTAACTATCATATTTTTACTGTACTATTTAATGGTTAGGTTCGAAAGCCCGCATAAGTCCGAAAGATATTTTCCTATTGCATTTCTTTCGGACTTTCCGACTTATGCGGACTTTCGGACTAATAGCATCATCCTAAATTATTCCAGAATTAAATCTTTATTTTAGCCAAACAAATACTATAATATCAATACCTAATGAAGTGGCTTTTCGGCGTAATTATTGGCGCATTCACCTGTTCTGTTTCGTTTGCTCAAACCAATACACTGGATCATTACATCGAACTTGCTCAAAAAAACAGCCCCCTATTAAAGGACCTCAAAAACCAAATATCATCGGCCAGGCTGGATAGTATGCGTTTAAGGGCCGGGTTGAGGCCACAAGTTACAGCTACCAGCGCCGGTTTATTTGCACCGGTTGTAAACGGATACGGATACTCGGGCGCAATTACCAATGTGCAAACATTAAGCGCACTGGTAGGGGTTAGCCAGCAAATTATAGGAAGAAACTATCGCAGCAGCCAGTTGGCAGCGATCTCTTTTCAGCAGGACTCATTGATCAATGCCTCGCAGCTATCCGTTCAGGATCTGAAAAAAGCTGTTATCAGTCAATATATTACCGCGTATGGCGACCTGGAACAATTCAGGTTCAGTGAAAAAATAGTTCAATTATTAGAGAAAGAAGACCAGGTATTTAAAAAACTTACACAGAATAACGTTTACAGGCAAAGTGATTATTTAGCTTTCTTAGTCACTTTAAAGCAACAGCAAATACAGTTATTGCAATCACGGATCCAATATAAAACAGATTTTGCTACGCTGAACTATTTGGCAGGGGTTACTGACACAAGCACCGTTGAATTAAGTGAACCCAATATACAACGGGCAGTATCGCTCAACCCCGAAAACAGTATATTTTTTCGAAAATTCAGATTGGACAGCCTGAGGCTGGCTAACAGCAATGCTTTGATTGATTACAGCTATAAGCCTAAAGCCAATATTTTTGCTGATGGCGGTTACAATACCGATTTTACCCTGCCGGCTAAGAGTTTCGGCACCAGTTTCGGATTTAATTTAAGCGTGCCTATATATGATGGCGGTCAACGTAAATTATTGCATAAAAAAATACAGCTGGAAGAAGAAACACGCCAGTATTACAAATATTTTTACAGCAGGCAATACCGGCAGCAGATAGATCAGCTTAATCAGCAAATTGACGAAACTGAAAAGCTGTTTGCCCAGATAGCCGAACAAATTAAATATGATGAAACGCTTATAAAAGTGGATACCGAACTGATGCAGACCGGCGATTTGAAAATAGCTGACCTCATTCTCGCCATAAATAACTACTTAACGGTTAAAAATTTGTTTACCCAAACCACAATTAACAAACTGCAGCTCATCAATCAGTTAAATTATTGGTATAAATGATCATGAAAACACAAGGTTTTAAATTTGTTTTTTTAAAACAGGCGCTATTTATAGCAGGCATAGCAATGCTTTTATGCTCATGTAAGGGCACTCCCCCCGCTGATGATGCAAGCGATAATGTAAAGGCCATAACCCCGGTTACAGTTACTACGGTGAACGACACCTCAATGGTAAATTATATAGAACTAAATGCCATAACAGTTTTTTTACAAAAAAACATTGTTAAGGCAAATGCAAACGGTTATATACAATCAGCAAATATCCAGCCCGGCCATTTTGTTGATAAAGGACAATTATTATTCACTATAAAAACCAAGGAGGCGCAAAGTATCGGAAATAGTATTAATGTATTAGATACCACTTTTAAGTTTTCAGGTATCAACAGCATTAAAGCGCCATTGCATGGTTATGTTACACAGCTAAACCACCAGGTTGGCGATTATGTACAGGATGGCGAACAACTGGCTGTAATAAGCGACCGATCAAGCTTTGTGTTCCTGATGCAATTGCCGTATGAACTGCGTGCAACGGTAAAACAGGATCAGGCTGTGCAGCTCACCCTGCCCGACGGGTATAAATTAAATGGTAAAGTAACCTCTTTTATGCCTTCGGTGGATACGTTATCGCAAACGCAGGGCATTGCTATAAAAGTTAATACCGACCGGCCTATACCCGAGAACCTTGTAGCTAAAGCCCGCATTGTTAAAACGGAAAAAAATAATGCCAGCTCATTGCCAAAATCGGCTATTTTATCAAATGAAACCCAAACAGATTTTTGGGTAATGAAGCTCATTAATCCCACAACAGCAATAAAAGTACCTGTTACTAAAGGTATTGAGGAAGGTGACCGAGTTGAAATACTCTCGCCGAAATTTTCTGCCGGGGATAAAATTGTTGTAACCGGTAATTATGGTTTGGCCGACACTGCTAAAGTAAAAATAGTGCAATAATGGAGCGCATAAAAAATTACTTTATCACGCACAGAAAACCGATCATGCTGGTTTTGGCGATTATTGTTATGGGCGGTATTTACTCCTATACCAAGCTGCAAACATCATTATTCCCTGAAATTACCTTCCCAAAGATCAAGATCATTGCCGACGAAGGATTACAGCCGGTAAATAAAATGATGATAACCGTTACCAAGCCCCTGGAAAATGCGGTAAAGCAAGTACCTGATCTGCAGATTGTACGCAGTATCACCAGTCGTGGCAGTTGCGAAATATCGGCCTATATGAACTGGAGCGCTGATATTGACCTGAGCAAGCAGCAAATTGAATCGCAGATAGCGAAAATACAGGGCAGCCTTCCGCCGGACGTGAATATATCGGTTGAGAAAATGAACCCCTCCATCCTGCCGGTAAGCGGGTACACTTTAGAGAGTCATAATAAATCGCCTATAGAGCTAAAGCAGATAGCAACATTTACGGTAAAACCTTTTCTCTCACAGGTAAGCGGGGTATCGGAGATCAGGATTATCGGCGGTAAAACCAAGGAATACTGGCTGGTGCTGGATAAAGAAAAAATGAGCACGCTTGGGTTAACACCCGACCTGATAAATACATCGCTGAGCCAAACCAATTTTGTAAAATCTGAAGGCTACCTGGCCGATTACAAAATGCTGTATTTAACGGTAACTGACGCCACTGTAAATGCAAAAGACCAGCTCGCAAATATAGTGATCAGTAATAACCGGAAAAGGTCCGTCCGTTTGAAAGATATTGCCAGCATACAAATAAGCGAGGGGATTGAATATACCAAAATAAACGCCAATGGCCACGACGGGGTATTGGTTGCTGTTATAAAACAGCCCAATGCCAACCTTATCTCCTTATCAACAGATATGGCTGCCAAGGTAAAGGCCCTGCAAAAAATATTACCTCCCGGGGTAATCATTAAACCGTATTACATCCAGGCTGATTTTGTAAACGATTCGGTAAAAAGCGTTACCGATAGTGTGTGGATAGGGCTATTACTGGCCATTATTGTCGCAATCATTTTCCTGCGCTCAATAAAGGCAAGCGCAACCATTTTGATCACGATACCTATTACACTTTTTTTAACACTGGCTGTGTTGAATGTAATTGGTTACAGCTTCAACATCATGACACTGGGGGCAATTGCCGCCGCTATAGGGCTGATCATAGACGACGCCATAGTGGTAGTAGAGCAGATACACCGCACCCATGAAGAACACCCGGATGAGCCCACCAGGAATTTGCTGAAAAAAGCTATCGACTTCCTGTTTCCGGCAATGGTAGGGTCATCGTTAAGCACCATTGTAATATTTATACCTTTTATATTGATGAGCGGGGTGGCGGGGGCCTACTTTAAAGTAATGACTAATACGATGATCATTACATTGGTTTGTTCATTCTTTGTTACCTGGATAGGGCTTCCTGTGATCTACCTGATGCTTTCGAGAGATAAAAAGCCATCTGATGCGAAAAAAGAAAAGGTGCACCTCGTAAAAAAACAAAAATGGGTATCCTTCTTTATCCTTCGCCCGTTTATCAGCATCGTTCTTTGCCTGGCATTAATAGCAGTGATCATATTTATACCCAGAGGTTTAAAAACCGGTTTTTTGCCGGACATGGACGAAGGCAGCATAGTATTGGATTACAATTCGCCGCCGGGGACATCACTGGAAGAAACAGACCGGATGCTGCGCGAAGTTGAAAAAATAATTGTCAAGCAGCCGGACGTAGCGACCTATTCGAGGCGTACAGGCACACAAATGGGATTTTTTATTACGGAACCCAATACCGGCGATTACCTGATACAACTTAAAAAAGGTCATAAAAAAACAACCGAAGAAGTAACAAGCGATATCCGTAATGAAATAGCAAGTACCCAGCCCGCTTTAAGGGTCGATTTCGGACAAGTAATAACCGATATGCTGGGCGACCTGATGAGTTCTACCCAACCTATCGAGATCAAGGTATTCGGCGATGACCAGAAAAAACTTCAAGAATTATCCAAACAAATAGCCGAACAGGTTAGCGCAGTAAAAGGGACAGCCGATGTATTTGATGGTATCGTTATTGCAGGCCCTTCAGTTAGTATTTTACCTGATTACAGCAAGCTGGCACAATACAACATTAGTCCTAATGATCTCCAGTTCCAGATACAAACCTCATTAGAGGGCAACATTGTAGGCAATTTATACGAGCCTCTCCAGCTTTCGCCCATCCGTATTGTTTACCCGGGCAACAGGTATTTAAGCGTTGCCAATATTAAAAGCCTGACGATATTTTTACCTAATGGGAAGCTTATACCTATCAATCTGTTGGCAGACGTTCAATTAAAAACCGGTGATGCCGAAATAAACAGGCAGGACCTGCAATCAATGGGGGTTATAAGCGCCCGGCTGGAGAACAGCGATTTAGGGACAGTGATACCGGCCATTCAAAAAAATATAGCTCAAAAAGTAAGTTTGCCGCGCGGGTATCATATAGAATATGGCGGGGCTTATGCCGAACAGCAGCAATCCTTTAAAGAATTGCTCATCATCCTGATAACTGCAAGTTTGTTAGTTTTTACGGTAATATTATTTTTATACAAGCAGTTCAGGATTGCGTTCCTGATATTGATAATAGCAGTTTTGGGTATAGCGGGCAGTTTTCTGGCGTTATTTATCACCAATACGCCGTTAAATGTAGGCAGCTATACCGGTTTGATCATGATCGTAGGCATTATAGGCGAAAATGCCATATTTACCTTCTTACAGTTTAAAGAACGGGCATTGGAAAACGAAACTAACAGTCCCGAAAACACCAGGGAAAATATAAATGAAGCTATTGTATATTCCATTTCCACAAGGCTGCGCCCAAAACTAATGACAGCCTTAGGCGCTATTATAGCCTTGATGCCCTTAGCGCTGGGCATTGGCGCAGGGGCACAGTTGCACCAGCCATTGGCCATAGCCGTAATAGGCGGGTTTTTAATAGCGTTGCCCCTATTACTCATCGTATTACCAAGTATGCTGAGGCTGCTGTACCGTTCGGGTAAATTCCATCAGGCACACAGTAATAATTTGTAGATATCTATAAAAAACCAACATTGTTACAGAATTATAACTGAGATTTATTTAATAAACTACAACAGATCAATTATGAAAAAGAGCATTTTAACTATTATCGGCTTATTAAGCCTGGGCCTGGCTGCGCATGCGCAAACCTACGTTCTGGACAAAAAAATACCATTAACCGGCGACGGCGGATATGATTATGTATCCATTGACAAGGTTAATAACAGGCTATACGCTTCGCATGGCACTATGGTGAATGTGGTGGACCTTACTACAGACCAACAAGTTGGTGTGATAGAAGGAATGAAAGGGGTGCACGGCATCGCTATCGCAAACAAATGGAACAGGGGTTTTATAAGCGATGGCCGGGCTGATGCTGTAGTGGCATTTGACCTGAAGACATTAAAGATCATCGCTACCATACCTGTCGATGCTAAAGGCCCTGACGCTATTATTTACGACCCTTATTCTGACAAAGTATTCAGCTTTAACGGCGAAAGTAATAACTCATCTGTCGTAGATCCGCAAACATTGAAACAAGTGGGCACTGTAGCGTTAGGTGGGGGTCCAGAATTTGCAGCTTCAAACGGCAAAGGACTTATATACAACAATTTGGAAGATAAAAATAGCCTGAATGTGATCGACAGCAAAACGCTGAAGGTTATTCATAACTATTCGCTGGCACCATGCGGTGGCCCTACAGGCATTGCCTTTGATGAAAAAGACCAGCGCGCTTTTTCCGTTTGCCGCGAAAATAAAGGGATGAGCGTGATCGACGTAAAAACAGGCAAGGTGATAGCAACTTTACCCATAGGCGCCGGTGTTGACGCCGTTGCTTACGACCCGGAAACCAAATTGATATTTTGCTCAAACGGTGATGCCACCACTACCATCATTAAACAGGAAAGCGCCGACAAGTATAGCGTAATACAAACCCTGCAAACACAAACCCGTGCAAAAACATTAGCATTAGATACAAAAACCCATAAAATATACCTGAGTGTGGTGTCATTTGAGCCTGGTACTACACGCAAGATCGTTCCAAATTCATTTACCATCCTGGTGTATAAACCGCAATAATTACGACTTAAATAGAAGTATTTCCAATAATAATTGTTATTATTGGAAATATTTTTAACGATTACTTAACTTTACGGTCAAAGTCATGAGTGATCGTAATTTTATTTATTTTTGATCTCTTTTATAGTATATGGCATTTAAAACCGACTTCGTACACTCGACGGAATCCGAACCTCATCGCATCCGAACAAAGAAAATTTTAAAAGAATTTCCACAGGTAAGAAACCTTATCGGGAAAAACCCGCTTACTATGTTAGCCATAATAGGCATGGTCGGTTCGATGATAGGTGTGGCCTGGCTGGTTCGCGATCAGTCGTGGTGGATCGTATTTGCCGCAGCATACTTATTCGGCGCTTTCGTAAATCACGCCTTATTTGTAATGATACATGAGTGCACGCACCAGTTATTGTTTAAAAATGCCCTGGCCAACCGCTGGGCGGCAATATTTGCTAATCTCCCGCATATTATGCCGGGAGCCATTTCGTTTGAAAAATATCATATTAAACATCATTCCTTCCAGGGTATCCACGAACTGGATGCCGACCTTCCTAATAAATGGGAAGCAAAACTGATCGATAATTATTTCATTGGTAAAGTGATGTGGCTTTTATTCTTCCCGGTATTCCAGGCTACACGGGTATCACGGTTAAAAGAGATCAAATTTTTTGACGGCTGGGTACTCACAAATATTTTGGTGCAGGTTGTATTCACCGCAGCCGTTTGGTATTTTACCGGCTGGCATGGTCTTGGATTCATGTTCATTAGCTTTTGGTTCTCTATTGGCCTTCACCCGGTAGGTGCGCGCTGGGTGCAGGAACATTACCTCACTTTTGATAGTGAACAGGAAACTTACAGCTATTACGGCGCTTTAAATACCGTGGCTTTTAACGTAGGCTTCCATAATGAGCACCACGACTTTCCATCTATCCCATGGAATAAATTGCCACAATTAAAGAAGGCAGCTCCTGAATATTACGATACCTTACTCTCGCATAAATCGTGGACGGTATTGTTTTTCCGCTTCCTTTTCGAACGCGAAATATCGCTGTTTAACCGCATTGTGCGTAAAGAGCGCGGTAAAGTTGCACTCACAGACGTGTCAAAACCTGATGTTGAATTGCAGGAAGTAAGCGAAGTTATTTAGTAAAAAAACTAAAATAACTCTTGCATTTCTGATTTCTTAGTCTTAATATTGCTAATATTTTTAGCAATATGGCGCGCATATCCACATCAGAACAGTTAATTATTTTCAGTCGTTACATAGGTCAGCAGGTCGTTATCCGTAGCTTTTTGAACGACGAGGAAAGCATCGGCACATTGAATGGTATCAGGCAAAATTCCCTGCTGGTAAGCATTGATGATGTAAACCGATGGATACCTTTGAATGATGATTTCAGGGTGTGCGATGTTCAGCTATTGTTGAAACCCTTAAAAAAACTTACCTCGGCGATAATTGATACGGCCAACAGCTTGCCTGTGCAAGCGTTTATTACCCCCTATTACCAGCAGCTTGGTTTTGATATGCCGGTATTTATCGCCCCCGGCCACGCGCATAACTGCAAGTATGTGCACGAGCTTGGTTTAGCAGATTACCGTACCACTAACGAAATTTTGGGAAAGGCCAGGCAGCCTGTATTGGTTGTGGTGTAATTGGTTCAATATCTTTCGCTTAACCATAACATTTTTTCATTCAAACGGTCTATAGCTTACAAAAACGTCAAATCTTTTGGCTTTCTTTGCATGTTTTTCTAAAGCCCCATGCGAAAAATGAGCAGTACAAAAAAGATGAAGATATTATTACCGGTCATAATTATTTTATTTTTTGCTGCTTACGCCGATCATAAATACCAGCAGAAAAAGGAAGACATTACCGGCCGTTTGCAGGATAAGCAGATGGACGAGATCTCGGGCATTGCGGCTTCAACTTTCGGCAACGATATTTGGTATGTGCATAACGATAGCGGCGATACCAGCCGTTTTTTTGCCATCACACCAAAAGGCAACATAAAACGGGTTATTTATTTCAAAGGCGATCCAAAAGAAATACTTGGCGTACGCGATTGCGAGGATATTGCCGTAGGTGTGGGTCCCGTTAAGGGGAAAAGCTACATCTACATGGGCGATATAGGCGACAATGGTTCCGAACGAAAGTACATTACCGTTTACCGCATAGAAGAGCAAAAGAACTGGAAGGACAGCATTATACATGCCGAAGCGGTGCCTGTTCATTTTAAATATCCTGACGGACCGCGCGATGCGGAAACATTGATGATAGATCCGGTTGAAAAATTGATCTACATCGTTTCCAAGCGCACCGATTCGGTAAACGTTTATACATCCCCGCTTGATTTTAAAGCCAATGACACATTGACTTTAACCCGAAAATCTAAGCTTTACTTTGAAGGCTTCAGGCCGTTTAAATGGATCACCGCCGGCGACATTTCCAGGGACGGCCAGCAGGTGCTATTAAAAAGCTACGAAAAGGTTTACTATTGGAAACGCAGTAATAATGAACCCGTATGGCAAACCATGCTAAAAAAGCCCAAAGAGCTTCCTTATAAATTTGAGAAACAGGGCGAGGCCATCGGTTTTACACTTGACGGCAAGGACTATTATACCACCAGTGAAGGCGTTTTCCAGCCTATTTACCATTACGCTATTCCCTAAATTATCTGAACCCGAATAGTGTCTGTGCGGCAGACCGCATCAAGAAACCGGAAGGCGTAAAAAAATGACCCTTACTGAAAACGCTCCACCGCAAACGGGGCCATATTCATTGATGCTATGGAACCTTGTAATGCCTCGGCTATCAGTTTGCCTGTAGCAGGCCCCAGGCTTAAGCCGATCATCGCATGACCTGTGGCTACAGCCAGGTTTTTGTATTTGTTCGACAGGCCGATATAAGGCATACCATCCGGCGATACCGGGCGGAAACCAAACCAGATATCCTTTTCGGCGGGCACTCCAGGCTTAAAGTTCGGGAAGTATTTAGGCACCGACTCCACTATACCTTTCACCCTGTTCATATTGATCTTCGAGTTTATTTTACCCACTTCCATGGTACCGCCGTAACGGATACTGCCATTCATTGGGGTGACAGCCACCTTGGCTTCACACAATATGGACGGAATGGTCATGCGTTTGGATTCATCCTGCGGTACCATAAAGGAGTAACCCTTGCCCGGCATTAACGGCACTTTTAAACCAGCCAATTTGGCTATCGCTGGTGACCATGCGCCACCAGCCATAACATAAGCATCACCTTTAAATTCTTTATCGGCGCTATTTACTGAGGTTATTTTTCCATCGCCATGTGAAATGCTTAGCACTTTGGTATTCCGGTGCATTTTCACACCCGCATCCTCCAGGTATTTTACTAAAACCTTCATTAATTTATTGGGGTACAGATGGGCATCGCAATGGTAATGCACGGCGCCGGCAATATCCAGTTCCACATCAGGTTGTAGCTTTTGGCAATCATCAGGGCTTAGATATTGCGCGTCCAGACCCAAATTGGTTGCTTCGGCGGCGAGGTGTTTTTCCTCTTCAACCATTTTGGGCGTCTTAAAAAGCATCAGGATACCTTTGTCTTCCATGCCAAATTCAAGCTGGGTATCCCTCTCAAATTCCCAATAAAGTTTTTTACTTAGCATGGAAATATCGCGTAAAGCGCCAGCCGAACGGTCGACGTGATGTTTGGTGGCGCTTTTCAAAAACTTAAGGCCCCACCCAATTAACTCACCATCAAATGAAGGTTTTACATAGAATGGGCTTTTGCTGTTAAACATCCAGCGGATACCCTGCTCTACCATGCCAGGTGCGGCCAATGGTACAAAATGGCTGGGCGTTATCATGCCAGCATTGCCGTATGAGCAATTGTCCGATAGGTCGCCCTGGTCAACAACTTCAACTTCCCACCCTGATTTATGCAGGTAATATGCTGAAAACAGCCCTATTACACCACCGCCGATAATGATCGCTTTACTCATATTAATAACAAACTATGTCATTGCGAGCGCAGCGTGGCAATCTCTTCGCAAGCATAGCGACGAGTTTGCTTCGTCGTACCTCCTCGCAATGACAATCTTACATTTTATATCACCTGGAAACCGTATGCGTACGGATCCTCGTCATCAATTTTTATCGTATTGTAACCGTAAACCCGTGCCCAGCCTTCAATACTGGGTATGATGGCCGGTTTACCGCCTATTGTCACTTCATCCTCAACCCGGCCTATAAACTGGCTGCCGATGATGCTTTCATGGATGAATTGATCACCTTTTTTCAGTTTGCCTTTAGCATGCCACTGGGCCATACGCGCGGATGTGCCTGTCCCGCAAGGAGAGCGGTCAATTGCTTTATCGCCATAAAATACCGCATTGCGTGCTGTTGCTTTAGGCGAGATGGTCTTGCCCGCCCAAAGCACATGCGTGCAAGTATTTATCGTTGGATTTTGCGGATGAACAAAGGTATATTTTTCATTGATCCGCTGCCGTATCGTCCTGCTCCATGATATCAACTGATCAGCACTGTAGTTTTCCAATCCTTTAAAGTTAGACTGGGGATCAACTATCGCATAGAAATTTCCACCATAGCTTACGTCAAAAGTCAGTGTACCTAAATCGGGGCATTCCACTTCTAAGTTTTCAGAATCAAGATAGGAAGCCACATTAGTCAGCTTAACCGATCTGACTTTACTTCCCTCCTGTTTATATTCGATCAAAACCAATCCCGCCGGCGCTTCCATGCGCACTATTCCGGGTGTTTTGGGTATGATGAGGCCTTCTTCAATCGCAATGGTAATCGTACC
This sequence comes from Sphingobacteriales bacterium, assembly GCA_044448765.1. Taxonomy (GTDB): domain Bacteria; phylum Bacteroidota; class Bacteroidia; order Sphingobacteriales; family Sphingobacteriaceae; genus Mucilaginibacter. The sequence goes on along the minus strand of JBIOHG010000001.1, from coordinate 122,560 downwards.
GATAGTCCCATGCCCGCACATGGGCAGGCAGCCGCTGGTTTCGATAAACAACACTGCCACATCATTAGCCGGGTCATGAGGAGGATACAATATACTGCCCGACATCATATCATGCCCGCGCGGTTCAAACATCAAGCCCTTGCGTATCCAATCGTATTCTTTTAAAAAATGCTGGCGCTTTTCGCTCATGTTGGCTCCTTCAAGATTTGGGCCGCCGCCGGCGACCAATCTTACCGGGTTGCCGCAGGTATGCGCGTCAACGCAGAAAAAGGTTTTACTACTCATTTATTATTTCGTCCATTTATTATCCACCATCCGCCATATTTCAAGCGGGTTACCATCTTTCAGTTCATCAGGCAGCAAATTATTGCTCCAGTTTTGCCAGCTCACCGGCCGCACAAAACGCTTTATGGCACCTGTACCCACCGATGTAAACCGGCTATCGGACGTTGCCGGGAATGGCCCGCCGTGATGCATCGCATGTAATACTTCCACGCCCGTTGGCACATTATTCAGCATTACCCGGCCCGCTATATTGGTGATGCTTTGTATCAATTCTTTATACTTTTCGAGATCAGTTTCCTCGGCCACAATACTTGCTGTCAGCTGTCCCTGCAAAGCATCAATTACCTGCTGCAATTGTACTTCATAATCCGCTTCAACTAATATTGAATATGGTCCGAATACTTCTTCCCGCAATTTTGGATTGACCAGGAATGATGAAGCACTTACTTCGGCAACAACGGGCTGCGCCTGGTTAACTTTTTCGCCATCGAGATTACCGCGACCAATAACCGATACCCCCTGTTCCTTCAATGCCTCGTCTGACAATGACGAATAATTTTTGCAGATACCCGGTGTGAGCATGGTGGCTGAATTTATTTTTGCGATAGATTCAGCGAGGGCCTTTTTGAACTTGTCCAGTGCAGGTGATCTCATTGCCAGCAGCACGCCCGGATTCGTACAAAACTGACCGGCACCTAATGTAATAGATGCTGCATATTGTTCGGCGATCTGCTCATAACGGCAGTCAAGTGCATCTGGTAAAAGAATAACTGGATTTACACTGCCCATTTCGGCAAAAACCGGGATAGGATTGTTACGCTCCTGCGCCATTTTGAGCAAAGCGGTTCCACCCTTGAACGAGCCGGTAAAGGTTACGATTTTCGTTTTAGGATGCTTTACCAAAGCCTCGCCTATGGCATAGCCATTGTCATACAACATTGAAAACACGCCTTCGGGCAAATCATACTTTTCGGCTGCTTTTTTAATTGCTTCTGCCACCAAGGCGCTTGTACCGGGATGCGCGGGATGCGCTTTTACAATCACAGGGCAACCGGCTGCCAATGCCGAAGCTGTATCCCCTCCTGCAACAGAAAACGCAAGCGGAAAATTACTCGCGCCAAACACTACAACCGGCCCAATAGGTATCAGCATCTTGCGGATATCCGGCCGGGCGACGGGTTTACGATCAGGCAAAGCACTATCGATCACCGCTTCTACCCACGAGCCTTCTTCTACCAGGTCGGCAAACATATTGAGTTGGCCTGTAGTGCGGCCACGTTCGCCTTGCAAGCGAGCCTGCGGCAAGCCACTTTCTGCCATGGCACGCTCTATCAGTTCATCACCAATGGCATTTATTTCTTCGGCAATACCGCGCAGAAAGGCAGCTTTTGTTTTTTTATCGGTGTAGCGATAAACGGAAAATGCCTTTTCGGCAAGCGTCAAAGCCACGTCAACATCATCGGTTGAGGCAATGCTGAATTCACCCCTCAACTCCTTGCCTGACGATGGGTCGATAGCTTTGAAGGTCTTTTCGCCTTCAGTATAATGATAACCAATAAGGTTCTGTGTCTTCATGATATTTGTGTGTTTTCTCCGAAAAATTAACCGCAGAGGTCACTGAGGTTGTCACAGAGAACACTAAGTTACTCAGGCTGTTTGTAATTCTTTTAATTTACCCCAGCTGCCTTCGGGCAATGCCGGGCGAACGGCCAAAGCATCGTTAATGATCTTTAATACCTTTTCGCGTTCCTTACCTTCAATTTTCAGGCGCGGCGCACGCACATTCTCGGTACCGATGCCTGTCGCCACTTCTGCTAATTTAATATACTGCACCAATTTTGGATGAATGTCCAGTTCAAGCACCGGTAAGAACCAGCGGTAAATAGCCAAAGCTTCGGGTATCCTGCCTGCTTTCACTAAACGGTAAATAGCTACTGTTTCCTTCGGGAAAGCATCTACCAATCCAGCTACCCAACCGTCGGCGCCCATTACCAGGCTTTCCATGGCTAATGGATCAACGCCGGTCATGATAGCAAACCTGTCGCCAAAGCGGTTGATCATCCGGGTAACATTAGATATATCCCTGGTTGATTCTTTTACGGCCTGGATGTTATCATATTTAGCCAGTTCCTCAAACATATCCAGCGTCACTTCTATCTTATAATCAACCGGGTTGTTATAAATCATGATCGGCAACGATGTACTTTTCGCTACTGCTGTTAAAAATTCAACCGTCTCGTTATCGTCCGCTTTGTAACGCATCGGCGGCAGCAGCATTAAGCCACTCGCACCATTTTCCAATGCCTTTTGTGCGCAGGCTACTGCTGCTTTGGTGGTTTGCTCTGCGATATTGAGCAGCACAGGCACTTTACCGTCCACAAATTCAACTGTATGTTTTAATAGTGCGAATTTCTCATCGTCGCTCAAAACACTGGCTTCGCCCAGCGAACCGCCTAATATCAGGCCATCCGCGCCTGCCTCTAATTGTGCATTGATATTGTGATCAAATGCTGCATAATCCAACTCGTCGTTATCGGTAAACTTCGTTGTAACCGCCGGGAAAACCCCTTTCCATGTAAATTTCATATTTGCCCCCTATCCCCCTAAAGGGGAATTTTTAATATTTGTGTTATTAAATCGATTTATTGTTTTTAACCATCCTATTATAAAAACCTTATAAGTTTAACACCATGTGGTGGAATCTTGAAAGTCATTTTATTCGAGACAGGAATAATTGACGTTTGTGTCCACACATCAAATACTTTGACAGCACCCTTAAATAAAGGATCATTTACATCAAATGAAACAGTCTGATATTTATCTGACGTATTGAATATCCCAATTGCTTTATCTCCATTTTCCAAATCCTTCACCCATATTTGGTAATTATCCTTCTTAACTACCTGTCTCGCTGCTTTGCCTAAAGCATCCTGGTCAATAGCGATCACGGCATCGTTAGTTAACAGGTTCAGTGTGAATTTATCCAACCGGCCCATGTCGCAGCCTATCAGCAATGGCGCCGATAACATGCTCCATAAACTAATATGGGTATATTGCTCATCCGGCGACAACCGGCTATTATGCGTACTGGTCCCCCAGCCTACTTTTCCTACCACTAACATATCCGGGTCGTTATAATGGCCGGGCTGCGCATAGGGTGCTGCTTTATCCTGGCTAAAGCCGATGTCTGACATGCTTTTCCAGGTATCTTCGATATCGCCTGTAGTCCGCCAGCTATTACCCCCGGCTTCGCCGCCCCATTTCCAAACATCGCCCATACCGTATTGGCAATAGCTGAACAATATATCGCGCGGCACGTAATTTAACGATGCACGCATAACCTGGTATGGTTTTTTATACTCGTCCAATGTGGGGTGACGCGGTGCAATTTCCCCATAAGAACACCAATCATATTTCAAATAGTCGATACCCCAGGCAGCATACGTTTGTGCGTCCTTATCCTCGTTTTTATAGCTTCCCAAATAGCCGCCGCAAGTGCGCGGACCAGGCGATGAGTAAATACCCATTCTTAAACCCAGGCCATGCACATAACCCGTTAAAGCCTTCATATCCGGGAATTTTTCATTAGGCGAGATAGTACTATCGGCGTTGCGATGCTTTGCTTCCCAACCATCATCAATATTAATGTACATCCAGCCGTGTGCACTCAGTTTATCCGCCATCGCGTTTGCAGAGATACGTACCTTTTTGTCGTTAACACTCAGTCCCCAGGCATTCCAGCTGTTCCAGCCCAAAGCAGGGGTCAGTCCTATCAACTCGCCAATTTTTATGGTGAACCGCTTATAAGCCCGGCCTAATTTATTGCTGACTATAATCTCCACCTTGTAATCGCCTTTGTCTTTCACTTCTCCTGTTATGATGCCGGTAATACCGTCAAGCTTTAACCCTTCGGGCAAACCTTTGGCTTTGTAAGCAAGCGGCTGTTGCCCGGTTGCCGGGATGCGGTACAGGAATGGATTACCCGGGCGTTCCCCAAAAACATCCGGGCCATTGATCCGTGGGCGGGCCTGCACGGCAGGCGTCAATATATAGGGGGTTTCTTCTATGCGGCTAACATGTTTGCCCGATCGTTCCTCAGTAAAAGTATACAAGATGTGATAAGCTCTTTTTTGCGACGAACTTATTGTAACAGTATAACTAAAGGGCTTCTTTTTCGAAAACGAGGCGGTGACAGCCTTATCAGAAACAACTTTTCCGGTTTCGGGGTCGGTTACTTTACAATCCAGTTTGCCGCGATAATTATAATTGCTTTTGGTTTCAAGTTTTACCGGTTTGCTGAGTGAATTTGCCCCATAAGTGAAATCACCGTCGGTATCGATAATTACATCGTCGGTTATCTCGAGCATACGCATCTCAAACTTATCGCCATACACGCCCCCTGCACCACCTGTATCAAATACCCTTACGGCGATCACATTTTCTTTATTCCATTCAATTGCCGGATTGTTGGTGGCTACCGAGAAGGAGCCCGGCCCATACTGTCCGTTTTTAATGCCACCAGTTACCCAGTTTTTATAAACCATCTGGCCGTTCAGGTACACTTCGGCGCCATCATCCAAAGAGCCAAGGTCAAAATGCAGGCTGTCTTTCAGGAAAGCTTTCTCTTTGAGTGATGACGGAATAATCACCTGAAGGCGATACCAGCCGAAGCCGTCGTAACCATTGTATCCCTGGTCTTCCCATGGCACGCTTACATTGGCTTCCTTCCAGCCTTTATCATTATATTTAGGTGATGACCATTCGGTTGAATCGCCTATTTTAAATCTCCAGCCTTTTGATAACGAAATACTCTGTGCATTGACTTCCGCCAGTGCTCCCAGGAAGAATAACAGGATAAAAAACTTTCTCATATAAATGGGTTTAAGCAGGTTTACTGTGATAATATACTAACATATTTTACCTGCTCGGGAAACCAAACCGTCATCTCGCCCTTGCCCCTGTTGGCCCATGAGTAGTATGGAATTGCCGTTAATGTTGCGTTTTGTGTGCTTACGTTTTGCCCGCTGCCGTCAATATTGACGCTTTTCACATCAGCCTTTAAAACGGTAACACCATTGAGCAAATCCGCTTTATATTGCGGAGTAAATACCGCATCTTTTGGTACGACTATGTTACAGGCAAGCCCGTTATTATCCTTCCACTCGGCGCAGTACATGATCGGGCCGCGTTGCAGGGCCACTTTATTTTGGTCGCCGTCAACTTTGGTATTAGCTACTACACGGCGAACATTCATCGGCAAGTTCATTTCAACCTTATCGTTCTTCTTCCACTTTTTGCTGATCACGGCATAACCGTTTTCCATTTTATAATCAACCGGCTGCCCATTCACTTTTATTTCAACCTTTTGCGATGATTGTTTTTCATAGCTATACAGGTCCGATGGCATGGCCTCATTTTGCGCCCAGCCGGGTATGCGTATTTTCAGGTCCATGTCCATCGATGATTTTGGGTCGATGGTAAATGCCAGTGCACCATCCCAGGGATAATTATTTTGTTGTGTGATCTTTACTGCTTTATTATTTACCGTCAGGTTTCCTGTACCGCTAATGAATAAATTTATATATAGCGCATTGCCCTTTTCAGCATAGATATAGCCAGGAATAGATGGAATTAACCGCACCACATTAGTGGGGCAGCAAGAGCAGGTGAACCAGCCCGAACGTTCAGGCTCAGTATCCTCCGTTTTAAAGCTTTTGCTGATCTCCATCGCGTTGGTATAGAAAAACGACTTACCATCCAAACCAACACCAGATATTAAACCATTGTACAGCGTTTTTTCCATTACATCGATGTATTTCGAATCGCCATGCAGCAGGAACATGCGCTGGTTCCAAAACACGCTGCCGATAGCCGCGCAGGTTTCGTTATAGGCAGTGGCGTTAGGCAATTCATAATTCTCGCCGAAACGTTCACCATCGCCTACTGCGCCTATGCTGCCCTGCACATACATTTTTTTGCCAACCATATTATCCCATATCTTGTCTATGGCATGCAGGTAAGCTGTATCACCGGTCAATGCGGCCACATCGGCCATGCCCGAATACAGGTACATGGCGCGCACGGCATGGCCCTCGGCCTCAGTTTGATCGATAACCGGCACATCATCCTGGAAATACTTGCCGTTCTCGTATTCGTTTTTGCTTTTAGGGTTATATTTTTTAATGCCCCGCTGATCGATAAAGAATTTAGCCAGGTCGAGGTAATCTTTTTTTCCTGTAATGCGGTATAATCTAACCAAACCCATTTCAACGATCTCGTGACCCGGCGCTACAGACCTCTTACCCGGCCCGAATGTACGAACCAGCAGGTCAGCATTTTTTAGCGCGATATTCAGAAAGTTGCGTTTGCCGGTAGCCATAAAATGCGCAGCTGCGCCTTCATACATATGACCCGCACAGTATAATTCATGGCTCATCTTACCTTCATTCACCCACCTTTCAGGGCCGGCCCAGGGACCTGGGTGCAGCGGATCAATAGTACGGGCTGTATACAGGTAACCATCCGGCTCCTGCGCTTTGCCTACAATCGTAATTAATGAATCCAAATAAGCTTCCAGTTTTGGGTCAGGATGTTCGGCTAACGAGTAAGACGCGCCTTCGATTGTTTTATAAATATCAGTATCATCAAAAGGGTAAACCGTGCAGAATTTTCCTTTGTGCTCGGCAGCCATCACAAAGTTTTTGATACGGCCCGTGCTGTCACAGCGCTTAAATGAGGCCGGGATAGTTACTGTACGGTTGGTTTCGATACGCGATGTCCAGAATTGATCGCTTAGTTTTACGCTGGTAAAGGGCACCGGTTGTATGGGGTAATCCCTGTTTTGGGCGAAAGCCGAAAGGCTTAATCCTGATAATAATAAAAGGCTTAATGTTGTTTTCATTGCTTAACTCCTGGTATACAAAAGTAATTATGAATAAGCCGCAATTATCAAATTTATTAGCCGGTTATTACCATATTTTAACCAAAAATTTTATAATCAGGCCAATAAGAGGCAAAATACGGAAAATCATCTGCCAGTTTGATCAGAAGTTATAAGCAGCACGCAATGCCAACTGGCTCAGTGTACCTCCACTTTTTACCCAGCCTTCATATCGGGCGCCGAGATCGAAATGCCCATTAAATGTATAGCCTATGCCGGGTGAATAAGCGAAATAGCTAAAAACACCATCGGAACCAACATAAAATGCGACCCCCAATTGGCCTTCGGCATAAAAACCCTGGCTTAAATAATATTTGAGACCAGCCTTCAGGGGTACAAATGAGTCTGTATAACTGAAATTATTGAGCTTTGCCGCAAATGAGGTAACACCGCCAGTTATTGTAAACATGGTTTGCCTGGCAACCGGTATTTCGTATTTAAGCGACCCGCCCCAGCCGATGTTGTAAATATTACTACTTGTCCCCGCGGGTAATCCTAGTTCAAAACCAGCACTGAACCGGGCCTTGCCAGACGAGGATTGGGCAAATGTGGTGAGTACACTCCCCGAAAACACTAACAGGAGTAATAATAATTTTTTCATAATTTTACTCAGACCGGGTTATAATGCTTGATTTTCAAAGTATTACATCAACGTAAATATAGTGTTAATTCAAATCATTAATTTGATAATATGAGTACCCTAAAGTGGCTGGTGCTTTTATTGGCAGAACGATTAGGCACCGCCGCATATATTTAACCGAATAATTATTTCTTTTTGTAATAAAAATCTTACATTTATTACTCCAAAATAACCTGACATATGAAAAGAAAACTATTGATCCCTATTGCGCTGCTCTCGTGCTTTATCTTTGTAATGGCCGTTGTAGCTGACCTGACCGGTAAATGGAAAGGCACTATTAAAACTCCAAATGGCGATTTGCCAGTAACTTATGTTTTTAAAGCTAACGGTGCTGTACTGACAGGTACAGCTGAATCACAAGCGGGTGTTGTAACCATCGACGATGGCAAAATAACCGGCGACACCTTTACTTTTAAAGTTACGGTTGACGGGAACGACTATCCGCACAAAGGAAAAATGTACGCCGATTCATGCGGAATGGATATTGACTTAGGCGGGCAGAATTCCCATTTCACGATAATGCGTGACACCAGCAAATAATATTCAACCCAAACACAGTTCATAGTAAAGGCCCCGTCGAAATGATGGGGTTTTTTTGTTGGAATAATTGATAACTTTAACCAACCAAACTCTAAAACCAATGAAAAAGAAGATACTGCTCACAGCCGCCCTATTGCTTTCCTTCGGTGCAGCATTCGCGTACTTTGCCGACATGAATGGCAAATGGAGCGCGATGCTAAAAGGTCCCAACGGCGACGAATTCCCCATCAGCTATACTTTTAAAACTGATGGCGCAACACTTACCGGTACGCTCACCTCATCGATAGGAACGTTTAATATTACGGACGGCCAGGTTAAAGGCGACAGCTTGTGGTTCACTGCAGATCTTAAGAATATGAAGATCAAAAACAAAGGCAAATACTTTGCCGATGGCGACTCCATAAGCCTGTGGGTAGGCGCAAGATCAACACATACCACACTTAAGCGACCTGTTGATAAATAGATCGTAAAAAATCAGCAAATAATATCCTTGTTATATAACGGGGATATTATTTTATGTAACCGCACATTCCTGTTCGGATCCGAACAAGATTTAAATCGATAATTTCATAAATTTTTGATATACAGCATTTTAATGCTGGCATAGTATTTACAGTATGCTAAACAGTCCTGCACAAACTGAACAGGACGGCCGCTGAATACTTAATTCAAAATCATGAAAAGAAGACTCACTACAACTGTAGCTTTGATATATTGCTTTACAGTTTGCCTTGCGGCAACAATAACTGACCTTAATGGCAGTTGGACCGGCACCATCAGCGTGGATGGCAATAATTACACGGAAAATTTTGTTTTCCGTGTTGACGGGGATAGATTGACAGGAACTACTTATGAGGACCAGGACGACCCAAAACCAATAAACCCGGGTACAGTAAATGGAGCCGATCTAACATTTAGTGTCAGCAATAAGGATGGGGAAACATTACAATTTACAGGCAAATATTACACAGCCGGCGATTCGGTATCCTTAAATACCGATTTTGCAGGCCAAAAGGTGCATTTACTGCTAAAGCGCAGTGCTGATAAATAGGAGATATTATTGTATGCTTTTTTTGAATTGTACCCTGCCATATTGCGGGGTTTTTTATTACTTTTATTTGGCCGATCATTGTAACATAAACATTACAATACAGTCTTATTATTGTTAATTAACCAGCACCTAATTATTTAACCAAATCATGAAAAGAAAACTATTTATTACAGCCGCGCTTTTATGCACTTTTGCAGTGGCATTTGCAGCTTTCGCCGATCTGAACGGCCACTGGACGGGCATGTTAGATGCCCCCGACGGTAACCAGTACCCACTTAATTATACACTTAAAGTCGACGGGGATAAGCTTACGGGCACAGGACAAGGGCAGGACGGAAGTGTAGCTATTACAGAAGGTAAAGTAAAAGGAGACAGCCTTTCGTTCGCAATGGATCTGGGTGGTGTAAAAGTTATTAATACCGGCAAATATTTTAGCGCAGGCGATTCAATAAGCTTCAATTTGGATTACCAGGGAATTAAAATGCATTCGACACTTAAACGCGCAGCTGATAAATAATCGTTTTTAAATTCCACAGTTTTCATAAATGCCCTTTCGCCAACCTGACGGAGGGGTTTTTTGCTCCAACTCTGTAACTCATTACTATAGATCAGCGTCTTATCAAAAATTCAAACCATGAAAAAGAAAATTTTATTAACCACAGCATTAATAGGCAGCTTTTTGATCTGCCTGGCAGCTGCTACCGGCCTTTCAGGCAAATGGAAAGGCTCATTAAAAGACCCTGAGGGAAACGACCACCAGTTTCACCTTGTTTTTAACGTTGACGGAGAAAAGCTAACAGGTACAGCACAGGCTGAAGGTGATCCGTTGAACATCCAGGAAGGCAAAGTTACCGGCGACGATTTTTCATTTAAGCTTACCGATCCCGACGGTAACATCATACCTGTCGATGGAAAATATGTTACACAAGGTGATTCTGTTTCGCTTAATTTCAGCCAAAATAGTATGAAATTTCATCTTACTTTTACGAGAGACGGAAATTAATACAGGGTCAGTTTTTTTATAAAAATTTCTGCTTGTAAATAAGCGGCGGGGTTTTACCTTTGCGGCATGAAGTACAGGATCACGGCCGTATTGCTTATTATTTGCATTATTAGCTGTAGTTTTTCGCGCTTCTTCATCTATGCAGGTTTCGAACTGAACAGGAATTACATCGCCACCAAACTTTGCGAAAATCGCAATAAGCCCTGGCTGCACTGTAACGGCAAATGTTACCTGATGAAAAAATTAAAGCAGGCCGAAGACAAACAAAACGCTAATGAGTGCGAGACACAAAAAAATCTTTTCCAGGAAGCTTTTTACCAAACCAACGCCCAGGTAAAATTTTTTACCCGTGTAACGGGGGTAATGCACATTCCTAACAACGGCTTTGAGCTGCCTAAAGGCCATAGCGTTATCTTCCGCCCTCCTCAGTTAGGGTAATCTTTTCTCTTTTTTAAGGTCAATCACTTTCGCGTATAGTCACACTATGCCGGTATGCTATTTATTGGCCTCATCCACTATTTACAAAATGCTAACACCGTGACATGCTGATACATGTCATGAACAATATTTATACCGAATGAACACACTAAAAAAAGTGATTCTGACTATCATTACTGCATTTATCTGTCAACTGGCAAATGCGCAATACCTGTGTAAAGGCAGGGTGATAGACAGCGCCACTCATCAACCTATTGAATTTGCAACCATCAGTACCAATGAAAAAATAACAGTTACTAATACTGACGGCAGCTTTCATATCAGCGTTAAAAACGACACCACCCTAATTAAAATATCCTGTATTGGCTGCCAAACCAAGTATGTGGTTTACACACCGTCGACCCAGCCGGTAGTAATAAAACTCGCCAAAGGCAAAATTGACCTGGATGAAGTGATCATATCCCCACATTTGAATGCTAACTCATTCCACACGCTAAGTACCGTCGATCTCAATCTTCGCCCTGTAAATTCATCGCAGGACCTGATGCGACTAGTCCCTGGGTTATTCATAGCCCAACACATGGGTGGCGGCAAGGCCGAACAGATATTTATACGTGGTTTTGATGCTGATCATGGCACCGATGTCAATGTTTCGGTGGATGGCATGCCGATGAATATGGTATCGCATATCCATGGACAGGGTTATGCAGATCTGCACTTTTTGATACCCGAAACCGTTAGCGAATATGATTTCGGCAAAGGCCCCTACTACCCTGGCTATGGCGACCTGGCCACAGCGGGTTATTTGAGTTATACCACCAAGGATGCTTTGGACAAAAGCATGATCAGCCTCGAAGGTGGTCAATTCAACACTTTCCGGGTAATGGGCATGATAGACCTGCTGGGCAGCAAGGCCAAACAAAACGGCGAGAATGCCTATATAGCCGGCGATTATAATTATACGGACGGGCCTTTTAAACTGGCCGAACACTATAAAAGGCTCAACCTGTTTGGCAAATATTCCAAACAGTTAGATCCGAATAACAAATTGACATTGAGTGCATCCACTTTCAGTACCACCTGGGTGGCGTCTGGTGAAATACCAGAACGCGCAGTATCCGGCGGTACCACGGCTGTTGACGACAATGGAAATCCTATCAAGATTCCCGAATATGCGAATCCAATTAACCGCTTTGGCACCATTGACAGCGCGCAGGGTGGTAAAACCAGTCGCGTTAACGCCATCGCCAAATTGAACACCGACCTGAAAAACAACTGGACGATGGATAACGAGTTGTATTATACTCATTACAACTTTTTGCTGCAGGTAAATTCGACGTTTTTTGCAGAAGACCCTGATAATGGTGATGAACGCCAGCAAAACGAAACGCGGGATATGTTCGGATATAATGGCAAGCTGAGTAAACGGAATTATTTAGGAGATGCCACGCTTACTTCGTCCATTGGACTACAAAGCCGGTTCGACCGAACCTATGGAACTGAATACAGCAATGTGACCGAACAATATGATTTCCTGGATTACATAACCAGTGGCGACATCAGGCAAAACAATACCGCGGTTTATTTGGATGAGACCTTAGAAGCCGGTAAATGGCTCATCAATGCCGGGTCGAGGTTGGATTACTTCAATTTCGGCTTCCATGACACCACAAAAACACAGGTAGTTGTTAGTCCGAAGATCAATGTGCAGTACACCGCTAACGAACAGGTGCAGTTGTACCTGAAAGCTGGTAAAGGTTTTCATTCCAATAATGCTATTGCTGTTATCGGTAATAATGGATTGGAAACTGTTCCTTCAGCTTACGGCGCTGACCTTGGTTTGAACTGGAAACCAATACCGCATTTGTACATCAACGCAGCGTTGTGGTATTTATACCTGCAGCAGGAGTTTGTTTATACTGACGATGGTGATATTGCGCCCGGTGGCAAAACTAAACGTTATGGCGTCGATTTTTCGGGACGTTATGAGCTGACCAAATGGCTTTTCGCCGATCTGAATGTAAATGTCGCCCACCCGCGACTGGCCGATAGCGCCAAAAACACGGGCTATCTGGCTCTTGCGCCTACATTTACCAGCACAGGCGGGTTGGATTTTAAGTTTGACAATGGTATAAATGGGGGTTTAAGCTACCGCTACATGCATAGCCGACCTGGTAATAGTACCAATACTTTGAGGGCCGATGGTTATTATGTAAATGATCTGAAGATCAACTACACGAAAAAGCGTTATGAGATAGGGGTGTCGGTAGAAAACCTTTTCAATACTAAATGGAACGAGTTTGAAGCTGAGGAAGTAAGCCAGATGAAAGGTGAGAATGCACCCATCGATCAAATGAGTTTTACACCAGGGACACCATTTTTTGCGAAACTGAGGGTGGCGTTGTTTTTTTAATCCAGGTTTGGTTATAAAAGATGTTAGCCAAATTGCTGCTTCAGCACGAAACGTTCCTAATGGAACGTGACGACGTTTGTTTCTGTGTGTCTACCAATCAAGCGTCCCGAAGGGACGGGTTAAGGCTTTGTACGTCCCTTCGGGACGCTTGGTTGGTAGAAAAAGAATGCAAAAATATCAGCGTTCCGTAGGAACGTTTGGTGAAAATGCGATAATGGATTTAGCTCGCTAACATTACCTGATTTTTATAAATTTGGGAGTGTTATAATTGACACGAAATTTGCATGGGATCAACCATTAAACATTCCGACAAATCAAAGGATATAATTGTTCCGAACAATGAATTAAAACGCAAAGGCTGGGCTAACGCGTTAAAGGAAATGCAAAAAAATGGCGACGACGAGTTACTAATTCCTGATGTTTTTGAGGACGAAGATTTTACTGATTGAAAATGTGAAACCCATTGCTATGATTTACCCCAAAACAACGTACCCGGATGAAAATGCTTCCACGAGTGCCAATATTCCTGGTACGCCTGTACCTTCGCTAATTGTTTACCTTTGCATGGGCCAGATGTGCATAACCCATCCCAGCTCCATGTTGAGGATGTTTCGTTATCAGTAAACTGGCCCGAATTATCCAGTTTAAAAGTAAGCGCCTTACCGTCAACCTGCCTATTAAATACGTGGAAGGTGTGGTCGTCGTCCTCGAGACCGATAAGCAAGGGTGTTGTGCCAAACACGTCATTCACTAAACATACCTTTTGCATTTCGCGCCAATTATAGGCTTTGGGTTGTTCATTGACGATCACACCGATGACCCAGCTTTTGCGCATCAGGGAATCCTTATTTTTTAAGGTCGAATCGCGGTCTACGGCCTGTTTAACATCATAATTCTTCAGGTCAGCATAATCCGTCTTAAAATTGTTATCAGGCTGTAATATCAAAGAGTTTGGATGTTTGTCTAACCATGCACTCAGGGTCGATTGCTCATAAGAAAGTTCCTTCAAATGCGAACCCTCCAACGGGCCAACGGCGGCCTCGCCTGTTGCCTGGTACCACCAGGTGCCGGTGCTTTCATCTTCTACAATCGCATTATAATGCCTTGCACCAACCAGTCTGAAAGTTTGCCGGGCACCGTTAATTACCGGGCTGTAAACCCTGCCCGTACGGCACATAGTACAATAAGTGACTAAAACTGGCAGCGTCCCCACATTATCCTGCACCTTATGATGATAGCCCAAATAAATAAGCGGGTAAGCTTTAGCCACACCATTATCAACCACACCTAACACGATATAACTTTCCGGAACCTTGTTGCTCATCGCGTTAGCGAACTTCACAATCTTTGGTTCCTCGAACATGGCCGAAGCTTTGTATTGAATATCGGTTATGTACAAACTACCAAGTAACAGCACCAGGAGAGCGCCTTTTACGGTCTTGCCCGTTAAAGTATTCTTCATATAATACTTCACCAAATACCAAACGACCATCAAGCCGCCGATAATGCGTAATGGCAGTATGATCTTTTCCAGGTAATAGCATAATTTTATAGCTTCAATATCCTGGCTGCCGGGAAAAGGCATTAACAGGTAAGCGTGCAGCAATCCCGGGAAAAATAGCAGGAATAAGCCTGTCCAAAATAACGCTGGCCTGGTCGTTTTCTTCATTTTAACTAATCAGGTTTTTATAATCCGGGTTTATAATCAGCTAAATATATTCATTTAAGAAACTAAATTCCAAATAGAACAATAGATGCTATGTGTTTATTTTGCAGCCCGGGCTATCACTTAGTCATATAAACGGGTTCTTTGTCCTCTGAGGTGACCCCTTGGTTTGTAAAAGTATCGTCAAACAAGATCATCAAACTATGTGCAGTATGTTGTTTGATAGTCGCATCCTGGGAATAACCTGGTTCTGTTACCCCATCGACAGTTTCGGAAGGGTGAACAAACGTGATAATATTATTTTTAATGGAATATGTGCCCGAAGACTTGTCCGTTGTATCCAATTGACTTACAAAAATAACGGTGCCATTCGAATTAAATCGAAAATTAAAAAGCTGTAAAGGATTTCCGGTAAATGCGTCCATTTCTTTTAGCGCTCCGTTTTGATATTGAAACAGGGTATCAGCAGTTGTAACCCAGTTCCCGGTTATATCAACATTGTTTGTTACGGGCTGATTATTATCCGAATTTTTCTTGGTGCATCCAAAGACCACGATCGCTAAAAGGCCAATTAGTAAATTTTTCTTCATGTGAGGTTTAGTTCGTTTCGCCTAAAATAACAACACTCGTCCACAAAAACAAAGGGTTATCCATCATAATACTTTTAGTGCCGTTCATTTTTTACTTTAACCTTACTTTCAAAAACCGCTAAGGCCATAGCTTTGTACTTATTAAAATGCTGTAATATGAAAGTAGAAATATGGTCGGATGTGATGTGCCCGTTTTGTTATATCGGTAAGCGCAGGTTTGAAGATGCTCTTGAAAATTTTGGGCAAAAAGATGATATCGAGATCGAATGGAAAAGTTTCCAGTTGAATCCCGATATGAAAACCGACCCCGACATCAGCATCAATCAATACCTCGCCGATATCAAAGGCTGGGACCTGGACCAGGCCAAAAGCATGAATGACCATGTTACCGGCATGGCTGAAGAAGTTGGCTTGACTTACGATTTTGACAAAGCCATTGTCGCCAATAGTTTCAATGCACATCGTTTGAACCACCTGGCCAAAAACCATGGTTTAGGTGAGGCTGCTGAAGAAGCCTTGTTCAAAGCTTATTTTACCGAAGGTAAAAACATTGATGATAAGGATACGCTTGTTGAGTTAGGTACTTCCATCGGTTTAGACGCGGGCGAGACCAGTCAAACTTTAAACAGCGACACCTATGCCGATAATGTAAAACGTGATATTTTTGAAGCGCAACAGTTAGGCATACGCGGCGTTCCGTTTTTTGTATTCAACAACAAGTATGGTGTATCCGGCGCGCAGGCCGTACCGGTGTTTACCCAAACGCTTGAAAAATCATATGCCGAATGGCAGCAGGAAAACCCAAAAAAAAAACTTGAGATCATTGAAGGTGAAAGCTGCACGCCTGATGGTAATTGTGGATAATTCTCAATATTCATTCGGAAAGATTGCTATTATTCCCGCCTGATTTGAATATATTTGTATTACACCATCTTAGTGTATAAAAAACACTAAGTATTTATATGGATGCAGCCACTCATTCCGACATCAAGTCACGGTTAGCTTTACGCATCGCCGTCGGTGCCATGTTTTTTATGGCTGGGTTGAGTTTTGCCAGCTGGGCATCGCGCATACCGGCCATACAGCAATCGTTGCATCTTTCAGAAGCGGGTTTGGGTGCCGTGCTATTAGCCATACCTACAGGCTTAATGTGTTCGCTTCCCTTTACCGGGTGGATCATCACTAAAATAGGCAGTCGTAAGCTGCTTATTATATCAATCATTTTATATGCGTGTTTTTTGGTGGGACTCAGTGCTGCACAGAATATATTTGAATTGATAGGCTGCCTTTGGCTTTATGGCTTTGCAGGCAATTCGGCTAATATAGCCGTAAATACGCAGGCTGTGATGACCGAGCGTTTGTACGAAAAACCTATAATGGCCTCGTTCCATGGCATTTGGAGTTTGGCAGGTTTTACAGGGGCAGGCATTGGTATATTCATGATCGGAAAAAATATCAGGCCGCTTCATCACTTTATCCTGATCCTTGTTCTTATCGTCGCCGGCGTTATTTATTTTTCGAAGAACCTGGAAGATGACAGCAGCAGAGCTTCTGAGGAGAAAGTTGTGCTCCCTATAGCCGCACGGCTCCGGTCCATGTTGCCATTGTTAAAACTTGGCATTATTGCCTTTTGCTCAATGATATGCGAGGGCACCATGTTCGACTGGAGCGGTGTTTATTTTAAGAAAGTAATTATGGCGGATGGTGGCTGGATAGGCGCCGGCTATTTCGCCTTTATGTGTACCATGGCATTGGGTCGCTTTAGTGCTGACTGGTTTGCGGGAAAATATGGGTTAAAACGCACGCTGCAAATAAGCGGCTCGCTGACAGCTGCGGGTTTACTGGTTGCGGTATTATTCCCTTACCTGGTGCCGGGCATACTGGGCTTTATGCTGGTTGGTGTGGGTGTATCATCCGTAGTGCCTATGATCTACAGCTCAGCAGGCAAAACGGCTAATATGTCGGCCGGGGTTGCGCTTACAGCGGTATCAACCATCGGTTTCTCCGGCTTCCTCATCGGGCCACCGTTAATCGGTTTCATAGCCGGTATTGCGACGCTGAGGGCATCATTCCTGCTTATCGCCTGCATGGGATTAAGTGTGGCTATTATTTCAAGTAAGGCGAAACTTTAGCTCAGCCCCTGTTCAGCACATAATGGTTGAAACTATAATATACGTGAGCAGATCTAAGGAACATCGATGCCCCGTCGGGGCTACCTGTTTGTAGAAAATCGATCTAAATATTATTGCCCCGTTAGGGGCTACCCTTCGCCAATTGGGTAGCCCCTAACGGGGCAATGTATAAAATTCGGGACTAATCTACAAACAGGCAGACCCGATGGGGCAAGCAAAATGGCCACAATCCCGTATACAACCCCGGCGACCAATTTAATTTTATACTACTATTTAACCAATCGCAGCATCAATACATCATGCGGAGCGATAGCTTGTTTTAACGGTTTTTTAGTGGTACCGATATCTTTCTTGCTCCACAGATCATGCAGTTTATAGGTCGATTTTGTAAAGTCGACGCCGGTTTTTGAGATAGCGTCATTAATGGCATGTGCCGACCAATCAAAATTTATGGTTTGAGGTTTGTCCATCCGGTTCACAAAGCAAACTGCCAGGTCGCCGTTGACAAGCGGACGTACCAGCGTTTCTATACTATCAGCACTCATCGCATATTTAAAACATTCCACACCCAGCGGGTCCTGATCAATGGCGATAGCGTCTTTATTAGTCAAAATATTGGTGGTCTGCGTCGACATGCTATGCAGGTTGTTACCCGACATTAAGGGCGCCGCCAGCATACACCAGATCGAAAAATGTGCCCTGTCTTCATTAACTGTCATCCCGTTACCCACCTCCAGCATGTCCGGATCGTTCCAGTGGCCAGGCCCGGCGTATTGGCGGATACTATCCTGCCTGTCGAGTATATTTAATACCGACAAAGCCGACCATCCGCCTTTATTTATATTTTTCTCAAAAGAAGGCCCTATGTCCCCCGTTGTGCGCCACAACTGACCATCATCCTTTGCCCATAACCATGGCCGGTTAGATCCCCATTCGCACAAACTGAAAACAATAGGCCGTCTGCTTGCTTTAAGCGCCAGGCTCATGGTTTTATAGGCCTCCCTGGCGTTCTCGCCCTCGGCATTACACCAGTCAAATTTCAAATAATCAACACCCCATGAGGCATACAAACGGGCATCCTCATATTCATGGCCGCGCGTGCCGGGGTAACCGGCACAGGTTTTCGTCCCAGCGCAATTATAAATACCAAACTTTAATCCCTTTGAATGCACGTAATCCGCAAACTCTTTCATCCCATTTGGGAATTTCTTCGGATCAGCAACCAGTTGCCCGTTTGCATCCCTCTCCATCCCCATCCAGCCATCATCCAACACAAAATAGGTATAGCCCGCGTCCTTCATACCAGAGGTCACATAAGCATCCACCATACTTTTCATCAAGGGTTCATTGATGTTGGTCTGAAAAATATTCCAGCTATTCCAGCCCATTGGCGGCGTTTTAGCCAAATCATCGGCACTTTGTGCCAGCGCTGCGGAGCTTGCCGAGGCAAACATTAGCGCGATCAAAAGGATTTTTTTCATGCTTAAAAGTATGTTATTTATTATTCAGTTCCATCAGCTACCAGGTAAATAACCCCATATGCCGGAACCGTAACTGTGATGCCGCCTTTTTGAGCCGCTGCAATAGGCGCGATGGTTGCGAAATTGGATGGGCCACCGGAAGCACCCGAAGGGCCGCTGCCATTTACATAAACTTTGCGCGAAAAGACAGCTTCGTTGCCGCCCCTAAGCTCATAATAGTAATAATTTGTTCCCGGCAGGAAGTTGCTGATGCCAATGGTAACCACCTGATCGCTCGAACCGGTATTCACCAAAATATCGCCTGCCTGGCCTGATGTGAACATGGATGCGTAACTTAATATGCTGTTGCTGCCATTTACGGTTGATGCTACCACCCTATCACCAATATACTTCTGGAAATAATATAGATAGTAATACGCCGGGCGGGCGTTCCATGCGGGTGCACCAGGTTCGGCGCCTGATGTTTGCGACGAATTGCTAAACAAACCCATATCATCGCCATTGGACCAGCCATTGGCCAGGTCCCAGCGGCTTGCCATACTGATCTGATCTTTTAATGCCTCACCTAAAACCATCACCCCATGCACGCCTGCTATATGCGACACCATTTGGTTCGACCCGGTCGCTTGTAGATTATATTCATCCATGGCTATCGGTTTCTGCGTTACACCGGCACTGGTAGCGCTTGATTTAATGAAATTCGTCATACTGGCTGTACTGGAAACCGGCGTGCTCAATATCACATCAGGTGTTGAGTTTTGATTATAAGGTGTATAATAGTTGTGCACCACAAAAAAATCGGGCTTATTGCCTGCAGCTGCCAAAACACCGGCGTTCCAGTTATCAACTGCACCGCCTGCCGCGCCGCTATTATCGCCGGTAAGTACAATACCGATCTGTATGGTGGCGCCCACCTGTGCAGCAGCCGCTTTCATCGAATCGGCAAACACTTTGAAATGGGTGCCATAGATCGTTGGCGTTATGATCTTAGGTTGCCCATCCAGGTTAGTGGCTGTATTGATATTATACCCAGCTTCCCAGGTGCCATACAATTCATTGCCTATCTCCCAGTATTTGGTACGACCATTATCATACCGTACCCATTGAGCTGCCAAATGTGCCGCCGCCTGGTCGGGATGAGCGCTTGTACCGTAACGTGCGTAACCATAATTAACGGTTATGAGGCCGGTTGCTTTGGTTTGCTGCAGCACCGTGTAGTAATTATCCAGTGTCATTGTCCAGTTGGCTGTATTATTGCCAAACCAATATCCTGCTGCCGAGGCAGTGCCGGTATTATTTAAAAGCTGGGCCGGTGCATCGGCAGGCCCGGCACCTGACTGGTTCCAGAAATAGATATCTGACAAACTGCCGCCCGGGAAACGTAAAATATTCGGTGATAATGCCGTCAAGCTACTCATTAGCGCAGTTTGATTAAATATCTGGCCCATAAACGGGTTTGTATTATTGCCAAATATCAATGGCGAAACCCTGGTAGTGACCTGGCTCATATCAATATTTACGGTAACGTTTGAAACCTCAGGTTTCGATACACTTGACGTGCTGGACGGAACCGCAAAAGTTTTTGCCTGCCAGGAGTCCGTCAGAAAAAATCCCTGGGCCGTTGCCACCTGCGGGTCTGTCCCTTTTTTTATAGTGCCCGGGGTATTGCCGGTTGTTACCGGGAGGGGATTGGTGTTATTATTGTTTTGCTGATTGTTGACCGGTTCCTTCTTACACGAGTAAACCGTCAGTAACACAATTATCAATAAAGCGGGTAAATTTTTTAAGTTTTTCATTTAGTATTATTAAAATTATGCTATTGGTCAGTGCAGGATCGCTTAAATGAATATGCTGTTCCCGGTATAGGTTTCCCTGAACTCCCTGGGGATGCAAAATTTTTTACGCTTAAATATCCTGTTGAAATTTGAAATGTTGTTGAAACCGCATTTATAGGCAATTTCGGATATGGTATTTGTGGTATCGATAAGCATACGGGATGCATGCCCAAGCCTTATCTCGTTCAGGCTATCGATAAATGTTTTGCCGGTCCGCTTTTTTATGAACCGGCTGAAAGAGGCTTCGGGCATATTTGCTATCCGTGAAACTTCGGCCAAGCTAACCGTTTTATTATAATTGTTATTCATATATTCGAATACCTTCTCGATACGCCGGCTGTTGTAGTAAAATTTTTCGTTGCTGAAACTTGCTTCCGAAAGCGTACGCATATTGCGCGAAACCGACAAGTCATGCAGTACCGAAAGCAATTCAAGTACCGAATCAAACCCGGTTTTTTTATCTAATGAGAGCAGCCGGTCCTTTAGCGACAGGGCAGTTTCGGCAGAAAACGATATGCCCCGTTGCGAACGGTCGAGCATATTTTTCAAAAAACTTAATTGGTTGCGTTTGAGGAACCGCTCATCGAACAGATCCTTATGAAACTGTATGGTAACTTCGATCATTTCCTCGCACTGGCAATTATGCGTAAACCATGTATGATAAAGATTAGGGCCTATCAATACCAGCTCAACGTCATCAATCACCTCGATATGCCCTCCTATAACCCTTTTAGCGCCTTTGGCATTTAATATCAGGTTAATCTCGTACTCATCATGATAATGCAAGGGGAAATCAAACTTTTGTTTAACCCTCGAAAAAATAGTAAAACAATCACTTGGGGTAAGAGGTGTTATTTCCCGCATCACATTGCTTGTCATATCTTAAAAATTTACCGGTTAGCCGAAGTATCTTATTTATACACTAATTTATAATGCGCTTTTTAACATTGCCGTTTTTACGCTAAAAAGATGCCGCCACAGCTTCTTTCAAATTGAAATGCTACTAACGGCGGCATCTGAAAAACTAATTTACTGATCTTATTTTAAAAATAGACTTACGAAGTCTTATAACTTCGTAAGTCTGAATTATCCTATTTTAAGAACGCCACCTCGTCAAAGTACAGTGTTTCGTCGGCTGCGGGGCCTTGCAGGAAGAAGCCAAGTTGTTTTGCAACATTGCCATTAGCCCAATAATTCAATTGACCAGTAGCCGTGCCTAACGGGATTTTAAAGAAAGTCCAAACATTTGGGGGCACAACAACCGTTGCTGCTGCGGAAGGTGTAGTATTCTGACTATACCCATTGCCAGCAGGGTTCATTTGGTCGCCAACAAGCGCAAGTGTTTCGGTTGTTTTTCCGCCTTTAACCCAGAAGCTTACGTAAGTATAACTGGCATCATAACTAAAACTTGGGTACCAGTTTGCCCATCCTTCAATTTTCCAGCCATTTGCCGGGTATGTCGCTATAATAGAGGCAGTACCGTTGTAGGCGTGCGGATTGCTTGACTGCGAACCCGACGGCCCTTGCCATGAATTATCTCCCCATGAATTTTGGAAACTGCTGTTGCCATAAATGACATAGGCATTATCCAGGTTGTTAAATATGGTGGGCGAAACTGTCTGGGCGCCGGTGTTTGAGCCTGAAGTATAGGTAAACTGTAATGCAGATTCGGTAGCAGCGCTGCTTGCCGGCATCTTCAATACTAAAGTACTATCGTCTTTAGATACTATGGTTACTTCGTCGCCGGTGGCTTTTAATTTGATGTCTGACACCGATGCAAAACCTTTTCCCTTAAGGCCAATTAGTGAATTTGCCCAGAAGTCAAAATCTGTTAGCTGCAAAATAGTTGGCGGCGGAGGCAAAGTAGTAAATTTATAAGTTACCGAGCCGTGCAATGTAGTGATCACCATATTGTTCGTCTGCGGCTGCACGTAAGGAATTGTATTTGGCAGCGTGAAAATAATTGAATTGTCATCGCCCCAGCTGCGATTGAAATAAACGATAGCGCCATTTAGCGTAAGCTTGGTAGCACTGCCCAAATTTGTTCCGCTTATTTTATACATGTTACCCAGGTTGCCGGTAACTGTTGTCGAATCAACCGCTTTAAGCTGTTTGTAATTAAAGTTAGTATCACTCTTTGTGGAGAGAACACCCGAACTGCTATAGCTTGATGTGGTTTGTACCTGGATACCCGTTACGTATTCATTTACCAGTTTCACAGACGCTACAGTGGGTGCACCCGTACCGGGCGTATACCCCATGCTGTTTTCCTTTTTACAGGAAGCCATACCAAATACTACCAACGCCGGCAATATCCAGTAATACATTTTTGAAAGTTTCATATTTGTTTTCATCGTTACAACTTGTTTTTTTATTGGTGATGAAGCTATCATGAGCCGTTATATTTTTAAATGGTGGCTCATGATGGTTTCATATTTAATATTTTCTAATTCTTAAATGGATATTTAACCGGTGCTTTTAGCAGGTTTGGATCTGTTGCCGACTCTATAACAGGTACCGGGAAGAAAAAGTTGGCATCGGTTGGAGTTAGCTTAGTAGAATAAATTGTTGGATTATTAGGGTTGCCATTATTGTCGTAAAGTGTGTTACTATAGGTGCCTCTCTCCTGCTGGCTGATGACAGCAATAGCAGTTGGGTGATGTGTAGGGCTGGTTTCCGAACCAGCAGTTTGGTAACCATCTAAGCGGCACAAGTCAAACCAATAATCCTGTTCCAAAGCAAATTCAAGGCGCCTTTCCAGCAATAATTGCGAATAAGTAAAAGAAGTAACTGTTGGTACACCAACGCGCGCCCTAACCATATTAAAGTATTGTAAAGCGGTTGGATCTGAAGTAGTTGCATCCAGCGGTATCCCGGTCCCGGGCTGTACGGCTGATGCCTGGCCCAATATAGCTTCAGCCTCGATCAATAACACATCTGAATAACGTTCAATGTAAGTATTGTTGCCTGATGCCTGCGCAGCGCTTTTACCGCCATTATCTGCAGGTGTGCCTACCACATATTTTTTAGCCGCGGCATTCTCAGTCTGCGCACTTGCACTTAAAGGAAAAGTATAACCGCCTGACGCTGCATCAAGGTCGGCATAGTGGCTACCCGGAAGCATAATGGTAGCATGCCTGCGGGTTGAATCTCCACCTTCGGTTTTAAACGCATTTTGCAAGTCAATTGTAGGACCGAAAACTGCGTAACCATCGCCAGTACCGGTAATGGTACCGTTATAAGCCCATGATGCCTGTATGGAGTTACCATAATCATAACCGCCATTTGGGCCGTTATATATCCATTGCATGGCTAATATACTTTCCTTATTGTTATTAAAGGAGGTTTGGAACAGGTTCTCGTAAGTTGGCAGAAGCGAAAATTCGCCGCTGTTGATCACTTTTTCAGCTTCTTTGCGTGCATTGGCGTAATCCTGCATGTACAGGTAAACCTTTGCCAGCATTGCCGAAGCTGAACCGCTGTCGCCATGCCCTGTACTTGCCGTGCCTACCGAACAGTTAGCTTCCGCAAATTGCAGGTCGGTAACTATCAGGTGATATACATCAGCGATAGAATTAGTTGGCACACTCTGAAAATTGGAGATATCGTTAAGTGGGTTCTCAACTATAGGTACATTTCCAAAAACACGCACCAGGTAAAAATAAGCCACTGCGCGCATTAAATGTGCTTCACCAAGTGCATTATTAACTGTTGACTGCGCCACGCCGGGAATTGTTGATGGCATATTAACAATTAAGCCGTTGCATTGCGCCACTACGGTAAATGGCGAATCCCATGCAGCTTGTATCTCGGGGTTAGCGTTTGGCGCCGACCAGGTGATGAAGGCATTAACGTCTGACGAATAGGTAAATCCGTTACCGCTTGATAATTCAGTAATTGCCCATCCAACTTTATTGTTCCAGCCAAACCATAGCGATCCGTATAAGCCATTTGTAGCGGCTTGCACCTGCGATGTTGTTTTATAATAATTGCCAACCGTAACGCTGGATTCGGGCGGGCGGTTGAAAAAATCTTTTTTGCAACCTGTAGCTAGTATACTTGCTATTGCTGCTATGCCTGTGATATATTTTATATGTCTTTTCATATCAAAATTTCTTTAAAAATTAAAACTGTGCAGTAACTCCCAATGTAAATACACGTGGTGTCGGGTATCTTCCCATATCGACATTGCTGATCAGCGGGTTTTCATTAAACGCGCCTATTTCAGGATCGAGGCCGGGATACTTGGTGATCACAAATAAGTTTTGGCCGCTTACATATACCTTTAATCCGGTCATCGATAAGTGTTTAGCCCATTGCACAGGTAAACTATAGCCCAAACGCACGTTTTGTAAACGCAGGTACGATGCACTTTCAAGGAACCTATCGGACATGACCAGGTTAGGGTTTCCAAGTCCTCCGCGTGGGGCAGGAATGTTCGAATTCGGGTTGCTTGGTGTCCAGAAGTTTGAAGTTGAAGCTAACTGGTTCTGATATAAACTATTCAAACCTGCTGTTTCGTATTCCAATACATCCAGTATTTTACCACCGTATGAGCCATATACGAATACGGACAGGTCAAAATCCTTGTAAGTGAAATTATTGGTGAAACCATAAGTAAACGAGGGGTTAGGGCTTCCCAGTGGTATCTGGTCATTTTCATCGACTTTGCCATCGTGATTTTCATCTACATATTGCAAGTCACCGAGCCATATAGTATTGCCCTGGGCACTGCTAACCGCTTGCGGCGAGGTGCCGGTAACGTTTTGAGGGTGGGTAGCCAGGTATTGTAATTGACCCTGTGTTTTTACCACTCCCTGCACTTTGTATCCGTAAAATTCGCCAATAGGCTGGCCAACGAGTGTCCTGGTAGCGGCTAAGCTTATAAAAGCAGTAGGAACTGATTCGTTTATACCTGGCACACCATTTAAAGAAGTTACGGTATTCTTAAAGTGCGAAAATGTTAAGGTTGTACTCCATTTAAAATCTTTGTTTTGGATATTCCGGCTGTTGATGGTAAATTCAAAACCTTTATTTTCAATATTTCCTGCATTTATTATTGGAGGAGAAATACCGCCAGGGTTATCCCCATATTCATTAGGGCCGCCTAAAAGGAAGTAAGGCAAAGGCTGCGGGAACAGGAAGTTTTTATTTGTTTTATCGTAAGCGTCAAAAGTTACATCGATGCGATCGAGCAACGTCAGATCAACACCCAGGTCTTTTTGAATAGAAGTTTGCCACGTAACGTTTGGATTAGCTGTATTAGCTATTAAAAAGCCGGTACCAAAAGCAGTAGCTACCCCTTTAAGATAAGCGCCGTAAGAGTATTGCGGAACGTTGGAATTACCCGTGGTACCGTAACCTAACCTGATCTTAATGTTATTGGCTATAGGTTTTATTGCAGCCATAAACGGTTCGTCAGATAGCCTCCATGATACCGCTACGCCCGGAAAATAGCCAAGCTGTTTATTTGGATCAGGATTAAAATTCGAGCTTTGATCACTTCTTATGTTAGCTGTAATACTGTATTTGTTATTAAAAGTATAAATTATACGGCCTATGTACGATTGCATTACCTGGGTGCCTATGCCTTCAGGGATAGATGCAGCAACGGCGTTGGCCAGCCCTATGCTCTGTACATTGTTCCCGGCAGGAAAACCTGAACCGGATAGCGGGATATAGTTGTAGTTTGATTCCCAAACTTCGCGGCCGGCTAAGGCTGTTAAATTATGCTTTCCCCAGGTATGTGAATACGTTAAATATTCTTTCCAGCTCCAATAAGTACTGCTTGTCATGGCACGGTTCAGGGTTGCGTTATCATTGTGAAACGTTTGATTGACCGAGGTTGCGCCAGATGCGCCGTATGAGTAAGTTGGGTTGAAAGTTTGACCATTGGCCCAGTTGAAATCCCCGTCAATTTCGGAGTGCAAAGTCAGGCCTTTGATAAAATTTATATCGGCATATACATTGCCTGTTACATTACTCCTGGTTAAGGTATTGCTTATATTCAGCGCCTGCTGAACCGGGTTAGGCCCGCCTTCGAACTGACCATTAAAATACTGCGGAGCGGCGTACGTGCCATCCGGGTTATATACCGCCTGGTCGGGCGCTGCCAGCAAAGCATTGTAGATAATACCAGTATTGCTGCCTAAACCAACGTTCTCGTCGCTTCGGCTGCCCCCAAACGTTGTACCCATCTTTAACCAGTCCTTTACCTGCGAATTAACTACGCCGCGCATACTATAACGATCAAAATTATACCCTAAGATCGTTCCGTCCTGTTTAAAATAGCCGCCCGAAACATAAAAGTCCGACTTATCAGTCGCGCCCGATACGCTTATGTTATGGCTTTGCTCAGCCGCAGTACGGAAGATGGCATCCTGCCAGTTGGTACCGGGGCCTAAAATGCTGGGGTTTGCAAACTCGGCCCTTGGCGGTGTACCAAAGGAAGCAGCAAGCCTGTTTTGTAAGGCTGCATATTGCTGCAGATTGTCCATTTGCAAAAACCTGCCCTGCTTTTGTAAGCCTACATAACCATCATAGGTTACTTTTGCGCTGCCGGTTTTGCCGCGTTTTGTGGTAATAATAATTACGCCGTATGCACCCCTGCTGCCGTAAATGGCGGAGGCTGATGCATCCTTTAATATATCGATTGACTCAATATCATTTGGGTTAAGCATTGCCAGCGGGCTTACCGTGGTTTCCATATTGGATGAACCGGGGCTGTTTAACTGTGCGCCGCCGCTATATCCACCGGATGCATTACCGCCTACCTCTACCCCATCGATAACATATAAAGGCTCACTCTGCCCAAAGTTATTGATACCGCGTATGTGTACAGAAGTTGCACTACCTGGCTCGCCGGAATTTTGTGTAACGGTTACGCCGGCCGCTTTACCCTGTAACATCTGGTCGACGCTGGCTTGCGGCAGGTCCTGTATATCTTTAGCGGTAACGGATGAGATGGCGCCGTTAACGTCGCCTCTTTTCTGCGTACCGTAACCAATTACAACCACATCATTTAAAGCTGTTGATGATGCTGCCATAGTTACATTGATGACAGTTTTACTGCCGATTGCGATCTCCTTAGTTTGCATGCCGATAAAGCGGAAAACGAGTGTTGTGCCGCCCTGCGGTACCGTAATTGAATATTGCCCGTTAATGTTTGTGATGGTGGAGGTATTACCACCCTTTACAGATACCGTAACGCCGGGCAGGGTGATCCCTTTGTCGTCGGTTACTGTTCCTTTGATCGCTGTTCCGGTCCCCTGCGCCATCACTGATGCGCAGATGAAGAAGGAAGCTAACAGCAATGCCATTCGTAGAATTTTTCCCATAATGAATTTTAGTTGATAATTGATTTGATTTTGAATGCTTTTCTATTCCCCACTTTTTTAAAATATAGCCAACGGCAACACTGCCTTTGGGGCGGTATTAAGATCGCGCAACAAGAGGCCAACAGCCGTTTATTGCTTCACAATACTTGTAGAAAATGGTTTATTAAGTTTATTTATCTAACCGGGTTAATTGGCACCCTGTTAAATTTTCATTATAACAAGGGTAAATCTATATGCTATCCGATTAGCGGTTGTGGATAAATGGGGGCACAAATGTCAACCCTGTTTAAATAATTGGTTTAAAGCACTTTAAATGATTATGATGCGGTTTTTTGGCTAAAAATATAGACAAATGAGCCCCTTACGTGGCTAAATAAACTTTTTAAAGCAATAAAGCCGGGCATGAATTATGGGTAAAAACGTATTGTTATATTGCTTCTTTGGCAATCGATTGCCTAAATTGCCGCGTAATAGACTGATCATAAACTCCTGTTATTTATTCGGGATGATGGGATTGTTTTCTTAATTTAGTAAATTCTTTAAAGGAATGTGTCATGGATATACAAGCCGAAAAATTAAATCTTTTACAAACCATTATGGAAACTAATGATGCAGGATTGATAATGGATGTAAAATCGCTTTTGACTTCAAGGAAAGACGATTGGTTTGACGAGTTAAGCAGCGATCAGAAAAATGACATTTTAACCGGATTGGCCGAGGCAGATCGCGGGGAAACTGTTTCGCATGATGATGTCGTAAAATTATTCGCCAAATGGGGTTTGAGATAAGGTGGACTAAAAGAGCCATCCTTACCTTCGGTAAACGCATTTATTATCTACGAGAGCATTGGACTGAAAAAGAGATATTCCATTTCACAGAACGGGTATCAGAGTTCCTGAATAATTTAAAACAGGAACCACAAATGTTTAGAAAGTCAACCAAAATAAAACATACTCATATTGGTATTATTATCAAACAAGTATCTGTTGCTTATCGGGTAAAGCCACGAACTAAAGTGATAGAACTTGTTGCTTTCATTGATAATCGACAAGGTCCAAAAATCAATCGTTTTTAATACCTTACTTAAAATTGCCTGGGACGAACAAAATTTGAAGCAAATCAAATTTGTTGACTACGGCGGTGTTTCAAAAGTGACGCGTCTAAAGTAGAACACCCACAAACAGGACGCTCAGGATGGGCCGCTATTCTGTAGTGTTTCTACGTACCGGGAGGGTATGGTATTAAATTCAGCCTTAAATGCTTTAACAAAATACTTCTGGCTCTTGAAGCCTACTTTATGCCCGATCTGGGATATGGTGAGATGGCCGGTACTTAGCAATTGGGCGGCCCGTTTCAAACGCATAGAGCGCACCAGCTCGTTGGGTGTTTTGCCGGTCATCATTAGTATTTTCTTATATAAGGTATAGCGGCTTACAAACATATCATCGCTCAGTTCCTCAACAGAGAAATTAGGATTTGATATATTATTATCGATCAGCAGCAGTACCTTTTTAATAAATAGCTCATCCGGCGAATCCACGTGTTCTTCGGTCGGGCTAACTTCCACCTGTTTCTGGTAGGTTTTGCGCATATACTCCTGCTGGCTCAGGATGTTCCTGATCTTCGATAACAATATCTCGAAGTTGAACGGTTTGGTCATGTAGTCGCTGGCACCTGTTTCAAGGCCTTTTATTTGTTGTTCCTCGCCTATTAATGCTGTTAACAATATTACCGGGATATGGGATGTACGGCTATCATTTTTCAATTTCACACATAGGTCTATACCATTCATCTCAGGCATGCTAATGTCGCTTACCACTAAATTAGGGTGCATAGATAACGCCTTTTGCCAGCCTTTTTTACCATTTTCGGCTTCGATGATATTAAAGGCTTCCTTTAGGTTATCCTTGATATAAAACCTGAAATCATCGTTGTCCTCCACCAAAAGAACGGTTGGTTTTTTACCGTCCCTGGTAAAATTACTTGCAGTACTTTTTTGCTGGCCTGTGTCTGGGGTATAAGCCAAATCATGCTCAATAACCGTAGGCGTATCCCTGAATAATGATCCGTCCAGTAGCTGTAACGGCAATAAAACGGTGAAACAGCTGCCCTGGTTAAATTCGCTTTCCACAAATATGCGCCCGCAGTGTAGTTTCACAAACTCTTTGGTGATCGAGAGGCCAATACCGCTACCCAGGTTTAGCATCGAGCCCGGAATATCATTCTGGAAAAACGGCTCAAATATTTTCTCCATCTTATCATGCGGGATACCAATACCTGTATCAATAACTTTTATCTCTAAAAGTTGTCCGCCTTTATCATCCGGCAGCAATACATTAAGCAGTACGCTCACCTGCCCGCCTTGTGGGGTAAATTTGTAAGCGTTGGATAGGAGGTTGAACATGATGCGTTCGATCTTATCATGGTCAAAGCTGGTGTAAAACTCATCCGCTTCAGTATCAAACATAAAACTGATATGCTTTTGCTCACCGATGTCATTAAATGAGTACGACAGGTCTTTAATAAATTTGATAATATCGCCCGATTTTTCGTGCAGCTTCAATTCCTGGTATTCCATCCGGCGGAAATCCAATAATTGATTTACGAGGTTCAGCAACCTTCGCGCATTGCGGTTCACTAATTGCAACTGGCGCTGAATATCAGGTTCTGATACTTGCTTTAATATCTTATCAACCGGCGCCATAATCAGCGAAAGCGGCGTGCGGAACTCGTGGCTAACATTGGTAAAGAAACGTATCTTCATCAGGTCAAGTTCGTGCAGGTGCTGCGCTTCCTCACGTTCTTTTTCCAGGGCAAACTGCATACGCAGCTTGCGAATGCCTTCGCGCCTAAGGTATAACAAGGCAACAGTTACAACCACGGCATAAAGCATATAGGCCCAGATAGTTTTCCAAAAAGGAGGGGTTATGTGGACGTTCAAGACTAGTTCCTTACTGCCAAGGTTGGTGTTATCCGAGTTACGCACCCTGAAGGTATAATCCCCGGGATCAAGATTGGTAAAGGTTGCTTTTCGTATCTTGTTGTCCACCGATATCCACCCCTTATCAAAGGGTTCCATCCTATATTTATACTTTACTTTGTCAGGATTGAAGTAATTCAGTGCGGCAAAATCAATAGAGAATGAGTTTTCGTTGTATTTTAAGTTTACAGATTTGGATTCTGTAATAGATTGCGGCAATATGATATGTCCGTTTGTTTTTTGGCCTGGATTAAGACTTTCGTTAAATATCTCGAAATCAGTAAACACCAGGTTGGGTACATTTTTACTGGAATGGATGTCGGATGGCTTAAATATGTTGAAACCGTTACCGCCGCCAAAAAGCAGGTAACCGTCACGGGTTTTTAGGGACGAGTTCTCGGTAAACTCGCGTCCCTGCAAGCCGTCACTATCATTATAATTGAGAAAATGGAATTTCAACCCATCCGTTGATCGCCAAACCAGGATATTTGTTAGCCCGTTTGGCGTACTCGCCCAAATATTACCATTGTTATCTTCCTGGAGATCGATCACAGTATTATCAGGCAAACCATCCTGCTTCGTTATATTGGTAAATTTGCCTGTTTCGGGATTAAAAACACTTAAGCCCTCGCGGGTACTTATCCATATCAATCCGCGGCTATCCTCTAAAATATTATTGGTGTTATTGTTTACCAGGCTGTTGGGGTCCTTATCATCATGCAGGTAATGGATAAATTGGTGTGTTTTCCTTACCAATACATCCACCCCATACGAAGTTACCACCCAAAGATTTTTTCGCCGGTCTTCCAACAAAGCACTTATATAATTGGAGTGGATGGCGTTATCAATACTGTTGTATTTGATGTGCGAGAATGTTTGCGTTTTAGTGTCCAGTATATTGATGCCGCCGGCGATGGTGCCCGCCATTAAGTTACCTTCCGAATCCTGGTAGATGGAACATACCCGATCTTCAGAGATACTTCCCGGTATAGCATCATTATGCTTATAATGTTTAAAGGTTCTCCCGTCAAAGCAATCCAGGCCGCCAAAATAAGTTCCCAGCCATAGTTTTTGGGCGCGGTCAATATACATGCACACCACAACATTATTGGTGATGCTGTTTGGATTATTGGGATCGTGCTGGTATCGTTTAAATCCTCCTGTTTTGCGGTTAAAGCAGATCAGGCCGCCGCCGTTGGTACCAATCCATATATTGCCGGGCCTGTCTTCCTTAAAGCAGTTAATGTCGCCAAATGGCAGGCTGGATGGATCGGATAAATGGTGCGCGTAATGCGCAAATTTGATAATACTGGGGTGGTAATAACTTACGCCGCGTTTGTAGGTGCCTATCCAAATAATACCCGTATTATCCTTATAGATATAAACCAGGCTGTTTTGACCGAGCGTTTTATTATCATCTTCGCGGTTAAGCAAATACCTTATAGCGAAGTTTTGTTTGTTTAATAAGTTTATGCCGCCGTGATCAGTAGCTATCCAGATCCTGTTTTTATCGTCCTGTATCACATTGGATATCACATCTGTGTTCAAATGCTGCGGCCCGATACCTTTACTGATATGTTTAAGGCTGGTGAGCTGATGATTTAAATAATAAACACCTGACGAATAGGTTGGCGAAAATACCCAAATATCATCCTGGTTATCAATATATATATGGTACGACGTATTAAGTCCCGGCGGCAACTTGCCAATGGCGTACGACCGATAATCTACACGGTAAGTTTTGGCATTAAGCCGCTCCAGCACGCCGCTATAATAACTAAGCCAGATATTACCTTTTGAATCCTGTGCAAGATCAGAAACCGTATTGGCATATATGGAAGTGGTATCCGATACCTTATGATTTAAATGTGTGATATTCTTAGTCAGGGGGTCGTACCTAAAAAGGCCCATAGTGGCGTGCAGAAACCAGAAATTTCCGCTGCGGTCCTTCTTTATCGCAGTAACATGATAATCCGGGATACCCAGCGATTTGAAATAACCATTAATATCGTGGCTGAACTTCTCGGACGCCGGATCGTAAATATTAAATCCTGTGCGCGATTCGACCCATAATTTATTGCCCGGGCCTTCGCTGACGCCTATTATATAATCATCATTCAAGGTAGAGGTATCGCTGCCCGAATGTTTAAATACTTTAAATTTATAGCCATCGTACCTGTTTAAACCCGATAAGGTGCCAAACCACATAAAGCCTTTACTATCCTTGAAAATACTGTTAACCTGGTTATGTGACAGGCCATTATTGATATCCAGGCGTGAAAATTGAAACTGATCATTCTGAGCCCATAACAGGTTCGCCGTTAATAGCATACATAATATTAGTATGAATGATCTAAACCTCATATGAAGCAGCAGGCGATAAATTGGTTACAATTGGTAAATGTCAAAAATACGTTTATTTGTCAAAATTTGCATAGTACTTTTCCGGCATTTTTTGAGCTTTAACAGGTAATGTCAAATAAAAATAGGGTTAAAATAATACAATACAGGCACTATAGCAGACAATTGACCTGGTACTATTTGGTAAAACTGCAAGCGCTATGCATTTCCTTTGCAATTTACTTTAAAATAATCTGCGTCATTCCGTTATCACTTTTTCTAAAAAAGTGTTTATGGAAAATCATTTTAAAACAACATCCGTAAGTTTTTGTACTTTACAGCATGATTGATAGCCTGATAAATAATACCTTTGCAGCCATTAATGGACACTACCGAAAACTCGAACACACCTGTTAAAAAAAGCGGCTCGTCTTTCGCGCTAAAGCTCGGGAACTTCTTCAGGGAAATGTCCCGCATCAACGCGTTCATCTTTCGTTTCTTCAAAGAAGCTTTCATGCCGCCTTTTGAGATCAAAGAGGTGCTGCGGCAGTGTTATGAAACCGGTGTGCGATCACTGACATTGATCACCTTAACGGGTTTTATAGTAGGTCTTATTTTCGCCAAGCAATCCAGGCCCTCGCTGGCCGATTTCGGCGCACAATCCTGGCTACCCAGGCTGGTATCCATAGCCATCATGCGGGCTTTGGCGCCGTTAGTTACGGCATTGATAGCTGCGGGCAAAGTTGGCTCGAGCATTGGCGCAGAATTAGGCTCGATGCGTGTGACCGAGCAGATAGACGCCATGGAAGTATCAGGTACCAAACCTTTCAAGTACCTGGTATGCACCAGGGTGCTGGCAACTACTATTGTTATACCCATTTTATCCACCTACATGGGGTTGGTTGCAATTTTAGGTGGTTTTGTGAATATTACCACTAACGAAAGTACCAGCTATACCAGCTACATTGAGCAGGTTTTTGCGCCGCTCGGCTTCATCGATTTTGTTGCTTCGCTGATCAAAGCTATAGTTTTTGGATTCACCATTGGTATCGTAGGTTGCTACCAGGGCTGGTATTCCAATAAAGGTACCGAGGGGGTAGGTAAAGCCGCGAACGGGGCAGTGGTGACGGCCATGTTCCTGGTGTTTATTGAAGAAATTATTATTGTACAGATAACTGGTTGGTTTAGATAATGCACAAGGATAAGGCAAATATCGATTATAAGAATCCCGTGATCCAGATCAGGGGGTTATTTAAGTCGTTCGGCAATATGAAAGTGTTGCGCGGGATCGACCTCGACCTGTACCAGGGCGAAAACCTGGTGGTACTGGGCCGGTCAGGTACGGGTAAATCGGTATTGATCAAGATCATATCCGGCTTGCTGCGCGCTGATAAAGGAGAAGTGAGCGTGCTGGGCTGCAACCTGAACATCGTTAATGATCACGAGCTCCAGGAATTGAGGGTACGGATAGGCTTCTCATTCCAGAACAGTGCATTGTATGATAGTATGACGGTGCGTAAAAATTTGGAGTTCCCGCTGGTTCGAAACAAGAAAAGCGTGACGCGAAAGGAAATAGATAATAACGTAGAAAGCGTACTGGATGCTGTGGGTTTATCGCATGCCATTGACCAGGTGCCGGCAGAGCTTTCGGGCGGCCAGCGTAAGCGCATCGGTATTGCCAGGACATTAATATTGAAGCCCGAGGTGATGCTTTATGATGAGCCGACGGCAGGGCTCGATCCAATAACCTGTATCGAGATCAATGACCTGATCAATGAAGTTCAGCAACGATATAATACCTCATCGATCATCATCACGCACGACCTGACTTGCGCCAAAAGCACCGGCGACCGTATCGCTATGCTGTTGGACGGCCAATTTCAGCGCGTGGGTACTTTTGAAGAAGTATTTGAAAATACGAATGACGACCGGGTAAAACCATTTTTTGATTATAACTTTATAGAATAAAATACCCCTGAAACCAACAATAATTGACATTACCATAATTATATGGAACCAAAAGAAAGCAGGAGAGCATTAATAACCGGGATATTTTTAACCGTTGGCCTCATCATATTTATATTGGGCGTATTTACTTTGGGCGGCTCCAACAAGTCCTTTTCAAAAAATATCCATATCAGCACCGTATTCGGCGATGTACAGGGACTGAAAGCGGGCAACAACGTTTGGTTCTCGGGCGTTAAAGTAGGCACCATTAGCAAAGTGCATTTTATCGGCGTGGCAAGTGTAAATGTGACGCTAACTGTAGACCCTGATGCACAGCATTACATCCACAAAAACGCAGGCGTACGTATCAGTTCAGACGGATTTATCGGTAATAAAATAATTATTATCGAAGGCGGTACGGCTGATGCACCTATTGTAGCCGAAGGCGATACTTTGCAAGCCGAAAAACAACTGACCACCGATGATATTGAGAAAACCCTGCAGGCAAACAATGTAAACCTGCTTGCCATAACGAATGATTTTAAACAATTAAGTCATAACATATTGCAAGGAAAAGGAACTGTAGGCGCTTTATTAGCCGACAGCACCATGGCAGGACAGTTAAAGAGCGCCATGCGCAACTTACAGGCAACTACGCAAAGCGCGATGTTAATGGCAACACAATTGGATAACTTCAGCAAAAAAATGAATACCAAAGGCGGCCTGGCTGATAAACTACTTACCGATACTGTAACTTTTAATAAGATAAGGGCATCTGTTGATCAATTGCAAAAAACGGTATCAAATGCCAATACTTTTGTTGAAAATCTTAACACAGCAAGCAAGAAATTAACTACTACCGATAACGCGCTTGGCGTACTGTTAAATGACCCGAAAGGCGCTGAACAGGTACGTACATCACTCAACAATATACAGCAAAGCACAATCAAACTAAATGATGACCTGGAAGCCGCACAACATAATATTTTTCTAAAGGGCTATTTTAAGAAAAAGGATAAAGCAAAAGCGGATAGTGTAAAAAATGGCCATTAGTTATTGGTGAAAAAAGACTTACGAAGTTTTAAAAACTTCGTAAGTCTGAACATTGACAATTATGTTTTTTAAAACCCACCTGCCGACGACTATAATATTGCTGTTCCTGCTCTCGTCCTGTAAGCAAAAGATCGTTCTTAAAAAGGCAGACTTATATGGTAAATGGAAATACCTCAAAGTCGAAAATCCTTATAGCCAACCTCCTGACAGTGTAACCACAGCCGAACTGCAAATGCAAAAACCTTACATCCTGTTCACTCAAAAAGATAGCATGCAGATATGGTGGGGCGGCGGCTTGTTATCCCGTGGCTCGTTCAAAGTCGCCGGAGACAGCATCCGTGTAAATGAGATACTGCCAGACGGCAAAACACGTGAATTTCCTTTTATCGTATCAAAAATATCAACTACCAATCTCATATTTGAAACAACCGGCGTGGATGGCACCAGGGTAACCGCGGTGAAGCAATAATTTATTGTTTTATATAATGCGCGGCTATAGCTCCTGATTTGAAAGTCTTAGAATCCACCAGTTTTAAATTTAATTTCTCCTGAAGGTTAACCTCTTCGAACAGGCGTCTCCCCTCGCCGACAATGGCGGGATGAACGACAAGATAAAATTCATCTATCAGGCCAAGCTCAATTAACTGCCCGGGCAGGCTTACACCACCGACCGAAATATTTTTTCCGGGCTGCTGTTTTAGTTTCCGGATCTCATCCCCAAGATTTTCACGAACGATCCTGGCGTTGTCTTCTGCTTTTTCCAATGTCCTGGAAAAAACAATTTTGTCAACGGCGCAAAATGCTTTTGCAAAATCAACTTCCGCTTTTTCCGACGACGGGTCATTTATAACATCCGGCCAATAAGGGATCATCAACTCGTAGGTTTTACGTCCGTAAACGATCAGATCAATATCCTGGAAAAAGTTTGCGTAATAGTCGAGCATTTCTTCACTGCCGCCGATTTTATCGTGCTGGCAGCAGCCATCTGCGCTGAGGTTGATGGCGTAAACTACGTTTCTCATTTTATTGGTTTTTAGTTCCCTAAAGTTGGCGAATATTCTTAAACCAATAAACAATTTTTAATTAAAAGGTGATATTTCCTCATTAACTTGCA
The DNA here is from genome assembly GCA_044448765.1 of Sphingobacteriales bacterium. Classification (GTDB taxonomy): domain Bacteria; phylum Bacteroidota; class Bacteroidia; order Sphingobacteriales; family Sphingobacteriaceae; genus Mucilaginibacter. The sequence goes on along the minus strand of JBIOHG010000001.1, from coordinate 84,775 downwards.
CATAGTAATAAACAGGCGCTATGACGGAAAATCAAATCATAGGTAAATCAGCGGCAGATCGCGAAAAGTTTTTCATTAAGCTTTATAAAGAAGTGTTCCCGGCGGTTGCGAAATATGTGAGCAAAAGAGGCGGAACTTTTGACGAAGCGAAGGATATTTTCCAGGATGCGCTGGTGGCCTGGTATGAAAGAACCGCTTCGGATGGTTTTGTACTGCGGTCGGATGAGAAAGCTTACCTATTCGGTATCAGTAAGAATCTCTGGCTCAAACAACATAAGCACAACACCCAATATATGCCGCTGGATGGTTTTGATAAGGACGATGAGGAACAGGTAACGCTTTCCGACAGCAAAATATTAAGCTTCCTGCGAACAGCAGGCAAAAAATGCATGGACCTGCTGCGCTCGTTTTATTACGATGACCTGCCATTGAATGATATCGCTGAAACGTATGGTTTTTCAGGCGTGCGCTCAGCTACCGTGCAGAAATATAAATGCCTTGAAAAAGTAAGAGAAACTGTTAAAGAAAGATCATTGACCTATGAGGACTTCCTTGCTTGAGATCGAACAAATAGAAGCGCACTTAATGCTGCGCTCTGAACCCGGCGATGCACTGGTTTTCGAAGCTAGGTTATTGCTCGATCCAGAATTAAAGGACAAAGTATTGTGGCAGCAAAAAACGTATAGCATTATTCGGCAATACGGTCGGGAACAATTAAAAAGCGAAATAGAGGCTGTGCATCAAAAATTATTTACTGGCGTTGAGCATTACAGCTTCAGGCAAAAGATCATGCGCCTGTTCATAAAAAAGTAAACCCATAACATTATGAATATCGACAAAAACGAGTTCCGCAAATACGCGGTAGGGCATTGCCATGTGCAAAGTTTACATGTAGACCAATACATCTCGAAGGTGGAAAGCAGTATTTATGCCATGACACCTTACATTATTGAGGAACGCGAGATGCGTATGTCACAAATGGATGTTTTCTCCCGCCTGATGATGGACCGCATCATATTTTTAGGCGCGGCAGTAGATGACAACATTGCTAATATCATCCAGGCGCAGATGCTGTTTCTTCAATCATCCGATGCTAAAAAAGATATCCAGATGTATATCAATTCACCGGGTGGTTCAGTTTATGCCGGCTTTGGCATTTATGATACCATGCATTTGATAACCCCGGATGTGGCCACCATTTGCACGGGCATGGCTGCTTCCATGGCGGCGGTTTTGTTGTGCTCCGGTGCGGCAGGCAAGCGGGCGGCACTAACCCACGCGCGGGTAATGATACATCAACCACTGGGCGGCGTACAGGGGCCTGCATCGGATATTGAAATTACGGCACGCGAGGTACTGAAAGTAAAAAGGGAACTGTACGAGATATTAGCCAAACACAGCGGCCAGGAATATCAAAAGATACACGATGTATCCGACAGGGATTTTTGGATGGTGGCACCAGAGGCTAAGGAATTTGGGATAATTGATGAGGTGTTGGGCGGTGCATAGTTCAATTGAAGGTTACACACATACCTGTATAATTTAGGACGGGCTAGTTTATGGTTTACACTTTTTTGAATTTTTATTATTGAATAATTGATAATCAAGTATTTAAACTTTAAATCCTTGAAATTGTGTAAACCATGTAAACCTTAAATTTGAGCTGACGAGACCTATTAAACTAATGTGCCACCACTGCTTGTTCAGCAGCCTCTACCGCTTCTTTAATATTCCTCCTGCCTATAAACAGGATCAGCGCCGAAACAACTGCGGCGACAGCCATAATTGCCGCCAGCGGCATGGCAGTTTTGCCGCTAAAAGTGCCCATGATCGACGACGAAACTGCGCCTAATCCCAGCTGCATAGCACCTAGCAAGGCTGACGCGACCCCCGCATTTTTGGCGAACGGCGCCATGGACAGCGCGGAAGTATTGGGGTTGGTCATGCCGACCCAGAACAACGTAAAGAATATCATAGCAATTGTCCAGCCAAGGCCAAACCAGCCACTAAACGTTCCGATAAGAAATACCCCGGAAAAAACGACCAGGCATATCGCTGATACAGCTATGATCTGTTCACTCTTGAAACGTTTCAGTAGCTGCGTGTTTACCTGTCCCGCGCCGATAAAACCAACCGCTATGCCGGCAAATACCCAACCGAATTCACGTTTACCCAAACCAAATACATCCATAAATACCAGCGGCGAGCCAGCAACATAAGCGAACAAGGCACAAAAGGCAACAGACCCCGAAATAGCATAGGTGTAAAATTGAGGATTACGGATAACCGAGAGAAAACTGTTGACGATCGGGCCGGGTTTTAACGAATAGCTTTTATCCGGCTTATAACTTTCGGGTAGGGCAAAGATGGAAGCCAATAAAACGAGCACCGCAATGGCCAGCAATACAATGAATACAGACTGCCAGCCAAAAGCAAGGCTGAGATAGCTACCGGCAGTTGGTGCAAGCAACGGAGAGGCACCCAGTACCACAAACAACAATGCATATACTTTAGCAATATCTTCAACAGGGAACAGGTCGCGTACCATGGCGATACAGGCCACCTGTGCCGCACAACCGCCCAGTGCCTGGAACAGGCGCATTGCGATAAGCATGTTTACCGAGCCGGATAGAAAGCAACCTACAGATGCGATAATATAAAGTGATAAGCCAAAATAAAGCGGCGCTTTGCGGCCATACCTATCCATCAGCGGACCGTAAAGCAACTGGCCGAAAGCGAGACCAATGAAATAGCTGGACAGCGAAAGGTCGACGCGTGAACTGACCGTATGCAACGATTTGGCAATATCTCCGAATGCTGGCAGGTACATATCAATTGAAAACGGGCTGAGCGCGATGAGCAAACCGAGGATCAGCACAAGGAAGACGTAGCGTTTTTTAGTCATAATAACAGTTCATAGTTACAAAAAACTACGGAGCTATCACTTTTACAATATCAACATGACTAAAAAATTACTTTGCCTTCCGCTCTCCCGTATTTACCGGTTACTCAACAGGCGGCTCCCAAAGCTCAACTTTATTACCCTCTAGATCGAGGATGTGGACAAACTTGCCGTATTCGGAATCTTGTATTTCATCAACCACCATTACGCCGTCTTTTTTTAGCAATTCTACCAGGCCTGCGATATCTTCGACACGATAGTTGATCATAAAATCCTTTGCAGAAGGTTCAAAGTATTTGGTGGTTGCCGCAAATGGGCTCCAAACGGTTGAACCTGGTTTATCGCTGTCGGCTTCGCGCCATTCAAAGTTTGTGCCGTATTGCTCGTTACCGAAGCCGAGATTTTTTGAATACCATTCTTTCATTGCCTTCGGGTCATTGCATTTAAAAAATATGCCGCCGATGCCTGTTACTTTTTTCATTTGATCTATATCTGTGAACCCAAAAATAACGAACTATTCTAAATAGGCGCTCATTCTTTCGGGTAATTTTGAAGAAAAATCTTAATTTTTATTATTTCAAAAACGTTAACTTTGATTATAGCAATTTAATATGATGAGACTAGTAATAGATTTCGACGAAAAATATATAGACCTCTTTTTAGAAGCCGCAAAGACTGCAAAAGCTACTATCACCGCTGATGAACCCGACTTTTGGACAGAATTGCCGGAGCATGTTAAAGCAGGCATTAAAAGAGGTCAGGAACAAGCCAGGAACGGCCAGACCAAATCGTATGAAGATGTAAAAAAGATGCTTTCTAACAGATGATTTTAGAGATCATTTTCACTGATGATGCTTCTGAAATGCTTTTATCTATAACTAATTTTATTGCAAGCAAATGGGGTGAGAAACAGGCTGAAAAGTTTCTTACTAAAGTATACAGAACTGTAGACCTTATATCCAAACAGCCATATCTATTTAAAGCATCTGTAATTGAAGAAAATGTAAGAATCGGTATTGTATCTAAACAAACTTCTTTCTTCTACGAAATACAGGATAGCAAAATAATAATTTTATTCTTTTGGGATAACCGGCAAGACCCTATATTTATCGGCTGATCCAACCTAAAAACAGCTAATCAATGGTTTTACTTGTCATCCTGTTTTGTATTATCCTGCTGGTTATTTTGGTGAGTTGGGCCAAAGTAAACCCGTTCGTCGCATTCCTGGTCGTTTCTCTTACTGCGGGACTGATGCTGGGTATACCATTAACAAAGGTCACCAAATCGGTCGAGCAGGGCCTTGGGAATACCTTTGGCGCCATCGCCATTATCATTTGCCTGGGAGCCATGATCGGCAAATTGGTTGCAGCCAGCGGTGCGGCTCAAAAAATTGCTGAAGTGCTTGTGAATGCTTTTGGAATAAAGCATATACAATGGGCCCTGGTAATAGTAGGTTTTATTATCGGCATCCCGCTGTTTTACGAAACCGGTTTCGTGCTGATGGTGCCGCTCATTTTTTCGGTAGTATATAAATATAAGCTGCACGCTGTTTATATCGGCCTGCCTATGCTGGCTGCCTTGTCGGTTACACATGGTTTTTTGCCGCCGCATCCGTCGCCTTCTGCTTTAGTGGTTATTTTCCATGCCGATATGGGTAAAACACTGATATACGGGCTCATGCTTGCTATTCCGGCAATTCTTATAGCCGGACCGTTATTAGCAACAACGCTCAAACATATACCCGCGAAACCCCTGGCGACTTTTATGGCCGAGGAACTTCCCGCCGATAAATTACCCAGCACAGCCAATAGCTTTTTGACCGCTTTATTGCCCGTCGTCCTGTTAATGGTGACTACGATATACCTGAATTTCGATCATAGCACTGGAACTATCCATAAAATAGTAGCCTTTATCGGCGACGCCCCTATCGTTATGCTGATCTCGTTAGTTGTTGCAACCTACACGCTGGGCATTAAACAGGGCCAGGATATGAAACTTATCGGGAACAATTATTCACAGGCTGTAAAAGATGTTTCCCTCATCCTGCTGATCGTAGCCGGCTCAGGTGCATTTAAACAGGTATTGACCGATAGCGGAGCCAATCATGATATCGCCAGCCTGCTTCAAAGTTTTCACATGCAGCCCCTTGTTTTAGGATGGCTTATTGCAGCCATCATCCGTATCAGCCTGGGTTCTGCAACGGTTGCGGGGCTCACAGCGGCAGGTATTGTTTCGTCGCTTGTATTACACGATCCATCTATTAATCCTAATTTGATGGTATTGGCCATAGGCGCCGGCAGCCTCGCATGTTCCCACCTGAATGATGGGGGGTTCTGGCTTTTTAAAGAGTATTTTAACGTATCCATAAAAGATACCCTTCGTTCATGGACTGTAATGGAAACAACGGTCTCAGTTATCGGATTGATAGGGGTATTGATCCTTAATGCGGCTATTAGTTAATTAGAGACTTGTGATCAGAAATTAGCCATACCAATCCACAAACATCATCTATAATTTTAGCGTTTAGAAATTAGCACTTAGAATTTAACTACTATGGAAAACAAAACATACGGCATCATCGGTCTGGGAAAAATGGGCTTAAACCTGGCCCTGCAGGCTTCCGAAAAAGGATACAAGATCATTGGCTACGATAAACACACACCGCAAGGTGTAACCCAGGAAAACCTGGTATTTGCGGATAGCCTTCAGTCGCTTATCCATCAACTGCCAAAACCGCGAAAAATATTCATTTACATCCCGGCAGGTACTGCTGTGGACCAAGTGATCGGTGAATTAACCCCGCTTTTGGAAAAAGGCGATATCATTATCGACGGCGGCAACTCCTATTGGGGCGATAGCATTCGTCGCGCAGAAAAACTAAAAGAACAAGGTATATACCTGATCGATTGCGGCACAAGCGGCGGAACAAGCGGTGCCCGAAACGGTGCCTGCTTTATGATAGGCGGCGACAAAGAAGCGGTGAGCAAGGTTGAAGGTTTACTGAAATATCTTGCCGTACCTAACGGCTATACCCATTGCGGTGCACCCGGCGCTGGTCACTTTGTAAAACTGGTGCATAACGGTATCGAATTTGGCATGTTACAGGCCATTGGCGAGGGCATGGACCTATTACAGCACTATCGCGAAAAACTGAACATTAGTGAAATACTTTATACCTGGAACCATGGATCGGTAGTGCGCAGCTGGCTCATCGAGTTGATGAAGCAATTGTATGATGAAAAACAGGGCTTTAATGTGCCATCGTATGTGGAAGATACCGGCGAAGTAAATTGGCTGGTGAGCGATGCAATGCGAATGGAAGTATCTATTCCTGTTATATCGCAATCCGTAATGCAACTCATTGCTTCGCGGGATAAGGATCACACCTCACCCAAAGCTATCGCCATGATGCGTAACGGTTTTGGCGGGCACCCCTTTGGTACTGATGCAGGCATTGAACATGAAAGGCATTTTGGGCGCGTAGGCGGTTATGAGGAAGAGGGGTGATGTGCAGATGTGCAAATTAGTTTTTTTGATTGGTAGTCCCTGAGAGTATTTTATTAGATTAAAGAATAAACCTTTTGATTGATATGTGTCTTCACCGTATCGATGAAGTCGGTGAGGTCAAAGGGTTTGCAGATAAAACCATCGGCGCCGGCATTTTCTTTTACTTCGCGAATATTCCTGTTTGCCGACATTAAAACAACCTGGGTTTGCTTAAGATGGGAACTGGCTTTGATGAACCTGCAAATTTGTTCGCCCGAATAGCCGTTTAAGTTGAGATCGAGCAGCACGAGATCAGCATGGCTGCTCGTTACTTTGGCTTCAAAATCACTAAACTCACTAAAGCTGGATACTTCATATCCTTCATCTTCCAATATGATGGTGGCAATATCAACAATATCTTGTTCGTCCTCAATGATCAGGATTTTTTTCATTCTTTGTGTTTAGATGACACCTTCTACGCATTTGATAATAAGAAGGTTCTGAAATCCCGGGGTTTTATCGCTGTTTTTAACCGCAACTTTTTGCAATATAATTCCGTTAATAACTCAAACCCGATCAAATTGCGTACTATAATTTCCCTCGCTTCAACCTGTATCTGCCAAAATTGCGGCGAAGAATTCAAATTCAAAAGGCATAGGGGGCCGCTGCTTAAAACGCTCCTGTTTTTTGCGGATATCCGGAAATATTACTGTGATAAATGCAAGATCACCTACTACGTATACAAAGGTACTGAGATGAAAGTACCCGCACTTCTCAGACACGACAAGGAATAGATCAGGCCGGGATTAAATCAAATTTGTTTAGTAAAAGATCACTTTGTAAGATAGACCAACTGCCCCCAATGCGTACTGAGGTGATTGGTGCGGTTAATGATGAGATTTAACTTGTTGCGCTGCGGTTCCTTTGCAAAATCCTCTGCCGATACCGAATTATGCCTTGCAAACCACTCGTTGGGCTGCACAGCGTCTATATGTTGCTGAAGTTCTGCGGTTACCTTGTTCCAGCATTCGCGTAAAGAAGCGATAGACGGCTTTTCGAGCCCGGATTTATCAGGATTAGTGACAAACACCTCATAAAGCTCAGGATATTGTTTTTCGCCGAAACCCAATATTGGAAACATTGCATCGTGCACTGCCGCCAGGTGCCCTAACAAATACACACCGGTGTTACGGCCCGGCGCCGTCTCAGCCGATAATTCCTCATCGCTGAGTTTGTTGAAAATTTCACTGGTGCGATTATTCATTACTTGCCAGTAAGATACTACCATGTTTATCATTAATTCTTTTTCTGACGTTTTTGGGTTTGCCGGGGTCGTTTCCATGTTTTCTTCTCTTAAAGGTTATAGGTCAAATATCTATGTCTTAAATTAAAAGTCATAACATGCCCATGTAAACTTTTCACCAAATTTTTCAGTAGTTTTAATTTATGAAAATGTCAAGAAGGCGCGCCTTGCAAGCCATTGCGCTGGCAGTCCCCGCATTAAAATTTATGCCGGGCTATGCCTTTGGCGGATCAAACCCTGCAATACAAAGCGGGGGCTTCACAGGCACACGCGAATCCTTAAAGAAATATGTGATACCGGAGTGGTTTCGCGATGCTAAGTTTGGGATCTGGGCGCATTGGGGCCCGCAATCGGCTATTGAGGCCGGCGATTGGTATGCCCGTAACATGTACATGCAGGGCAGCGAACAAAACAAACATTTTGTAGCAAACTACGGGCATCCTTCCAAAATTGGCTATAAGGACACTATTCCCAACTGGAAAGCGGAAAAATTTGATGCCGATCACCTGGTTGGCTTATATAAAAAAGCCGGCGCCAAATATTTTATGTCGATGGGTGTGCACCACGATAACTTCGACCTATGGAATTCCAAACACAATCTGTGGAACGCGGCTCAAATGGGGCCTAAAATTGATATCGTAGGCCAATGGAAAAAAGCCACGCAAAAGCACGGCTTAAAATTTGGCATCAGCGATCATTTATGGATAAGCCCCAAATGGTTTTCGACAAGTAAAGGCGCTGATAAAGACGGGCCTTTTGCAGGAATGCCTTATGATGGTGCGAATATTCAATATTCCAGCCTGTATGGACACTCTAAAAAGATCTGGTCTGATCTGACCTGGAACGAGGACGGTATCCCGGACACCTGGAAAGAACACTGGTACATGCGCATCAAGGACCTGGTAGATCAATATCAACCCGACTTATTGTATTGCGATGGTGCCATCCCGTTTGAAGAACATGGCCTGAAGATACTTGCCCATTTATATAATCAAAGCGCCGCAAAACATGGTGGAGTTACACAATCAGTTTATACCAGCAAACGTGCCGAGGATTCGCAGGCAGGCACCTGTGTTTTTGATGTGGAACGCGGTGTGGTTGATTCAATTTGGCCGCGCCCATGGCAAACCGATACCTGCATAGGTGACTGGCATTATAACCGTAACATGATAGGCCATTATAAAACGCCGAAAACGGTGGTTGATATGCTGGTTGACATTGTGAGCCGCAACGGCAACCTGATGCTTAATTTCCCGCTGCCTGCAAACGGTATGCTGGATAGTGATGAACTCAATACGCTGGATGGCATCACCAAATGGATGGCGGTAAACAGTGAAGCCATTTATGCGACCCGTCCCTGGAAGATATATGGCATAAGTCCGCCGGCGGTAGTGCCGACAGGCACTTCATTCAACGAAAGCAAGCGGCAGGACCTGACTTTTAACGATATCCGCTTCACCACCAAAGGGAAAACGCTTTACACGTTCTTTATGGGCTGGCCAGATGGCGGGCAGGTTATTGTAAGGCCATTGGCTGCAAATAACGCCCAGGGCACTGGTAAAATTGAAAGCGTGGAGTTATTAGGTTTCGGGAAGGTGGATTTTACAAGAGATAACGATGGCTTAAAAGTGACTTTACCGGCACAAAAGCCTTGCGATCATGCTTATGCCTTAAAGCTTTCTGGGGTTGATCTGACTTAAAATGAAAACTTTAGTCTGCACCCAACCCGGGAATTTTGAATATCAAGCGGCGGCTGAGCCTGTTTTAACGCCCGGCCATACTATACTCAAGATAAAAAGGATAGGCATTTGCGGCACCGACCTGCACGCTTACGAGGGAACACAGCCATTTTTTGAATACCCGCGTATTTTGGGGCACGAACTGGCAGCCGAAATTGTTGAGGCAGATGGTGCGCCAGGATTTGAAACCGGCGAAGCGGTAACTATTATCCCCTATTTCAATTGCGGAACATGTGTTGCATGCCGTTCAAATAAGCCTAACTGCTGTGTTATGTTACAGGTATGCGGCGTGCATGTGGATGGTGGTATGCGGGAATATTTATCTGTTCCTTCATATTCGCTGGTACACAGCAATGGATTGGGTTTTGATGAGCTTGCCCTGGTTGAGCCGCTGGCTATAGGAGCGCACGGGATCAGGCGGGCAGGGATAAGAGCCGGAGAGTTTGTATTGGTGATTGGCGCCGGGCCAATAGGTTTGGGAACGATGGAATTTGCGCGTATTGCCGGGGCAAAAGTGATCGCCATGGATGTTAACCCATCGCGACTGACTTTTTGCAAGGATAAACTTAAAGTCGAATACATCATAAATGCACTTTCAGGAAATGTAACTGAACAATTGATGGATATTACCTGCGGCGATATGCCAACCGTGGTAATAGATGCTACCGGCAACCTCAAGGCCATCAGCAATGCTTTCCAATATATGGCACATGGCGGCAGGTATGTGCTCATTGGCCTGCAAAGAGGTGATATCAGTTTTAACCATCCTGAGTTTCACAAACGTGAAGCTACTTTAATGAGCAGCCGAAATGCCACCCGCGCTGACTTTGACCTTGTAATAAATTCCCTCAAAAATGGACTGATCGATCCGCTCACTTACATTACACATCGTGTAAAATTTGACCAGGTAAAAGATGAATTTCCAAACTGGTTGAAACTTGAAACGGGGGTAATCAAAGCGTTGATGGAAATGTAACTTAATTATAACTTTCAGCCTCAATTACAACTTGAATATTGTCTTTTGCCGCAATCTCCTCCAAATACTTCTTCCTGATGATATGCGCCATCTTATGCTCACCGGTATGGCTCCAGCCGGGTGGCATAATAATATATAAGACTTTATTTTTTACTCCGGGCGCTTTGGCTACATCCCGGCCGAGGGCCACCAGTTCGCCGAAATAAGCATCCAGGAAGCTGTTTTTCTTCATCGGGCGGGTAATACCGTATTCGATGGGCAAATTGCGGTCCTCGGGCTTATAGGTGCCAAATACATGGTCCCAAACATTCAGCAGGTTACAGTAATTAGTATCCATATATGCCGGGTTGCGGGCGTGATGTACACGGTGAAAAGAAGGCGTCAGTACGATCTTCCCTAAAAATCCAAAACGGGCATCATTCACCAAATTCTCACCGATATGGATAAATGCCCCCCAGGTACCATCTATAAACATGATAACGAAAAGCATTGCAGGGTCTACGCCCAGCAAAATGCAAATGGTGGTGCGGATAATATCAGCATACGGAGCCTCCAGAAAAAAATGAGCGTAGGTAACAGATAAATTCATAGACTCAGGGGCATGATGGGTTGAATGCAGGCACCACAGGATGCGCACTTTATGCGCCAGGAAATGGTATACAAAATGTGCAAGCTCCCAAATGATATAACCATAAATAAACGAGTACCAGGTGAAGGTAGTTTTAAAAATGGCATGCTTCGCAAACAAACCAATGCACAAACCAACCATGGCAAATGATATCACCCTGCCGATAAAAGCGTTTAGCACGTAAGTAAAGAATGATATCTTATAGTGAATTACTTTAAAACGTTTATAAAATGCACCGCGAATTATTTCGATAAGCAACAGAAATGGAATAAGCGGCCCTAAAACCGAAGTGATACCATGCCAGGTAAGTAATTGGTCATACTTGCCCGATTTCAAAATATCGATAAGTCCGCCAAATCCCCAAAAACCGGTAAACTCATCCCATATCGTTTTCAAAAAATGCAGCACAGCAATTAAATTGGTTGTCGCTAAATTACAGCTAAAATAAGCGAATGGCAAGCGCGGCAAAAATTGTATCATTTGTCTTTCGGGCAGAATATGCCTATGTCCTGTTATTCAAAGCAATACCAGGGATTGGCATGCAATGCAAATGGAAATCCCGGCTAACCGTCCTTTTTAAACAATTAAACAACAAGTATAATTACAGATTAAACTCATCAACCTTTTACTTCAAAACTGTAACTATAAATTAATTAAAAAATTCAACGCTCTACATATCAATTATTTAAAACAAAGCAGTAATTTAGTTCATCCTCATCTGCCTGTTCTAAATTTTCCCAATCTTAAATTTATGAAGACGTTAATTGTATTGGCGGGTGTGTTATTTTTTTGGGTGTCGACGGTGGAGGCCCAAGTGGTAGTTGATGCCAAAACTACTACTGCAGATAAAACCGCAAGTACTGCAAAAAGTACTGCTACCGGTACAAGTACCGCAACAAAAAGCACCATCAAAAAAAACACGACGGCAAAAAGTACGGCAAAAACTGCCTCCCACAAAAGCAAGTTCGATGCAGATAGATCAGTTAATCAGGCCAATGCTACAGCTAATAAGTCCATCACTAAAACAAATGATGCGGTAAACAAAACCAGCCAAACCGCCAATAACGCTACCGACCTGTTAAGTAGTACGGCCAGTAAAGCAAAAGACCTTGTTCATAAAATAATACCGCCGAAACAACCAGCTGCCGGTACAGTAAGTAACAACACCACAGACATTATTATTAAAGGAGGGCTCACATTCGCTGCCCTAAACAAACTAAATGATAATGTTCATGCATGCCCGGGCGTACAGTCTGCAACCATGAAATTCAGCAGCTCAAAATCTACTATAACCGTCTCACATTCGGGTACCACGGCCGATCTGTTAAAACAGATAGAAGCGCGCTCATCTGATGTTTTTAGCGATGCAAATGTTTCAGACTTTAAAGAAGGCAAGATATCTATCAAATTAAAATCGAATTAGCCGTAAGCAAGGCAGTTGGTTAAGTTTCAGTAAAATAGCGCAAAATGATATCCCGATGTGTAAATATGGGGTGTAACTATTTGGCCGTGAGGAAAAGTGTGGAGTAGTTTGTACAACAGGTAGTTATGAATTTCATTTAAAGTGACTAAGAAAAAAAATATTCCTGTCCAAATATTCTTTAAATAATACTTAAATGTCTCCATTAGAAAATTTGTTCATTTTCTAATTAAATATCATTAATCTAAAATATCTGGAAAATAACCACCAGTTAATTTAAAATTTATAAGTCATTCTATTTCAGTAAGTTAAAAATGTTTATACATTTGGTATAACATTTGCCTCCCTATAGTTTTTAACCTTATTAACTTATTATTATTGACCTTAAACTCTTAAACATGAAATCTCTAATTATCCTATCAGTTGCCCTCTTTATTATTGTTGTGACGGCAAATGCACAGACTACCGCCTCAACCAACAAAGTCGATGCATCGGTAGGTAAAGCAAACGCTGCTGTAGCCAGCGCGAATAACAGTGTAAACGCTGCGGGCGCTACCGCACAGAATGCAGTAGGCACAGCACAAAATGCTAAAGCCCAGGCAAAGGGAACCGCCGACCAGGTTAGTAATTTATTGGGTATCAAAAAGAAAACGGTAAGCTCAGTACTGATCAAAGTTCCCGGTGCAAACCGCGCCAAGATAAAAGACCTGGTTGCAATTGTAAAAACCTGCAACGGTGTTGACGCCAAGGACGTGGATTTTGATGATGCTGCCCAAACCATCACTGTTGGAACCTTTAAAGGAAAATTGAACGATCTTTTAGACGACCTGGAAAAGAAGACGCCAACGGTTACAGATAACAATGTTACCACATCGAAAGCCGAAAACAGCATTACAATTAACCTGCAATAAATACTTTAATTAGCAAGGTCAATGATTTATCGCTATTGACCTTGTTAATATAAAAACACTTATTACCAGGCAGACGGATCATGGCAAAAAAACCTTAACCTTAAACCCATTAAACACATGAAAAAATTAATCCTTCTAACCTGCGTGATGTCGCTTTTATTCGTGACCGCAAAATCTCAGAGCCTGCTTAACAGTAAAATAAATAAAGCTAAAGATGCTGTAACTAATGGTGGCACTTCAGTAAAAGGCACTTTAAACTCTGCGGATAGTCTTAAAAAACAGGGGCAGCAGATAGGTGGTATGCTTGGCATAAAAGGCAAAGTAGCGCTCACCATTAAAGTTCCGGGAGCTTCACGCGCCAAAATAAAAGAATTGTGGGCTGCCGTAAAAAGCTGCCCCGGCGTAGGCGAAAAAAATGCGGAATATAATTGGGATGAGAATGACCAAAGTATCACTGTGAAATACAAAGATCCAATCAGCAAATTGCTGGATGCAATTGAGAAAGCTACCCCTACTGTAACTGATGCAAATGCCACAGTATCTTCAGATGGTACTACAATAACGGTAAAATTGTAGGAACAGCTTTACCCAATATTAAGAAGGTCAATGGCAGTAAATAAAATTATATCGTGCTTATTTCCTCGTAGTGTGTTTTATAGGAGATCACATAACGCTTGGTAAGACAACTGTGACAGAAATAGGCTTTTAAAGGAAGCCAAAACAGAAATAGCTTGACAAACATGTTCCGCCTAACACGGGTGTCCATTGTTGCTTTGCAATGCCAGCATTTAGCTGTTGAATGCAGGTGTGTACTCTGGCTGTTCATAATGACAATGGGGATCGTCTATATGATACAACATGAGAGAATAATTGTTTTTTGCCTATTGTTAAAAAATTTACCAAAAAGCAATAATAGGTTTCTTTTTGCGAAACTATCACTCCCTTACATTTCAAAAAACTTATTTGATTTTTGCTTAATTTCGCGGCATGAAAACCAGTCGCATAGTCGCGAAAGCAGTTACCCGACTTTTCTTCCTGCTGATATTGTTTGCTGTTATCCCGTTGTTCCAGGTTGACACCGCAAAGCTAAGCCACCTTTATTTTGTTACGGCGCACAAATGGATATGGGTATTTCCGTGCATCCTGGTAGGTGCGTTCGTGACGTTATTTGTAGGCTGCACCATACAAAAATACACCAAACCCGACTGGAACTGGCTGCTGGTTGTGAATACCGTTGTTCTTTTGGCCTATTGCATTACGCTATACATCCGAATGCTGCAACTGGTTAAGTTGTAGTTTGTTGTTTCAGTTTGGTTTTTGTCAATTTCTTTGGTTCATAATCCGAGCCTAAGAGCATTCCCCATGCCTTCAGGCTTTCGATACGGTCGAATATGACCTTTAGTATGGCCATAAACGGAATAGCGAGGAACATGCCAGAAAGCCCCCATATCATTTCACCGACGACGATCCCAAGAAACGAAAGCAGGGCATTGAGACGTACCTTTGAGCCTACCACCGTAGGCAGAAGTATATTAGAGTCGACCAGGTGAATACCAACGACGGTGATGGCGACAAACAGAACTTGCTGTACGTTGCCTGTAGCAAACGTGACCAATGAACTAAGAAATAATGCTGAAAATATACCGACGTACGGTATGATATTGAATATGCCGACAATTATGCCCAGCAACAAAGCATATTTAATACCAATAAAAAGGAATATGCTACAGGCTACAACTGATACGATAAACATTTCGAGCAGTAAACCAAGGATGTACTGGCGTAATATTTTCTGCACATTCTCCACAATATCATATACAACCTGCTGATAGTCATCACCTGATATCTGTAGCAGGAATTTAAACAGCAATCGCCTGTAAAGCAATATAAGTAGTGTAAAGATGATGATAAATACAAAAAACAACATCAACGACCCCAGCGCCCCAACTGTACCGCCAACCACCTCCCCGCCCGATGCCATGAGCTTATTGGTAGCGTTGTGCACGTAATCCATTTGCTTTTCCATGTTGATGTGAAACGATGACTCGACCCAATCCTGTATTTGCTGAATTGAGCTGCCTATTTGTTTCCGCAACATCGGCCAGTCATCAGCCAGTTTGGCTATTTGCGAACCCACAAGATACATCAGGCCGTAAATTGCACCTATCAATATTATGATGGCAGATGCGCCGGCTGCACCGCGGGGCACCCTTAATCTTTTCTCAAAAAAATCAGCGATGGGTAATAGTAATACAGCAAAAAGAAATCCAAACACCAGGGGGTCGAGAAAATCCTTTCCGAGGATTACGAGGTAGCCCAAAGCAAGGAGTCCGACTAATACTAACGCCAATTTTTCATAAAATGGCGCTTCGATCTTTTTTACTGACATATAAGGGGTTTTATAATTTTGATGATTCGGCTAATGTTGCTGAAAGATAACTATTAATTGAAGATTAGAGAATAGCAGCCCGAAATTTTAGTTTGAAGCCTTATACAGTTCCAAATCTGCTAAGGCCTAACTAACAACTCCAAAACTTGTTTGATGCAAGTCTCCATTATTTGTTGAGGTTTTTTACTGAACTGTTGTGTTACGCGGTTAGCTAATATCACATTAAAAGATATTGCCCTGTGGCCCAGCACGGCAGCCAGGCCGTAAATGCCGGCAGTTTCCATCTCCAGGTTAGTGATCCGGTGCCCGCCTGAATTAAAGTTTTGTATCGCCTCCATCAGCCTTGGCGCGGACTGTATTGCCCGTACCTGCCTTCCCTGGGGGGCATAAAAGCCCGGGGCGCTTATAGTGATGCCTTTCTGCAGACCAGTTGCCAGCTCATCTATAAGATATCCGTTAGCCTGGGCAACATAAGGTGAAAACGAATATCCCGCAGGCAATACAGATTGAAAGTCAGTGAGCAGTCTTTTTTTTTCCAGGGTTACTTCCTGCTTATAATAATGCATGAGCGTATCCATCCCAAATGCATAGGTTGATACCAATAGACTATCCAAAGCAACATCGGCTTGTATAGCGCCGGAGGTACCAATTCTGACAATATCAAGGCTGCGTAAGTTTTGCTTTATTGAACGTGTTTGCAAATCGATATTAACCAAGGCATCGAGCTCGTTCAGCACGATATCGATATTATCCGTTCCGATACCTGTTGACAATACCGTGATGCGCTTATTACCGATCGTGCCGGTATGGGTTACAAATTCACGTTTTGATTTTTTCAGTTCGATACGATCGAAATGCTTACTTACCTCTTCAACACGATCCGGATCACCAACCGTAATTACCGTTTCCGCAATATCCTCTGGCAGCAAACTCAGGTGGTAAACGCTGCCGTCGGCGTTCAGTATCAGA
This sequence comes from Sphingobacteriales bacterium, assembly GCA_044448765.1. Classification (GTDB taxonomy): domain Bacteria; phylum Bacteroidota; class Bacteroidia; order Sphingobacteriales; family Sphingobacteriaceae; genus Mucilaginibacter. Next base: position 68,052 of record JBIOHG010000001.1, on the reverse strand, counting down.
TCGGTTTCGGATATCCTGCTCATGTGTAGTAAAAGTAAATAATGCCTCACAAAAAACCGTTTCAGATGCGCTTTGTTGATAAATTATTATCTACTTAAAAATTACTATCATGGCAAAATATTCTGAAAAGGCAGGAGAAAAGGTTGAAAAAACCATGCACGAAATGAAAGAAGGCAAGCTTAAAAGCGGCAGCGGAAAAAAGGTTACCAGCAAAAAACAGGCGGTAGCAATAGGTTTATCCGAAGCCCGTAAAGAAGGCGCTAAAGTGCCGAAGAAGAAAAGCTAATTTGTTCAGACTTACGAAGTTTGAGAAACTTCGTAAGTCTGATTCTCGGTAAAGGCATCCAATATCCTCATCAATGTAATAGCCTCATCTATCGAACACGGATTAGTCCCTTCACCCCTGAAATACGCGACGATCTTCTCAATCATCGGCTGCTGAATATGCTCGGGATGTGTGAAATTCATTGTGTCTTCTTCTGTTTCATTTTTCCAGCTCACAAACGTGCCAAAGAACGGAAAACTGATACGGCCTTTAGTCCCAATGATCTCGCAGCTATCAACCGTCTCGCTTTCGGCTACATTAAAACTCCAGGAGCCATTAACAACCACTTTGTTTTTGAAAACGATCTCGCCGCAAACATGGTCATCGGCAGCATTTGCGCCGGATTGATTTAACGAGAAGCCGTGAAATTTTTCAGGTTCGCCAAAATAATATAGCATCAGGTCGAGCTGATGCGGGGCCAGGTCATGGAAATAGCCCCCACCAGATAATTCTGGCTGCACCCGCCAGTTGGTTTCCGAATCGGCTATCAGATCGGGTTTAATACTCTTCCACATCCTGATCTGTACCGTACGGACCTCTCCAATAACATTATCAGCGAGTAACTTTTTGATATGAAGAAACATGGGCAGCGCCCTTCGGTAATGCGCCACCGTCAATTTTCCGTTGTATTGTTTTACGGCGTTGGCCATGGCCTGCGCTTCGGCAGCCGTGCGGGTGACCGGCTTTTCGACATATACATTCAAGCCCTTTTTTAAGGCAGCTATAGCATATTCTAAATGAAAAGCAGGCGGAGTAGCTACAGAAACAGCGTTAATGTTAGCATCATTCAAAAGCTCATCCGCATCAGAATACCAGCGATCGACATGATGCCTTGCGGCATAATCGGCAGCCTTCGCTGCATCCCGGCGCATTACGGCAACCAGTTTACTATTTGGTACTTTGTTATAAGCTTGCCCGCTCTTTTTTTCGGTTACGTTGCCGCACCCGATGATCCCCCAATGGATATCGTTCATACTTTATTTCAGAATGTCTTCTATTTTATCCAATTCCTCTTTTGAAAACTCAATATTATCCAGGCATTTTAACGAGTCTGCTAATTGCTCCGGGCGACTTGCGCCTATCAATACCGAAGTTACACGGGTATCTTTCAGCAACCACGCCAACGCCATTTGCGCCAGGGTTTGGCTGCGGTCTTTAGCAATATCATTGAGCTTTCTTATTTGTGATACCTTTTCTTCAGTTACCTGGCTGGCCTGCAGGAAGCCGGTAGATTTAGCTGCCCTGGAATCTTCAGGAATACCGTGCAGGTATTTATTGGTTAACAAACCCTGCGCTAACGGTGAGAATGGTATGCAACCAACCCCTTCTTTTTCCAAAACATCCAGCAAACCGCCCTCAACCCAACGTTCAAACATCGAGTATTTGGGTTGATGGATTAGGCATGGTGTGCCCAATTTTTTTAATATGTCGATAGCTTTAGCCGCCTCATCAGCAGGGTAATTAGATATACCTGCATACAATGCCTTGCCTTGACGTACGATGAGGTCCAATGCGCTCATCGTTTCTTCCAGCGGCGTCTCAGGATCAGGGCGGTGATGGTAAAAAATATCCACATACTCCAATCCCATACGTTTCAGGCTTTGGTCAAGGCTTGAAACCAAATACTTTTTTGAGCCCCAGTCGCCATAAGGGCCATCCCACATGGTATAACCCGCTTTGCTGGAAATGATCAGTTCGTCCCGGTATTTGGCCAAGTCGTCTTTCAATATGCGGCCAAAATTTTCTTCGGCCGAGCCCGGAGGCGGGCCATAGTTATTTGCCAGGTCAAGATGTGTTATGCCACTGTCAAAAGCCAGGTGCAGTATGCTTCTGAAGTTTTCCATCGCATCCACCCCGCCGAAGTTGTGCCATAAACCAAGCGACACAGCCGGAAGCTTGATACCGCTGCGACCGCAACGGCGGTAAATCATATTTTTATACCTGTTTGGAGAAGCAAGATAAGTCATGTCTGAAGCTTTAAATATTGAGCCCTAAAGTAAGATTTTTTGTCTGAACCGGAATTTAAAGAATTGCTAAATTTTCAGAATTATCTATCGGCGGTTCAGACCACCTCAGCAACAACAAACGTACTTCCGCCTACAAATACCAGGTCACTTTCTCCGGCATTGGCTTGAGCCGCGTCGAAGGCGGTTTTAACAGAAGGGTAAGTATTTCCGATTAGTTCCAAGTCTTCTGCTTTAAGCTTTAAGCTTTCAGCTTCTAATCCTCTCGGAATATTGGGCTTGCAGAAATAATAGATGGCATCTTTTGGCAGCATCGCCAGTATTTTGCTGATGTCCTTATCGTTTACCACACCCATCACAAAATGAAGTTTTCGGTAAGATACATTCCTAATATTTTCCAAAACCTCGGTAATGCCTTCCGGGTTATGGCCCGTATCGCAAATGGTAAGCGGATGATAGCTCAGTACTTCCCACCTGCCATGCAAACCGGTTAGCTTTTTTACTTGCGTCAGCGCAGCTAAAATATGCTCATCTGTAATATAAAAACCCTGTCTCCGCAATTCATCGACCACAGATAATACAGTCTTTACATTTTTGAGCTGATAAGTACCGGGCAAGTCAAGTCTTAAGTCTTGAGTTTTGTGTCCTGAGTCTTTTTTTACGATTTGAAAGTCTATGTATTCCTGTCCAACTTCCGTCCCGATAGCTATCGGGATCCGGCTTCCGTCCCGATAGCTATCGGGATCCGGCTTCCTCACCTCCCACTCCTCTGAAGCAAAACTAATGGGTGCGTTCTTTTCAGTTGCTTTAATGATAAATACATCGGCTACGTCCGCCTGATATTCACCGATAACAACCGGGATGTCCTTCTTTATAACTCCAGCCTTTTCGCCTGCGATCAATTGTTTGGTGTCACCCAGCATATTCATGTGGTCCCAGCCGATATTCGTTATCACCGACAAAAGCGGCGTAATGATATTGGTCGAGTCCAGCCTGCCCCCCAAACCAACCTCGATCACAGCGATATCAACCTTTGCATTTGCAAATGCATCAAAGGCCATTGCTACTGTCAACTCAAAAAATGAGGGTTTTATGTCATCAAAATCAGTTTTATGTTGTGCCACAAAATCAATTACATCCTGTTCACTAATGATTTCGCCATTAACGCGGATGCGCTCCCTGAAATCTTTTAAATGAGGCGATGTGTACAACCCGGTTTTGTAACCTGCGGTTTGCAATATGGCAGCCAGCATGTGCGAGGTTGAACCTTTACCATTGGTGCCTGCTATATGAACACTTTTAAATTGAGTTTGCGGATCATCCAGTCGTTTACACAGTTCAAGCGTATTGGTCAGGTCTTTTTTAAACGCAGACGGCCCATCCCTCGTGAACATGGGTAATTGGCTGTAAAGATAATCGAGGGTGGTTTGGTAGTCCATTTTTCAGTTGGCAGTTAGATACAAGCCGTTGGCGGTTAATTTGGGCAAAGCTATGCAATTTGCAATGCCAACTGCAAACTAAGAACTGTAAACTGGATTACTGTACTTTAAATACGAAAGTCATATAGCCCACCTGCACATCCGGCGCTCTGTCTGAGGGATTAAATTTGGCGGTCTTAGCTTTGTTTTCGCAAGCGGTAAAAAGTCTGTAATCAGTAATGGTAGTTCCTTTGGCACCCGCTGCGGCGGACACTACATTACCCTGTTTATCTACATGTATTTCTACCACGATAACCCCGCCTATGCGGTTGCTGCCTTCCACAGACGGCTTGTATACAAATGAGCGGTTACCCAGCGCCAGGCCGCCATTGCCTGAACCTGTACCATTATAATTATTAGACAGATTTGATCCGTTTGGCTTACCCTGGTTGCCGGGGGTATTAGTTGTGCCGTCGCCCTCCCCGGTTCCGCCTGTGCTTTTACCTTTATACAAGGCATTTTGGTTAACCGTTGGTTTGGCCGGCCTGGCAGGTTGTTCTGTAGATACTGATTTTGTTGGCTTTTTTGAGCTGTTATTTACTACTGGTGCATCTTCGGTAGTTTGGGTAACTACCTTTTTGTCGCTTTGTTCGGCTACCGTTTTTTGCGGCGTCGGCTTCGCAGGTGTTACCTTGGTTGGCCGTGTGTGATTAGGGTGTTCGGCTTTTGAAGGCTCCTCGGTGCTCATATAATCCGTGCCCATCCCGGCATCGGTAGTGCCATAATTTACCAGTATACCACCGGTACCCATTTCGGGCGGGGGCGGATTAGTGAAAACAATAAAATAGCACATAGCCATCAGCGCAGCCATAATGATGCCAGTAGCTAAAAAAGCTTTAGGGTAATTATTTTCTTCTTCTTGCTGATATTCCATGTTTTTCAGTTGGCAGTTCTCAGTTTGCAGTTTGCAGTGTAATATTGCGAACTGCAAACTAACTCTTCGGTTCAGTTGCCAAAACCAGTTTTATATTCAGCTTTTGAGCTATATCCATTATCTGCACCACATCCTGAATCGCTACCGTACGGTCGACAGCCAAAACTATCGTCAATTCCGCAGTCAGCTTTTTGTAACCCATCAGTGTGGCCTGCATATCCTCTATCTTCACGGGTTTGTTGTTTACCGAGTATTGCAGGTCGTGTGTGATAGTTACCGAAATGGTCTTTTTTGACACCGCTTGCCCTGACGAGGATTTCGGCAGCAACAACTTGATCACATTCGGATTAGTTATAGCCGAAGCGATCAGGAAAAAAAGCAGCAAAAAGAACATGATATCGTTCATTGCCGATGTTTGCACTTCAGCCGGTATCCTATTGTGTCTTTTTCTCAGGTTCATTTGCTCGGTTCCTCTAACAAATCAATAAACTCAATGGCATCGGTTTCCAATTTCAATATTACTTTGTCCACCATCATGTTCAATATATGATAGCATACATAAGCTACTATACCTACCATCAGCCCTGCAGCGGAGGTCACCATCTTCACATATAACCCTCCAGATATAACGCCCATACTGATATTATCTGTTTTAGATATATCATAAAAGATCTTGATTACGCCATAGATGGTTCCCAAAAACCCGAACATGGGGGCTATACCCGCAATAATTCCTAATATGTTGATATTCTTTTCCAGTTTGGCTACCTCCAGTTTACCGATATTTTCAATAGCGCCTTCAATATCTTTTATCGGCCTGCCTATCCGCAGCAAACCCTTCTGCAGCATACGCCCAAGCGGCGAATTGCTGTTGCGGCAAATGGCTATAGCCGAGTCAAGTTTACCTGTTAAAATACTGGTGCGCACCTGCGTCATCAGGTTCGACTCATCTTTCGCTGCTTTACGTATAGTAAAATAACGTTCAAAAAATATGACCAGCCCCAGCACGGCCAAAAGGCCAATAGGCAGCATTATCCAGCCGCCTTTGATCAGCAGGTCGCCAAACCGCAGATCGTCCTGTGCAGCAACCTGCGGTAAATTTTTAGCAGTATCGACCAACTTATGGGCCGTATCAGTTATTTGCGCTAATAGCATCATTTTTTGGGTGGTATATATGGTTGTAAACTAATGGGGGCTTTATCAATCCCCTTTATATTTTTAATACTGTCTTCGACCCTAATGGCTTCTTGCCGGTCAAAATAAGTCCCCAGAACGATGTGATGATACAGACCGGCTGAATGTTGTAATATTTTTGCCGGGAGTCCTAATTTTTGATAGTCTTTTATAACCGCATTTGTCTTCGTAAGCGTCTTGTACGATCCGCCCCATATATCATAATGTACTATAGCAAACGTATCCACTGCCGGAATAATTGTTTGTGCCGGGGCTAAACTTTTAGTCGAAGTATCCTTTTTGGTTACCGAATCGCCTTTAGCCGCAGCAGGAAGTGTTTTTATAATAACTGTTGTATCCTCCTTGGTATTTGCGCTAAACAACCCGGGGTTATATTGATAAGCAATACCAAAAAGCAACAGTACAATAATTACGATAAGTAATATAACTATCCTGATGTTCCTAGCCCGGTGGTCGGGCTCTTCCTCAATAACCTGTGCCGGCACAAATGTCTTTGTGGTTGCAATCGTCACTTCGGCAGGTGTTTCTTCCTCTGCCCTGGGTTCGTCCACAGGGCTCGCTGTCGCCTTCCCCGGCTTTTGTTCCTCATCTTTGGGCGACTTTATCGCATGCGGCGTTACCTTAATAGGTTTAACATCAACAATTGCCGGCTGGCCTTCTTTAGCTGTTTTAACCGGTGAAAACCCATAAAAGGTGGGGTCGTTTTCTCCGGCATTTTTATCAGCCTTAAATGTAAGCGCGGCATATTCATAACGCAACTCGCCCAGGCCGGAAATGCTAGCCTTTTGTTCGGATGCCTGTTGTTTGAGCGACGTAGTGTATTTTTCTATAAAATACTTAGCTGACGCCGGCGAAATGTTTTTCTTTTTTGATATATAAGCAGCAAGTTCGTCATCATCCCGTGGTTCCGGGTCAAAAACGATCTCATGCCTGGGTGGGTAGAGTTTTTTTTCGCCATCATTATAATGGCCTTCAATTCGCTTTTGAGCAAAATAGCCTACGCCTGGCACGTAAACCTCGCCATGCAAGCCTAATAATTCATTTATATAAATGGCTAAATCCATCTAATCGTTTATAAACCAGGTACCTATCAATAGTTAAAAATGAAACCCAACACCGCCAAATATATTAAATCCGTAGTTAGGATAGTATAGCCAAACCTGGTTTGTTGTATTTAAAATGTTATTCACCTGTCCGAATATCGAGAACCTGCTATTCAGCTTATATTCTACGCCGCCATTCAGGTCAGCAAAGCCATTGATCTTTATGATATGCTCTACCGGCGGATCTGTTAGCAATACAGGGGCTGTAAATGTCCTGTCGAAAGTACTGCCGCGATACAATAACGTGGCGTTAATACTCAGTTGGTTAGTAATATGTATTACGGTACCGGCTGTCAATCTAAATTGAGGCAGGTTCCAGGGTTCGGCTTCGGTAGCCATCTTGTAATTCCTGAACTCAACCCGACCAAACAAATCAAAATCATCGGAAGCTTTAAAATCAAGCTCGCCATTGAAGCCGGTTATCGTCGAGTTACCATTATCATATATCACTCCAAACTTGTTGTTAATGCCGGTAAAGTTGGTTACGAACATCGGCAGGTTCTTCACGCTATTATGGAATACATCCATCTTAAAGCCCAGGCCCGGCGCAATGGTACCTTTCAAACCGATCATGAGGTCGAGTTTATCAATTGAATTGATGATGTTGATATTTTGATCGATAAAAGGGTTTTGATCGGCAAAATCGCGTAAAGAAGACTTATTCACGTCACCTTTCACTTCTGCAAACAGGCGCAGGTATTTAGGTATTACCTGTAGTTCAGCCTTAACTGCCGGGAAAATGTATGGATTGGAAAATTGCCCAAACTCTCTGACAAAATTAAGGCCTGCGTCTATCTTATAAAAATCGCCCTCGAACTTCAGGTAAGGGTTTAACCTGAGGATACTATTGTTATACGAATACAGGCTGTCATTTTGGGTGCTCAGGTCGAGCGAACCGCCCAAACCGGCATAAAACTGGTTGATGGTCTCATTCAAAAAACCGGCTACTACTAAATTATGTTCATTTGCATGAAAAGCGTCGTTCCATAAATAGCCGTCCACCTTTACGGCGTAAGTAAATTCATTGGTTTCGCCGGTGTATTTTTTGGTTATCTCACCTTCACCGCTCAGCGTACTGAAATGCTGGGCCGCCGGGTTAAAAGCTCCCGGCGGATTTGCCGGGTCGAACCCATAAAAATAGGTGCCCAGCCTGTTATAATTGATATGACCATAAAAGGCATTGTCGGCTGTGGTGGCGCGGCCAAACACGCCAATCTCATCCCTTATCTCATTTTGTTTATTGATACTACTGCTGCTTTGGGCTAAATGCCTGGCAAACACTCCGTATTGAAAGCTGGAATCCTGGCCGTTGGCGATATATGCCTCGCCGTAAGTGGTCTTATAGTTACCCAAACCAATTCGCAAATAGTTGTTGGATGGTATCGAATCTACCTCCGGCGGCATTTTCATAGCCTCCAGCTGGTGTATATCGGTGTTTCTTTCAAGGCGCTTATCCAGGGTAACATAAGTTAACGGCGCTTTGAAAGGCGTTTTGTCCGACAGATCAGGATTGATCCTGATCTTTACCGCATCAGCCAGCACCGGTTTGTAGGCGGTAGTTACGATGATCTCCTCTGTTAAATTATTGGGGTTATTCTGATCAGGCTTATTTGCAGCTCCCTTTTTTGTTGTGTCAGTTGCTGCTGTTGCCACAGGCTTTTTTGCCGCAGGCTTTTTTGCCTCTTTCTTAGCCGGCGCCTTTTTAGTATCCTTTTTATTCTGTGCGTTAGCGGGCGTAAAGTAACATACCATTACTAAGGCAAGCAGCGCGTATATATATTTGAATTTCATCTGTCTGTTGTTCTTATGCTTAATTACCCTTAGTTGTATCCTGTTTGGCATCGCCAGTTGTGTCTGTTGCCGGTTTTTGCTGAGTGGCCGGCTTGCGTTTGCCACCCGGGCTCAATGAATCAAGTTTTTGCTTCGCTGTAGGCAATATGTCATCATTGGCCTTGTAATTTTCAATAATACTTTGCAAGGTGGCCTTCGCCTGGAAATCATCCTTCAGCGCTATGTAATTATCCGATAGCAAAATAAACGTCTTCGCTACCCAGTAGTCATAGTTCGGCAATTCCTTCACCAGGTCAAAACATGTTTTTTGTGATGCTTTGTAACGCCCCCGCATATATTCAATATTGGCAATGTTGTATTTAGCTTCGGCCGCGTCGATGGTTTTGGTGTTAGCCACCGTATAGCCAAATTCTTTTATTGCCGAAGTAGTATCGCCTTTTTGCAGGTAGGCTTTGCCAGCATATAAACCCGTTTTAAACTTATCCTGTTGTGATGATTTTTCGTAATCGCGCACCAGGTTAACATATTTTATAACATCATCTGACGATTTCATCTGCGAATAGCACAGCAACAGGTTGTTGAGGGCAAATGAGTAATCTTCCTTGTATTCCGATGTTGTCTCCAGCTTCTTCAAATAAACAATAGCGTCGTTATAGCGTTTTTGAGCGATAAAAAGCTTGGCCATGCTTATGAGCGATTTCTCCGTGTAAGCACTTGTCCAGTCGTTCAAAATTACATTATAATCGGCTACAGCATCATTAGGTTTACCTAAAGCAACCAGGCTTTCCGCACGGATAAACCTTGCCTGTTTATCATAAATAGGCTTGGTTGGGAATTTATCGAAATAAGCACCTACGGCCTGTACCGTTCCGGCGGCATCACCTTTCAAGTAAAGGCTATTGGCTGCATTAAACATAATATCTTCCTGCTGCGACGCCGTGAAATTGCCAATAGGCGTACTGGCCGCATAAGCTATAAATGTTTGCGCATCGCCTTTATCCGTATATATTTTTTCAATTTGCTTCAAAGCCTGCTTAGCCTCGTCGCTCGAAGGATAATCCTGTATTACTTTTTTAAACGATACAATAGCCAGATCGTCATTACCCGCATTATAATCTATCAGGCCCATCGTTACCAGCACGCGTGGTATATAACTACTGTGCGGGTATTTTTGCAGCATAGATAATAGATCCGCTTTAGCGGTAGGCCCGTCATTTTTAAGAAAATAAGTATATGCTATTTCAAAAGAGGCATCATCGGCATAGTCCGAATTAGGGAACAGGCTCAGCACATCGTTCAGCGTGCTGATCTTGGTATCCGGGTTGCCTTGCAAACCTTGTATCATACCTCGTTGAAACAGGGCATAATCTTCGCCTTTGCTATGCTGCGAAATTATCCGGTCGTAATACTGGCGAGCCTCAGCATAGCTTTTTAGTACGAAGTAGCTATCGGCTAAACGGGTTACCGCATCATTGATGGTATTCTTATCCGTTTCGCCACCATGCAGGAATTTTTCAAAATAAGTGGCTGCCTTCCGGTATTGTTCGCCATAAAAAGCGGCGTAACCCAAGCCATAATTGGCGTAGTTATGTATCGGCAGATCGGCGCTCTCATCCATATTAAGGAACCGCTCGAAATTTTGTACCGATTCGCCGTATTTGCGCACCTCGTACATCGATTCGGCCATCCAGTAAATTGTCAGCGCCTGCACCCTTCTATCCATGGGGTATTTTAACGAGCGAAGGAATATGCCGATGGCATTCTCAAACGCCCGCTCATTGTAAAACTCAAGGCCGCGATAATAGGTAACTTTTTGATAGGCTGATTTAGCGCTTGCAGATTTATTGGGTATCGGCTCCAAAATCTCTACTGCTTCCTTGTAATTATGCGAGTTGAGCAATTCCTCACCAAGCAAAGTCTTCATCTCATCGTTCCGTGGCGATTGCGTGTAATTTTTCAGGTAAAGCCGGGTAGCATCCAGCGCCTGCGTGTTAAAATCGAGTTCGTACGATAATTTGGCGTATTCATATAAGGCGTCCTGCTGTAAAACCGGGTCAAAAGTCATCTTCGACGCTACAAAATAGGCGTTACGGGCGCTTTGTTTATTGCCCATCTTCAAAAAGGTATTACCCAGCGTATAATTGCCGTTCTGGCTATAGATATCGTTCTGATCAACCAGTTTTACCAGCTCCTGGGCGGCTTTGGGATAATTGCCCAACTTATAATTGCCATATCCCATTTGGTAGCTGTCCTGCGTATTTTCGGTTTTGCCCCTGTCCTGCTGTTCAAACCGGGTGTAATAAGCTATCGAGTTCTTATAATCGTTATTGGCAAAATACGAAGCGCCGATAATACGCAGCATTTCGGTCTCGTGCTGCTGACGGGTTGTTTTTAAAATTGGCACTGCATAGCTGATCACATCATTATATCGGCGGTCGAGGAAATACACAGCGGTAATATAGTACGGATAGCTGTTTTGATATTTTTTTGAGTTTTTTATGCGCTCAAAATTCACGAGTGCGAGGTGATAGTCCTTATTAAGGTATGATATATAGGCGAAATAATAGGTAGCATCAACGGTGAACGGCGATTCGACGTTTTTCACTTCGCTGAACAATAGCTGCGCTTTTGTGTAATCTTTGGTTGCAAAATAGGCATAGCCTTTACGGAACTTGTATTCCACATTCTCGGCACCATTAAGTTCATCTGCGGTAACTTTATCAAACCATTTTAACGCCTCTGCATATTTCTGTTGCTTAAAATAATATTTACCGATCTGGAAAAACGCCAGTTTGGTTAAGGGATTTTCGGGATGATCTTTAGAAAATTTCAGGATAAGGCTTTCGGCATCATCATTGCCAAGCTGTAGCGCACAAAAAGCCACATAATATTCAGCATTTTCTTTTACCAGCGACAGGTCCGACTCGTATTTTGGCTGCGTTGTGGTTTCTAACCGCGACCTTTCTACTAAGCGAAATTGCTCGGCAGCAGCGCTATACTTACCTTTATCCATCAGGTCGGTAGCGGTATGGTACGTGCGGTAAACGTCGTAGGATGGATCCTGTTGTGCGCTTGCGGTAAGGGTGAAAAATATTGGAATTAAAAGAGCTGTAAATTTGAAGTTGGTCATAAGCGCGAGATACAATTATGCGAAAGTAGTTATATCACAAAAATGCAATCCACACAAGTAATTCACAAATGTGAATAACACATTTTAATTAGTGAACGCATGTTTTTAAGGCATGTTATTGGTGTGGAAAACTTTATGAAATATCTAAACCAGGATTTACCGGATTTAAGGTTCGCCCAGATTTCTTGAAGTAAACAAGGGGCGTTCACTATTGTTTTATTCCGTTATTTCTTAAAACCTATTCTTTCTCTTTCGTCCCACTTTCTTTGGGCAGCCTTTTCATCGAGTAAATTTTCCATGGCATCATATATATGATTCCGTTGCGCATCGTGCTCGTCCAGTCTTTCCTTTATTTCTTGTAATTGCTCCTGCACGTCCATTTGCTGTAATGCGAGCCGTCTTATCGCTACAAAAGCTCTCATAATCGCAATGTTCATACTTATGGCGGTGTCGCTGTTAAGTACGCCGCTTAACATCGCTACTCCTTGCTCGGTAAATGCATAGGGTGTTGCATTTGTATTCCGTTTGTTTTGGGATGCGGTAACATTTTGTGACTGTAAGGATATATTGCTTTGGGATGCGGTAACAAATTGTGACCGGATACCCTGCCATTTAGTAATCGTAAGTTGAAACATAAAATCATCGGGAAAACGTTTAATATTTCGTTTTACAGCCTGGTTGAGCGCCTTGGTAGGCACTTGATAAAGAGCGGCCAAATCCATGTCGAGCATTACTCTTTCGCCTCTTATTTCGTAAATTCTGTTTTGGATACTTTGGATGGTTATCATTTTTACTCAAAAAATAAGGTCGATATTTAAGAAGCAAGATAAAACATATAATAGTTTATTTGCAAATTCGTTGAAAATCAATGTATCCGTACAAACATTTTATTTTAGTTTCTTGCATTTTATTTTGTTCTGGCTTTGGGGCTAATCAACAAAAAAGCTCTCCCATTATCCTGCGCGATGAAAAACTAAACTTCAGCCCGCACGAATACCATATCGCTAACATAATTGATGAACGTGCTGATAAAAACACTGTTGCTCTCTTAGTTTATAAAACAGAAGCAGGCTCTTATTTAACCCGGCCTTCCGATTTTAAAGGTGGTGCGGCATTGTCTATTAAACAGTTTATTGATCACAATCTCGGTCAAGATAAGTCACTGAGGCCCGTCGTCATTTCCATAAAAAGCCTTAAACTGGAAGAAACCAGTTCAGCCGGAAGAAAGGTGAACGGGCATTTAAGTATTGACCTTTCATTCGACCTTCAAAAAGACTACGGCATACTTCATTTAACAGATTACAAAGGCGGGACGCGTTATACCCGATCTGACGGTCAAACCGATATAGCAGAGCATGTGCTGAGGCAAGGAATAGAGAGTGCACTTAGCTGGTTTAACAATTGGATAAATATGAATGCTGAAAGCGATCCCCGGCTTGCAAAAGCAGTAAAGGTTAAACTATCTGATTATACGGAGAAGCCTGAAGGCGATACCATTTATTACGCGGCTAATCGCCCGCTTAACTGGGATGATTTCCGGGATAAACACGGGGAGGGAAGTTTTGAGGCGGAAGTGTTCGCAAGTGTGGGGTATATTGAGCGTGCAACTGTTGAAAGCGGTATTATCAATCTCAATATCGCCCTAAAAGTGGATATGCCCAAAAGCGATTGCTGGGTACGCGACCGCAGCCGTGATGGATACGTTTTAAACCATGAGCAGCGGCATTTTGATATAACTAAAATTGTTGGCGAGCATTTTAAGCAAAAGATCGCGGCTATGAAGCTGCCCCCGGATAATTATGACGGCGAGATCAATGTAGAGTACTTAGAAACTTTACGCGAATTGCACCGGATGCAAACACAATATGACAGTGAAACACATCATGGGGCAAACCATGGGATGCAGGAAGAATGGAATGAGAAGATAGACAAGGAATTGAAATCGCTGGGTATAAAAAAGTGAAATGTTACTAACCTCTTATATTTATGCAGCGGTAAGTTGCGATGCTACTTTTTCGAGCAGGTCACTTATATTGAATGGTTTAGCCAAAAAGTCATCGGGCGCCCCCCCGCTCAATGTGATCCGTTCTGTCACCTGATGACTTGCTGAAACCAATATTACAGGAATATCCTTAGTATCTGTCCTGGTTTTCATTTCTCTGCATAATTCCCGCCCGTCTATGTTCCCCAGCATCACATCAAGCAGTACGAGGTCAGGATGACTTTGTTTCAAGGTGTCAAATAATAAATTGCCGTCGCTAAGGGTTTCAACTTCGTAGCCGAAATCCTCAAGTATCAACTTCATTACTTCTAAAATGTCTTCATTATCATCTACAGCTAATATCCGGCGCATCATTAATTGATTTTTGCATTGTTATTGTGTGTACACTGCACAATTATTATACCATTCAATTCCTCAAAAGCTTTATTAGCTTGATAAACAGAATTTTATAGTGCAAAAATTTCGCCAAACCTTATTGAATGGTGATGACGTAAGAAATTTAAGTATAGAATTCCCTACATTCCGCAAAACAAGTGTCCTGGTATCGGCATTAAGTTTTGCGGATATAGTAGCCCTTCCGGCATTTGGCGCAAAAGTATTTTCTGACAGGCAAGAAATATAAAAAGGTTTTCAAAAACCAACTGCGGTGCAATTGAAAGTGAAACGAAGTACCGCACCTTGGACAATAATAATTTTTTTCAGGTTTGGTTTTCGTAAGAAATTCTAAATCAATATCCGGCATTAAACTTGTCGTGTTATCAAATCCAAAAATAACAAAATTATAGATTATGCTAATATTTGCCGCTGTTAGCAAATGAGGTTATTTACCTTGTCCACAAGTTCAAACAGGTCGAAGGGTTTATTGATAACCGCATCGCAGCCATAAGCCAGTATTTCATCGTGATGATTGATATATGCAGAAAATATGATCACGGGAACGTTGTTAAACTTCGGGTGCGATTTTATCTGCCGGCATATTTCGCCGCCGTTTTCGCCCGACACACGGAAATCTAATAATACCAGGTCGGGCTCAAAGTCGGCCATAAGCGTCATAAACTGCTCGCTTTCGGATACACTTTTAACATCGAACTGTGCGTACGATAAAACTTCGTGAACAATTTCTAATATGTCCTCATTATCATCAAGGACCAAAATTTTTTTAAGCATAACCGTCGGAGCAAGTTGCTATTCAGAAATTGTTAAGTCTTGCAATAAAAAATTGTGTAAAGGCAATTTGTAAACTAAGTATCGGAATACTATTTAACTGTTATCTAAAACAAATATAATATAATTTTCCGGTTACGCTAATGTTTACGCATTTGAGTTAGGTAAAAATGATCTTACATATATAAATTATTCTTACAGGCTCTTATTTAATGAAATTTAGAACCGCATCTGAGAACTGGAGATTTTTTGATGCGGCGTTATG
Source organism: Sphingobacteriales bacterium (assembly GCA_044448765.1). GTDB lineage: Bacteria > Bacteroidota > Bacteroidia > Sphingobacteriales > Sphingobacteriaceae > Mucilaginibacter. The sequence continues at coordinate 52,762 of JBIOHG010000001.1, read as the reverse complement.
GTCGCCCGGCACATAGGTTAATTTCGAGCCAGGTATCATTTGCTGCAAAGCCGTTTCTGAGTTGCCGCTTTCTTTATCTTCGGTACCGCGAATGATCAATACCGGCTTGTTAATTTTGGCCAATTGGGTCGGGCTTGTTGATGGCTGGTATTTTTGCTGTAGGGCAAGCGGCGCTATATCAAAATGCTGGCTGTGTATGTAATTAACCATGCCATCCACATCATGAAATGACGTATCGCCCATAAGGGCCTTATAAGCATGTACCCTTCGCGGCCATTGGGGATTGGTGTAAGCATCACCCATACCGCCTATTACGGTTTTATTTATCCGGTTATCCATCACCATCAAACTTGAGGCAATGATCGAACCGCGCGAATAACCCACCACATCATAATGTTTGATCTGGAGCGACGTCATCAGCCCTATAATATCTTTTGCCTCAGCATTATTGGCGTATGCTTCATCTGTATGCGGTTTATCCGAGCGGCCATTGCCGCGGAGGTCCATCATAATTACCTTGTATCCTGCCCGCAGCAGATTATCATAAAGCTTGCCGTTTTTCCACCCTTGTAAATTGCCCGAAAATCCGTGTATAAGCACTACCGGGTAGCCCTCTCCTTTTACTTCGTAATATATCTTTACGCCATCAAATGAGGTGAAATATTGGCCCGAATCAACTTGCCTTGCAGTTGCATGGGTACCGATAAAAATGAAAAGGCAAAAGATGCACAAAAGAACTTTTTTCATAATGAATTTGCATGGCAGGTTTTGGCTAAAATAATTAATTAGATTTTAAATTAACATGCCTTTATTGTAATTCATTTTTTATATATTTGGTTATAAGCCTGTTTACCCGCTAAATCTGTACATTATGAAAAAAGTTTCGCATATCCTTGCCCGCAAGGGAGGCAGCGTTATCACCATTGATGCTGAAACCTCTGTATTGGATGCGCTGCGCCTGATGGATGATAAAAACATCGGCTCGGTTGTAGTAACAGACAGTAACGGTTACCTGGGACTGCTGACAGAACGCGACTATGCCCGTAAAGTTATCCTGAAGGGGAAATCATCAGATGAAACTACCGTACGCGAGATTATGACGACCGACCTGCCGCACATTATACCCGATAACTCTGTGGAGACGTGCATGCATATCATGAGCGAAAACAATATACGCTACTTGCCCGTTTTCAAAAACAACCAGCTGTGCGGCATAGTTTCGATCACCGACCTGGTAACCGAAACCATTTTAACCCACGAAGAAACTATTGAACAGTTGAGGAGCTATATTCAGTCCTGATCAGGAGGTCATGTGACCGGAGTGACCACCTTCGGTATCTTTATCATTAACAGCTATTTCAACTTCACTTATCCGGGCTGCTTTATCATCCGGAAATTGCTTACCAGCAAAGGCACGCGCCTTTTTTAGCACGGATGCTAATTTCTTATCCTCTATGTTGCTTCCGCTAAAAAACAAACCCGCATTGTCCTTATTTTTCAGGAGATCAAAACTACTGCCGTTCCACAAATAAGTCTCTTTTTGGGGCGAGGTATAAATTATGTTGTAAATAGCCATAGCTTGCTTTTATCAGAACAACACATCAACCCATATTTAGTTTATTTGGCAGGATAGAAACTGACCTTCCATAAGTTTAACTGATAAGTACGTCTAATGACTGAGAATCAAAGCTAATTAACATTTGATTAAAAAAATTTCGATAGTGTTTGCAAAACACAAATAAAAGTTGTTAAATTAGCGTTCAATAAGCGATATTTTAGACGTTTCTGTCCGGAAAACATTAAAATAATGACAAACAGAAAGCACTTTTGATAGTTATTGCTTATAAAGAATACGTGTTACAACCGGCTTTTGGCCCACAACATAGCTTAGTTATGTACTTAACAGTTAGCATCATCCTTACTATAGTAGCAATTGTTATAACAATAGCATATATCGGCGCAAAAATTAGCCTCCGCATCAATTGCGACCATTACTGGGAGGACAAAGGCGAAGGCGATATTAAATGTACTAAGTGTAATAAAAAATTCAAAAGCGCTTAGCATTATTCTGCTTCTCTTACAGCTTAATTCTATTTCGATTCATCAATTGTTATTGCCTTTTATTATAATTGGGCATGCCAATAACTATCCGTGCCGCCACTTTTGATGACATTGCTGTATTACAGCAACTCATTGCGTTATCCGCCCGTGGCTTAAGCGACGGATATTATACTCCTGCTCAAACAGAGAGCGCCATCAAATATGTTTTTGGTGTAGACACACAGCTGATTACCGACGGCACTTATTTCGCGGTGGAAGATGACGGCGTAGTTATAGCCTGCGGCGGCTGGAGCAAAAGAAATACCTTATATGGTGGCGACCAATTTAAAGCCGTTGCCGACCCATTGCTTAACCCGGCAACTGATGCGGCGCGCATACGGGCATTCTTTGTTCACCCTGGTAAAGCGAGGCTTGGCGTGGGCCGGATGCTGATCAACGCCTGTGAGCAGGCAGCAATTGAGAACGGCTTTAGTAAGGTGGAAATGGGCGCTACATTACCCGGTGTGCCCTTTTACAGCGCTATGGGTTATCATAAAGCAGGGGCTATTCAATTGCCATTGCCCGATGGCGAGATCATGGGTATCATTAAAATGGGGAAAGATTTGAAATAAAACACAGACATTAGGTGTTTTTACTACAAACAAGCTAATAATTTTTTAACCCTTCACCATCCTCGCCACAAACATCGTATCTGCTTTATTCTCATAACCTTTCAAAATGGCTTGCTCCTCAACTTTCATACCCAACTCTTTCACCATAAAATTTACGGCATCTTCATTCTCCACGTTAAATGCCGAACAGGTAATGTAGATCAATGGCTTGCCGGGTTTGAGATATTTAACCACGTTGGCGGCTACGCTATGCTGTAGCCGCTGGAAAAACTCCATTTTCTCAGGTTGAAACTGACTGATCATTTCGGGTGTACGGCCCCAGGTACCAGAGCCGCTGCAGGGCGCGTCCAGTATAATACCGTCAAACTCATAATTGTGCAGTTCAGGGTCGACGTTTTTGGTCAGGTCGAGCAGTTTTTTCTGGTATTTGAATAAACCGGCATTGTGAAAGCGCCCGTCCAAATTATCCAGGACAGATTCACGAATATCGGATACCACCAGCTTAATGTCACCCTGTAGTTCGTAAAGTAATAAGGACTTACCTCCTGACGCGGCACAAGCGTCCCACCAGGCGTCCCATTTTTTAGGCTTAAAATATTTGGCTGTTTGCTGCGATGACAGGTCCTGCACCTCGAACCAGTTCTGCTGCGGGAAAAGGTGTTCCAATCGCGTGCCGTTGGGCAGAGAAAGGCAGCCATTGCCCTCATCTTTGAAGGAAATATTTTCTTTAGTTAAAGTGCCTTTCACCATTATATCAGAGCCTTCGCGCACGCGGATAAACAAGTCGGGCTGTACAAAAAATGATTTGAGGAAAGCATCCTTATCGATACCCTCGGAAAGCTCTGCCGACCATGGGAAAACATCTGTCAATTTAAAATCGGGATAAGATTTTTTTAGGAGTTTTAACTTCTCCTTCATATCGAAGCCCGCACAAAGCGCCCAATCGGGCCTGAAATGCTGTAAAAAAGAATTGCTCTGGCTATTGCACAAAAACTCGGCAACGATGAGCCGATCCTCCGAAGGCGTGTTGAATAGTGCTTTACCAAGGCGAAAGTAATTGTAAATGAGCCTGCTGGCAACCTTGCGGTCGGTCGAGCCCATTTGTTTGTTTTGGCGGTAAAAACCCGGTAAAAACTTGCTTAGAGGGGTTTCGGCCGGGTAATCACCCAAAATTCGCTGAAACGTTTTAAGCTGGTTCAATGCCTTCATTCTACCCGTTTTAGTTCCGAATTATCGTATTGCAATATGTTTACGTGCGTGTTGATCCAACCCAAACCCGGCTTTTTTACAAAATGATACTTGTTTAAAAGTCCATCATAGTCAGTTTTATCTGGTGCTTTTATAACACCCGGACCTTCTGTAAATAATGCGCCAAAATACATTCCTTCATCAAAACCCATCATGGCGTAATAGGTGGGCTCGATGTGGTATAATTTGCGATAATTACGAATAAAAGCAGCGACCTCAGGTGATTTGCGGTCAGCCTTATCTGTTGATGTAATATGCGTCTTCATATCTTGCATCATGCCGGCTTTAAGATAGCTAAATTTGCTCCAGCTTGGATGCCCGAATAAGGTAACTTTGTATTTTTTGGCTAAAGAATCCAGCGAATGAAGCGTAACGTTAAGAAAAGCCTGATCTGTGGCAGCCACTACAAAAATATTTTCATCGGTAGTGGAAAGTTGCGGTACAAGGCCGTTAAGCTGCCCATGCTGAATCACTTCGCTGATGATCTTTGCTTTGCCTTTGGTCAGGCTATCGATGTGTTTTTTAAACGGGGTGAGATAACGGTTCTCATCGCTAAAACCCGAACGGAGGATAAATACCTTTTTCGGTTTGTAATGGTCTTCAATAAACTGCGCCGCAGCACGGGCATGATATTCAAGAGGGGTAGCCACCGTAACCAGGTTGCCGTTTTTAATATTGGATGGTGACGCCGGCGACAATGGCGAAACGATGAGCTTGGGTGGGCCGGAAAGAATATCTGCAAAAGCGTGTATATCATCCGGAAAAACCGGGCCAACAATCAAATTGCTACTGCGAATGCTTGCATTATAGCCCAGGCTTACCGCTTCTGATGTCAGATCCTTTGTGTCGAACAATTGCAGCTTAAAATTGTACCCTTTGCCCGCAAGCGAGTCCAGCGCGAGCTTAAACCCCTGGTAATAATCGAGCGAAAGGTCAGCATGCGTTATGGTTGTCGCGGTGTATTGCGCGCCCGGATTAAGATTATCCAGCTCAAACGGCAGCAACATGGCGACGCTAACAGTCTGAGCCGTTACCACAGGCTTTTCAATAACTTTCTCAGGCTCTTTTTTAACTACGGGCTGTTCGGATTTCGGCTGCACCGTAACCGGGCGCACTTTGGGCGAACAGGCCGTCGCCAGCAAGGCTATGCCAATAAAAAGAAGCCACCTATTCCCACTCAATGGTTGCAGGCGGTTTCGAGCTGATATCATATACTACCCGGTTAATTCCTTTAACGTTGTTAATGATCTCGTTTGATATTTTGGCCAGCAGGTCGTACGGTAAGTGGCACCAATCGGCGGTCATGCCGTCTAATGATTCCACCGCGCGGAGGCAAACTACGTTCTCGTAAGTTCGCTCATCGCCCATAACACCAACCGACTGTACCGGCAAAAATATAGTGCCGGCCTGCCAAACTTTCTCGTAAACACCCGCCGACCGCAAATTGTTGATATAAATCGCATCGGCTTCCTGCAATATGTGCACTTTTTCACGGGTCACCTCACCTAATATCCTGATCGCCAAGCCGGGACCGGGGAATGGATGGCGACCCAAAATATTTTGATCAATACCTAAAGCCTTACCTACTTTGCGTACTTCATCTTTAAATAAAGTGTTTAGCGGTTCAACTACCTTCAGTTTCATAAAATCAGGCAGTCCGCCAACGTTATGGTGCGATTTAATCGTAGCTGATGGCCCTTTTACAGACACGGATTCGATCACATCCGGGTAAATAGTACCCTGTCCCAGCCATTTAACGTCCTGTACATGGTGTGCTTCATCGTCAAATACTTCTATGAATACCCGGCCAATGGCTTTGCGCTTTTTTTCAGGATCGGCCAGTCCCGCAAGGGCATCATAAAAACGTTGTTTGGCGTTTACACCTTTAACGTTAAGACCCATGTGCTTGTAGGAATCAAGCACCGACTCAAATTCATCTTTGCGCAGCAGGCCGTTATCTACAAATATGCAATACAGGTTTTTGCCGATAGCGTGATGCAGCAATACTGCTGCAACCGACGAATCAACTCCGCCTGAAAGACCGAGCACTACTTTGTCGTCGCCCAATTTTTCTTTAAGTACAGCTATGGTAGTTTCTACAAACGAATCTGGTGTCCAGTCCTGTTTGCAGCCGCAGATGTCAACCAAAAAGTTCTCGTATAATTGTTTCCCATCTATACTATGGGTAACCTCAGGGTGGAATTGTATGCCGAAGGTTTGCGTGTTTTTGATATGAAAGGCAGCTACCTTAACCGTATCAGTGCTGGCAATGATCTCAAAATCCTCACCAACGCGGGCAATGGTATCAGCATGCGACATCCATACTTGTGAGCCCAGCGGAATATCCTTAAAGAGTGGATTTCCTTTTTCCATATATTGTAAATTCGCCCGGCCATATTCGCGTGTGCTTGACGGCAATACTTCACCGCCGTTGAAATGGGCGATGTTTTGAGCGCCATAACAAACGCCGAGGATAGGCAGTTTGGTGTGAAATTTTTTAAGATCAAAACGTGGTGCATCATCCTGGCGAACCGAATAAGGGCTGCCTGAAAGTATGATGCCTTTTATGCTGCTATCAAGTTCGGGAATGTGGTTGAAGGGGTGGATCTCGCAGTAGATATTGAGTTCCCTGACACGGCGCGCGATGAGTTGGGTAAATTGCGAACCGAAGTCAAGAATGAGGATTTTTTCTTGCATGGGCAAAGATAGGTTTTGGATTTGAGATTTGAGATATGAGATTTGAGATTTAGTCCGAAAGTCCGCATAAGTCGGAAAGACGGGAAGATTATTCGTGGAAACTCGGATTTTGCTTTGTGATAGATTTTTTTTAATATTTGAAAAACCTAAACTATATATTACGATATGTTTAAAGCCCCATTTTCATTTGAAGGTCGTATAAGGAGAAAGGAATACGCATTTACCGTACTGATAATTTTCGTTGTTGCACTTGTGTTCGCGATAATAATCCCGGATCAAACTAAGTATTCGATTTCCTTATTGTTTTTTGTCCTCGGTCTTGTGTCATGGTGGATAATTTTTGCACAAACCACAAAACGATGTCACGATGTTGACAGGAGTGGCTGGTACCAATTGATACCATTTTATGTGATTTACCTGTTATTTGCTGAAGGCGATAAGTTCCCTAATCAATTTGGGGTGAGCCCTAAATATAACGATGATAATGATGGAAATTGAGGCTGGTTTTATTTATCACTCAACAGATCCACACAATTCTTCTTCAAATCCGGCAAACGAGTAACCAATGAATTGAGCCCTGCATCATCATGGATATTCATATACAGCGTTTTCACCAGGTCCAGCGTATCATCATCCGGGTCACAAGCCAATGCTTTTTCCAGGTAGGGCAGGGATTTACGGACTGCTTTGTTATAATTGTCAAATAATGCCTTGTAATCCGGTGAATCTTTGGGTGCGAGATATAATTTTATCTGTATCTCTTCTGATTGGTCATTATACAAATACCCCAATGCCCGTTGCGCTACATAGTAGTTTGGCTCAACTGCCGCGACTTTTTCGTAGTAAAACGTTGCTTTCGCATCCTGTTCGGTACTTTCGTATGCTTTGGCCAGCTTGGCAAAAAAGCTGATGCGCGCTTTGGGTTGCATTTTTGGGGTATCAGTAAGCAGTTGCTCGCCGATGGCCACGGCACCGTCATTATCACCGTTTAAAGCTGCAACATCAAAATCTCCAAGTTTGTTTAATAGTGCGGTATCAGCTACCTGTGCTTTTGTTAAGGCGCTGATCAAAACGAAAAGTGATATAAATAATATTTTTTTGACCATGAAATTCGTGCTGCGCAAATATCGTATTAACGGGCGAATATCAAGGATAGTACTTTCCATTGCAGGTATGCAGCTTTCATACAATGTCCGCAGGGTCGATAGCCTGCCTGCTTCGCTTCAAGTTCTGATTTGAAGAAGACGCGGTTTTTAGTTTTCATCCTTTTGCCAGAGGCGCAACCAAGTGTTCCATATATCTGCAGGTTTTTGTTTCCCCCTAACAGAACTTCGCCTTTATCGATCAATTCTTTTAACATCCGGCTGCGCCGAAAAGACGTGTCGCCCAGATCAGAGTGATTTATCATGCGGCATCATGAAAAATAATACCCAGCGTATGCCGGTTGCCTGACCTTACTTCACTCACACCATGCTTCATATTCACCCGGTAATATCCTTTTGAGCCTTTAACCGGCCTGAAATTAGTTGTGAAGATGAGGATATCGCCTTTGGCAGGTTTTAACACTATCGCTTTGGATTGTGCCCTCGGCCTTTGTTCTATCAGCACAAACTCGCCCCCTTCGTAAGCGTCATCAAGAAACAACACCGCTTGCATCGGGAAAAATATTTCGCCGTAAAGGTCCTGGTGCAGGGTATTGTACCCGCCTTCGCCATACTTTAATATCAAAGGAGTTGGGCGTAACTGGTTATGAGAATGACATTCGGCAAGTAAACCATTCAATGTTTCCGAAAAATGCCTGTCAATATTTAAAACTTTCATCCATGTATTAGCAACAGTTGCCAGTTTTGGATAGATGTGTTGTCTTAATTGCTCAATGATAACCGGTAGCGGGTAATTAAAATATCTATACTCACCCAGGCCAAACCTGTACCGTTCCATGATGATGGTTTTACGGTATAATGCGCTGTCATGATAATTCATAATAAGCTCATCACAACAAGTCTCATCAACTACGCTTTTGATATGAAAATGGCCTGCATCATTCATGCAGCCTGCCAGGTTGCTCCAATCTGACAGGTTCATGCTTTCCTGGATACTCATATTTATACCGCTATATCGTGCACCTGTGCTGCTTCCCAGCCTATAATAGCCGACTTGCGGGTTGACCCCCAATGATATTGACCGAACTCGCCTGTCGAGCGAATAACACGGTGGCAGGGTATAAGAAAGGCTACTGGATTGTCGCCTACCGCACTCCCTACCGCACGACTGGCACTTGGTAGCTGTATTTCTTTAGCTAATGAGCCGTATGTTTCCAATCCACCCATAGGCACTTTAAGCAATGCTTCCCAAACCTTAAGCTGAAATGGCGTGCCTTTTAAATGCAATTTGATGTTGGATAGTTTAGACCAGTCTTTCTGAAAAATAAACATGGCTTCCTGCTGCACATGGTCTACCACCTGGTTGTATGATGCATTTGGAAATTGCTGTTGAAGGCTTGTAAATGCTTCATCCCTGTCATCGGCGAAAGCCAGGTAACAAACACCTTTGGGTGTTGACGCCACGACGATATTTCCGAAAGGACTTTCCGCAAAACTGTAATTGATGCTGAGCGCCTTGCCGCCATTTTTGTATTCAGCAGGCGTCATGCCTTCGATGTTAATAAACAGGTCGTGTAAACGGCCGGTGCCTGATAAGCCTGTTTCAAAAGCCGCGTCGAACAAAGTAGCGTGTTTCTCTTTCAAAATGCCTTTAGCATATTCCACGCTCAGGTATTGAAGAAATTTTTTGGGACTAATGCCCGCCCAATCAGTAAACATGCGCTGAAAATGAAAAGGGCTCAGGTTTACCTTTTCGGCCACTTCATCCAGGTTGGGCTGTTCCTTAAAATTAAGCCTGATATAGTCTATCGCTTCGGCAATACGCTGGTAATTAATTTTTTCCTGTGTTTCCATTATCTTTTATATTTAACACAACAAATTTACCCAGCCCGGTTGCGCCATAAAACCCGGAACTTGCTGAAATTATGTTTTAGTTTTATAAGTAATGTGGGGAGCGCCGTTTGATTATAACTTTATTGACGACGCACCCGCCAAAATGTAAAAAACTGAATTGCGGTTGAAAAAACCGCGTCTAATTACAAATGCGTATTACTCCTAAACAACTTGATAGCGATCGCCAATAAGATGATCCCGAAAGCTTTGCGGAGAATGCTCAGCCCGGTTTGCCCAAATAGTTTTTCGAGCCATTTTACATTTTTGAGCACCAGGTAAACAAACAGGGTATTGAGTACGATGCCTACAATAATATTTTGCGTTTGATATTGGGATTTAAGGGAGAGTAAAGTAGTCATGGTACCCGCGCCTGCTATTAATGGAAACGCCAGCGGAACAATGGATATGGTTTCGGGCATTTCTTCTTTAAAAACCTTAATGCCCAATATCATTTCCATCGCGATAAAGAAGATAACAAAGGAGCCGGCTATGGCGAAAGACGGTATATCGAGGCCGATGATATCCAATATTCCTTTCCCGGCATACAGGAAACCTACCATCAATATCAAAACAGCGATAGACGCTTTTTCTGATTGGATATGCCCTGCCCGCTGTCGCATTTCTATAATTACCGGGATGGCGCCAAGTATATCGATAATGGCAAACAGGATCATCGTTACTGATATGATCTCTTTTAAGTTGAAGGTATCCATAGTTTTAGCTTTGCTGTTTCTGGCGTAACCGAATACTGAATAACAAAGCTATCAAAATATATCCCGCTGATAAAAAGAATATTGCATGGACTGACCACCCTCCTATCAGCCCTGCGCTTATCGGCCCCAATATCTGCCCCAGTGAAGCGTAAGACTGGTTTATACCCATCACTTTGCCCTGTTCAGATTTCGAATTATTTTCAGCAATGATGGCATTTAGCATCGGGTTCCTTAGGCCGTTAAAAAGACCGTAAACGGTAAGGCACATCGCAAATATCAAGAACCCGTTGGCAAAACCTGTCAAAAACATGGCTACTAAACAGAATAAAGTAGAAATGAGTAAAATCCGACTTTTTGATTTAAATACCCTCGTCACAAAAGGGACACCCAATTGCGCGCATATACCCACAATACCAAACGCAGCAAAAAACCAACCCAAGGTAACAGTATTAACCTTCAAAACATCGATACTAAACACCTGGAAACCGATGCTCATACACAACTGTGCCATGGTTAGCAAAAAGCCAGTTACTATGGCTGTGCCGAGGACCGGCCGCTGATGAATGGTTACCAGCGATGTGAAAATGCGCAGGTAGTTGGGCGTTGCGATATTCTTTTTCTCGACGTTATTGGTTTCGTTCAAAAATGCAATTGAACATAAAACGCCGGCAAGTGATACCCCCGCAGCAAAAAAGAAAGGAACCTGTAACCCAAATTTACTGAGCAGCCCCCCTATCGCCGGGCCTATCACCACGCCAAAAGCAAATGCTGAGCCTAGTATGCCGAAATTTTTGGCCCTGTTCTCGGATGTCGAACTATCCGAAACCATAGCCTGCGCTACGGAGATGTTGCCGCCGGTTAGTCCGTCCAGTATGCGTGAGGCGAACAGCATCAGCAGGCAACGGGCTTCGGCAAATAAAATGAAGGATATAAAAGTGCCGGCAAGACTTATGACTAATATTGGCTTTCGGCCAAATTTGTCGGAAAGTGCCCCGAGCATCGGGGTAGCAAAAAACTGGGCTATGGAAAAAGATGCCATCAACAGGCCCAGTGTTTGCTTGGTTAAACCAAACTCCTTGCCGTACTGATATAATAACGGGAATATAAGTCCAAAACCAAGTGAGTTAATAACACAAATAAGAACTAATACCCACAGGTTTTTGTCTCCCCGCATAAAATATATTCAGAATAATAAGATATAATAATATTAACTGTTGGAACTCGTAACATATTGCAATAATATTAAAAAAGGTGTTATTGACACATGTGTTCGCACACGCCAAATTAATTGTAAAGTTTTTATTAAGACACTATAACTTAATGTAAGTGTTTGCGTAAAAGTAGCTGAAATTAAAGCAATTGTACCTAACAAGATGAATGAAATCAACACGTCAGTCTTAGTAATTGACGACGAAGAAATGGTAAGGGATAACATTGAAGATATCCTTATCCCCCGCGGCCAATCGGAAGAGCAGGAAGATATTGAGAACGCCTTTGATGTATTATTTGGCAATACCAAACCTTTACTCTTGACGCGCACACCGAGCATCCCGGTATTTACTGTCGACAAGGCATCCAATGGGATGGATGGATTGAAGAAAGTGCAAAAAGCAGTAGAAAATGGCACCCCGTATGCCGTAATTTTCCTGGATATGCGCATGCCCGGCTGGAGTGGTTTGGAAACCGCTATCGAGATCAGAAAGATAGACGCTAAGGCCGAGATCATCTTCATTACTGCTTATAGCGACCGTACCATTGACGAAATTGTTGACCAGGCAGGCCAGAATGTGGGCTACCATTGCAAACCTTACGCACCTGAAGAAATAATCCAGCTGGCTACCAAAGCTTGTACCGATTATAATAAGCTGCGCAACCTGGAAAAACTGATCGAATCGATAGCTTCTATCGGGTTGAACAAAAATCAGTTGAATTCATTATTGAAGAACATATTGGAGCAGCTTGCCGGCTCGCTGGATACCAGCATGGCGCTTATAGGCAAGCTTGATAAAGATCTTAATTACGAAAAAATACTATCTATCGGTGCCATTGAAGAGCGCATCAATATGGACGAGCTTACCGCAAGGGTAAGATCTGCCGATTTGGAAAAGGACGAGGTTTGCCAACTGGATGAACTGGTACTTGCCCGTTTAGAGAATTACTACGTTTTTGCTGTACTGCAAAAGGTTGAAAAACTGAAGACAGAGAAAATGTACCTGTTAAAACTATTCGTACAAAATGCGGCACATGCTATCCGTAATGCCGAACTGAATGATAAACTACTTCAAAAAGAAAAACTATCTGCCGTAGGCCAGGTAATAGGCATGGTGATGCACGATCTGCGTACCCCGATCAAGAACATCAAGTTTATGACGGATATGATGCGCGAGGAGGGTGCTGAAAATGAGTTGATCGACATGATCGACCAATCGGCTGAGCAGGCTTCGGATATATTCGAGGATTTTCTGGATTTCATCAAAGAAATACCCGTACAAAAAAAACCTGTCGACCTGAACAAAATAACTTTAGAGGCTATTGACCAGGCCCGCTGCCAGGAAGGCCGTGAATGTATTTCGATACAGTCATACATGCCCGATAACCTGATGTTACCGGGCGACGAAAGCAAGCTTAGGCGTGTAATAGGCAACCTGGTAAATAATGCGGCCGATGTACTGCATAGCCATAAAGTAGAACATCCGTTTATCCATATTTCGGCATGGGTCGAAAACAAACAACTGATGATAGCTATTTGCGACAATGGCCCGGGCATTCCGCAGGATATTATGTCGACACTTTTTGAGCCGTTTGTAACCAAAAATAAAAATAATGGTACTGGTTTGGGCCTGGCTATTGTAAAACAATACGTGCTTGCCCACGGCGGTAAAATATCGGTAAATAACAATAAGGGTGCGGTATTTACCATTATACTTCCTCTATAATCTAACCAATGAGCGAAACCATGACAGATTTTGTTTCAAATAGCGAAATAAAGGACTTAGATGCGCGCGATATTGACACTGATGGGCTAAAGGACCTTACAAAAAAACACCAGGCTTTATTAGTCGCATCTAATACAGGTGCCTGGGAATACTCTCCAAAAGAAAACCTCCTTGATTGTAATGAGGTTTATTTCTCCATGCTGGGACGCGACATCAAAGACTATTATAATAACAAAACAAAAAGCCTCGATAATAGCTGGATTGAATTGATTCATCCCGATGATCGCCAAAATGTAGTCACCCGGTTTTACGATTACCTGGTTAATCCAGAAGGCATGTTTGAATGTTTTTTTCGCATGATTCATGCTAATGGAAGCTGGGTTTGGATATGCTCGAGAGGCGGAGTACTAAGGGACGAAAAAAACGGTAAGGTTAGCCGCCTGATAGGCACTCACATTGACATTACCCGTCAAAAAATGGCAGAAGAAGATATACAGCGCGAGCGTATATTACTGCGTACCCTGATCGATAATTTGCCGGATACTATTTACGTAAAAGATAAAGAAGGCCGCAAGATCATCGCTAATAAAGCCGACGTAGCTTGCATTGGCCGCGAATCGGAAGCAGAGGTGATCGGCAAGACCGACATTGAGCTTTTCCCTAACGAGATTGGCGAACGCGGTTATCAGAATGACATGGACGTACTGAGCGGCAATGCTATTTTAAATAAGGAAGAGTTTTTCTATGATAAAACTGGCAAACAGCGCTGGCTTTCAACATCCAAAGTGCCTGTTTATGATAAATCAGGCAATATAGACCGCTTGCTGGGCATAGGGCATGATATCACCGAAAGGAAACATTCGGATGAAGCCTTAAGAAAACTGAACGATGAATTAAACGCACAGTCGGACGAGTTAAAGGCCCTTAATGAACAAATACTCCAACAAAAGGAGCAGGAACTGGAAAAGGCCATTGCACAGGGTAAGTTCGAGATCGCATCTGAAGTATTGCACGATATAGGCAATGCTTTGGTAGGATTTGGATCATACCTGAACAGGATAAACCGCGTGAGCGAAAAAAGCAGTCTCGACGCTATTAAGAATCTGAATATATTCCTGAAAGGGCAGCAGACATTAATAGGCGATGCAATTGGTACCAACAAAGCAAACGCGCTGGTAGCCATTACTGAAGGCATCGGTAAAACACAAACTGAGCACCAAAAAGAGATCAGTACTGCTGTGGGGGAGCTTTTACATATTGTTTCGCATATACAGGAAATATTGAATATACAGCGCCAATTAGTGAGGAGCCACGGGTCATCTCACGAGCGTAAACCGGTTAATATTGTCGATCTGCTGGATAACTGCCGCTCTATGCTGCTTGCTTCTATCGAGAAAAAAGGCGTTAAGCTGAACGTGAGCATCAAACCGGGCAATCACATTATTAAAGGCGACCACACCAAGCTGATGCAGGTGATACTGAATGTGATGAAAAATAGCCTGGAAGCTATCGACATGGAAAGCGAAAGCAAACAAATGTCGATATCCCTGGAATCAACTGAAAAGCACCTTGAACTAAGAATTATTGATAACGGGCATGGTTTTGATAAAGAAACCAGTCAGAAATTTTTTCAGCGGGGCTTTACCACAAAGAAAAGCGGTACCGGCTTAGGCTTATACAATTGCCGGTCTATTGTTGAAAGTCATGCAGGTACATTCGATATTACCAGCGAAGGTGCAGGTTTAGGCTCTGCAACAACTATTAAGTTCGAAATTTAATCTTACTTATAAAACAGCTCAAAAACAAAACAGCCCCGAAATTCGGGGCTGTTTTGTTTTATAATAGACGCAATGCATCTACGCAGGGTTATTTCTTTTCAAAGTCTGTAGCAGTAGGTAATATATCTCCGCCACTGCCTAATTTGCTTCTTTTCTTGCTGTAGCTAAAATAGATTACTAAACCAATAACCATCCACGCGAGCGCGCTTAACTGGGTAGGCGTGGGCAAACTGACTATCATACCTGCGCAAACAACGATACCCAAAATAGGCACCAGGGGCACCAAAGGCGTTCTGAAAGGTCTTGGCAAATCCGGGTCTTTTTTCCGGAGAATGATAACGCCGATACATACCAGCACGAATGCGAACAACGTACCGACAGAAGTTAGGTCGCCGGCAATGCTTTCAGGTAAGAAGGCAGCAAACAGGCCTACAAATATAAATAGTATGACATTGCTCTTATATGGCGTACGAAATTTGGGATGCAGGTCTGAAAATACTTTTGGCAGCAAGCCGTCGGTCGACATGGTGTAAAAAACCCTCGACTGGCCCAGCAGCATCACTAATATCACAGAAGAAAAACCAAGTAATATAGCAATAGTTACCAATGTGGATAACCATTCCATGTGCATATAAGTGCTGATCGCATAAGCAACAGATGCCTCCTGGCCAGCCTTCATAAAGTCAGTATACGGAGCGACACCGGTTAATACCCAGGAGAATAAAATGTATAATATGGTGCAGATAGCCAGCGAACCTAAAATGCCCATTGGCATGTCTTTCTTAGGGTTTTTAGCCTCTTGAGCTGCCGTTGATACCGCATCAAAGCCAATAAAAGCAAAGAATACCACGCCGGCCCCCGAAAGTATCCCTCCCCAGCCGTGATTGAAAAAAGGGAGATAAGAGTACCAGGTACCGTCCATTTGTTTAACCGGGGGTGCGTTATCCGGGATAAGGTACGGGGTATGGTTAGCTGCTTTAACAAAGTGCCAGCCCACTGCAATAAATACTATAACGATAGCGACTTTAATGGTTACAATGATGGCATTAACCATGGCTGACTCCTGCGTTCCTTTTATTAACAACAGCGATAACACCAAAAGAATGACCAATGCGGGTACATTTAAAATACCATAGTGAACAACGCCGTTTATTGCTGCCGTATGTTGCAACGGCGAGTGGCACCATTCAAAGGGTATTTGATGCCCAAGTAAATTATTGGCGTATTCGCTCCAGCTTATGGATACCGTGGCGGCGCCTAACGCGTATTCCAATATCAAAGCCCAGCCGATTATCCAGGCTACAATTTCGCCCATGGTTGCATAAGCGTAAGTATATGCACTGCCCGCTATGGGAATGATGGAGGCAAATTCAGCATAGCACAACCCGGCAAAAGCACAGCCTATTGCTGCAACAATGAATGAAACGGTTACAGCAGCCCCCGCATGTTCCCCCGCAGCGGCAGCGGTCCGCACAAACAGGCCTGCGCCAATAATTGCTCCAATTCCGAGAGCAATTAAGCTTCCTACTCCCAGGGTCCGCTTAAGTGTATGTTCACCCTCTTGTGATGATGCCAGCAATTGCTGGATCGATTTTTTTACGAATACGCTCATTATAAGATCAGTTAATTTTTATTGAGATAAAATCAGTTTTCCCAAACGTACTTAAATTTATTGAAAACCTAAAGAGCCGTATGTAACAAAGGGGGAACGGCATATTTTGGGATTAATGTTGGGCATTAATATCCTAAAAAAGCCGGTTAAAAGTTTACTGGATCGCGGCTCGTATGAAATATGGAGATAACATATACATGGTTAGTTTCTTCCTCAATACGGTATGATATAAAGTATGGGAAAACTTTAAGCACAGCAAAACGGTACTTGTTCGAAAATTTGACTTCGAATTGTAACGGGTTTTCCGAGATTAACTTTAGATAATGCTTTACTTCCGACACAAGCCTTTTACCAATACCGCGCTGTTGCTTTTCATACCATTTACACGCATCGGTAAGCTCAATTTCAGCTTCGGTTAAAAGCTTAACGGTATACATTCTCTAATTCACGAACGATTTCATCCCAATTACGGGCACTGGTTTTACCTAGTGTAAAAGCAGTGTCACGGCGAATAATTTCATCGCCTTGTTCAGGAGTTAATAGTACAAAGTCAGATGTCGCTTTATAATCGTATTTCTTTTTATCAAGAAATTCGAGCAATTCTTTTTCCTCTTCAGCAGAATGCAAATTAACCAGTACCGTCATATATCAAATTTACAACTCTTCTTTAAGAGTAACAAATCTACTCGTTGAAACTAAAAAAGGGAGCCTTTTGAGCTCCCAATATAAATATCTTAAGTAAGACTTACGAAGTTTTAAAAACTTCGTAAGTCTTGTAAATCGCTATTAAACTTTCGCTTTCATTTTAACAACAGGCGAATCCATTGCATTCATCTTGATCTCCTTTTGTACAGGATGATGCATAGCACTGGCAACTTTTGGCGCATTCACATTTAAATGCGGTGCGATCACCAATGAAACGATCGACATTAATTTGATTAGGATGTTCATGGACGGGCCAGAAGTATCTTTAAACGGATCACCTACAGTATCACCTGTTACAGACGCTTTATGCGGCTCTGATTTTTTGTAATGCATTTCACCATTGATCTCTACACCTTTTTCGAATGATTTTTTAGCGTTGTCCCATGCACCACCGGCGTTGCTCTGGAATATACCCATTAACACGCCCGATACGGTAACACCGGCCAATAAGCCACCCAAAACCTCCGGGCCAAATGTAAATCCTACTATAACGGGGGTAATCAATGCGATCAAACCAGGGGCAACCATTTCTCGAATAGATGCTTTGGTTGATATAGCCACGCATTTCTCATACTCAGGTTTTGCCTTGTATTCCATAATGCCCGGTATTTCGCGGAACTGGCGCCTTACTTCTTCCACCATCGCCATTGCTGCACGGCCCACTGCCGATATGCAAAGTGATGAGAATATGAACGGTATCATACCGCCCACAAATAAACCTGCTAATACGGGAGCTTTGTAAATATCAATATGCTCGATACCTGCAACACCCACAAAAGCGGCAAATAAAGCCAGTGAAGTTAATGCTGCCGAAGCAATGGCAAAACCTTTACCGGTTGCAGCAGTAGTGTTACCAACAGCATCCAGGTTATCTGTACGGTGACGAACTTCTTCCGGTAGGCGGCTCATTTCCGCAATACCCCCTGCGTTATCCGCAATAGGGCCGAAAGCGTCAATTGATAATTGCATTGCCGTAGTTGCCATCATACCCGCAGCAGCGATAGACACGCCATATAATCCTGCAAAGTAATATGACCCATAGATACCTGCAGCCAATACTAAAATCGGCAATACGGTCGATTCCATACCTACAGCCAAACCACCGATGATGTTAGTAGCGTGACCGGTTGATGACTGGCGAATAATACCCAGCACCGGGCGTTTGCCCATTGCAGTATAGTATTCTGTTATCATCGACATAAGCGTACCCACTACAAGGCCAACCAGAATGGCGTAATAAACGCCGCTGGCGGTAAAATGCGATGCACCGTCCTTCATAACGCCAGGTGAGCCTTCATCGCGCAGCATGTGCATATCATCACCTGATAACATCCAGTGCACCAGGAAATATGTAGCAATTGCGGTCAATATAATAGATGCCCAGTTACCAATGTTCAAAGCATTTTGAACGCTGTCGGTCTCATTTTTTATCTTAACAAAAGCAGCCCCTACGATAGAGAATATCAAGCCTAAACCTGCTATCACCATCGGAAGCAATACCGGCGCAATACCACCGAAATTATCATGCGATACGATCTCGCGGCCAAGCACCATAGTGGCGAGCATGGTAGCTACGTACGAGCCGAATAAATCGGCACCCATACCGGCAACGTCACCTACGTTATCACCTACGTTATCGGCAATAGTAGCCGGGTTACGCACGTCGTCCTCAGGGATACCTGCTTCAACTTTACCTACAAGGTCGGCGCCTACGTCGGCAGCTTTGGTATAAATACCACCGCCAACACGGGCGAACAATGCAATCGATTCGGCACCTAATGAGAATCCGGCAAGCACGTCAAGCGCCCTGGCCATATCCTCACCATTTACGGTGCTTCCGGCAACGTTTTTTACATATATGGTATAGAATATTATAAATAACGAACCTAAACCGATAATAGCCAAACCCGCAACACCAAGACCCATTACAGTACCACCCGTAAAAGATACTTTTAACGCCTGGGCCAAACTTGTGCGGGCCGCCTGCGTAGTGCGTACATTAGCTTTAGTTGCGATACGCATACCGATAAAACCGGCAAAAGCTGATAAAAACGCCCCGCTTATGAACGAAACGGCAATCACCGGGCTTGAGGTGTGCACTGTAGTGCCCGACCATGCCAGCAGTACGCCTGCAACTACCACAAAGTAGCTTAATATTTTCCACTCGGCCTTTAGAAAAGCCATAGCGCCGTCGGCGATATAGCCCGAAAGCTCGGTCATGGTAGCATCCCCGGCGTCTTGTTTGGTTACCCATGCCGATTTAATGAGCATGAACAGGATACCCACCAGCCCCATAACAGGAATAAGGTAAATTAAGTTGTTGTACAAAAAATCCATATTTAAAATTTTGGTTTATAAATGATTGTATTCAAGTGTGATTGCCTGTGAAAAAATAATCAGACGGCGAAAATAAGAATTTAATTTCTTTGTGACACATCGCGCAATTATAAATTTTTAAATAGCTTAGGACTTTTAACCTATTCCAACGAATGAAAGAAGATTCAAAACAACCCCATCTGAAGCACGAACTGGGCCTGCTCGACGGCACGATGCTGGTTGCAGGCTCCATGATCGGCTCGGGGATATTTATTGTAAGCGCGGATATTACCCGCAATGTGGGTTCGGCGGGCTGGCTGATCGTCGTTTGGCTGCTTACCGGCTTTATGACATTGACCGCAGCATTAAGCTATGGCGAAATGAGCAGCATGTTCCCCAAAGCAGGCGGACAATACATCTACCTGAAAGAAGCTTACAACAAATTGATAGGGTTCCTGTATGGCTGGAGCTTTTTCGCGGTGATACAAACCGGCACGATAGCGGCTGTGGGTGTAGCCTTTTCAAAGTTTACCGCATACATAATGCCGCCATCTTTAAAATCATGGGTAAGCGAAGAGAACGTCGTATTCGATCTTGGATTTATTCATATAACCTCGGCACAAATAGTATCGATATTGGTAATTTTGCTTTTAACTTATATCAACACCAAGGGTGTTAAGAGCGGCAAGATCATTCAAACTACTTTTACCCTGACCAAGATATTGAGCCTTTTCGGCCTGATCATCTTTGGTTTCTGGGCGTTGAGCGGCAATACCTGGCACCTGAACTGGAGCAATGCCTGGAATTTGCGCCAGTTGCACACCGACGGGTCCTTAACTGCTTATACCACGGCAGCGGCGCTTGGCGCAATAGCTGCTTCCATGATCGGTTCGATATTCAGCAGCGACTCGTGGAACAGCGTGACCTTTATCGCCGGGGAAATGAAGAACCCAAAGCGTGATGTGGCCCTGTCCCTCTTTTTCGGGACGATGATCGTCACGCTTATTTATGTTGCCGCCAATGTGATGTACACTTCCGTATTGCCCTTGCATGATATCGCCACTGCCGAAAAGGACCGCGTTGCGGTATCGGCATCGCACGTGATCTTCGGGGCCGGGGGCACGATTGTCATCGCCATCATGATCATGATCTCGACTTTTGGCTGTAATAACGGGCTCATTTTCTCGGGAGCACGCGTCTATTATACCATGGCTAAGGACGGACTGTTCTTTAAAAAGGCAGGTACCCTAAATAAAAACGCAGTTCCGGGCTTTGGCCTATGGATACAAGCGCTGGTGGCCTCGCTCCTATGCCTTAGCGGCAAATACGGCGATCTGCTTACTATGATCTCCTTTGTGGTGGTGGTATTTTATGTATTGACCATCATCGGTATTTACAAATTAAGAATAACCAGGCCTGAATTGGAAAGGCCTTATAAGGCCTTTGGCTACCCTATCCTGCCGGCTATTTACATCCTGATGGGAATTGCCTTCTGCATATTGCTTGTTATTTATGTACAGCCATATACCTGGTATGGCTTAGGTATCGTTTTATTGGGGATACCTATCTATTATATTGCCAAACGAAACTTAAAGAATGAAGGTGCGGAAGTTACTGATCTATAGTTTTTTATTGCTTGCCGGTTCGGTACATGCGCAAACCCTGCAATCAAAACTGCAATCCGCTTTTGACAGGCTGCAACGCGATAGTCAATGTAAGTATGCTTCCGTATCGCTAACTGTACTAGACACTAAAACCGGCGAAACCGTATTTGCAGCCAACCCTAATATGGGTTTAGCAACGGCATCGACGCTTAAGGTTATTACTTCCATAACCGCCTTCAATATTTTAGGCAAGGATTTCCAATATCAAACGCAGTTTGGCTACACAGGTTTTGTTGACCGGGGCGGAACGCTCAACGGTGATATCATCATCAAAGGCGCGGGAGATCCTACGTTAGGGAGTTGGCGTTACGAAGGGCATCATGAAAATGACATACTGAACCAAATGGTGACTGCCATGCAAAAGGCGGGCATCAAAAAGGTAAATGGCCGCGTTATCGGCGATGATTCTGTTTTCGGCAGTCAGTCTGTTCCCAATGGCTGGATATGGATGGATTTAGGTAACTATTATGGTGCTGGAACATCGGGTCTCACCTGGCGGGAGAATCAGTTCGATATTAAATTTAAGACCGGCCCCGTAGGCACTCCAATCAGCGTGGCAAGAACTGTTCCCGCTATGCCCTACTTGAGTTTTAAGAGCGAATTATTGAACGCTCCATCCGGTTCGGGCGATGATGCTTATGCCTATCTGCCCGTCGATAATAAAATGATGTACCTGCGTGGCACTTATGCTGAGGACCAGGAGAAGAAAAGCATTTCCGTAGCCGTTCCTGATCCGGCTTATGATGCCGCCTATCGCCTGGCAGATACTTTGCAACGCATCGGTATTATGGTAAGTGGTGGAGCAGAATCAACAGGGTCATTAACAGCCAAACAGCAGCCTGCGCCTGTCATCACCCAAAATTTGACGACGGTACTTTCGCCCCCTTTGGGTAAGATCGTTTACTGGCTGAACCAAAAAAGCATCAACCTGTACGCCGAACAATTGCTGAAAACCATTGCCTGGAAATCGGGAAAACAGGCTACGACAGACAATGGCGTGGAAGTGGAGCAGGACTTTTGGAAACAACGCGGTATTGACCCGCATTCATTAAATGTTGTTGACGGCAGCGGTCTATCCCCCGGTGACAGGGTAACTACGATGACGATGGCGACGGTACTCAAATCAGCCAAGGGCACGGATTGGTATGCTGATTTTTATGAGAGTTTGCCCACCTACAACAATATGAAAATGAAAAGCGGCAGCATCCTTAATGTGCTTACTTACGCCGGTTACCAAACTCATGACGGCCGCGAGCTATGTTTTTCCATTATGGTGAATAATTTTAATGGCTCGAGCAGAGGGGTTAAGGAGAAGATGTTTAAGGTGCTGGATGAGTTGAAATAAAACAATTGAACGTCATGCTGAACTTGTTTCAGCACCCCACACGCTCAGCCCCCGGATTTTTGTATATTGCAGGAAATACCTTATCACATGTTATTCAAACAGGGATATATCTATATTATGTCCAATACTTACAGGACCACCTTTTATATCGGTGTAACCAGCAATCTCGCAGTCAGAGTATCGCAACATATCAATAATGTTGGTTCGCAATTCGTAAAGAAGTATAAATTATTCGATTTAGTTTATTACGAACATTTTGAGCGAATAACTGATGCGATCGACAGGGAAAAGCAACTGAAGAATTGGCATCATGACTGGAAAGAAAACCTGATCAAATCGATGAACCCGGAAATGAACGACTTAAAGGGGCAACTGGAACTTTAGCGAGCATAGTTCATTACTTAGCGTGTGGACTACTTAGCGCGTGGGGTGCCGAAACAAGTTCGGCATGACGGTTAGTTTAAGTTAGATAATCCCGTGTAACTCCCCACCCTTCTCCCCCATCTTATCCACCAATTTTTCAACCCCCGGGTCTTTTTCCAATACCGGCGCATGGTGTGGTTTAACCCGCGCGTCGATGATGAGCGGGCCCTTGCAGCTCCAGTGTTTATGCTCGGTGAAACTGTTGATACCGTAAATATCATGTGAGGGATTGCTGCGCGTAAAGGTTACCCATACGAAATTGTTAAGGTTTTGCGCAGTGAAATCCGCATCGTCGCAAAGCACCATTAATGGCAGGCCGTCGAGTTGTTTATCAGATAAATGTTCCTCCAGTATCTCGAATATTAGTGGCGTATCGCTCCATTTGATATTCCTTGGCACTTCCACAGCCAAAATGCCGGGCATTACCATTTTATATTTTTCAAATGGCCGTGGCAGGTCAACCTCTACAGGCAACTCATTCCACAACTCCCGGCGGACTGCGCCTGCTGCAGCAATTACCAGTTTACTACCTGAGTTAAGGCCGCTTCCGCTGTAATCCAACGTGTCAATGGTGGTATTGGTGTAGAAATGCAGATCGCTGGTTAAATCGGCACGTTGCAGGATATGTTTAAGGAAACCGCCTATATCATTCACATTTAAATCCGGGTTATCACCTTTTGCGGCGATAAACAAGTATTTAGCCAGGCTCAATTGATTCGTCCCTAAAATATGATTGGCAATAGTCAATATCTCCTGTGGTTTGCGTTCATTTAAATAAGGCGTATATCGTTCGCTGCCGATGGCAAACAGAAGCGGGTGCACGCCGGCAGCATCTACGGCATTTACGGCGTGCAGTCCGGGTATTTCTTCACTGATACCCGGACCAGTAATTTCATGTATCAGTGCGCCAAAACTAGTATCCTCCTGCGGTGGTCGGCCAACCACGGTAAACGACCATATCGCATCTTTTTTATGATAAACGTTATGCACTTTCATCAATGGAAAGGGATGCTTGAGACTGTAATAACCTAAATGGTCGCCAAAAGGGCCTTCCGGCTTATTTTCGTGGGGCATTACCGTGCCAGTAATCACAAAATCGGCATCGGCAGATATGCAAAACCCTTCATCATCATAAAAATATCGGAAGCGGCGTTTGCCCAATGCCCCTGCAAAGGTCATTTCGGATAATCCTTCGGGCAACGGCATTACCGCAGCCACCGGATGTGATGGCGGACCGCCAACAAAAATACTCACCTTTAAAGGCTGTCCTTTGGCGTTAGCTTTGGTTTGATGTACACCGATACCCCGGTGTAATTGGTAGTGCAGGCCTATCTCGCGGTTCAATTCGTAAATATTGCCTGCCAATTGGATACGGTACATGCCCAGGTTGGCGTTCATAATGTCGGGCTTATCAATATCCTCGGTATAGACCTGCGGCATGGTTACAAAAGGACCGCCGTCTTTTGGCCAGTTAACAATTTGCGGCAGGTCGCTGATCTTGGCCTTACCAAAACTTATGGGCGAATTTGCGCTTACCTTTTTAGGCAAGGCCGATAAGGCAGTCATACCAACATGAGCATATTTAAAAGGGCTTTTGATCGCTTTAAGCGGATCGTTTTTAAGCTCGATCAAAGTTTTGATCTGCTCAAGCGTATCCCGGAAAATGAATTTAGAACGCTCCAGTGTCCCAAACAGATTAGATAACGCCGGGAACTTACTGCCTTTTACATTCTCAAATAAAATAGCAGGGCCACCATGCTCAAATACACGCAAATGAATAGTCGCCATTTGCAGGTATGGGTCAACCTCCTCCTTAATTCGTATTAAATGACCGTTCTTTTCCAGGTCGGCAATGCAGGCTTGTAAACTCGCGTAACCCATTGGCAATAGTATAGTTATTGCCAAAAGTAGTTATTTGTCGTATCTTTACTAGGAATGGACAGGATCGTTTCGAGCAAATTGCCTCAAATACGCACTTTATGCAAAGAATATAAGGTAAAGGAGCTTTATGTTTTTGGCTCACGCGGTAAAGGCGGCCATCCAACGCCTGATAGCGACTTTGATCTGTTGGTGGAAATCGATGAGAATGATCCTATTAGTAAAGGGAGACTTCTACTAAATCTTTATCTGGAATTTGAGAAACTTTTCAAAAGCAAAGTAGATCTTGTTACTTATGAATCTATAAAAAACCCGGTTTTTGAAGACTACGTTGGTAATTCCAGAGAATTAATATACGATGGATCAAAAGGCTAGGAAGACGAAATTATATTTCGATATTATTACTAGTATCAATCTCATTGAAGAATTCATTGGACCTTTAAATCTCTTTGACGAACATTCCGTCGACAATAAAACCAAAAGTGCTATCGAACGTCAGTTAAGTATCATTGGCGAGGCGGTAAAACGGATTAAAGATGTAGATCCAACCGAGCATATCGAATATCGTAATGAGATCATCGGCTTCAGAAATATCCTGATACATGGATATGACATTGTTGATGAAGGTACAATTTGGTTGATAATTAAAGAGTACTTATCTCCTCTCAAAGAAGAAATGTTTAGAAAGCTTGAACACGATGGCTAAGCAATATCAATCCCCTTATCTAAATACACATCCTGCACCATATTCAATAACTCAACCCCCTCTTTAAGCGGCTTTTGAAACGCCCTGCGACCAATGATCAGCCCGGTACCACCTGCCCGTTTGTTGATGACAGCATGGCGCACAGTATCCGCCAGGTCATCTGCGCCTAATGATTCACCGCCAGAGTTGATCAATCCTGCCCGGCCCATATAGCAATTGGCTAATTGGTAACGGCACATGTCTATGGGGTGATCGGTAGTTAGTTTGCTGTACATTAGCGGGTCGCTTTTGGAGAAATTGATGGTCGTAAAACCACCATTGACAGTTGGCATTTTCTGTTTAATGATATCTGCCTGTATCGTAACACCTATGTGGTTGGCCTGGCCGGTGATGTCGGTCGCCGTTTCGTAATTCACGCCGTCTTTCTTAAAGGCATTGTTGCGGGTATAGCACCACAAAACCGTAGCCATGCCCATTGAATGTGCCTCCTCAAAAGCCTGTGAAACTTCAACGATCTGCCGGTCCGATTCTTCCGACCCGAAATAGATCGTAGCGCCAACAGCCGCGGCACCCAGGTTCCAGGCGTCCTCAACCGAGCCGAACATCACCTGGTTGTATTTGGTGGGATAGGTCAACAATTCGTTGTGATTCAGTTTTACCAGGAAAGGTATCTTATGCGCATATTTTCTCGCCATCATCGCCAGGTTGCCAAATGTCGTAGCCACGGCACTGCAACCAGCTTCGATAGCCAGTCTGATGATCCCTTCAGGATCAAAATACATTGGGTTTTTGGCGAACGAGGCACCTGCGGTATGTTCTATGCCCTGGTCGACCGGCAAAATAGAAAGATAACCCGTACCGGCTAACCGGCCATGACTATACATCGATTCGAGATTGCGTAAAACCTGCGCGTTACGGTTACTTTGCGCGAATACTTTATCTACAAAATTAGGGGATGGTAAATGAAGATCGTTTTTATCAAAGGTTTTGCATTTGTGGTTAAGCAGGCTATCGGCTTCGTCGCCAAGCAGATCGATGATTTTTTTTGATGCCATGGTGTTGTGGGGTTAAAAAACTGTTACCAAATAAACAGTATACTGGATTTATTGTTGTGGTAAATTTAGCTACTACGTATCAATTTTGTGTTAAATAACCACGTCGAAAAAAGTTATTGCTACTTTTACGGCTCTCAATAACATTGCTTGCCTATGTCGGTAATTATATTTACTGTTATTTTACTGCTTGGCTCCTATTTTGCCGGCCTGTTGGGCTCCTTGACCGGCCTGGGCGGCGGCTTCATCATCATACCATTACTAACGCTTTTCCTGCATGTTGATATCCACTATGCTATAGGTGCGTCGCTGGTATCGGTTATCGCTACTTCATCCGGCTCGGCGGCTGCTTATGTGAAAGAAGGCCTTACCAATATACGGATAGGCATGTTTTTGGAAATTGCTACTACTGCGGGCGCATTTACCGGTGCAATATTGGCTATTTACATCCCTGTACATTACATCGCTATCTTATTCGGGCTTATCCTCATCTTTTCGGCTATTATGTCATTGCGCGAGAAAACAGAGCAACTTGTTCACCAGGAGACTTTTTTATCAAAAAAACTAAAACTTGGCGGTACATATCCTGTCAATGATGAACTGGTCGAATACAGCGTAACCAATATTGCCGGTGGTTTTTTCATGATGATATTTGCGGGGGTCATTTCAGGCCTGTTAGGTATAGGTTCAGGCGCTTTAAAAGTTATCGCGATGGATGGCGTAATGCGTATTCCTTTCAAAGTATCCACTACAACCAGCAATTTTATGATCGGCGTAACCGCAGCAGCCAGCGCCGTAGTTTATTTGCAACGCGGCTATATACACCCGGCCATTGCCATGCCGGTAGTAATTGGCGTGCTGATCGGTGCCGTGAGCGGTTCAAAAATATTGGTGCATACCAGCTCATCGGGTTGGTTGCGGTGGCTGTTTGCCATAGTAATAACCCTTGTGGCTATACAAATGATATATAATGGCGCGACAGGAAAAATATAAGGCCCCCCACCCCCTGAAGGGGGCTTTTAAAGATACCGATATGCAAGCCATCATCGGCTGGATATTGCGCCTCGGGGTTATTCTTTCAATCGGCGTAGTTTTTATCGGTGGTATTCTTTTTGTGTACCGGCATGGGCACAGCATGCCCGACTACCGTACTTTTAGAGGTGTCCCCTCTTTTATTCACAATATTGGCGGCGTTGCCGATGGCATATTCAGTTTTAACGGCCAGGCTATTATCCAGGCAGGCATTATTTTATTAATTGCAACACCTATTATCCGGGTTGCATTCTCAGCGATCGGTTTTATTCTCGAAAAAGACTACCTGTACACTTTTATCACTTTGCTGGTATTGCTTATTATCATTGCGAGCATGCTTACCGGGTATGCCGGTTAAATCTTAAAACCATTTTGCTTTTTGCCGGGTTATATCATTTAACGGCTTAATGTTATGAAAAGGCATCGCGTGCAATCATCAGCCCTGCAAAGCGTAGGCTACGACCCTGACAGAAAAATACTTGAGCTTGAATTCAGGGATAATGGCGGGGTATGGCAGTATTTTAAATTACCTTCATCAGTATATAATCAATTCATTCATGCTGAATCATTGGGTAATTATTTTGTAACCAGGATCAAAGGAAATTACCGGGAAGAAAAGATCTATGCACGTTAGTTCTCACTATTGCCGCTGCTCAACCGTTTTTGTTCGTCGGTATTGTTATTCCGCGTTTTAAGTGATGAACTGCCAAAATGATAGGTGAAAGTGGCCGTAACGAACCTGGCACCAATTTGATCGCGTTCGGTAATATTCAAATTAGCATAATTGGTATGGTACCTGTTGTAGTAGGTATTAAAAATATCGCTTCCTGCCAACCTGATCGACCCCTTATTATGCATGATGGAATAGCTTATCCCGGCATTCATAAAAAATAATGGCTTGTACTGGCTAATAATAAAATAAGTTGCCGACTCGTATTGATCATACAATTGCAAAGTCCATTTCGGAGATAGCTTAAAGTTCTGGGTCAGGTAGATATTAAAGCCATTGGTGGTTTTCGCAACAACGGTATCGAGCAAATAAGTATACTTTTCGTGAAAAATGTCGATGTCGGCACTGATGTTCCACCACGGTGTAATATAAACCGGCAAATTAAATTCAACCTGGTATTGATAGTGTGTACCCAGGTTGGCTTTAGTAGATGTATAAACTTTGGTAACGTCGTCTTGTTCGAATATTGTACTGAAAAAATCGTTCGTCCTGATCATCATCAGGTTTACCTTATATTTATTGGCTATCAGGTCCGAAAGCTGGTATGTATTGATGTATTCCGGTTTCAAAAACGGGTTACCCGTATTGTAATAAAACTGATCCACATAACCCACAAAGGGGTTAAGGTCCTGGTAGTCCGGGCGGCGAATGCTGCGTTTATAAAATGCGGTTAACAGGTTATTCTTATCTATTTGCTGGCTTATCTGCACATTAGGAAAAAGATTGTTGTAAACCGTATCCGCCTGGCGGTTAGGATTTACCGAGAATGAGGTTGAAGAAGTGCGCTCATCGCGCAAATTAACGGATATAGTGGTATTGCTGAATTTTCCTTCAAACCCTATGTATGCAGCATTAATTTGCTCGTTATAAATAAAATGGTCGGTGTAATCAGGCACCGGTTTATATACGCCGTTTAGTAATTGATTAAAATCTATCTGATTATCGCTGCCAACCTTACTGCTTTTTAGGCCCAGATCAATATGAGTTGAACCGTTGAAATGCTGTGTAAAATCAATATTAGCTGACTTAATGGTGATATGTGAAGGCGAATTATCCTGGTAAAAGAGAGGGTTACTATCGGTTTGTCCCGCTGCGTTAAAAAAATCGTTTTGAAGCAGCTCATTCGAGCGCCGGTTGTAATTTGAATAATCGGCATTGGCCGATAATACACCATGGTCAGCTTTATCAAGGCTGACCTTGTAACTCAGGTCATAACTCATGTTGCTGATATTCCTGTCAATTGCCGATTGGGTATAAATGCTTGAATCGCGCTGGCCATTCGTGGAAATTACCGTGTTATTCGTTTTATCTATCGGCGTATGGTTATAAAAGCCGTTCACTAAAAACCCCAATGTCTGCCCTTTGGCTATTTGGTAATCGGCCCCTATGTTAAAATTGTTATTTACAGCCTTGAGGTGCGCAGCGTAATCCAGATCGAAAGTATATGCTTGTCCGCCGATATTGATATCCCTGCTGTTGGATATGGTATGCAGTATATTATTATCCTGGAAACCATAGCTGGCATATAAATTGAGCTTTTCGGTACGCAGGGTATAAATTAACCCTGTGGAGAATTTATAATCCTGCCCATAAGCTCCGGATTGCGAAATATTAAAGTTGGAGCCTAAATTCGTATTCTTTTTCAGGATAATATTGATCATACCACCCGATGCTGACGCTTCGTATTTACTGCCGGGGTTATCGATCAGTTCTATCTGGCTAATACTGCTGCTTTGATAATTTTTTAAAAAATTAACCAATTCATCGCCGCTAAGCAATACCGGTTTTCCGTCTATCGCTACCAGCGCCTTTTGGCCGCCGTGATATAAAATATCGCTGCCGGTTACTTTTACTCCCGGCGATGTGGTCAATACATCGAATAATGAGCCGCCCGCTGCCATCACGTTTTGATCAACGTTAAGCACAGTTTTATCTTTTCTTACTTCTACAAAGTCCTTTTTCCCGGTAATCGTTACTTCGTTTAACTGTGTGGCAGCCATTTTAAGGGCTATTATGCCCGCGTCTATATCTTTACCTTCGATAAGCCGGTAAGGGCCCGAATAGGTTTTGGTATAATTAAGCTTGGTTACAAACAGCAGATAATTTCCTGCCTGCAGCCCGTTAAAGCTAAAAACACCCCGTTTATTACTGATGGTTGATTTGACAATGGATGAATCCCGGGCCTGCAGCAGAACAATAGTTGCCCCGTCGGCAGGTGATGAATTTTCTATTTGGATATTGCCGTGAATTGCAGATGATATCGCCTGGGCATTTGCAGAATTATAGGTAACTGCAATGAATACGCTGAGTAAGCATCCGGCAAATAGTTTCATTAAAGAGGAGCGTAAAGGTTTAGTCTATAGTATTTTACTTTTTAAACCGTCGCAATATAGCAACTAAATATCAGAATTAATAAATTTTAAATGCAATATTTAACGATAAATTAATAATAAATATTTTGAACTATTGTAATTTACGGTATTTATTAATAAATTTAATTAGCACAATATAAGTGTACATTTAACACGATGCAGGGCGTCAACAATCACCGTCTTGATTTGACTATCAAAAGAGTTTACAAATTGGTTTTAATTTGATTTAGCGTACTATATTTGTCTCCCCGATTATTCATAAAATGAGAAAGATTATTTTTTTAATGTTCATATCCCTGGGAGGCTTTAAAGCTATGGCCCAAACCGAACCTTCAAACTATACGGCAGCGGTAAGCAAATTCACGACTTTTTATAACAACAACCAACCCGACAGCATATACAAAATGTTTGGCCCCGAGATGATTAGCGCCATGACGCCCGATCAATGCAACGGAATGGTAACCCAATTTAAAACACAGTTGGGTATTCTTCAGAAAACCACATTCGTTAGTTATGCACCAAATGTACCGGTTGCGGTTTATACAGCTAATTTCCAAAATGCCCCGATAACGTTAAGTATCTCATTAAATAAAGGCAGCAAAATTGTCGGGCTGTATTTGCGCCCGATAAAGGCAGACGCCCCTGCGACCACTATTGCGCCGATAGATCCTTCGTTAGTTGAATCACCTATCGTGTTAAAAACGCTTTCCGGCTCCATTCATGGCACGGTTACCATGCCAAAAAATGCTACCGGAAAAATACCTGTAGTACTTATCATTGCCGGCTCAGGGCCGACGGACCGCAATGGCAACAGCCCTAAGCTTGACCTGGAAACCAACGCCTATAAGGATATCGCGGAAGCCCTGGGAAAAAGTGGCATCGCGTCAGTTCGTTACGATAAAAGAATGATAGGCGAAAGTGAAACCAACAATAAAGAGGCCGATCTGCGTTTTGATGATTATGTTGACGATGCCGTTGGCATGGTTGAAATGCTTGGCCAGGATGACCGATTCTCCAAAGTTATTGTACTTGGGCATAGCGAGGGTTCTTTAGTGGGAATGCTGGCCTGCCGCGATCAGCCTGTTAAAGGCTTTATATCAATAGCAGGTGCGGGAGATTCTGCCGATAAAATATTGACTGAACAACTGAAATCGAAATCGCAGTTTATACAGGAACATTTCAAAACACTGTTGGACAGTCTTCGAAAAGGCAAGACGATCGACAATATCGACCCCTCTTTATATTTTATTGCCAGGCCAAGCGTGCAGCGGTATTTAATGTCGTGGTGTAAATACAACCCGCCACGTGTACTTAAAACATTGAAAATACCGGTAATGATCATACAGGGAACAACCGACCTGCAGGTTACCGTAGCTGACGCCGAAAAATTGAAAAAAGCCAAATCCGAAGCCACGCTGCTTATTATTCCGGGTATGAACCATGTATTAAAAGATGCACCCGCAGATCGCGACCAAAACCTGGCAACCTATAATAAACCCGACCTGCCGCTTAAAGCAGAATTGATGCCAGGTATTATTAGCTTTATTAATGGGGTGAATTAGTTCGAAAGTCTTGAATTTTAAGTCCTAAGTTGGATATTTGTAATTATTTCGTTACCCTTCAGGGGGTTAGGAGGCTTTCCACGCTCCCAATAGTCGCCTGATCACAATGATCTCCGCCACATGATAAGCATTATGGTCAGCTATCTGCAGCGCCTCTCGTAATATGCTCTGCCCTTCACCATGTGGGATGGGCTGATAAATATCTTCGTTTTTTAAAAGCCTGGTAAACTCCTCCCGGTCGCCATTGATTTGGCAAATTGACTTTTCCCATGTTGCTTCATCGGCCGGGGCATTTTCTTTTACCCAATATTCATCGGGCCATTTGGGCGACTCATGTTTCTCATGCTTACTGAATTCCAGCATATCCCACTGGGCAATGCGGATATGCTCCACCAATTGCCATATACTGTAGGGTAACTTATCCGGCCTGGCCCCTCTCAGCTCTTTTGGTAAGTCTTTCAGTGCCGCGTCGATACCGGCATGGGCACTACCTCCCTTTAACAACTTTATCAATTCGGCGACAAGTATTACATGCTCGTTTAGTATTATATGCTCATTCGTCATAACAGTGGTTTTCTAAACAACATTCAATCTAAAAATTAGTTCGCCCAAATCAGCCAATTATATATTTATACCGGCAGATACTTTGGCTTTGATTAAAATGTTTTTAAGTTTATCAAACCAAGTTAAAATCTTCGCCCGTGATAAAAAGAGTATTAATATCATTTACCCTGTTCGCTTCATTTCTGATCGCATGTAAAAAGGATAGTTCGGTTACGCCTATCGGCAGTGTGGACGATGCCTCGTTCAATGTATACGAACAGCATTTTCTAGACGATTTCTGGAAGTTGAACCCCGACTGGGCCACCAGCGTGGGTTACCACAAATACGACAGTTTATTGCTGATCCCAAACAAATCCACACGCGAAAAACAGCTCAATTTTGCAAAAGTACAGTTGGACTCGCTGGGTAAATACAGCCCATCCGCTTTCCTCGAGACAAACAAAATGGATTATGCCATCATGCAGAACCAGATGTTGTACCTGCAATGGCAGTTGGAACAGGAGAAAACTTACGAATGGGATCCGTCATCATACAACGTCATCGGCACATTTGCCTATATCCTGAACGAACACTATGCCCCGCTTGCCAAACGCCTAACCAGCTTTTACCAAAAAATGGCCAATATCCCGGCCTACTATAAAGAAGCTGAAAAGAATCTCAAAAACCCGGTGGTTGATCTGACAAACCTCGCCATGGAACAGCACCTGGGCGGTGTGGGCGTATTTGAAACCGATTTTGCCGACTCACTAAAAAAGACCAATATTCCGGAAGCTACCAAAAAACTCATGCTCGACCGTGCAAAGCTGTCCGCTGACGCCATAAGGGGCTATGCCGATTTCCTGAAGAATATGAAAAACGATAAGCCGCGAAGCTTCAGGCTGGGTAAGGATTTGTATGAAGACAAGTTCAAATACGAGATACAGTCAACCGAAACGGCGCAGCAAATTTATAATGCCGCCGTTGACCGGAAAGTATACATGCATCACGAAATGGCCAAGATAAGTATTAAGCTGTGGCCGAAATATTTTGGTAACACCCCTATGCCTGCTGATACGCTGGATATGATCGGTAAATTAATAGATACCATATCCACAAAACATGTGCGGCCTGACGAATTTCAAAGCGCTATAGAAAAAATACTACCTAAACTCACCGCTTTTGTAAAGGAAAAAGACCTGGTTACACTCGACCCGGCAAAACCTTTGGTAGTACGTAAAGAACCGGGCTACATGGCGGGTGTCGCGGGTGCTTCTATGAGTTCGCCCGGACCCTATGACGCAGGCCAGAACTCCTATTTTAACGTGGGTAGCCTGTCGGGCTGGACACCAGAACGGGCCGAAAGCTATTTGCGCGAATACAACCAATATATGCTGCAAATATTGTGTATACACGAGGCCATCCCGGGTCATTATGTACAATTGGTATATGCCAATAAAACACCCAGCACGATCAAGTCCATTTTTAGCAATAATGCCATGGTAGAAGGCTGGGCGGTTTACAGTGAGCAAATGATGCTGGATAACGGCTATGATAATTTTGAACCCGAAATGATGCTGATGTGGTATAAGTGGAACCTGCGCTCATCGTGCAATACGATTTTAGACTATAGCGTACATTGCCTAAATATGCCAAGGCAGCAAGCAATTACCCTGCTAACACATGAAGCTTTCCAGCAACAGGCCGAAGCTGAGAATAAATGGAAACGGGTAAGTGTAACCAGCGTTCAGTTGGATAGCTATTACACCGGGTTTAAAGAAATAATGGACCTGCGTGAGGAATGGAAGGCTAAATTGGGCGAAAAATACAATCTGAAAGAGTTTAACGACAAATTCCTGAGCTATGGTAATGCGCCTGTTAAACTGATACGCGATGCCATGCTGGCGAAGGAGCCGGCGAAGAAAAACTGATAGTTATCTTAACAATACGCAAAAGAGCGACGGGGTTTTAAAACCTGTCGCTCTTTTTGTTTTCCGAAAATTTTGCCACCATAACTTACTAATTATTAGCATTTTATTGAGCTCTGTTGAAGTTCAGTTGACCGGGTTTTTTCTAATTATCATTTATCTCTTTTTTGCTCTAATCAGCGTTATTTTTAACCTCAATGAAAGTCGCGTAAAAACACGCGAAACTTTTTTACCAATAACGATGTTATACTATCAAATATTAATACAACTATTATGAGCATGAGCCGTATAAACAGCATAGAAATCAGCGGTTTAATTGCTTTATCTGCCAAAATTAATACTTATGAAAAAGCTACTAATATTTACCATATTTTCTCTCGCCTGCACCTTTTGCTTTGCGCAAAAAACCACCATCGCTCTTAATCTCACCAAAGGTAGCACCTACTACATGGTTACCAATACTAATATGGCTATCAGCCAAACTATAAACGGCCAGTTGCAAAATGTCAATTCGAGTTTAACCGCTAAAATGGCGTTTACAGTAACTTCTGTTATGGAT
Organism: Sphingobacteriales bacterium; assembly: GCA_044448765.1. GTDB lineage: Bacteria > Bacteroidota > Bacteroidia > Sphingobacteriales > Sphingobacteriaceae > Mucilaginibacter. The sequence continues at coordinate 17,298 of JBIOHG010000001.1, read as the reverse complement.
ACATCTTATGCCATGGATGTTCAATATGATCGCATCGGCATCCAAATGGCCCTGCCAACAGGGAATATGAACTTCCAATCGGACAAAAAGGACCATCCCGATGTGTTTTCGACTATTATGGACAATATGATCCATAAGCCGTTTTCTATTGTGATGAGCAAAACAGGCAAGGTGTTATCTATCGGCAATACCGATAATCTATCAAACAGTTTGTTTGATAATGTAACAGCCCTTACCGAAGAGCAAAAGACCCAGTTCAGAACCCAACTAATGAAATCATTTGGCGCTGACGCATTTAAGGCCAACATCGAAATAGGTACAGCCGTGTTCCCTGGAGTACAGGTAGCTAAAAACGATAAATGGTCGGTTAGCTCGGCTGTCGATCCCTCTATGCAAACCAAATCAACTACCACCTTTACACTAAATAACATTACCGCAAGTGCCTATATGGTACATGGCGAATCGGTGATCTCGCCGGGTGATAATAACGATTTTACAGAAATGAATGGCATGCCGATGAAATACACTGTAAACGGCACATCAGAATACGACTTGAAGATCGATAAGCAAAGCGGCTGGATAGCCGAAGCCCGCATAAACCAGGTTATCAAAGGTAATGTAGAGATCAAAGACAATCCCAAATTACCCGGCGGTATGATCATCCCCATGACTATTATGGACGATCAAACCATCAGTGATAACTAATTCAATAAAAGCATTATATACAATAAAAGGCCTTCTGATGCGGTAGAAGCCTATATTTTTATAGACAATGCGCCTACAACAACGTTCAAATGGCCAGGCGAACCCCGCAACTATATGCTGAATTTGGGATTCAGGTTGTGAAGTAAATTAATCCACTGATTATCAGCTACTGACAAAACAGTGTCACCACTTTACTGAAAACGGCTTTGTACATTTGGATATACCCGTTATGCCGTTGTACCCTGTACCCGTTGTCTGTGTCTTCACAGACAACTAAGCGACTACCAGCCAAGATTGATTACCTGTGAAGACACAGACAATTGGGTAAAAAAACTAACCGCTAATCAACCAATCACTAATCACAATTCCTATCTTCGTTCCATGTCACCCGCAGAAGCAAAGAAACGTATTGAGGCGCTTTCGGCCGAGTTAAAAAAGCATAGTTACGAGTACTATGTGCTGGCCATGCCATCCATTTCGGATTTTGAATTTGATAAATTGTTAGAGGAGCTGACCGCGCTTGAAACGCAGTTCCCGGACCTGATCGACCCGGATTCACCAACGCAGAATGTTGGGGGCTTTATTACCAAGGAGTTCCAGACGGTGAAACACCGCTGGCCCATGCTTTCGCTTGGCAATACTTATAACGAGCAGGAGTTGCTGGACTTTGACCAGCGCATCAAAAAAGCCATCGGCGATAACTTTGAGTATGTGTGCGAGCTGAAGTTCGATGGCCTATCCATGAGCGTAACTTATGAAAAAGGGCAAATGGTTCGCGCTGTAACCCGTGGCGACGGCACTGCGGGCGATGAAGTGACCACCAACGTAAAAACCATTCGCAGCATACCCAAGCGTTTGCACGGGGGCAACTACCCTGACGAGTTTGAGATTCGCGGCGAGGTATTTATGCACCTCAAAGCTTTCGACCGGTTAAATGAAGAACGCATTGAGAATGGCGAGCCGCCTTATGCCAATCCACGCAACTTTGCTTCGGGAACCATCAAATTACAGGATTCGGCAGAAGTAGCCAAACGCCCGCTGGATAGTTTTATGTATTTCCTGTACACCGAAAAGCGCTTGTTTGCCACCCATTGGGAAAGTTTACAAGCGGTAAAAAGCTGGGGCTTCCCTGTAAACAGCGAAAGCCGTTTGTGCAATAATATTGAGGATGTATTAGAATTCATCAACGATTGGGAAAGCAAGCGTTTTCACCTGAGTTATGATATTGATGGTATCGTGATCAAGGTGAACAGCTTCGCGCAACAGGAGGAATTAGGCTTTACCGCTAAATCGCCGCGCTGGGCCATTGCTTACAAATACAAAGCGCAGCAGGTTGAAACCGAACTGCAAAGCGTAAGTTACCAGGTTGGCCGCACCGGCGCAGTCACGCCCGTTGCGAACCTGAAACCGATATTATTGGCCGGAACCACAGTAAAACGCGCCACGCTGCACAATGCCAATGAAATTGTGCGGCTTGATCTGCACGAAGGTGATTCAGTGTACGTGGAAAAAGGCGGCGAAATTATTCCGAAAATCATCAGTGTAAACCTGGATAAGCGCAAACCCGGTGCCGCGCAGATACATTATATTACCAACTGCCCGGTTTGCGGCACCACGCTGGAGCGCAAGGAAGGCGAAGCCGCTTTTTATTGTCCGAATGACGAAGGCTGCGCACCGCAGATCGTCGGCAAGATGCAACATTTTACAGGTCGTAAAGTAATGGATATTGATGGCCTGGGTGATGAGACTATTGAAACGCTTTACGAAAAAGGTTTTATCCGCCATATCAGTGACATATACGACTTGCATACCAAAGCCGACCAGCTTAAAACGATGGAGCGTTTCGGCGAAAAGTCCATCAACAATATGCTGGATGGCATTGAAAAGTCTAAAGAACAGCCATTTGAAAAGGTGCTTTTTGGTCTGGGCATCCGCTATGTGGGTGCGACGGTAGCCAAAAAGCTGGCGATGTATTTTAAGTCGATCGATAAAATGATGGCGGCATCGTTCGAAGAACTGACCGCCGTTGAAGAGATAGGCGACCGTATAGCCCGCAGCCTGATAGAATATTTTGAAGACGAAAAGCACCGCGACGAAATTGAAAAACTAAAAGAACGAGGCCTGCAATTTGTAGCCGAGGAAAAAGAAGTGGTCCTCGCAAGCGAAAAACTATCCGGCAAAAGCTTTATTATATCCGGAACATTCTCCCGCTCGCGCGATGAGCTAAAGGATATCATCGAGCAAAATGGCGGTAAAATTCTCAGCAGCATCTCCGCCAAGCTGGATTACCTGGTCGCCGGTGATAATATGGGCCCTGCTAAACTGGAGAAAGCCACCAAGCTGAATATACCTATCATTAGTGATGAGGAGTTGATGGGGATGCTGGGGTAATTGTCTGAACCTGAATTTATCGAATTTAAGAATTACATGAATTCCATTCATCGTGGAAATTCAAAATTCTGTAAATTCATTAATTCAGAAAATTCCGGTTCAGACAATTAACACTAATTAACAAAATTGTCCTGCAACTTATATCCAAATAACCTCATCTTAGCATAAACACCTTATTATGCGATTTTATTTTACATTTATTCTGTTTACATTACTTTATTGCAGCGCGTCAGCGCAAAGCACAACCCTTAGCGGCAAGGTGACCGATCAGAACGGCAAGCCTGTTCCCTTTGCCAGTATCTATATCAAAAACACCACCAAGGGTGCATCCGCTAATAGCGAGGGTGAATATTCCCTGCAATTACGGCCTGGCCAATACGAAGTTCGTTACAAAGCTATCGGCTATAAACAGGAAAGCCGCCAGGTCGACCTGAAAAGCAACACCGTATTAAACGTTACACTGAATGTTGAAGCCTATGAGCTCAACGCCGTAACCATTAATGCTAAAGGTGAGGACCCTGCTTACGCCATCATCCGTAAAGCCATACGCAAACGCAAAGCGCATCTAAGTGAAACGAAAGCCTACACCTGCGAGGTATATATCAAAGGTTTGCAAAAGATGCTCTCGGCGCCTAAGAAATTTATGGGCGCAGACATTAACCAGATAGGTCGTGAACTGGGTCTCGATTCCAACCGCAGGGGTATCATTTATCTGTCGGAATCAGAATCAAAATTGAGCTATAAATATCCCGGCGAATTGCATGAGGAAATGATCTCCTCTAAATTTTCGGGCAGTAATAAAATGTTCAGCTTTAACCGGGCAAGCGATTCCAGGGTGAATTTTTATGAGAACTTTCAAAACTGGGAAGGTTTGAGCAACCGTCCATTGGTATCGCCAATTTCGGATAACGCCATCTTTTATTATAAATATAAATTAATGGGTACCTCAACCGAGAACGGCGTCCTTATCAATAAGATACGCATCACCCCACGCCGCGGCTACGACCCTTGTTTTGAGGGATATATTTACATTATCGATGGCAGCTGGCGCATTTATGCGGTAGACGTATACATCACTAAGCGCGCCAACATCAATTTTGTGGACAGTGTTCGTATCAATCAGCAGTTTTTGCCGGTCGATTCAAACCGTTGGATGCAGGCTTCCAACCGTTATGATTTTACAGGTGGTTTGTTTGGCTTCAGATTAGCAGGGTATTTTATATCGGTGTATAAGGATTACGACCTGAGCCCTACTTTTAAAAAGAATGAGTTCAACGAACTGCTGCACATTCCGCAGAAAGTAACCAATAACGACACCACACTCTGGAACCAGTTACGACCAATACCACTTACAACGGAAGAACGAACGGATTACCAGAAAAAAGAAAAACTCGCCATTAAGCGCGATTCAAAAGTCTACCAGGATTCGCTGGATAAAGTGACCAATAAAGTAAAACCCGGCAACCTGGTATTAACCGGGGTAAACATCATCAACCGTTATAAACGGGAGTTTTATCACCTTGATCCGCTGATAAATTCTATATCCTACAATACCGTCGAGGGCCCGGTATTAAACTACGGTGCCAGTTTCCGAAAACGGTATGACACCCTCACCAACAAATTTTTGGCTTTCGGCGCTAACCTGCATTATGGATTTTCCGACCATTTATTCGATGCCAATGCTAACGCGACGGTACCGATTGGCAGCTTTTACCTCAACCTCGCGGGTGGTTCCAATGTTGTCGACCTGAATAGTCATGAACCGATATCTTCGTTTGTGAACTCCATCTACACCTTATTTGAGCGCGAGAATTACGAGAAACTATACCAGAAAAAATTTGCTATGGCCTCACTTTCCGGCAGGATAACCGGCGGCTGGCAGGCTTCGGCAGCTATAGGCTGGGCTGATCACCGCTGGCTACCCAACTCAACGGATTACAGTTTTTTCAGCCCCGGCAATCACCAGTTTACGTCTAACAACCCATTCGTTCCCGAATTAAATGATGTGCCCTTATTTCCCGAATACCAGTCGCTAAAAGTTACCTTGCGTACAACTTATAATTTCAGCAATAAATACGAGACCTATCCATTCGGGCGGCGTTACCTGCCATCAGATTATCCCACTATCGGCCTAACATTTACTAAAGGCATTAAGGATGTACTGGGCTCAGATGTAGACTATGATCTTCTTAGCGCCGACATCAGCAAGCAGGACATCAGCATGGGCATGTATGGAAAAACGTCCTTCTTTTTAGGCGCAGGCAAATTCCTGAATGCAAATAGCCTCTATTATCCCGATTACAAACAATTCAGCGGCAACGAGATTTTGTTCTACCAAAGCGGCATCAACAGCTTTCTGCTTTTAGATTATTACAAATTCAGCACCTCAACCGAATACGTTGAAGGGCACCTGGAGCATAATTTCTCGGGATTTATAACCAACAAAATCCCGCTCATTCGAAAATTTAAACTCCAGGAGATCATCGACTTTAATTACCTGTCAACCCCCGAACTGCATAACTATATGGAACTGGGCTTCGGCCTGCAATACCTCAATATCCGGGTGATGTACGGTACATCGTTTAACAGCGGCAGTAATATTAAGAATGGGTTGAGGATTGGGGTTAGTTTTTAAATTTTACTTTCTCACTAACACTTTTTGAGTTTTCATATCCCAGAAAAGTTTGTCCTTATTATCTTCGTACCAGTTCGACCATCTTTTATAATCGTTTAAGGTTGGGGAAGGCTGACCCAAATCATCTCCTGGCTGGTCCGATTCAATCCCCGTTATTAAAGTTAATGAATATACCGTCTCTGCGCAAGTTGTTGGTGGTGAGATACGATGGTCAACAAATTTTTCAATAATGGTTAATTCGCTATCCACTACCTTACAAGCATGAGGGTCGCTACAAACTTTGGGTTTGCAACTGGCTATAAGAATGCATAGCGCTATTGCTGGTATCAATCTCATTTTTAGTTAGATTTAGTTTTTTAAAAAAATGTCATTTCGAACGAGCAACGCGAGGAGAAATCTTGAATGCCTTGTATGATGTATAAGATTTCTCTTCACGCAGACGCGTATCGTCGAAATGACATCTTCTACTATCCCAGCAACCCGTGAATATAATCCGCACTTGGTTTATAAGTATCAAAATTCATCTCCACAAAAAAGTTCTTCACGCCGGTCATTCTTGCCGTGTCAAAGAATTCTTTCCAGTCGATAATGCCCTGCCCTATCGGCACTTGCTTTCCATCGGCTGTCCAATCAGACAAATGCGATGAAATAAATCTGCCGGGGTATATCCTAAAATAGTCCGACGCTTTATATCCCAGCTTGATCACTTCAGTCTGGAACTGCATTTTCACCAGCTTGCCATCCAATGCATCTAAAATGGCATCATAGATCAGCGTTCCGTCGATCTTTTTAAATTCACCTTCGTGGTTATGCAAGCCAGTAACCAAACCTTCTGCCTTTATCTGTGCGGCTATCTTGTTCAGGTCGCCACAGGCTTGCTGGTAATCAGTAATGGTTTTTCCCGGCGTTTCAAGGCCAGGCGTCACTATCTGCGTCAGACCCAACCCATGTGCAAATTCCACGCACTCGCCAAAGTTATTTTTCAGGTTACCCATCCCGAAGTGGCAGCTCGGGCATTTCATGCCGGCATCTTCGATCATCTTGCGCAGATCAGTAGCTTTTATATCAACTAACGGCCCGAACCCTGCCCCGGCGTAGCCTTTGGGGTAACACATTTCGGTGTATTGATAACCCATACCGGCCATAGTTTTCATCGTTCCGGCAAAATCTTTCGCAACCATATCCCTTATCGGGAACGTCTGGAAACCGATCGGGTGTTTTACTTTCGCACCCGCTTTCAGCAATCCTGGCATTAAAAGTACAGCTGCCGACCCGGCGGCGGCTGTACCAATAAATTTTCTTCTGTCCATTTTGTACGGTTATATTGTTGCAGGGTCCCAACCGGTCCTGTAATCGCGTTTTAAATACTTATTGGCTTCGGGTATATTGGTGATCTGCCTGCTCGTCGCGTCATACTTCAGCAAATGCGCTACCCGCAGCGAAGTTGAATAAAAATTAACCGCCTCTGTAAGCGCTTCCGCTTCAGGGAAACTGCCTGGATATTGCGTACCGGCTTTGCAGTTGGTCGCAAACAGCGTTAAAGCGTCTACCATTTTATTGTCTGCATACGAGTTTATGGCCGAGGTAGGCGCCGATATAGGTGGATTTTTCTTCGAGAACAGGCGTGGGTTCTGTACATTAAATCCGCACAATATTTTGCCTTTTTCGCCTACAAACATCATCCCTTCGGCTGGTAGCTCTTCATTGTTTGCTATCAGTTCGTCGGGTAAAGCAGGCTTGATACCGCCATCATACCATATCACGTCCATAGCCGGCCTGTCGCCATTAGCCGGGTATTTTAGCCGTACCGAGCAACCCATCGGGAACGAAAAATCATTATGCACCTGGTGCGGAACAACCCCGCTCATAGTTACAAAATGAGTAAGGTTTGGTTCTATAACTTCGGGCGAAGTCAGCTTCAATGCATTAAAAGGCGTCCACAAGCTATAGTGCCCCATATCCGCCATCGATCCGCCGCCAAAGTCGTACCATCCGCGGAACACCATATTGGTATATTCCGATGAATATGGCCTGTCCGCTTCGGGCCCAAGCCACAGGTCCCAATTCAGTCCATCGGGCACGGTTTCGTTACCTTCCGGCAAAGTTGGATATTGCGGCCATACGGGGCGGTTGGTCCAGTTATGTAATTCTTTCAATTTGCCGATCTTTCCGCCATTGATCCAGGCCATCACCTGGTCCATCGACCCGTTCGAATCCCAGGGAACAAGGTGGGTTGTGATATTAGGCTTGGATCGTGCCAGTTCTATCACCGCCTTACCTTCAAGCAATCGGTTCGAAACCGGTTTGTGCATCAGCACGTGTTTATTCCTTTTTAAGGCGGCTATAGCAAACAAACCATGTAAGTGGTCGGGCGTCATGATCTTTACAGCGTCCAGGTCTTTTTCCTTTTCAAGCAGTTCCCGGTAGTCAGCGTATGCGGTACAGGCTTTATAGTTATCTCCGCCCCTTTTATTACTATAATAAGTATCTACTATATCCTTGCCATTATCCCTGCCACCTGGAATAGCGGCATCGCCGCCTGAGTTCCAGTCCGGTTTTCCGATAGCTTTCCTTATTTCTCCGATGAGCCCGGTTTTTGACCAGTCCCTATATCCAACAGCGTTTTTATTGGGGTCGCATACGGCTACTATTTGTACTTGAGGTACAGCCAGCAACGGCAGCATTTCCCTGAAACCCTGCGTTCCGCAGCCTACATAGGCCATTGTCAGTTTATCGCTCGGCGCGACATGGCCCGGACCACCCAATACAAACCTTGGCACAATACTAAATGCCAAAGCGCCGGCGCCGGCCACTTTAATAAATTTACGACGATCAATTTGTGATTTGCGGCCGGTAACAGCTGCTTGTTTTTCATCGCGGGGTGACGATAAATCATTGCCATTTTGAGGAGTTTCTTTTTTCATTTTTTTGGACGATTTATAATTGGTGTTACAAATTAGTGATATATAACCTTTATACAAATAAGAAAATTGATTTCATCATAAATTTTACGTTTGCTGCCAATTGCTGGGGTTCCTGGGGTTCATTTTGTCATAAACAGACAAAAACTAATCACTATCCACCAACCACTAATCACTAATTTATTATCTTAGCATCCTTTTATTACGACCATGAACAGATTTTACGGCACAGGTGTAGCAATGGTAACCCCTTTCCGCGCAGACGGCGAGGTGGATTACCCATCCCTCGGGGCACTCATTAATTATTTAATAGATGGCGGGGTCGAGTACCTCGTATCGTTAGGCACAACCGGCGAAAGCGTTACTTTAAGTAAGGATGAGAAGAAAAAGGTGCTGGCCTATACTGCCGAGGTCAACAATGGCCGTGTTTCGCTGGTGGCCGGAATAGCCGGAAATAACACGCATGATGTTGTTGAAGATATAAAAGCTTTCGATACAAGGGGTTACCATGCTATTTTATCGGCCAGCCCCAACTACAATAAGCCTACGCAGGAAGGTATTTACCAGCATTTTAAAGCCATTGCAGAGGCATCGCCCCTCCCGGTTATTTTATATAACGTGCCAAGCCGCACGGGCAGCAATATTTCAGCCGAAACTACGGTAAGGCTGGCGCATGATTTTAAAAATATCATTGGCATCAAAGAAGCATCGGGCAATTTCGACCAGTTGAACCAGATATTTCGCGATAAACCCGAAGACTTTTTGGTTATCTCTGGCGACGATCCTATCTCGCTGCCTATGATCGCTTTAGGTGGTGCCGGCGTAATTTCTGTAGTAGGCAATGCGCTTCCACGCGAATTTTCCGATATGATAAGGCTTTGCTTAGACGGCGATTTTAAATCGGCCCAAAAAGCACATAGCAATTTTATCGATTTTACCCGGATGATGTTTGTCGAAGGCAGCCCTGCCGGTGTGAAAACGGCCTTGAAATGTCTTGATGTTTGCGGCGATACCGTTAGGTTGCCATTGGTGCAGGTAAGCAGCACCCTTGCTGACAGGATCGTACAGGAAACCCAGCGTATAGCCAATAAAAAACCCGTACATTTTTGATATACGGGCTTCTTAGTGATAAAGTATAGCTATACTTTATGCTTTGTTTTTTGATTCCTGAATTTCCAAACGGATGGATTGAGCTAAATTCTTCAGGTCCTGCATGCCTTTACGAACACGGGTACCCGCAGCGCTGTTACCTTTGTTGTAGAATTTGTCAGCGTCGCCTTCTAAAGATGCAACAAGATTTTTTACTTCAGTAAATTTTTTCATTTGAGTTACTCCTTTTAAATATTGAGGTTTATTGTTTTAATTAAAGCTAATCTAAATTGTTTTTATTAAAAAAAAAACTTTTTACAATAAAAAATAATGCCTTTACAGTGGTTTTTTTCCACATTTTCAAGCAAAACATACTTTAAGTATGGATATAATATGCCCTAATATTTAGCATATTAAATAATACACGTTAAATACTTTCCAGATTAAAGAATTTGTTACACAGAAGTTAATTATAACGGCAATTTTACATTAAATGCATTTAAAGCCGTATTAATTAACAACATTGAATTTTATAATAATTATGTAATAATTATATCGTTCTTTTCAATATCTGCGGATGGTTTTGATGGGTTTTTATCACTAATTCGCCGAAAAGCGTATTTGCCCAGGCAAACCACTTGCGCGTAAAGTCCTCCGGCTTGTCTTTATTAAACGATTCGTGCATAAAACCAGTACCAGCGTGGGTATTTTTCAGCCATTTTAAGCAGGTGGCGATCTCTGTGGGATTGTTAGAGGTAAGTGCGCGGATAATAATGCTCATCGGCCATATATAACCCAGGCCCACATGCGGGCCGCCAATTCCTTCGGCTGCTTTGCCTCTAAAGAAGTAGGGGTTGGCGTTACTCAAAACAAATTTACGGGTGGTTTGATAAAGCGGATCGTTAATGGTCATCGCTCCCAAATAAGGCAATGCTAACAGGCTGGGCACATTAGCATCGTCCATAAACGATTGGTTGCCATAGCCATCCACCTCGTAGGCCAATATATTACCATAAACCGGGTGATGGCCGATGGCATATTTTTGTAATGCTGCGTAAACTTCGGCGGCCAGTTTTTTGCATTGCGCAGCGGTAATATGGTCGTGTGCAATTTGCTCGTACATAGTAGCCATTTGATTCAGGCTGACCACCGCAAAATAATTAGACGGCACCAGGAAAGGGAATATCGTAGCGTCATCCGACGGCCGGAACATGGAGCAGATCAAACCCACTGGCTTGATAGGGTTACCGTAACCCCCATTTGGTACCGTATCGCTGGCTACTTCTGTCCGGCGTTGAAAATGGTAAGGGCCGTGGTTTTTCTTGCGTTGCTGTTCTTTAAAGGTATGCAGTATCAGTTTACCAGAGGCTTGCCATTGGGCGTCGAAAAAGCTGCTGTCGCCGCTGATTTTCCAGTAATTATAAGCCAGCCTTACGGGATAACATATTGAGTCTATCTCCCATTTGCGCTCGTGCAATTCCGGCTTCATTACGGTGTCATCCTTATCCCACTCGCTGCCCGTTGCCTTCTCATTAAAAGCATTGGCGTAAGGGTCGATAGCAATACACTGACTTTGCCTGTTGATAACACCCAGGATCAGGCTCTTTAAAGCGGGATCGTTTTTGATCAAAGGCAAATACGGCCACACCTGTGCGGACGAATCGCGCAGCCACATGGCATCGATATCCCCGGTAATGACAAAGGTATCGGGGCGATTCTCCTTGTCCTTATATTTTACGGTAGTATCAAGGGTATTTGGATAGCAATTCTCAAACAGCCAGGCTATTTCGGGATCTTTAATATCCGCTTTGATACGGGTGATGGTACTTTCTACAGCCGGACTGTTAAATCGCCGCAAATTGGGACTCAACCGTTTGCTTTCAAACTTCTGATCTTCACTAAGCCATGATGGCCTTAGGCCAATTCCTAATCCGGCGGCAGTAATGCCGTTCAGTTTGATAAAATCACGACGGTTAAGCATATGTAGGTAGATGTTGGTACGAGGTAAAAATAGAAAAGCCTTTCGAATTAACCGAAAGGCTTAGCAAATGTTTTTTATGCTTTGCTTAGGCTACCGCCATCTTGTTTTCTTTATAGAATCCTGCTTTCAGCTTTTCGCCCATTTCACTGTAAGCGTCCAAAGTGCGCTGTACATCTTCCAGGCTATGTGCTGCCGTTGGTATCAAACGCAGCAATATCAGGCCTTTCGGTATAACCGGGTAGATCACGATAGAGCAGAAAATACCATAATTCTCGCGCAGGTCGCGGGTCAGGGCAGTTGCTTCGTACAGGTCGCCCTTTAAAATTACCGGGGTAACCATGGTATCGGTAACGCCCAAATCAAAGCCGCGTTCACGCAAACCTTTTTGCAAGGCCGTAGATATCTCCCACAATTTTTCACGCAGTTCCGGCTTCGATTTTAAAAGCTCAAAGCGTTTTTTAAGACCTATTACCATTGGCATCGGCAAAGCCTTAGCAAATATCTGTGAGCGCATATTGTAACGCAGGTAATCAACTACCTCTTTATCCCCGGCCACAAACGCGCCTATACCCGCCATCGATTTGGCAAAAGTACCAAAGTAAACATCCACGCCGTCAACACAATCCTGCGCTTCGTGCGTGCCTGCCCCGGTTTTACCCATCGTACCAAAACCATGGGCGTCATCCACCAGTAAACGGAATTTGAATTTCTTTTTCAGCTCAACAACTTCTTTCAGCTTGCCTTGCGCGCCCGACATACCGAAAACACCCTCGGTGATTACCAATATGCCGCCGCCGGTCTGCCCGGCCCAACGTGTCGCGCGCTCTAATTGCTTTTCGCAGCTTTCCATATCGTTATGCTGATATACAAAGCGCTTGCCCATGTGCAGGCGCAAACCATCAAGGATACAGGCGTGCGACTCGGCATCATAAACGATAACATCATTACGGTCAACCAGCGAGTCAATTATAGATACCATCCCCTGGTAGCCATAATTAAGCAAATAAGCATCTTCCTTGCCCACAAAAGTCCCCAGGTCGTGCTCTAATTCTTCGTGATGTATCGAGTTACCCGACATCATCCTGGCGCCCATCGGGTAAGCCATACCGTAATCCGCAGCGCCTTTGGCATCTGCCTCCCTTACTTCAGGATGATTAGCCAAACCCAAGTAATTGTTCAGGCTCCAAACCAAGTGTTCTTTGCCGTTAAATTGCATGTGGGGCCCTATCTCTCCCTCCAGTTTAGGATATGAAAAATATCCATGCGACCATTTTTGATGCTGACCCAGCGGCCCGCCCATCGTTTTCGTTATTTTATCAAATAAATCCAAAGCGCTGTTTTAATTTAATGTTAATACAAATATAGCCTTAAAGGCAGCTTTCACCAAACCTTATAACTTTTTATAATAGCTTATAACGTGCCAGATCATGGTTAATTGTTGCTAATTCATGGCCATTTTCGTTTATAACAAAAAAGAGACATGCTAATGATGTCTCTCCTGTTATATTCTATGAACTATGATCTATTAACCATCAACTAGTCAACGTTATCGTGCAAAAACGAATTGTTGTTTTTTATCTCAACATTACCGTCCTCGTCCTGGAGAAGCGAGAAACGTGACACCTGGCTTTCATCCGATGGCGGGGTTTGCTGCAAAGCTATTTCTTTACGTTTGTAAGCGGGTATATTTTCCATTTCCTGTATGTTGCCGCTGCGCAGTTTCATGCTCAGGTCCTTCAGGCGCATAATGCGTTCGCGCGATTTGCGTAACTGCTCCTCAATGGATTCATCTGTCTTATTATCATCAACGCCAACTATCGGCTCTGGTTCAGGTTCCGGCTCAGGAGCAGTTTCCATCAACGGCTCGAAATTCATTACCGTATCAGTGATCTTGAACGTAAGCTCTTCGGGCATTTCTGTTTCGGCAGATATTGGCTCTTCCGATAAGTTAAACCTGATCTCCTCTATAGCTTCTGCTTCTTCTTTATTGCCCACCACGTCAAACAAACCGCCTTGTTTGGTGTCCTCTTTTCCTTTGATGTAAAGGTCAGTTGGTTCTTCAACCGGTTTTGGCTGTGTTATAAATTCATTCACTACTGGCTTTACCAAATGGTTGTTTTCAGGCACCAGCATGGATATTACTTTTTTGCTGCTCTGTTCCTTTTCGCGCTCGTCGCGGGTTTGGAAACCGGTAGCAATAATGGTGACAGAAATACTATCGCCCAAAGCTTCATCGCGGCAATTACCCCATATCAGGTCGGCGGCCAAACCGGCTTCTTCCTGTATAAAGTCGGTGATCACACTCACTTCATCCATGGTCACCTCTTCATTACCCGAACTGATGTTCAACAAGATATATCTCGCACCTTCTATCTCATTATCTTTTAATAGAGGCGATAATAAAGCGCCTTCAACGGCTTTAAGGGCCCGGTTTTCACCTTCAGCCGTTGCGCTGCCCATAATGGATACACCACTATCTTTCATTACGGTGCGCACATCCTTAAAGTCAACGTTGATATAACCCGGCAGGGTGATGATCTCGGCGATACCCTTGGCTGCTGTTGTCAATATATTATCCGCCTGTGCAAATGCCGAACCTAACGTAAGGTTACCAAAAACCTGGCGCAAACGGTCATTTGATATTACCAGGAAAGAATCGACATATTTTTTTAGTTCTTCCAAACCTTCATCGGCCTGCATCCGGCGGCGTTTGCCTTCAAAGCCGAACGGTGTGGTCACAATACCTACGGTTAAAATATCCATTTCACGCGCGGCCTTGGCAATGATGGGGCTTGCGCCGGTACCGGTACCGCCACCTAAACCAGCGGTGATAAAAAGCATGCGGGTGTTTGTACCCAGCATCATTTTGATGTCATCGATATTTTCAATAGCCGAATTTTTCCCAACTTCAGGTATCGATCCTGCACCCATTCCTTCGGTCAAACTTGCGCCTAATTGCACTTTGTTTGGGATGGGGCTCAGCTCTAAAGCCTGCGCGTCAGTATTACAAATTATGAAATCGACACCGGTAATCCCCTGTTTGTACATGTGATTTACCGCATTGCCTCCGCCACCGCCAACACCAATAACTTTGATAATGGACGACTTTTCTTTTAACATCTCAAATTGCATAATCCTAATTTTCAGCTAAGTGTGAACGACTTATATTTTATTTAACCTATATGTAATAGTAGGGCTTTTTCCACAATGTTTTTCCACAAATGTCAACATTGTGGAAAAGTCATCGATTGTGAATAATTCTACCGACCAGTCGTCCCTACGGGACGGATTTCGAATCAGATCGTCCCGTAGGGACGACTGGTTGGTAGAAATAAATATCGGCGTTGCGTTCCATCGGAACGCCTGGTGACAGTTCGACAAATTGAATTGCACCGAATTATTTTAAATAGTCCTCATCCTTAATGTCATCCTTGATAAATTTCTTGCCTGTTTCAAGCAATCTGCCAAACAAACCGAACCTTTTATCATCAACATTAAATTTCGCTTTCTCGGCTTTTACCTCGGCATTTACAGGCATGTCGTTATACTCCATTTTCTGGATACCCTTTATCAAAAGGCCGATACCGGTTGCAAAAGTTGGGCTCTGCAATTCCTCGTAAACAGGTTTTGGCAGCACCTCGTTCTTCGCTAAATGCTCATTCGGGTAACCTACGCGACAGTCTAAACCGGTCACATATTCAACCAATTGCGGCAAGTGTTTTAATTGCGCACCACCGCCGGTTATTACGATGCCCGCGATCAATTTTTTCTCGTATCCTGATGATTTGATCTCATAATAAATATGCTCTACGATCTCCTCCATCCTTGCCTGTATCACGTAGGCCAGGTTTTTCACTGATATTTCCTTCGGTTCACGGCCACGCAGACCCGGAACACAAACAATCTCGTTCTCTTTATTTTCTTCAGCCAAAGCTGAACCGAACCTTACTTTCAATTGCTCTGCAATGTTGCGCATCACCGAACACCCCTCGCGTATATCCTCGGTCACGCTGTTACCGCCAAATGGGATAACCGCAGTATGACGGATGATGCCTTCATGGAAAATGGCCACATCCGTAGTACCACCGCCAATATCAACCAAAACCACACCGGCTTCTTTTTCCTCGTCGCTTAATACCGATTCCGAAGATGCTAATGGCTCAAGTATCAGTTCCTGGCTTTCGAGACCTGCTTTGTTCACACATTTCACAATATTCTTAATGGCAGTTACCTGGCCCGATATAATATGGAAATTCGCTTCGAGGCGCACACCCGCCATACCGATCGGATCTTTAATTCCCGGCTCGTTATCCACGGTAAATTCCTGCGGCAACACATGGATAATTTCCTCGCCGGGGGGCATCACCAGGTTATACATATCTTCTATCAGCTTATCGATATCCTTGCGGCTTATCTCGCTCTGCAGATCACGGCGCGTGATGAGGCCGCGGTGCTGCAAACTTTTGATATGCTGCCCCGCGATACCCACATTTACCACCCTGACCTCCACGTTGGATTGCGTACCCGCAATATCAACAGACTGCAGAATGCCCTGCACGGTTTTATCGATATTAGAAACCATACCGCGGGTTACCCCTGCCGATTCGGCCTTGCCAATGCCCAATACCTCTATCTTGCCGTTTTTGCTGCGGCGGCCAACGATAGCACAAATTTTTGTAGTACCGATGTCCAATCCTACTACAATTGGCGAACTTTTTTCCTGTGTCGAACTTTTGTCCATATTAATTTTGTATTTGTGATGTGTCTTTAGTCATTCTTTTCAACGAATCGGCTTTGGCAATTGCCTTCAGCGAATCCCTTTTAAAATCGTCGCTCCTCACGGCAACCACCTGGTTGGCGTATTTGATGTTAAGCGTTTTATACCGGTTCCAGCCCACTTGTGGCATTGCCTTTTTGTAAAAGGTGAGCAGGTTGGCAAATTTTGTTTCCAACGAGTCGGCGTTACCCAGCAATATGCGGTTATTTCCTACCCTCGGCACCAGTTCTATCTGGTGTTCCGGGTTCACATATATCTGTGCTATCTGCGCGCTCCACAACGAGTCCCTGTTGATAAAATCTGCCGTTTTTAACACCTCCCTGGCCAGTTCCGTATGAAGCGTATCCACCTTATTGCCAAAAACTTCCTCGATATACCCGTTTGCAGCAATTACCCTCGCGGTAAAGTTTGCTGACATCGGGATTTTTAGCCCGTTCTGGTCGATATAAAAATCCTGGTCAAACTGGTTCATTACCCGTAACACAGGCTGCCGCTGACTTATTTCAACCCGAATAATCCCATCCATATCCGCATATACTTTAGCCGATTCGATAAAGGGGTTAGCCTTTAACTTCTGCTCCAGCAGGTGCAGGTTGATGCTTTCCATATTCCGGCCCACAAGCTGATGTTTATGGGTCCTCAGGATATTATCTACTTCCTCCTTGTCAATAAAATACTGATTGCCCGGAATATATATCTTCACTTCCTTGCAAAAAACGCCAGCCTTTTTTACTTCAATAAAACTCATCAGCACAACCAGCCCACCCAGGCATGTCGTCCAGATAAATCCGATCAAAAT